>CALVWJ010000001.1 GCA_944366945.1 uncultured Clostridia bacterium
TTGGTGGAGCTCATGGTGGATACCGTCTGTTCCCGCAGGGAGACGATCCGCATTGCCGGGGACGACTATCCGGCGGAGGTGGTCAAATCCCGGTTCCTGAAGCTGAACAGTTCCCACATCGAGTATGTGTTGGACCGTATGCGGGAGAACACCACCTATGTCCGCAACATCAAGAAATATCTGCTGGCTGCCCTGTATAACGCCCCGGCCACCATCGACAGCTACTATGCGTCCCTGGTGAACCACGACCTGTACGGCAGCGGAGAAAGGAGGTAATCACTCATGCAGGAAGAAGTCACCCAGCGCACCGTTGCCCTCTGTGTGGAGGCCACCAAGCTCTCCGCCGGGATGCTGCAACAGGCCATGAAAAAAGTGCTGGACGAGATGCAGAAAGGAGTGACCGGCCGCAAGACCAAGCTGCACCACGGCAAGCAGACCCTCCGGCAGCTTATGAAGCACAACACCGGCGTTTCCAACATCGAAATCACCGACCAGAACATCCGGGCCTTTTCCGCCACCGCCAAGAAATACGGCATTGACTTTGCACTGAAAAAGGATACCAGCGGCGAGATACCCCGCTACCTGGTGTTCTTCAAGGGCCGGGATGCCGACGTCATCACGGCGGCTTTTCGGGAGTTTTCCGCAAAGAACCTGGAGAAAGAGAAAAAGCCCTCCATCCGCAAGGAGCTGGACCAGGCAAAGCAGCAGGCCAAAACCCAGCACCGCCAGCGGGAGAAGGTCAAGACCAAAGACCGGGGTGTGGAATTATGACGGTTGATTTGAAGAAGATTCTCATCCTCAACCTTCCATATCTGCTGTTCGTGTATCTCTTTGATAAGCTCTGCCAGGCGGTGCGCCTCGCGCCCGGCCTTGACGCCTCTGAAAAGTTCCTGCATTTGAGCCAAGGCTTTACGGAGGCGTTTTCTTATGCGGCACCAAGCCTGCATCCGCTGGACCTGCTGGCAGGTATTGCCGGGGCGGTCATCGTCCGGCTGGCGGTGTACGCCAAAGGAAAAAACGCCCGCAAATATCGCCGAGGCATCGAATACGGCAGCGCCCGGTGCCGGGTGAAGTCGGATACGGCGAACTGAAGGTATTTATTGGGATGCTCTCCATGACCGAGGGATACACCGAAAGCTATGGCAAAACCAGCGCCGTTATATCATTTCCTATACGGACGACACGGGCGAATCCCACACTGTGGAGCCGCAGTTGTCTACTGAGATCAAGCAGCCCGTCATTGCGGGCGAAAAGACCGAGGCGGAAGAGAAAGCCGAGCAGGAACAGAAGCGCGCCATGCGCCATGAGCCAGTGGTAGGTCAGCGCGCTCGTGGCCTTCGCCATTATCGCCGTCGTCGTTGCGCTGATTGTGGTCGGTAAGTTTGCCCGAATGATGAAGATGAAATGACGTTTTTACCGCTGTAGAGGCCGCTTCCTCTGTAGCGGTTTTACTTTTTCACCGTTTCCCAAAATGAAATATGCACTGCTTGCTGCTGCGGCGTTTGCCGCATTGCGCTTCTCTTCTTTTGCGAATCCAACCATGGCTTATGAAAGCTTGTCGCCTAAATTTTCATAAAGAAACAAATACTCGGCCGATATGGATGCGCGAATTCCATTACCCTTAAAAGAACACAGGACGGAGTAAAAAACCCGTCTGCCAAACGCCGTGAAAGTCGTAGGGTTTCACGGTGCGCTCGATCACCTCCATTTTTTCTTGATTCTCGCATAAAAATCAAGCTTTTACGGAGGTTTACAGATGAAAACGACTCGTTCGGATATATACAGAGCAGCATTTCAAACTTTATTCAAAAAAGATTCATTGGGCTTTGCCAAAATCGCGCCCGCAGAGGGGGATATTGGACGAAAGGGGAAATGTACCGCTTCCGTGGGGATGGAAGGAGGTGAACTCTCTTGGAGCTATCTTCTTTCCAGCAGAAAACCATACAGCACCAATTTGACCGTTTTGCAAAACTGGTGATTGCAGGTGAAGCAAAAAAGCAGAAGAAGGAGCTTGCGCGGCGAGGTAATAATGAAAAATTGTTTTCGGACCTGTCGCAAAAAGAGCAGAATTGGCTTTGCATGGAAGATGTCTATCCGTCCGAATATTACTGTTTCACCGTTGTCGGATACGATGTCCTCGTAAGAAGCGAGGCTGTTGGCAAGGCACTTTCTCATCTGACAAAGGAAAAGCGCGATGTCATTCTCCTGGCTTTCTTTCTTGGCATGAATGATGGTGAAATTGCCGCTTGCCTGGATCGGGCACGTCGGACGGTCTGTTATCAGCGGACAAGCTCTCTCAAACAGATGAGGGACTATTTGGAGGATTAACAATATGGCGAATAAAACAAAAGCGGCACCCGCTTTGCTACCGTTTCCCGTCATAGCCGCAGCTATAAATGGCGATGCGGACGCAATCAACGCAGTAGTAAAGTATTATGCAGGCTATATTGCAGCTCTGTCTACAAGACAGCTTTACGATGAAAACGGAACACCCTTCCTTGGCGTTGATGAGGAAATGCGGCGGCGACTGGAAACCAAGCTCATAACCCGCATATTGAACTTTAAGCTAATAGTCTAATTCTCCCGCCCGTATGGACAGGAGCGCGTCCCTTTCCGCGCTCCTCCTGCGGGATTTGGGCGTGCCTTTCTGTCAAAGCCCGCTTTCAAAGTGGGCTTTGACGAGCAGACAGCCAAATGCACATTGAAAACCACATAACCAGTATTATCAGATACGTTAGCCCCACAGAGAGCGCAAAAACGCATATGGTACAATATGCGGCCTGCTAATCTCCCGAGAAGCAAAGGAGATTCGCCATGACCCGTGAGGCCTATAATGATACTTCTGCGCAGTCGAGATTAAGTTCCAGAGCGCAGCCCGGGCGTTGCCGGGGTGGTGAAAACCCAATGATGGCGGACGCTCCCGTCAGTCTGATATGCTGCCCATACGCCTCGGGGAGTAGTGTCGAATAGAGGCGCGTTGAAGATATGGAAATATGCACGGCGGTCTATTGCTGCCATCGTGCAGATTCACATGGACCGCCGTTGATTTACAGCTTACACTTGTGAGGTGTTATCATGAGTCCTACATTATCCAAAAGAGACGCTTATCGGGTTATGTTTCGTGATTATCCCGATGTTGTATCTGTGGAGCAGATGAGTGAGATGTTGGGTATCTGCGAAAAATCTGCATATCGGCTTTTACATGAAAACAAGATCGCTCATTTCAGAATTGGGCGCACCTATAAAATCCCGAAGCTTCACATTTTTGCCTACCTCAATGTAATCCATTGCGGCTGACTTCGTACCTTTGCGTCGCTATCTGCCCGTTGCTATACTGAAATCGTCAACAACGGGTGAATGTGGCTGCTACAACAAAAGGAGGATTATAAAATGGTAGCAGGGCACCTAAGAGAAAAAAACGGGACTTTTCAGATTGTTTTGAGCTACAAAGATGCTCTTGGCAATCGAAAAACCAAATCCATCAGTACAGGACTTCCTATTAAGGGAAACAAAAAGCGGGCGGAAGCCATGCTCATGGAAGCCCGACAGAACTTTGACAACGGCGTTTCCGGCGATAGCAAGAACAATCCAAAGAACATCTTGTTTACGGAGTTTATGTTGGAATGGCTGGAAATGATGAAGAACAGCGTAGAGATTACCACCTATGCCAATTATGCTATGGTAATCAAAAGCCGCATCAATCCTTATTTTAGGGACAAGGGGCTTACGCTCTCGGAGCTTACTCCTAAACATATTCAAGATTACTACCTGTATAGCTTGAATGTGGAGAAGGTAAGCGCCAATACTGTGATTCATCGTCACGCCAACATAAGAAAGGCTCTCCAATACGCGCTGAAGCTCGGCTTGATCGACTTTAATCCGGCAGATAGGGTAGAGCGACCAAAGAAGAACAAATATGTAGCTACCACCTACAACGAAAAGGAGTTAAAAAAACTGTTTGCCGCCGTCATAGGCCAGCGTATCGAGTTTGCCGTCATCCTTGGCGCATTCTATGGTTTACGCCGTAGTGAGATCGTCGGCATAAAATGGGATGCGATTGATTTTGAACGCAAAACCTTCACAATCAAGCATACCGTCACAGAAGTCATGTTGGATGGTAAGGTAACTATGATTGACAAGGAGCGGACGAAAACAAAGTCCAGTCATCGCACATTGCCGTTGGTAAAACCGTTTGAGGAGCTGCTGCTTCGCATGAGAGCGGAGCAAGAATCCAATCGGCGGGTATGTGGTAACGCGTATTGCAGAAAGTATTTGGACTACATTTATGTGAATGAGCTGGGTGAGCTTGTAAAACCTAACTTCATTACTCAGAACTTCGCTATTGTTCTTGCAAACAATGAGTTGAAAAAGATCAGATTTCATGACCTTCGGCATAGCTGCGCCAGTCTCCTGTACGCACATGGTGTGAGCTTGAAAGAGATTCAAGAATGGCTTGGGCATAGCGATATATCTACGACTTCCAACATTTACACCCACTTGGATTACAGTTCAAAAGTATCTTCGGCGAATGCGATTTTAAGTGTTTTTCCGACCTAACATTTCCCAAGGCAGAAAGGATACAGCTGAAATAACGGTACTTTCCTTAAAAGCGAGGGATTTGGGGGGATAAGAAAAGCCCGAAAACCTTAGATGTTATGCTGGTTTTCGGGCATGGTGCCGGTGGTGGGACTCGAACCCACACGTTGTCGCCAACAACGGATTTTGAATCCGTCACGTCTGCCAATTCCATCACACCGGCGCATCTTCAATCCCTTAGAGAACAAATCTCGGAAAATGGAGGGATGTTAGGAGGGATGTAGAAGCAAAAATCGGATATTCGATTGTCAAAAATGCCCTAAACGTGGGCTCTTCGCCGAATGTCACGGAGGATGGCGAAGTAGATTTTGAGTCCGTCACGTCTGCCAATTCCATCACTTCGGCGGATTACGAAAGAGAGTTTACCACAATTTGAACGATTCCGCAACCATAAAGTGTTTAATTGCGTTATAATTAATATTAAAGCAAAATGCAAAGAACGCTTGTTTTGCTTTAAATCAGCTTTGCGGAGGAGGTAACCAGGTGAAACGGCGAACCGGGCTTATGGCGGCCATGTTAGCGTTCCTGCTTCTGTTTGCAGGATGCGCTGCCAATAAAAACAATGCCACCAGCAGCGATGAAAGCATGAGCGAACGCCCGCAGATGGCGGTGGAAGGAAGCGGTGAAGCTGCATATGATGCTTCTTATGGGCTGAGCGCAAGCCCAGAAGAGGTTAAACAGGCGGATGACGCGCAGGCACTTTATGGGGGCCGAAAGGTAATCATGACCTACGATATCCGGCTGGAAACGGATGGGTTTGATGCTTTGATTGTTGCCTTGAAGGAGCGCCTTACGGCGATGGGCGGGTATGTGCAGAACTCCTACATCGATGGAAAAGAGCCGGAGTTTTATGGCGATAGCGGCCGTACAGCTACGCTTTCCCTGCGTGTTCCCGCTGAAAAGGCGGAAGCATTCTTCTCCGACTTGAAAACAATGGGGAACGTGCAGAGCGAGTGGGTCTATACGGACGATGTTACCACGGCTTACTTCGATAAGGAAACGCGCCTTTCTGTGCTCAACACCCAGCTGGAACGGCTGGAAAACATCTTGGTGCAAACGGATAACCTTGCGGATGTGCTGGCGCTTGAAGAGGAAATCGCCCGCGTGATGCTGGAGATTGAATCGCTGACCGGCGAGCTGCGCCGCTACGATGCGCTGATTGAATACAGCACGGTGGATGTGACGGTGTATGAAACCATTTACCGCGAAGGACCGGCTGGCGCAAAGAGCGTGGGCGAGCGGATCCAGGCGGGCTTCTCAGACTCACTGCATGGTGTTGGCGCGTTTTTTGTGAATGCGTTCGTGTGGCTCGTTTCAGCGCTGCCGGTGCTCATCGTGTTGGGCATCATTGCTGCGGTAGTACTTATCTGCATCCGCGCGGCACGCAAACGCCGCAGGGCACATAAGGACGAAGCGGAAAAAACAGAAAAATTATATGAGGAGAGCAAAAAACAATGAAGAAGAAACTCGTCGTGATTGGTGCTGCAGCTTTGTGCATGGCCTTGCTTGCCGGCTGCAAATCCGAGGAGCAGATCGCACAGAATTCCCAACCCCAATCCACCGTGATCTCCCCAGACGTTCATATTACCCAGGACGCATCTGAACGCGACACGCTCACCGTGAACGGCGAAGGAGAAGTAAGGCTTACGCCGGATCTTGCGAGCGTTTCCATTTTGATCAACACCACGGAGCAAAAGGCGGCGGAGGCGCAGCGCATCAATGCCGAATTGACGGAGGCTGTGCTTGCTTCCCTCAAGGCCAACGGCATCCAGGATGCGGACATCAAAACGGAGAGTGTTTCCTTGTCTGAAGAATATAACTATGAAAAATCACCCGCTGAGCTTACGGGGTATTCCATGCGCAATGTGCTCAGCGTCACGGTACGGGAGATCGATTCGGTGGGAAAGGTAATTTCGGATGCGATTGCCGCAGGAGCAACAGGCACATCCAACCTCGCGTTTACTGTATCGGATAGCACCGGTGCTTATCAAGATGCGCTGAAAGCAGCGGTGGCACAAGCGCAGGGCAAGGCCGAAGCCACGGCAGAGGCATTAGGGGTGGAGCTCTCGCCGATTCCCGCCTCCGTAAACGAGGTAAGCAGCAGCTACCAGCCATACCTTTACGACAATACATTCGTGGAAGAAGTCCCGGAGGCTACCAGCAGCCCCAGCGCGAACGATGTTCCGGTCAGCACAGGAGAGCTTACCATAACCGCGAAGGTAAACGTGGTGTATGAGATCGTTTCGGCGTATAGCGATGTATCCGAATCCGAACCGGAAGCTTAATCGGGTAGAATAGGCAAATAAAAGCGATGCAAAAAGTGGCGAAAGCCACTTTTTGCATCGCTGCTTGGTTCTTATATCGGCTTTGTATTACGTTTCCTTTTTGGACGCTGCTTCCGCTTCCGCAGTGCCTT
The DNA here is from genome assembly GCA_944366945.1 of uncultured Clostridia bacterium. Taxonomy (GTDB): domain Bacteria; phylum Bacillota; class Clostridia; order Christensenellales; family CAG-138; genus UBA1685. The sequence goes on from CALVWJ010000001.1 coordinate 7,013, forward strand.
CGCCCTTGGCTGCACCGAGATAGCTGGGAAGCTGCATGCCTGCCATGTCAAATAGCTCCTGCATGGGCGGGATGCTCTTTACGATGCCGGAGAGGAAATTGGCAGTTGCAGTCTTGTCGCCATTCGCCCCATCCCAAACGGTAACTTTGTCGATCTTGATGTTCTTGATGGCATCCACTTGGATCTGCATGAGCGCTTCCATCTTGTCGGCCAGCATGAGGCGCAATGCATCCGCCGGGTTGCCTGCTGCGGCGACCACCTGGGAGAAACCATCTGCCTGCTTGATGAGCATTTCCTGCGCGCCGCGGGCTTCCGCTTCCATGCGCATGTAGATCGCGTCTGCTTCACCGCGTGCTTTGCGCCGGATCTGCTCGGCCTGGGCTTCGGCTTCGAGCTCAATGCGCCGTTTTTCCACTTCGGTCTTCACGATGATGTCCGCTTCGAGTGTGGCCTTTTCGCGCGCTGCGCGGGCCTCTTCTGCTGCGCGTTCTGCGGAGTAGGATTCTTCAAGCGCTTTTGCCGCCTGCACTTTTTCCGCTGCGGTCGCAACGCGCTGTGCTTCCGCTTCCTGCTCGCGCAGCTTGGCGTTGGAGCGGGTTACATCAATGCGCGCATCGTTTTCACCCTGGATGGCGGTTGCGTTTGCCTGCGCCACCTTGATGCGCTGATCCATGTTGGCATTCGCTTCGCCGATCGCGCCGTCGCGTTCCTTTTCCGCAACGGATTTCTTTGCATCGTTGATGGCTTTGGCAGCGGCTTCACGGCCAAGCGCCGTAATATATCCGGACTCATCGCTGATGTCCGTTACGTTTACGTTGATTAAGCGCAAACCGATCTTTTTAAGTTCGGTTTCCACGTTGCGGGAGACTGCCTCAAGGAACTTGTCGCGGTCGGTATTGATTTCTTCAATGTCCATCGTCGCCACAACGAGGCGCAGCTGGCCGAAAATGATATCCTTTGCCAATTCCTGGATCGAAGCAAGGCTTAGGCCAAGCAGGCGTTCCGCCGCATTCTGCATAACGCCCTGCTCGGTAGAGATTCCGACCGTGAAGCGGGAGGGGACGTCTACGCGGATGTTCTGGCGGGAAAGCGCGTTGACGAGATCTACCTGCAGGGACATGGGTGTAAGATCCAGAAACTGATAGGCCTGCACCAGCGGCCATACAAATGCTGCGCCGCCATGGATGCAGATGGATGATTTGCTCGAACCATCCTTGTTACGACCCACCTGGCCATAAATAACCATGATCTTGTCCGAAGGGCATTTCTTGTAGCGCGTGAGCAGCACGAGCAGCAAGGAAAACAACAGCACCGCGATTACAACTACGGCAAGGATTCCTTCCAATCCAGGCATTTTGAGTTTACCCCCTTGTGATATGTTGAATTGTATCAAATGATCGCTCAGCTTTTGGGCTGCACGATCAGCGTTGTCTTGCCGGATACGCCGATTACAATGACTTCTGCCCCGGTTTTGATGGGCGTTTGGCAATCGGTTACGGCATCAATCTGCGTAAGCCGATCCTGCAAAAGCAGCGTTACTTTGCCCACTTCCGTGCGCGCAGGCGGGATCGTTAAATAAACAGTACCGGAAAGTCCCACGGCGTTGCGCACATCTAGCGTACCGTTGCATTGCAGGCGTAGGAAAGATTTAAGGATGAGCGCCGTCAGAACCATGGCGAAGGCGCCGGATGCAACGGCAATCAATACCGCAATAGCACGGTCCATACCGCTGCGAAGCAGGGCCAGGCCAACCCAGCCACCCACAGCAAACAGCGCAATGATGCCGCGCAGGGAAAAAAGCTGAAGCCCCGCGCCGAAGCCGGCGTCTTGATCTCCGATAGAAGATGCGTCCGCGGCGCTGATATCCGGAATGTCCGGGATACCATCGCCATCCACATCAATGGTCAGATCCATGTCCGCATCCGCACCGTGGCCAAGGCCGATGAGCGTCAGCACAAATTGGATCAAAAGCAGTGCGGTTGCTGGAAAGGCGACAAACGCAAAGCCGCGTTCCAGCGCATCGAGCGATCCCCACCAGGCAAGCATATTGATTCCTCCCCCATAGAAACAATTATAGGTCAAGCGCCTTAAGCAGGCGCTCTGCATTTTGGTGCAGCACGCTGGAAGAATATGCGAGCAGCATGATTTCAAGCACATTGATAAGGCGCACTTTTGCGCCGGCGTAAGGCTCGGCATAATCTGCAAGCGATGCTTCTACAGCTGTGCGCAATGCGCTTCGTGTTGGTACACCTGTGCCAAGGGCGCCAAGTGCGTCTGTAAAATGGTTGTACAGCAGGGTATCCCCCATTGCATGCTCATCCATGTGCGCACGCGCATGCGCAATGAGCGCAATGATGCTTTCAATCTGCAAAGAATCCTTGAGCGCATTGATGATAAGCAAGCGCGAAAGCTGATCACGTGCATACCGCTTTCCGCGGGGCGGTGGCACAAACCCGCGCTTTACCCAATTTTGGATGGTGTGCGGGGCAAGACCGGTGATTTCTGCAACCTGTGAAAGCACGAGCCCGCCCGGGATAAACATCGGCGCAAGCAGGCGATCCGCAACACCAGGGTGTGAAAGCTCCACTTCGATCGTGGAACCAGGCAAAAGACCGATCATGGAAACCTCCTCACCTTGTTTGTGCATAGTATAACATATGGTCATGTGACTGTCAATCGCGTTCAAGATTATGCAATAGGATTGGCACGGACGGGAAAATTGCAGAATCAATGCGCAGCAATCGAATTTCGCGCTGCGCATTTGTTTAATTCGGTGCTGTTTTGTTATTGGGCCAACGTATGCTCTGTGGCACGGGCAGCTCGAAATGCCTTAACAATCTGCATGGGCATGGCGATAGAGCCGATCCAGTAAGAAAGAAAAAGCTTGATTCCAAAATAAATGAGCCACCCAATGATGGGGAGAAACAGGAACATACGCGGCTGTATGCTGCTAAGTGCGCGCCAGCCGCACGGCGTTCCGGCAACGAGCAGCGCAACGAAAAACGGGGCGCCGGGAGCGGAGAGGCAAAGAACGAAAACGATGGCAAAAATGGCGATGCTGCGGATGAACAATGGACGTTTTCCGACTTGACCTTTTCCGCATATGCCGCAATGCAGTTGCGGCACAAATTGCCGCCGGGTGCGCTTGCACAATCGTGGCAAAGCCCCCTTCCGCATTTGGCGCATTGGTTCATTGGGATGGAAATAGCAGTTCATAAATCTTCTTTGGGCTAATAACATATGAAGTTATTAAGTAGCGCCGCAGAAGGAACGAAATGAATCAGAAGCGGCTCGTGATTGAACCGAAGCGGAAAGGGGATGGCGGATGCCGCACGTTTTCCATCCGAATCCGCAAGGAACTGGTTGCGCGGCTGGAAACGCTTTGCGCAGCAAGCGGCTATAGCAGGAACGAGCTGATCGGCCTATTGCTGGAATACGCTGCCGAAAACTGCGAAATTGCAGAGAATCCTCCAAACGCTTGACAAAAGGCGAAAACCCGCATAAACTAAAGCGTAATTGAACGATGTTTGCGTTGAAGAAGAGGAGTACGCGCTCCATCCTGCATCAGAGAGACGGCTTCACCGGCTGCAAGGGCTGTCGGCGGGCAGGCGCGGAAGGTCGCTTCGGAGCATTCCGGCTGAGCGGAGGTATTCGGGTAAGCTGGAACGGGCGCGCCGCGTTAAGGCGTATTTGAGGTGGGGCAGCCATTGCGCGCCCAACAAAGGTGGTACCGCGAGCCATTCGTCCTTTGAGGCGAACGGCTCTTTTTATTTTCAGTAGGTTGTGAACCGAATAGAAACAGGAGGATTGAGCCAATGAACAGGGAATTGCCCAAAGCCTATGACCACAGCGCCGTGGAAAACAGGCTTTATGAAACATGGGAGAAAAAGGGCTACTTCCATGCAGAACCCAATACCGGCAAACCGCCATATTGCATCGTAATTCCGCCACCGAACATTACGGGGCAGCTCCACATGGGGCATGCGCTCGATGAAACGCTGCAGGATGTGCTCATCCGCTACAAACGAATGGCAGGATATGAGGCGCTTTGGCTCCCGGGCACGGATCATGCATCCATTGCCACGGAAGTGAAGATCGTGGAGCAGATGGCAAAGGAAGGCCTGGATAAGCGCGACATTGGCCGCGACGCATTTTTGGAGCGCGCATGGGAATGGAAACGCGTTTATGGCGGGCGTATCGTGCAGCAGCTTAAAAAGCTCGGCGCATCGTGCGACTGGGCGCGCGAGCGCTTCACCATGGATGAGGGCTGCAATAAAGCGGTAATCAAGGTGTTTGTGGAGCTCTATCGCAAGGGGCTCATCTACCGCGGCGACCGCATCATCAACTGGTGCCCCGCCTGCAAAACCGCCCTTTCGGATGCTGAGGTGGAATATGAGGAGCAAAACAGCCATCTCTGGCATGTGCGCTACGATGCACCGGATGGCTCCTATTCCATTACCGTGGCAACCACGCGCCCGGAAACCATCCTGGGCGATACCGCAATTGCCGTAAACCCTGCGGATGCGCGTTATGCGGGCATTGTGGGCAAAACGGTTGTTATCCCCGTGGTGGGGCGCGAGATCCCCATCGTAGCGGATGAATATGTTGAAATGGAATTCGGCACCGGCGCGGTGAAGATTACCCCGGCGCATGACCCCAACGATTTCGAGGTAGGCGTGCGGTGCGGCCTGCCTGTGCTGCGCGTGTTTACGGATGATGGGCACATCAATGCGCTTGGCGGCGCTTATGAAGGCCTTACAACCATGGAATGCCGCAAGAAGCTTGTCGCGGATATCGATGCGGCAGGCAACCTTGTGAAGGTGGAACCTTATGCGCACAATGTGGGCACCTGCTATCGCTGCCATTCCACGGTGGAACCGCTGGTTTCCAAGCAGTGGTTTGTGGATATGAAGCCGCTTGCAGAACCAGCGCTTGCAGCAGTGCGTGCGGGCGAGATCAAGTTCGTGCCGGAACGCTTTGACAAAACGTATTATAACTGGATGGAAAACATCCGGGATTGGTGCATTTCCCGGCAGCTCTGGTGGGGCCATCGTATCCCTGCATATTACTGCGATGCGTGCGGCGAAACCGTGGTTGCAGAGGAAGCGCCGGAAAAATGCCCCAAGTGCGGCGCACCCATGCACCAGGATGAGGATGTGCTTGATACCTGGTTTTCGAGCGGCATGTGGCCGTTCTCTACGCTCGGCTGGCCGGAGCAGACGGAGGAGCTCAAGTATTTTTATCCAACCTCCACGCTTGTTACAGGCTATGACATCATCTTCTTCTGGGTGGCGCGCATGATCGTATTCGGCGAAGAGGTCATGAAGCGGAAACCCTTCAGCACAGTCTATTTCCACGGCATCGTGCGCGATGCGCAGGGCAGGAAGATGTCCAAATCCCTGGGGAACGGCATCGACCCATTGGAAATCATTCGGGATTATGGCGCGGATTCCCTGCGCTTCAGCCTCATCACAGGCAACAGCGCTGGCAATGACATGCGCTTTTACACCAAAAAGGTGGAAGCGGCGCGCAATTTCTGCAACAAGGTGTATAATGCAGCACGCTTCGTGCTGATGAACCTGGAGGGGGAAACGCCGGGCGAAATCGACCGTTCCATGCTCGACATGGCGGATAAGTGGGTTCTCCATCGCCTTAATACCGTTGCAAAGGAAGTGACGGGGAATCTCGATTCGTTTGACCTCAACCTTGCAGCGCAGAAGATTTACGATTTCATCTGGGCGGAGTTCTGCGATTGGTATATCGAGATGGCGAAATCCCGCTTGAACGGCGATGATGGAGCCGCAAAAGCCAATGTGCGTGCGATCCTTGTGTACGTATTCTCGAACGCGATGAAGCTTTTGCATCCGTTTATGCCTTTTATTACGGAAGAACTTTATCAGAGCCTGCCGGGTGCGGAAGAAACCATCATGCGCGCAGCCTGGCCAGAATATGACGGAGCGCTTGAATTCCCCGCAGAAGCCGCCACGATGGAGGGCGTGATGGACCTCATCCGCGCCATCCGCAATGTGCGCGCCGAGATGAACGTGCCGCCGGCAAAGCGCGTTTCCATGACGCTTGTAGCGCACGCAAGCGATGCTGCCGCAATGGAGGAAGCTTCCCCTTACATAATGAAGCTGGGCGGCGCGGAGCGCGTGCAGGTGCAGCTGGACAAAGCCGGCATTCCAGAAAACGCGGTTTCCGTGGTGGGCCAGCTGGCGGAAGCATTCATCCCGCTTACGGACCTTGTGGATGTTGAAAAGGAAATCGAGCGCATGAAAAAGGAGCTTGCAAAAACGGAAGGCGATATTGCCCGCGCCGAAGGCAAGCTCAGCAATGCAGGCTTTGTGGCGAAAGCGCCCGAGCGCGTGATCGCAGAGGAACGGCAAAAGCTTGAAAATGCGAAGGCACTGCTTGCAAAGCAGAAGGCGCGCCTGGCGGAACTGCAGAAATAAAGGCAATCGCGGCTTTTCGAGCACCTAAGGGATGGCGAACACTGCTTTTGCGGAAATTACGGGTGCGCGTAGCGGCTCTGCGCATGCTGTTTGGCATCGCTTGAACTGCAAGCTGGGCGCTGAAACAAAAAACATGCAATAGGTTGGGACGCCTGCCATGCGGTGGGCGTCCCGCTTTGCGCGTTAATCCCGCGCAGGTTTCCCCCCAGCATAGAGACCTTTCCCACGGGCGCTTAGCGCTGCTGGATCGGCAATCCGGTAACGCCCACGCCCAGCGCGCTCGATAAGGCCTTGCGATGCAAGTTGCTCCAACGCGCGCAACAGGTGGCGGTAGCTCGTGCCGATTAAGTCTGCCGTTTCCGTGAGCGGTTCTGCAAATACGCCGGCGCGCGCCGTGGCGGCAATGTAGGCGCAAAGGCGCGTCTCAAGCGGATAAAGGATGATGTGGGAACAGTTGGCCGTGCTGTTCTTAAGCTTGCCTGCAAGCGCAGCCCCAACATAGTTTAAAAATGCAGGATTGGAGCGCAGCGCGTCCCGGTTGCGCGCAAGCGGGACGCCTGCGCATACAACATCGGTCATGGCGCGGATGCTTGTTTCGGCGGTGACGGTGCCGAGCATCAATTCCAAATCCCCAATCAAGTCACCCGCTTGCGTGAAACAGAGCAGCAGCTCGCGCCCGTTTTCCGCAAGCACGCTTGCCTTTGCGCGCCCGGAAAGCACAAGCAGGAGATAGGGAAGCGGTTGGCCCGCCGTGCAGACCGCCTCACCCGGTGCAAAACGCAGCGCAACAGCGCCGAAAAGCGCATCCGAGAAGAGGCAGGCGCTGGCCATCCTTTGGCGTTGGAGTGCGGAAAGCGGAAATTGCTGCATGGCTTGAATCCTCCTCCCTAGAATATGACATATGTCCTATTCATTGTCAAGCGGCTTGCCGTATCCTAATGGGCGGAAAAGGAGCACACGAAGATGTATTATCTGATTTCATTCGTTACCGCAATGCTGGTGTCCGCAATGGTCGCAGTCAACGGAAATCTTTCCGCAGCCTATGGCACATACCTTTCCACAGTTATGATCCATTTGGTTGGCATTGTGCCGGCAACGGCGATTGCGCTTGCGCGCCGGGAGCGCCTTTTTGCTGTGCGCGGCATTCGCCCCGGCGTATTCCTGGGCGGCGCCATCGGCGTAATCACGGTTGTTTGCAACAATGCTGCCTACACCGGCGGGATCGGCGTTTGCGCAATGGTTGCGCTGAGCCTCCTTGGGCAGACGGTCGCCTCCCTTTTTGTAGATCAGTTCGGCCTGTTCCACATGCCGGTGAAGCGCTTCAATGCTGCAAAGCTGCTCGGCCTTGCTTGCACGGCGGCAGGGATTGGGTGCATGCTGTATGGAGCGGAAACCTCGGTGCTGCCGGTGCTGCTTTCGTTTGTGATGGGGGTCACGATTGTGCTTTCGCGCAGCGTGAACGCCATGCTCGCAGAAAAGACGAGCCTTTTTGTAAGCACATGGTATAATTACTCTGTGGGGCTTTCCGTGGCCCTCATCGTATGGCTGCTTGCGGCGCTGTTTGGCAACACACCGCTGCTGCCCGGAGCAAACGTTGCGCCTCCGCCGCTTTGGGCATTTTTGGGCGGTTTCATGGGTGTGGTTACGGTGTCGGTGCAGAGCTTTGTCACGCCGCGCATGCCGGCGTTTCAGCTTACGCTGGTGCTCTTTATCGGCCAGGTATTCATGGGGCTTTTGCTCGATGCGTTTTCCGGCGCGGGCGGCTCTGTACAGGAATGGATTGGCGGCGTATGCGCCGTGGCGGGGCTTTCATTGAATGCATTATTGGATCAACGCGCACAAAGACGGTTGGCGCAAAAAACAGAAAACAATCCAAGTTGAAAGGGGTCAAAACCATGCGGATCGATTTTTCCGAAATCAGCGAAACGGTGCTTTCCAAATTTAAGGGCGGCGAAAAGGAGATGCTTGCAAGGATGTATCTGGATGGAGAAAACCGCATCCTGCTGGGGCGGCTTGCACCAGGCGCTTCCATTGGAACGCATGTACATGATACGAGCTGCGAAATTATCTATATCCTGCGTGGAACCGGGAAAGCGATGTGTGACGGCAGCCCGGAAACGCTTGCACCAGGCATATGCCATTATTGCCCGAAAGGGCATTCCCACAGCCTTGTCAACGATGGCACGGAGGAACTCATGTTCTTTGCAGCAGTGCCACAACAGTAAAAACGTTTTCATGAAAAAGCGAGTTGCTTTCCGCACGCATAAAGGCGCTTGCAAAGGGCGCAGTTGTTCATGTGGAAGTTGCAGCATTTGAAAAGCGCGCCACGCCGGCAGGAAGAAATGCCTGCCGGCGTGTTTTTTTGGAATTGCCCGGAAAGAATAGGGGGAGAGTTTTTAGGAGGGCATGTGGATATGGCGGTAAACCGAGCGTTTTTTGGGCTTGTGGGCGCAACGCTGGAGGGAGAGCGGCTTGAAGAGCGCGCACGTGAATTGGCAGGCCGTGCCAGCGGGCGTGCCCGGCGCGCCCATTTTACGGAGACGCTGCATCCAGGCGGCGACCGAAGGGCGATCCTTTCGGACTATAAGCGCCTTCTAGCCTGCGCCCGCGCTGGGGTAGAACTATCGCCTGCGGCAGAAACGCTGCTGGATTCCTTTTATGTTGTGGAAAAAAGCCTTATCGTGCTCATAAACGCAAGCGAGCAGCTGCGGGATCAAGCGCTGCCCGTAAACCGCGAAGGGGAGCATTTGGGCATCCCGCGGGCCTATTCGGCAGCTGTGGGCCTTGTAGGGCATCATAACGCACGCATAGAGGATGCTTCACTCGCGCGGTATTTGGCTGCCTATCAGCAGATAAGCCCTCTGTCCATGTGTGAACTTTGTGCCTTTCCGGCCATGCTCCGGCTTTGCGTGGTGCGCGCGGTGCGGCTGATGAGCACGGCTGCCGCACATCGGGCAGAAGAGCATCTGCGCGCGAAGGAACTCGCAGATGTGCTCTGCCGCGTTGCCTGGGATGAAAAGCGGGTGGATGCAATCCTTGCGCGCGCTGGATTGCATGGACGCCCAGCCTGCGTGGAACGGCTGGCGTCGCTTTTGCAGGAACGGGATGCGTATCGCTTGATCGAACGCATGAACGCAGCGCTGCGCATGGCGGATGTGGATGCGGATACTCTTATTGGAAAAGACCGCAAAATTCAAACGCAGAATGCCATGCGCATGCAAAACGCGATTGCAAGCTTGCGCTTTCTTGATGCGCTTGATTTTCGGGATTTCTTTGAGCGGTTCAGCGCTGTGGAAGCGGCGCTGCGCGAGGACGCGGTTTACCCGCAGATGGATGCAGAAACGCGGGCGTATTATCGCGCCTGCGTGGAACGGTGCGCAGAGCAGCTTGCGGTGGCGGAAACGGTGGTTGCAAAAACGGCCGTGCGCCTTGCGCAGGAAGGGGAAGGCAGGCTGGCGCATGTGGGCGCTTACCTGTTTGAAGAAGGCGAGCCGCTGCTCTGGGCGGCACTGCGCCCGGACCGGCGGCATGTTCGCTGGACGGAAAACCGTAAACTGGCGCTTTTTGTTGTGGGAGAAGGCGTGCTCGCTGCGGCGCTTATCGCACTTGCTGCTACAGGTGGGATCGTGCCATTCCTTCTCGCGTTTCTCCCATCTTGGAGCCTTGGCCGCTTTCTTGCGGTGCGTATTGCCATGCTGGGACGCAAAGCAAAACGCATTCCGCGCATGGATTTTGCGGGGGGCGTGCCGGATACAGCGCGCACGCTCGTCGCCGTACCAACGCTGATCCTTTCCGAAGAGGGAATCGCCGCTTCGCTTGCACAGCTCGAAACGCACTATCTGGCGAATCCGCTTGCCAATTGCTGCTTTGCGGTTTTAGGCGATTTTAAGGACGGCCCGGAGGAATGGCGCGATGGGGAGCGAGAGCTGCTCCAAAAGGCCAAGGAGCAGGTTGATGCGCTCAACGCACGGTATGCAAATGGCGGCGCGCCTATCTTTTATTTTTTGCACCGCAGGCGGGAGCTTTCCCGCTTTGACGGCGTTTATATGGGGCGGGAGCGCAAACGTGGTGCGCTGTGTGACTTGGTTGAACTGCTTATGGCAGGGGATGCGGAACCCTTTGCGCTCATCAGCGCTCCGTTGCCGCAGGATATCCACTATTGCCTTACGCTGGATGCGGATACCCTTCTGCCGCCCGGGGCGTTGGCCAAATGCATCGGTGCGATCGCACATCCGCTGAACAGACCGGTTTCAGACCAAAATGGCGTGGTACGGCTGGGGCATGGTGTGATCGCTCCGCGCATGCGGCAAACGCTTTCTTCGGCTGCAAAAACGCCATTTGCACGGCTCATGAGCGGAGAAAGCGGCGTAGATCTTTATGCGTCGGTTGCCAGCGAATTCTATCAAGACGTGTTTGGAACCGGGAATTTTGGCGGCAAAGGGATTTTCGATGTGGCTGCATTCCGGGCTGCACTATTGAACTGGATCCCGGAGAATACCGTTTTAAGCCATGACCTGCTGGAAGGTTGCTTCCTGCGGGCGGGATTCCTTGGGGATGTGGCGCTCTATGATGGAGAACCTTCTACGTTTGCCGCATGGTGGAAACGGCAACACCGCTGGATGCGCGGGGACTGGCAGCTCTTACCCTTCCTTTTGCCGCATCTGCGCGATGCGGCCGCAGGCCCCCATAAGACCCCGCTTTCCCTGCTTTCCCGCGTAAAGATGCTCGATAATCTGCGCCGCACCTTGCTTGCGCCATCCGTGCTTCTTCTGCTGCTTTTCATGCCGTATTTCGGTGCAGGCGCATATATCTGGATCGGGATTGTTGCGCTGTGGGATGGCTTATTATGGGATATGTTTGCGCTGCTTGGATCCTTCTTTTTGAATGGATTTCGGGCACGAGGCGGCTGGGGTGCCCTGCGAGATCGCGGAGAAGCGGCACTGCGCGCACTCCTTGAGTTCGTGACACTTCCCTTCGCTGCATACAGGAATTGCGATGCTATCATCCGCTCCCTTTGGCGCGTGCTCATCTCGCATCGCAATATGCTGGAATGGCAGACGGCTGCGGAAGCCTCAAAGAAAGGAAAAACGGAAGGCCTACTGAACACATGCAGGCTGCTTTGGCCCTGCCTTACAGCAGGCGGGCTGATGACGCTCAGCATTTTTATGGGGCGTATGCCTTTGGCGAGCGCGGTTTTGGCACTGCTGTTTTTTGCTGCGCCTGCGCTCGTGCTGCGCCTGGATCGCCCGTGCGCAGAGGAGGCGCTTGCCCCGGCCGTGCGCGCAGCCATTGCGGAATGGGCTGCGCGCACCTGGAACTACTTTGAAACCTTCTGCAAGGAGGAGCAGGGATTCCTGCCGCCGGATAATTTTCAAGAGGCCCCTCTAGGCGTTACGGTCGACAACACCTCTCCCACCAATATTGGTATGGCAATGCTTTCCACCGTGGCGGCACACCTGCTTGGACTGATCGATGTACAATGCCTCATTCTGCGCCTTGAACGCATGGCAGAGCGCATCGAGGATGCGGAAAAATGGAACGGCCATCTCTATAATTGGTATGCGTTGGAACCGTTTGTTCCGCTTGAACCGCGTTATGTTTCCACGGTGGACAGCGGTAACTTGGCCGCATGCCTGCTCGCATGCGAAAGCGCGCTTCTCTCATTTGGCACGAAGGAGGCAGAAACGCTGGCGGGCCGCCTGCGCGCACTTGCGGAGGGTATGGATTTCCGCGCACTGTACGATCCGAAGAAAAAGCTATTCCACATTGGATTCGATTGCGTTTCCGGAACGCTTACGAAGTCCTGGTATGATCTGCTTGCCTCAGAAGCGCGCTTGACAAGCTTTACTGCGATCGCATTGCACCAGGTGGATGCGGAACACTGGCAAAACCTTTCCCGCCTGCTTGTGGATGCGGATGGCGGGAGAACGCTCATCTCCTGGAGCGGCACGATGTTTGAATATCTCATGCCCGCCCTCCTTACGGGGGTGGTGCCTGGGAGTCTTCTCGATGAAAGCTGCACGGCTGCAGTGCGCGCGCAGCGCGCGGCAGTGCCTGCAGGAACGCCGTGGGGCATTTCGGAATCGGGATACTATGCGTTTGACCGGGCGATGTTTTACCAATACCGCGCCTTTGGCGTGCGCGCAGTCGCGCTTTGCCCGGCGCGGGAACGGGAGCGCGTAATTGCACCATATGCTTCCATGCTTGCGCTCATGGCTGCCCCGCGGGCAGCAGTGGAAAACTTGATGCGCCTTGAGGCACTTGGAGCCCTGGGGAAATATGGATTTTATGAGGCTCTGGATTTTACGCCACAGCGCCTACGCGCAGAGGTGCCGTTTGAAACGGTGAAAAGCTACATGGCGCATCACCAAGGCATGAGCCTTTGCGCTGCGGCGAATGCCCTCACAGACGGCGCACTTGCAAAGTGCTTCCTCCGCGTGCCCGAAGTGCGCGCGATGAGCTTGTTGCTTGCGGAAAAACGGCCATCGCTTGCACTTACCATTCGTGCGTTCCGCAGTGCCAGCACAGGAGAGGAAAAACCGCTGCCACGCCGGGAAAGCAAGCCGCGCGTAGTCACGCGCCTGGGGGCTGTGCCGGAAACGCAGCTGCTCACAAATGGGCGCTATACCGTTTTTTTAACGGATCATGGCCTTTCTTACAGCCGCTGCGGCGAAACGCTGCTTACGCGATTCCGGCCAGATCCGTTGCGCGCGGATTCCGGCATCCATTTCCTCGTGCGGGATGGGGGGCAGGTCTGGTCCCTTGCGGGTGCGCCAGCTAATACGCAGGCAGATGCATACCGCGTAACGCTCGAGCCGTACAAGGTAACCTATGAGCGCAGGGATGGCAGCATTTCCTCGCGCCTTGCCGTCTGCGTATCTCCTCGCCATGACGGCGAGATACGACATCTGCTCCTTAAAAACGATGGCTTGGAACCGCACGAGTTGGAAGTGGGCGCTTTTGCGGAGATTGCGCTTGCTACGCAGGAGGAAGACCTCGCCCATCCTGCGTTTGTGAAGCTTACCGTTGACGCGCAATTGGAAGGAGATACGCTCCTTTTTACGCGCAGAGGGAAGAATGCCTGTTGGGCCTATGCGCGCCTTGCCGGCCCCGTAAAGCCCAAGTACGCGGTGGATCGGCTTTCCTACCTGGGCCGTAACCGCACTTATGTGCAGGCTATGCAAACGCCTATGGTTACGCCGGAAACGGTTGCATCTCCCATCGAACCCGGGCTTTGCGCGCGTGCGAGCATCACCTTGAAGCCGGGGGAAAGCGCGGAATTTACGCTCCTTATCGGCATGGCGGAAAGCGAGAAAGCAGCGCTTTCGGAGGTAGAAGCCATGCAGGCTGAAGCGGGCGAAGCGTTTGACCTTGCCTGGGCACATGCAAACAGCGCCCTGCGTTTTCAAGGCATTGAACCTGGAAAGGCAGTGCTGTTTGAGCGTATTGCCGCACGGATCATTCTTGGCATTCCGCAGGGCCGCGCGCTTCCTGCCGGGCTATGCTTAGGCATCCCAGGGTTTTGGAAGCTTGGCATTTCCGGAGATCTGCCTATCGTGCTGCTGCGCGTGGAACGGCATGCTTCCGTACGCATTGCAAAAACGCTGCTGGAACTGCATGCTTATTTACGCGCGCGCGGCGTTCGGTTCGACCTGGCATTGATTGGCGTCTATCCAAACGAATATGCGTGCGAGCTGCGCTTGCGCTTGCAGGACATGATCGAAGCCTGCGCAGGTGGAGAGGAGACCGTGCATCTTCTGCATGCCTATGCGCTGTCCGAAGCGGATCGCGCAACGCTTGAGACGCTTTGTCTCATCTGCGTAGATCCGAAAAAGAGTTTGGACCGCCAATTCCTTACGCCAGCTGCGCGGGAGATGCCAACACCTACCTTTACGCCGCGGCGGGAGGCACGCGGTGCATTTGCGCCCGAAGAGGAAAAACTACAGTTTTCAAATGGCTGTGGAGGATTTAATGCAGCGGGAGATGAATATGTGATCCGCCTTGCGCCGGGAGAAAGCACGCCGCTTCCCTGGGCAAACGTGCTTGCAAACGAGCGTTTTGGAACGCTTGTAACGGAAAGCGGGGGCGGATATACCTGGTGCGGGAATAGCCGGGAGCATAAGCTTACCCCGTGGGCAAACGATCCGGTACGTGATCCCAAAGGAGAAATCTTGTTGCTTTATGATTTGGATGACAGGACGGCGTGGACGCTCACGCAGGGGCCACTTTCGCGTGGTGCGCGCACGGAGACGCGCCACGGGTTCGGGTATACAAGTTTTGCTTCCGAAGCCGAGGAGCTTTCCGCAACGCTCCTGGTATTTGTGGATGCGGAGCAGCCTGTGAAATATTCGCTATTGACGTTGCACAACCCTATGCTGCGGGAGCGGCATGTGGGCGTGGTTTATGCGGCGGAATGGGTGCTTTCCAGCCTGCCGCATCCCGAGGCGGTGCACACGCGCTTTGACGGCCACGCCTGCTATGCAGAAAATCTGCGGGAACCCGCTGCAACCCAGGCCTATATTGCCATGGCAGGCGGAGCGGATGCAGTAGAGTGTGCAACATGCCGGGAGGATGTGCTCTGCGGCGGCTGGGCGCGCGATGCCTGGGATGCTGTGGAAAACGCCTATGGAACGGGTTTTTGTGCGCTGCGCACGCAGCTTACGCTTGCCCCGGGTGAAACGCGCACCCTGGTGTTATTGATGGGCGAGGATACGCCGGAAACGATTGCCCCGCTTATCTCCTTGGATGCGCACGCGGTGCAAGCGCGCCTCCAGATGGTAAAAGCACTCTGGCAGGCACGGCTTGCCGCCGTGCAGGTGCAGACGCCGGATCGGGGGATGAATGTGCTCCTCAATGGGTGGCTGCTTTACCAGACGTGGAGCGCCCGCGTGCTTGGCCGCACGGGGTATTACCAATGCGGCGGCGCCATCGGCTTTAGGGATCAGCTCCAGGATATGCTTTGCCTCCTGCATATGGATCCTGCGCGCGTGCGTGCACATCTGCTGTTGTGCGCTGCGCGCCAGTTCGAGGCAGGGGATGTGCTGCACTGGTGGCATCCGCCGGCAAATGGCGTGCGTACCCACATCACAGATGATCGGCTGTTCCTGCCTTATGTGGCGCTTGCCTATGCGGAAGCCACGGGGGATGCATCCATCTGGGATGTGAGCGTGCCTTACCTTCAAGATAAACCCATTCCGGAAGGGGCGCGCGATCTGTATTGCGCGATGGAAGAAGGGGAGAAACAAGAGCCGATTTACCTGCACTGCGCACGGGCAATTGAGTGCACGCTTGCATTTGGCCCACATGGCTTGCCGCTGATGGGGGATGGCGATTGGAACGACGGCATGGATCGAGTAGGAGAAGACGGCGGTGAAAGCGTCTGGCTCGGCATGTTCCTTGTGGATGTGCTTTCCCGTTTTGCACCGATTGCCGCACAGCGCGGAGATGATGCGCGCGCTGCGCATTATACCGCATCCGCAGAGCAGCTTCGCGCTGCATTGGAGGAGGCGGGCTGGGATGGCGCCTGGTACCGCCGGGCATATTTTGCAAACGGGGAGAGCCTCGGTTCACGCGGCAGCGCTGCTTGCGCGATCGATCTGCTCAGCCAGGCATGGGCTGCAATCTGCGGCCTTGCGCATGCGCAGGAGGCGTTTGATTCTGCAATGGCGCTACTTGTAAACCGGGAAAATGGCCTGGTACGGTTGCTTGCACCACCGTTTGAACGACCAGATGCAAACGTTGGGTATATCAGTAACTATCTCGCAGGCGTGCGGGAAAACGGCGGGCAGTATACACATGCTGCGGCATGGCTGCTGCGCGCGGCCTGCCGCTTGAAAAAGGCGGATTGCGCGCAGGAGCTTTTCTCCATGCTCAACCCAATCTCGCATGCGGATAGCACGTTTTCCATGCGGCGCTACAAAGCGGAGCCCTATGTGCTTGCCGGCGACGTTTATGCCGTGGGCCGTAACGCAGGGCGTGGCGGCTGGACCTGGTATACCGGCGCAGCCGGCTGGCTCTATACGGTTGTGCTTTCGGATGTCCTTGGCGTGGTGCGGCGAGGGGAGCGCTTGTTTGTTTCGCCATGCACACAATTTCCGGAATACACCGTGCGCTACCGCTTTGGAAACGCAGTATATGCAATCACGGTACGCGGCGGAGCGCAGGGGCCGCAGGATGGAATTCCACTTGTGGACGATGGCCTCATCCACAACCTTTTGATCGAGCCGGGGAAGGCTACTTGAAATGCGGAGGCGTTTGCGGTAAAGTAAAGGCATGACAAAGCAAACGCCTCCTGCATATCCATCCAATTTTCTGCCTACTACGGCTGCGGAACTTGCCGCACGCGGCATTGTGCAGCTTGATTTCGTATATATTATTGGCGATGCTTATGTAGACCACCCGAGCTTTGGGCCAGCGATCATCAGCCGCGTGCTCGAAAGCCACGGATACACGGTCGGCATCATTGCCCAGCCGGATTGGCACAGCGCAGAGGAAATGAAACGCCTGGGCCGGCCGCGTCTTGCGTTCCTTATCAGCGCGGGAAACATTGATTCCATGGTAAACCATTATACCTCCGCAAAAAAACGCCGCTCCAGCGATGCTTATACTCCTGGCGGCGAAGCGGGCAGGCGGCCCGACCGCGCGACGATCGTTTATGCGAACCGCGCGCGGGAGGCTTATCGTGGCGTCCCGGTGGTGATAGGAGGCATTGAAGCAAGCCTTCGGCGCTTTGCACATTACGATTATTGGGATGATAAAGTGCGAAGGAGCATCCTTGCAGATTCTGGCGCCGATCTCCTCATTTACGGCATGGGCGAACGGCAAATTGTTGAGATTGCAGATGCGCTTGCAAGTGGCTTGCCAATCGAGCAGGTTACCTACATAAATGGAACCTGCTACATGACCCGTTCCTTGGAACAGGTTTATGAATACGAGCAAATCGAAAGCTATGAGGCTGTTGCACGGGATAAAAAAGCATATGCATCCGCCTTTATGACGCAATATAGGGAACAGGATGCCATTCGGGGGAAACGCCTCGTGCAGCCGCATGGGGATGGGTTCCTCGTGGTCAACCCGCCGGCCGCTCCGTTGACGACAGAAGAACTTGACGCAGTCTATGAACTCCCTTACATGCGCGCGCCACACCCTTCTTATCAAAAAGAGATACCGGCCCTTTTCGAGGTAAAGTTTTCACTTACTTCTTGCCGCGGGTGTTTTGGCGCATGCGCATTCTGCGCGCTTACGTTCCACCAAGGCCGGGTAATTTCCGCGCGCAGCCATGCATCGCTCCTGCGGGAGGCGGAGCTGCTCACCCGCCAGCCGGATTTTAAAGGAAACATCCACGATGTCGGCGGCCCAACGGCGAACTTCCGCCAGCCAGCCTGCAAAAAGCAGCGCAAAAACGGCGTGTGCGCCGACCGGCAATGCCTGGGCTTTACGCCCTGCAAAAACCTCGAGGTGGATCATCGGGACTATATCGC
The DNA here is from genome assembly GCA_944366945.1 of uncultured Clostridia bacterium. Taxonomy (GTDB): domain Bacteria; phylum Bacillota; class Clostridia; order Christensenellales; family CAG-138; genus UBA1685. The sequence continues at coordinate 24,945 of CALVWJ010000001.1, forward strand.
ATTGCTGCAAAAACTTTCAGCGGTGCCCGGAGTAAAGCATGTCTTTGTTCGTTCGGGAATTCGCTATGATTATGTGATGTATGATAAAAGCGATGCCTTTTTGCGCACGCTGATTCAAAACCATGTTTCGGGGCATCTCAAAGTGGCGCCAGAACACGTATCCGATCGGGTGCTGCTGCGCATGGGCAAGCCTGCCTGCACCCTTTATGACCGCTTTGTTGCAAAATTCATGCAGCTGAACCGCAACCTTGGTAAAGAGCAGTATATTGTGCCATATTTCATGTCTTCTCACCCTGGAAGCGATCTCGCAGCAGCGGTAGAACTTGCTGAATACCTAAAGCGAACTGGGCAGCGGCCGGAGCAAGTGCAGGATTTTTATCCAACGCCCGGCACGCTTTCCACATGCATGTATTATACTGGATTTGACCCGCGCACGGGTGAGCGGGTTTACGTGCCTCGGAGTGCATCTGAAAAGGCAATGCAACGTGCGCTGATGCAATACTTTATGCCGCAATATCGAGCGCTTGCACGCAAAGCGCTCGAGAAGGCAGGCAGGGAGGATCTCATCGGCTTTGGAAAACATGCACTTGTACCCCCGGCTAAACAGAATATAGAAGGAAATGAAAATAAAAAATGCAGGAAAACAAGACGGAACTTGCATGAAAAGGGCGGAAAAATGCTGCGAAATACGCGTAGAGACGCTTCAAGGCACCGCTGAAAAGGAATGCGTGAAAACCACAAAATTAAAAATGCATTCTTCATTTCTGACTTTCTTTTCACGATTCCTTATGATAAAATCATAGAAAGTAGCATGCCGTGCTAAGAAACGGCATGCGTTGGCCTATTTATTTTCAAGGAGGGTAAAAGACACATGGACAATGGACAGGGCGCTCGGAAAGAACTTTACGAGCAGCTGGACAAAGTCATCCTGCAATGGAAAGACCAGCCCGGTGGGCTACTCCCGATCATGCAGAATGCGCAGGAGATTTTTGGTTGTGTGGATGAAGATGTGCAGCACTATATCTCCAAAGAGGTGGGCGTTCCCGTATCTACTATTTATGGTGTAGCAACGTTCTATTCCCAGTTTACATTGCAACCCAAAGGAAAATATGCGATCGGCCTTTGCCTTGGAACGGCCTGCTATGTGCGTGGCTCTCAGCTCGTTATGGACGAACTGGTCAAACAGCTTGGCGTCGAGCCTGGCCATACTACGCCGGACGGCCTGTTTACCTTGGATGCCACCCGTTGCATCGGCTGCTGCGGCCTTGCCCCCGCAATGATGATTAATGACGACGTTTATGGAAAAGTAACGCCGGAGGAAGTATCTGGCATTCTGAATAAATATCGCCAAATCGGCTGAAAAACGAGGAGCACCGCGTGAAAGTATCCCAAATTGCGCAGATCCTGCGGGCAGAAGTCCGTTGCGGGGAAGAAAACCTTGGGTTGGATATTCCCTATGCCGTCGCAAGCGATATGATGAGCGATGTGCTGGTTTGCAACGACTCTGACCGCGTGCTGATTTCCGGGCTTTGCACAGTGCATACTGTACTTACGGCCCAGATTTTGGATTTGCGCGCCATCGTATTCGTGCGCGGCAAGCGCCCTACCCCGGAAATGATCGAGGTAGCAGAGGAAAATGGGATCACTGTCCTCTGCACGGATATGAGCATGTTTAACACCTGCGGCGAGCTCTACAAGCATGGCATGAAAGGACGCGCGCGCCCGGATGGAACGGATTGAAAAAGAGACGACCTATCAGGAAACACGCAAAGTTGAGAAGGGGGATTTTGCTGCAGCAGGGCAGATTTCCGCTTCGTATAAAAACATGCTGAAACGGTTGGGAGTAGACTCCAAAGTGGTGCGCAGGCTTGCCATTGCTTCTTATGAAGCAGAAATCAATCTTGCGATTCACACGTTTGGCGGAAGTATGACCATTACGGTTTACCCCGACCACATTGTTCTCGTCGTTAAGGATACGGGTCCGGGCATTGCAGATATCGGCCTTGCGATGCAGGAAGGCTATTCTACCGCATCGGAACAGGTGCGCATGCTGGGATTTGGTGCCGGAATGGGACTTCCAAATATGAAACGCTGCTCGGATACTTTTGAGATCACCTCTGAGTTAGGAATTGGAACAACGATTGAAATGGGCTTTCTTTTAACTCCATAAATCGTAATGGAATCAATCCGCCTGGAGCGGTCCAGCGCACACGCTGGCAGAAGGAGTGCGTATGGATAAAAAACAGATCTACCATAGCGTTAAACTGGAAAAGGACAAATGCGTAGGTTGCACAACATGCTTAAAGCGGTGCCCGATGGAATGCATCCGTGTGCGTAACGGAAAGGCGAGTATCCTTTACGAACTGTGTATTGATTGCGGCGTATGCGTGCGCATTTGCCCGCACAACGCGAAGGTCGCGCAGACGGATCCGATCAATGAGATCTTCCGTTACAAACACCGCATTGCACTGCCTGCGCCAACGCTTTATGGGCAATTTCGAAACGTTACAAGCGTAGACCATGTACTCAGTGCCTTGCTTTCACTCGGGTTTAGCGATGTGTTTGAGGTAGCACGCGCAGCGGATATTGTATCTGCCACCATGCGCGAGCTGCTGAAGACCACAACGGCCAGGCCGCTGATTTCTTCTGCTTGCCCTGCGGTCGTAGCTCTTATCCAGGTTCGTTTCCCGGAGTTGCTTCCAAATGTTGCCAACGTGCTTTCCCCCAAGGAGGTGGCAGGCAAGATGGCAAAGGAGGAATACTCCAGGGAGCACAATGTCCCTATTGAAGAAATTGGTGCGTTTTTTATCACCCCATGCCCGGCAAAAATGGCTAGCATCCATTCTGGACGGAGTGGCTATGTGGATGGCGCAATTGCAATTCAAGATATTTATGGTCTGCTTTCTTCCCAGCTTAGACAGCCTGTTTCGGAGAAAATTCGTAAGAAACGTCATGCGAGCTGGCAGGGCGTCAATTGGGCCACCTATGGCGGCGAGTGCGCATCGCTCCATCGTAGCAATACGCTTTCGGTGGATGGCATCCATAATGTAATTTATGCGCTTGAGGAAATTGAAAACGGAAAGCTGGATGATCTTGAGTTCTTTGAAGGCTCTGCCTGTGAAGGCGGTTGTGTGGGTGGGCCGCTGGTGTTTGAAAATGCCTTTGTTGCCCAAAACACGGTGCGCAAACTTGTGGAGCGCATGCGGGAAGAGGATGGCGATCTTCCGCCTGCCCTGCCTGCACCGCGGGATGACATTTTGACGGATCCGTGTGCTCCGAGGGATACGCTAAAGCTTTCTGATAATATTGCTGAGGCAATCAGCATGATGGAGCGCATTGACGAACTTACAAAAACCTTTAAGGGGCTTGATTGCGGCTCCTGCGGCAGCCCAACCTGTCGCACGCTTGCAGAGGACATCGTTCTCGGGTATGCCAAGGAAGTGGACTGCGTGTTTAAGCTTAAGGAAAAGGTAGAGCAGCTTGCACGCCAGATGGTGGATTTGACCAACCTGTAGCAGGGAAGAAAACGTATGGGAGGCAAACATGACCGTTGCGCAATTGATAGAACCGCTGGAATTGACGTTGCTAACGCCGCAAACAAGCCTTGAACGCGAGGTAACAGGTGGCTGTGTCTGCGATCTGCTCAGCTTTGTGATGGCGCGCGGGGATGCGGGCATGGCCTGGATCACTGTGCAGACACACTTGAACGTGATCGCGGTTGCTAGCTTGCATGAGTTTTCCTGCGTGATTGTGGCCGAAGGCTCTGCGGTGGAGCCGGAAACGCTTGCTAAAGCTACGGAAGAGGATATTCCGGTGCTGCGCAGCGCGCTTTCCGAATATACGCTCAGCGGCAGACTGTATGCGCTAGGCGTGCGCTGAAAAACGATGAAAAGCCCGGTGGACCTGCACATCCACTCCTGCCTTTCGCCCTGCGCAGATGATGATATGACCCCCTGGAACATCGTGGGCATGGCAAAACTCAAAGGGCTGGCTGCCGTTGCTGTGTGCGATCACAACAGTGCGCGCAACCTACCTGCAGCATGCAAGGCGGGCAGGGAATACGGCGTGTGCGTGCTGCCCGGAATCGAGGTCACGAGCCGGGAGGATGTGCACCTGCTCTGCTATTTTGAAACGCTTAGCCAAGCCATGGATATGGGAATGCGGATCGAACGTGAACAGCCCCACATCAAGAACAAACCGGAGCTGTTTGGCCATCAGATCCTTGTGGATGAAGATGATACATTTTTGGGGGAGGCAGAACATCTCCTGCTTGCGGCGTGCAACCTTTCCATTTCGGATCTTGCGCAGGCTGCATGGGAGCTTGGCGGCGTGATGGTTCCGGCGCACATTAACAAGGGGGCGAACAGCCTTTTGCCGGTGCTGGGCATGCTGCCCGAAAATATCGCGTTGCCAACGGTGGAAATCTTTCGGACGGTGCCGCATCGCGCGGCGGGAAAGCTCTGCCTTCATGCGAGCGACGCACACACGCTTGTTGATATCCGCGAAGCGGAGGACGCCTGCGTGCTGGAACTTCAAGAACTTACGCCGGCAGCCCTTATCCAGGTGCTGCGCAAGGGAAAGGGGGAAACGTGAAGGAGATTTCGCTGCATATACTTGACCTGGCACAAAATTCCATCCGTGCAGGTGCGGGCAATGTGCTGATCCGCATCGAGGAAGACAGCGCTGCGGATACCTTTTCGGTCTCCCTTACCGACGATGGCTGCGGCATGGGCGCGGAGATGGCAAAATCGGTGCAAAACCCGTTTGTGACCACGCGCACCACCCGCAAGGTCGGGTTGGGCATTCCGCTGTTTAAGGCTGGCTGCGAGAACTGCGCAGGCACATTTACGCTGGAAAGTGAATTGGGGCGCGGGACACGCATTGCCGGCACCTATCAGCGCAGCCATATTGACCGGCCGCCGCTTGGCAACATTGCGGACACCATTGCAATGCTCATCGCGGCCAATCCAAAGCTTCACCTTAGATATGAGCATAAGCTCAACGGCGAGGAATACGCACTTGATACGGCGGAGATCCAGGAGATCCTGGGCGAGGTTCCGCTGGATACGCCGGAAGTGACCGCCTTTATCGCCGAATTTATCCATAGCAACGAATCAGAATTAGAATCAACGGAGGTACAGAAATCATGAAGACACTCAAAGAGTTAGAGGCGATCCGGCAGAAAACGCTCAATGAGCTCAATCTGCGCAAAAACCGCGAGGATGGTATTCGCGTGGTGGTCGGCCTTGCCACCTGCGGCATCGCGGCGGGCGCGCGCCCGGTCATGGCCGCCTTTGTGGACGAGGTGAATAAGCGCCAGCTTACCAACGTCACGGTTTCCCAAACTGGCTGCATCGGACTTTGCCGCTTGGAACCCATCGTGGAAGTCTATCTCCCAGGCCAGGAGAAGGTAACCTATTGCAAGGTAACCCCGGATCAAGTGGGGCGCATCGTATCGGAGCATATCGTCAACGGGAACCCCGTTATGGAATACACCATCGGCAATTTTGAGTAAAAATCACTGAAGGACAAGAAGGAGAGTTAAGAAGATGATCTACAGGTCGCATGTGCTGGTCTGCGCGGGCACGGGTTGCACGTCCTCCAATTCCCTGCGCATCATTGAGAACTTCCATAAAAAACTGGAAGAAACCGGATACGACAAGGAAGTCCAGGTCATCCGCACGGGCTGCTTCGGCCTTTGTGCGGCAGGCCCGATCGTTGTGGTTTACCCTGAGGGCGTATACTACAGCCACGTTAAACCGGAGGATGTTGAGGAGATCGTAAACGAGCACATCATCAAGGGACGCCCCGTGCAGCGCCTCATTTACAAGGAGCATGATGAAAGCGGCGTCAACACCACGCTCAACGATTCTGATTTCTATAAAAAGCAGCACCGCATCGCCTTGCGCAACTGCGGCATGATCGACCCGGAAAACATCGATGAATATATTGCCTTTGACGGCTATAAAGCGCTCGGGAAGGTGCTCACCGAGATGACCCGCGATGAGGTTATCGACACCGTGATCCGCTCCGGCCTGCGCGGCCGTGGCGGCGGCGGATTCCCGACCGGCTTGAAGTGGAAATTTGCTAAAGCGCCCGAAAGCGATGTTAAATACGTTTGCTGCAATGCAGACGAAGGTGACCCAGGCGCATTCATGGATCGTTCCGTTCTTGAAGGCGATCCGCATTCTGTGCTGGAAGCTATGACGATTGCGGGCTATGCAATTGGCGCACAGCAGGGCTATATTTATGTGCGTGCGGAATATCCCATCGCAGTAAAACGCCTGCGCGTTGCTATCGGGCAGGCCAGGGAATACGGCCTGCTGGGCGATAACATCATGGATACTGGCTTCAAATTTGACATTGACCTCCGCCTTGGCAGCGGCGCATTCGTTTGCGGCGAAGAAACCGCGCTGCTTGCTTCCATTGAAGGCGGCCGCGGCGAGCCGCGCCCGCGCCCCCCATTCCCGGCGGTAAAGGGGCTTTTTGGCAAACCGACCCTGCTCAATAACGTAGAAACCTATGCAAACATCTGCCAGATCATCTTGAACGGGCCGGAATGGTTTGCCTCCATGGGCACCGAAAAGAGCAAGGGCACGAAGGTGTTCGCGCTGGGCGGAAAGATCAACAACACGGGCCTTGTAGAAATCCCCATGGGCACTACGCTGCGTGAAGTCATCTATGAGATTGGCGGCGGCATCCCGAACGGGAAAAAGTTTAAAGCCGCGCAAACCGGTGGCCCCTCCGGCGGTTGCATCCCAGCACAACATTTGGATGTGCCTATCGATTATGACAACTTGATCTCCATTGGCTCCATGATGGGATCGGGCGGCATGATCGTTATGGACGAAGACAACTGCATGGTGAACATCGCGAAATTCTTCCTTGAATTCACGGTGGATGAATCCTGCGGCAAATGCCCGCCCTGCCGAATCGGTACGCGGCGCATGCTCGAGATGCTGGAAAAGATCACGAGCGGAAAGGGCGAACCGGGCGATATCGAAAAGCTGGAGAAGCTCGCTTACAACATCAAAGCGGCAGCTCTCTGCGGCCTTGGGCAGACCGCGCCGAACCCCGTGCTTTCTACCATCCGCTATTTCCGCGATGAATATGAAGCGCATATTTATGAAAAGCGTTGCCCGGCTGGCGTGTGCAAGGCACTGCTTCAGTATACCATCGATCCGGAAAAGTGCCGCGGGTGCAGCCTCTGCGCGCGCAAGTGCCCGGCTGGCGCAATCTCCGGTGAAATCAAGAAGCCGTTTGTGATCGATCCCGCGAAGTGCATTAAGTGCGGCGCGTGCATGGAAGCGTGCAAATTTGGTGCGATCAGCAAGAAATAACCTCAAACAAGCAAAAGAGCATCTCCTGCCGAGGAGATGCTCTTTTTTCGCGCGGCATCTCCTTTGGAAATTTAGGGGATCCCAGAGCAGTGGCTTGAAACGGATCTGGCGGCGCGAAAGACCATGCAAACCTTGCAAAAGTGATATCCGGCACATCCCAGACCACCTAAGAGCATCTAACCAAACTTTATTTTGGCGCAGACGCTCGATCATGCGCGAAAGAAGAGAGGCCATCGCCTGCGGAACCAAGGAAAACGGAATTGCGCTGCATAAGCAGCACCCGCTCTCTGCTGCATTGCCCAGGATACGGCCGAAAATTCACACCCCGTTTAGGGGCAGTGGCCTAAAAAACATCGCTCTTGAAGGGGGATCTTGTGGCAACCGCATCGGCATCGCCGAGAGCCGTGCCACAGCGGGCTTGCCTCTCCCTCTTTCGCGCATCTGTCGCAGATTTGCCCGCTTCAAGGGCGCAGCGCCAAGTGCAGCTCCATTGTTCTGGCGCAAAGCAGGCGGACGCAGGCAGACTATCCTCTTCCCAAGCATCCAACACAGCGCCGAGGTGAATGGAACCGAACTTGACCGGCGGTTTCCTCTGTTATCGCCTCTTTTAGGGAGGCATGCTCAATTTTGCTTTGCAATGGAAGAACTTGGGCACAGGGCAACTTGGGCGTATTCGCCGCACAAAGCATGCCGAACCGCACAGGGTGCGGCGCATCGAATGCGTTTAGGGACAATTTTCAAAGGATGGACTTGAAAAACGGGTTAGAATATGCTAACTTTGTATGGAGCGATATTGCATCCGGAGGAAATACGATGCACGAAACTATAAAGCTATCCATTGGGGTGTTTATTCCGTTCCTTGGGACGGTGCTCGGGGCTGCAACGGCCCTTTTTATGAAAAAAGCCATGCATGTGCGCTTGCAAAAGCTTCTGTTGGGCTTTGCGGCGGGGGTGATGATTGCGGCTTCCGTATGGTCATTGCTGATTCCCGCCATTGCGATGGCAGAAGCGGCAGGAAAGGTAGCCTGGGTGCCTGCGGCGACAGGTTTTTTGGTAGGGATCGGCTTCCTGCTCGCATTGGATACGTTGATCCCCCATCTGCATCTGAACGCTACAATGCCGGAAGGGCGCCCCAGCATGCTGGAAAGGTCGCTTATGCTGGTGCTTGCGGTCACCTTGCATAATATTCCGGAAGGAATGGCAGTTGGCGTTGTGTTCGCCGGGATGCGCGCTGGAAATGAAGCGATCACAGCCGCTGGCGCGTTCGCGCTCGCCGCCGGGATCGCGATTCAAAATTTCCCGGAGGGCGCGATCATCTCCATGCCCTTGGTGAACCTTGGTGTTTCGCGGAAAAAGGCGTTCGGCTATGGCGTTCTTTCCGGGGCTGTGGAGCCGATCGGCGCGGTGCTCACGATTTTGCTGACCTCCCTTGTAACGCCGATCCTGCCTTATATCCTGGCGTTTGCCGCAGGCGCGATGCTTTATGTTGTAATAGAAGAACTGATCCCGGAAGCGCAGCAAGGGGAACATTCGAATCTCGGCACCATTGGCGCGGCGTTGGGCTTTGCGCTGATGATGGTGCTGGATGTTGCGCTTGGATGAAAAAACCAGAAAAAAGGAAAGAGCCCATCGCCATCTTCTGGCCGCCGGGCTCTTTTTCTGTCGTATCGTTTTTTGCTTTCAGCTTTTCGGCTCACGGGGCTGATGGCCCATGTTTGGCGTTTGGCCGCATCCAGGGCGCGCCGTGCCTTTTTGCTGAGTTTTTCCCTTGGGATAAACTGCTTTTTCATGAGATGTTTCCTCCGTTTTTAAATTAAAGCTTATGTTCCATTTCCGCGCGCCAATGGAGGATCGCTTCAAGGACGCCGCCGCCGATGGCAAGCGCCTTATCGGAAACCGTGAAGCAATGCTCCCGCGCGCAACGCGGGTCAATATCGCCGGCTTTGGTACCAGCGGAGATGGAGATGCCGTCGGGCAGGATGCCGCGCAGGCAGCCTGCGATTTCCGCACGGAGTGGGACGCCATCCACATCTGCAACAATGGAGCCTGCGGTGACCATGGCCCCGATGGGGAAATGGCCATGAAATATGCCAGCGGCCGGCGCATAGAGCACGCGCTCGCGCGTATATCCTCCAACGTTGCCGGGAATGCCGGTATTGGGGAGGGCGGAACCTTCATAAATGCAGCGCCCAAGGGTATGCCCGCGCATCGTTTCGATCACGCAGTGGCAGTCCACGCCTGCCGTAAAGCCCGGCCCCAGCGCAACGACGAGCGGCGCATCTGAAATGCGTGTACCGAGATTGCGCTTTGCAAGCATCGCGTCGACGAGCACATCGGGATGGTATCGCGCGATGCTTGTTCCCGTGGGATCAACGATTACGGCCGGTACATGCGCATGAAGCGCCGCGCGCACCTCCGCTTCGGTTTGGCACAAATGGGAAGTTACGCTTTCTACTGTGGCAGAACCGCGGTAAACGGCGTCTGAAAATGCCACCGTACGCCGCACGGCAGTCGGCGCTGCAAGTTCGGTCAGAATCAATGAAAAGCCGCAGCGGTGCAGCCGCATGGCCACACCTGTTGCAAGGTCGCCTGCGCCGCGTATTAAAACCAGCATCCAATCACATCCTCTCGTAATGCGCAAACGGCGGCGGGGTATCCTGCCGCACGAAGCTCCTTTGCAATAGCGTCCCCCTGCGCGTGCAGTTCCGGCGTATCCGCCTGGTTGAGCAGCGCTACCGCGGGGCATGCTGCGCTGCTATGCTGGAACGCTCGAAGCATAAGGCGCACAATATCTTCTTCCACAATGCAATGCGCCGGATCCATGCCGGCTTCCACGCACCGGTGCAGCACTTCGCCGGCCGGCTTGCCAAGCGCAGAAAGGCCGGCAATCTGGATGACAAGCCCTGTATTTGCAGGGATACAGGGTTCAGAATCCCTGTGCCATTTCAGCGGCATGTGCCGTGAACCGTCCGCCTCGCAAAGCACATAGTCGAACGCTGCTGCCGCAGCCGTAAGATATTGCGGCGCAAGCCCGGTCATTTTGCCGTTGCCGTTTGGGTATCCCATAAGGACGAGCTGCGCACGCTGTGCGGCAGCGGCGGCTTCTTCCGGTGTAGCAGGTGCGCAAAATGTTGTGCCTGCCGGAGGGGGAAAGGCAAGGTGCGTCGTGGTAGTAAGCAAAACAGAGGCACCAGCTTCGGCAAGCCATTGCCCAAGCTTGAAAAGGAGCGTCGTTTTGCCACCGCCCCCAATGATTGCCGTAATCTTTGGCAGGCTGCAGGGAAATGAAAACCGCATGAGGCTCTCCTGTTCGCACGCAAGTTTTTAATTATCATACTATATTTTTCGGGAAATACCAATGGGATGCGCGCAAAGCTTTGGTATTTTAGGAAGGGAAATATCCTCCGGCACTTCAAAGCTTTTGCTCTCTCTGAGCAGCCCTGCCACCGCAAAGAAAAGAGCGAATGCTAGGCACAAAACCGAAATCCTTGCCCAAAACGCGTTACACCCAAATATAAAAAGAGGCCTTAGCTTTTGGGCTCTGCGCAGGGTCTCGGACATCCCCCTTAACGGGAATGAACGCATATGGAAATTGAGGTTGCACCGGAGCATGCAGAAAAGCTGCGAGAAAACTGGGCGCGCAGATTCCGCTTTTAAAGACGATGCGAAAGAATATGCATGCCTGGCTTTCTTGAAACTGCTGCGCGCTTTAGGGCAGCTCTCCTACAACAACGGGCTACAGTAAGGTATTGCCGAAAAACACCATACTTTGGATGGACAAAGCGTTCACAATCTGCTATAATGAAATAGCGTTATTCTCAAGAAAAAATAACGGTCGGTGTACCATATGCATGTTTCACGCAAAAACAGATCAATCAAACCGCATCAACGCTGCATGCACGCCCCTTCCAGGATGTTGTTCCTGCTTGCGCTGTTTCTGCTTGCGTTGTTTTTGGCTTCTTTCGCGTTTGGGCGTTATGGCGTTCCAATTTGGGATGTGGCGCGCATTCTTGTTTATCGATGCGCCGCGCTCGTAGAAGATGGGCTAAGCTGGTTGCTGCAACGCACCGTTGCGTTCCTGCCGGAAACCGTGCCGTGGGCGGCACAAATGGAAACGGTTGTGATCAACATTCGCCTGCCGCGCATTTTGCTTGCCTGCATGGTGGGATGCTGCCTTTCGGCTGCGGGCGCATCCTACCAGGGTGTATTTCAAAACCCCATGGCATCGCCGGATCTGTTGGGCGCTTCCTCCGGCGCAGCATTCGGCGCAGCGCTCGCAATTCTTTACGGCGCATCAAACGAGGGCGTTTCACTTGCCGCATTTGCAGCAAGCCTCATCACGGTTCTGCTCGTGTTTTTGCTTGCACAGCGCGCGCCGGGGCATCGGGTTGTGAATTTGATCCTGGGTGGCATTATGATCGGCTCCCTGTTTACGGCAGCAACATCCTATGTGAAGCTCGTAGCGGATCCAACGAACCAGCTCCCCGCGATCACCTATTGGCTGATGGGAAGCCTTTCCGGCGCGAAGCTTTCAGAGCTTGGGTTTGCGGCTGTGCCTATGGCGCTCGGCTGCATTCCATTGCTGTTAATCCGCTGGCGCATCAATCTTTTAACGCTGGGGGATGAGGAGGCGCAGACGCTTGGGGTGAACACGAACCTGCTGCGCTTGGCCGTTATCCTCTGTGCAACACTTGTTACGGCGGCGAGCATTGCCGTTTCGGGCATGATAGGCTGGGTTGGCCTAGTGATCCCGCATTTTGCGCGGAAGCTTGTGGGGAGCAATTACCGCTACCTTATGCCTGCTTCCATGCTGCTAGGCGCCGCATTTTTGCTTGTGGTGGATAATGTTTCGCGCAACCTGCTTGCGGTGGAGATCCCTATCGGCATCTTGACTGCCTTTGTGGGCGCGCCCTTCTTCATTTATTTGCTTATGAGGCGGGAGAAAACGCTGTGAGCATTGTGGTGGAACAACTGCATTTTGCCTATGGCCAGCGCTCCGTGCTGCGCGGGGTGAGCTTTTCGGCGGAGGATGGGCGCCTTCTTGCAGTGCTCGGGCCCAACGGCGCTGGAAAAACCACGTTGTTTCGGTGCATCCTTGGCCTAATGAGCCGCTATGAAGGGCGCATTCTCGTGGACGGAACGGATGCGCGCACGCTGCCCGCCCGCGCGCTCGCGCACCGCATTGCCTATATCCCACAGGTGCATGGGCAAGCATTTTCCTATTCCGTGCTGGAGATGGTGCTTATGGGCACCACCCATGGCCTTTCGCCGCTTGCCGTGCCAAAGGAGAAGGAGAAAGCAGCAGGGCTCGCGGCATTGGAAAGGCTCGGAATTGCACAGCTTGCGCAAAAGCCTTTTTCCAAGCTTTCCGGTGGGGAACAGCAGCTTGTTCTTATTGCGCGTGCGCTTGCGCAGGCAGCGCATACGCTCGTGATGGATGAACCCACGGCAAGCCTTGACTATGGCAACCAGGTACGGGTGCTGGAGCATGCGCGCGCGCTTGCGCGGGAAGGTTACGCGGTGGTGTTTTCCACGCACAACCCGCAACACGCTCTCTCTTATGCGGATGGGGTGCTTGCGCTGTTGGAAGGGGAAACTGCGGCCTTGGGAGATCCATCGGAGGTTATGGATGCAGCGCTGCTTTACCGCCTTTACGGCGTGCACACGGAGTTCCTAAAAACGGGAAGCGGGATTTTGATCGCGCCGCGCGTTGGGGAGGGAAATGCATGAAATTTGAATGGACAGAGGAAACGATCCGTTTTCGTGAAGATGCTGCAGTGCGCGTGCAATTCGATGCGGCGATTGCACAGCATATTCTTCCGTTCCTTCCAGAGAATGCCCATGTTTGTGATGCTGGCTGTGGCCTCGGCTTCCTAAGTCTTGCGCTTGCGCCGCATTGCCGCCGCATTACCGCGGTGGACGCAAGCTCCGCTGCGCTTGCAGTGCTTGCACGCAACGCAGTGCGCATGGGCTATGATAACATTCAAATTGTCCAAGGCGATTTGTTCGCCCAGCGGCCCACCCCCCGCTATGATGCGATGGTATTCTGCTTTTTCGGGCACACGAAGGAAACGCTCAAAGCGGTGCGCACGCAGTGCAAGGGGCGCGCCATCCTTGTGAAGCGGGACCACATAGAACATCGTTTTGCGGCTGGAAATCAGCCGGCCCAGCGGCTGAATTTCCAAACGGCATGCCAGGAGCTCACCGCGCTCCATGTGCCGCATACGACGCAAACGTTTTCCCTTGAAATGGGGCAACCATTTCGCTCGCGCGAAGAAGTGGCGCGTTTTTTTGCAATCTATGGTGGAAGCGGCGCGCACTCTGCTATGACGCAGATGGAAGAAGTTATAAAAACCGGGGATTTGGAATTTCCCTATTATTTTTCCGCCAGATGCGCACTGGGCTTGATTGTGCTGGATGCGGGAGAGATTCCCGATTTGCCATAAACCTTGTTTTTGGAGGATACTCGTATGAAAAAGTTGATCGCTTTGGTGCTAGCGGCTCTGTTGGTTGCATCGCTCGCGGGATGCACCGAGGATACGCTTGTGCCCACGGATACGCCGGCGCCCGTTGATACGCTCGCACCGGCGCAAATAGAAGCGCCGGAAGAAACCACGCCCCCAGAGGAGGTTGCGCCTAATACACGCACCTTTACGGATTCCATTGGGCGCACGGTAGAGCTGCCAGCAGAAATTGAAAAAGTCGCGGTTTCCGGACCGCTGGCGCAGATTGTGCTGTTTGCGCTCTGCCCGGATAAACTCGTTGGCATTGCATCTGCATGGGATACATCCGCAGAGCAGTATCTTGCAACGGAGTACTATAACCTTCCGGAACTTGGCCAACTTTATGGTGGGCAAGGGGAACTGAACCTGGAAACCCTGCTTGCAAGCGGGGCCGAGATCGTGATCGATGTGGGCGAGCCAAAGGATAGCGCAGTGGAGGACCTTGACGCGCTGCAGGAGCAGACGGGGATCCCGTTTGTGCATGTTACGGCAACGACCGAAACGATGGGGGATGCTTACCGCAAACTGGGCGAGCTGGTCGGCATGCCCGATGCCGCGGAGGAACTTGCTGCATATTGCAATAGAATCTATGCGCAAACGCTTGCGCTTGCAGAGCGCGTTGAAAAGGTCAACCTGCTTTACTGTTTGGGGGATGCCGGCCTAAACGTGATTGCGCAGGGAAGCTATCATGCGGAGATCATCGACCTGCTTTCCAACAATCTGGCCGTCGTGGAGGCGCCTTCCAGCAAGGGGACAGGCAATGAAGTGGACATGGAACAGATCCTCCTCTGGAATCCGGATGTGATCCTGTTTGCGCCCGACAGCATCTATGCTACCGTGGGGGAAGACGCAACCTGGCAGGAGGTTGCCGCCATCCGGAACGGCACATATTATGAGGTCCCGCTGGGGCCCTACAATTGGATGGGGTTCCCGCCTTCCGTGCAGCGGTACCTCGGCATGCTCTGGATGGCGAAACTCCTCTACCCCGAGGCGGCCACTTATGATCTTTATACGGAAGTAGCTGCATATTTCAAGCTGTTTTATCACAGCGACCTTACCGAAGCGCAATATGATGCCTTGGTGGAGCATTCTATCGGGGCTGCGGCTGAAGCGCCTGCCGCATAATGCTATGAAAGAATTGTTTGAAGCGCTGCGGGATGCAATCGCTCGCGGCGAGGATGCGGTACTCTGCACGATTGTTGCAAGCTCCGGCTCCACACCGCGGGGCAGCGGTGCGAGAATGGCAGTTTTTGCGGATGGCACAACGCGCGGGACTGTCGGCGGCGGCGCGGTGGAGCATGAGAGCGTTGCGCTTGCCCGGCAGGCGCTTGCACGCCGATGCGCGCTTACTCAAGGATTCCACCTTGCACCGAACCAGGTTGCAGACATCGGCATGGTATGCGGCGGGCAGGTAGTGGTTGCGTTCCAATTCTTTGCCGGTGGGGATGCGGCTGCGCAGGCATTGTTTTCGTATCTTGCAGCGCTGTTTCAAATGCACCGGGATGCGTGGTTGGTCACGAAGCTTGCAAACGGTGTCGCCGTAGAGTTGGGCGTTTATACGCGCGAAGAAGGACTTCTGTTTGCAGAGGATATTCCAGAGGCGGAGATTCTCCCGCTCCTTGGGCCGCGCGTAGCGCGCACGCAAGGGGAACCCTGCTATTGCGTGGAACCGCTGACCCGCGCCGGGTTCGTTTATGTGTTCGGCGGAGGACATGTTTCGCAGGCGCTTGTGCCAGTGCTCTCCAAGATCGAGTTTTCCATAGTGGTATATGAAGACAGGGAACGCTTTGCGAGCCCTGCGCGTTTCCCCGATGCAGCACGCATCCTCGTTGCGCCATTTGCGGAGGCGGCTGCCCGCGTTTCCATAACGCCGAATGATTATGCCGTTATTATGACGCGGGGGCATCAAGCGGACTTTGCAGTGCTTGTACAGATGCTTCGAACCCCTGCCTCATACATCGGCATGATCGGAAGCCGGCATAAAATCGCAGCAACACATGCGCGGCTGCTTGCGGCTGGCATCCCGGAGGCGGAATTTGCGCGTATCCATTCGCCGATCGGACTGCCCATCGGCGCGGAAACGCCGGAAGAGATTGCGATCAGCATTGCGGCGGAACTGATCGCGCATCGTGCCAATGCGCGGAGGGGAGAGGCATGATACAAAAGCGCCATATCCTTTTGACCGGCGCGCGCGGTGCCGGAAAGAGTACGCTGATACGAAAGCTCTGCGCTGCAAGCGGCATGCCGGTTTATGGATTCGTTACAAAACGGGAAGCAGCGGATGCCGCAGGATTTCATCCTATTTATATTCACCCAGCAGGCGCTTTGGAGGCCGACCGTCGCTACGAGGCAGCAAACCTAACGGGAACCTGCAACAGCAAAGTGCATAGGGTACACCTTGAAGCATTCGATGTTTTGGGCGCAGCATATCTAAATGCCGCGCAGCCGGGCGGCATTCTTGTAATGGATGAGCTGGGCTTTATGGAGGCGGAAGCGCAGGCGTTCCAAAAGGCTGTGTTCGATGCCCTTGCAGGCACGGTGCCCGTGCTTGCAGCGATAAAGGATCGGGAGGATGTGCCGTTTTTGCAGGCGGTGCGCGCGCATCCAAATGCACTGCTTTATACCGTCACACCAAAAACAAGGGATATGCTCTTTGAAACACTGCTCCCGCAGGTGCTGGCTTGGCGGGAAACAGATCCGTTACAGTAATTTAAATGCAGGGAAAACGCCCGATTCTGGCCGGGCGTTTTCGAATATTGGGAACTCCTTTGGTCTAACACTGCACCCGTGCACACGGCGGGAAATAATGGAAGGAATTTTTCTGCTTTAAACGCTTTTGCGTTTGATTCCCCGCACCCCTCGTTCTGCCGGGAAAGCAGTCCGTGCCACTCGCACAGGGCCGCAAAAGCCTCTCTGCAAAGGCTTTGCTGGCTGTTTTCCGCCCGCGGAATCAAGCGCAAGGCGGCATGCCTTGCCGGGGATAGCCATGGACGAAGCTTGGATGCAGGACATAGCGGAAGAAACACGCCGATATAGGGCATTCCCAAAGAACACAGCTTAGACCGCCCCAAAACAGATGCGGATACGAAGATGCACTATGGCCGGTGTGTCATAAAAAGAACCTAAGGCTTCTACGAGATTGTCATGCAGGCCGCCCAGCTTGACTCGGGAGCGCACCGCCATCCTCAGACAGAGCAAATTGCAGCGCCCGGCTTTGGCCGAGCGCTGCAATGGAAGGATATTTCCCAGAAAATTAAAATGGACGCACGCCATTGCCATAGGCGAAATCCTAAAAATGGCTTTCGATATGAACGCCTGGGCGCACACTGCAGAATGCTTTTGCAGGCGCTTATGCACCGAGGTAGCTCAATAGGAACGCGAGCATCGTGCGCAGGCCATCGGGCAAGCTTGCAAGCTCAATAAACTCCTCGCGCGTATGCGCGCCGCTGCCGCGGTAGATGCCCGTGCTCAAAGCAGGGATCCCACAGGAAAACGGGATGTTGCAATCGGTGGAGCTGGAATGGAAGGAGGGCGTGAGCCCGGTTTCCGACTGGAGTGCTGCCGTCATGCGCGCTTCGAGCGCCTGCTGGCGCGCAGGATCCACTTCGCCCATGCAGGGGCGCTCACCCAGCAGAGTCACTTCTACTGCGATGCCCATGTTGCGGTAAGCGGCAACGACGCTTTCAAACATTGCTTTCATTTGATCGAGGCAGCTGCGGCAATCGGAACGGTATTCATAGAGCATGGAAGCTTCCTGCGCAATGGTATTCACAGAAGTGCCGCCTTCGATGCTGCCCACATTGTAGGTGGTTTTGCTGTTGCCTTCGGCGGGTGGCTTTACGGCATAGAGCGTGTTGATCATGGAAGCAAGCATGTGGATCGCATTGCGGTTGCCAAAAGCCCCAAAGGAGTGGCCGCCTTCCGTGCGAACTGTGACCCGATAACGGGCGCTGCCGACCGCTTTGTTGCAAACGCTGCCCAGCGAGCCATCAAACGAGATCACTTCCCGCACGCGGCCCGCATAATCCTGCATCAGCTGACGGCAGCCCTTTAGGTTCCCGAGCCCTTCCTCGCAGGAATTGGCCACGAACAGGAACCCGCAATCCGCCGTTTGCGGCTGAGCATTGAAATAGCGCGCTGCAAGCATGAGCGCGGCAAGGTTTGCCGTGTCATCCCCAACGCCCGGGCAATAAAGCCTGCCGTTTTCCTGGCGCATGGGCATGGGCTCTAAATCGGGAAAAACGGTGTCCGTATGCGCCATAAAGACCACCACTTCGCGGTTAGGCGCGCAATGAACCGGCGCAATCACGTTTTGCGCCGCGTCGATCGTAACGCCCGAAAAGCCGTTCTTCTCAAACCAGTTCTTAATGAATGCCGCGCGTTGCCCTTCCTGGTGCGAAGGCGCAGGAATCTTGCAAAGCTCCTTGATCAGCGCAACAAGCACATCCTCCTGTTCGCGCGCATAGGCACGCGCCGCTTCCAAACGTTGCAACTCCATTGGAAATCCTCCTTGTATTATGAAATGAAACCCTTCTTAGCAAAGCTCTGCCATGCTCCAATCTGCAAGCCGATCCAGGATGGGCATGAGCGTTTCGGCCCGTGCGGTTAAACTGTATTCCACGCGCACGGGGACTTCAAGATATTCTTGCCGCGCAACGAGTCCATCCTGCTCAAGCTCCTTAAGCGCTGCGGAGAGCACGGTATTGGAAACACCATCAAGGCTTTTGCGCAACGCGTTATAGCGGGAAGTCCCGTTGTTATGCAACGAACAGAGAATCTGCATTTTCCATTTTCCGCCGATGAGGCCGAGGGCCCGGTTGAGCGGGCAGGTTTCCATGCAGGGACAGTTGGGATGCGCAGCTTCCATGCGGTAAGCACCTCCTAAGTTGGTTAGCGGGAACTGCGTTCTTGCGGAACGCAAAAAAACTATTATAATAATAGCAGGTTAGGAAAACGGAGTAAAGCCGGAAAGGGGAAACCAATGGAATTCTATTTGCAGGGGCTGACGATTGGCCTTGCTTATGTTGCACCGATCGGCCTGCAGAACCTGTTTGTCATCAATTCCGCGCTCACCCAAAAGCGCGGCAGGGCGTATTTGACTGCGCTGATCGTTACGTTTTTCGATGTCACGCTGATGCTTGCATGCTTTTTCGGCGTTGGTGCATTGATGGAGCGCTTTCGCTGGCTCCAGCTTGCGATCCTGCTTGTGGGAAGCTTGATCGTATGCTGGATCGGCATTGGCCTGCTGCGCAGCAAGGCGACGCTCGATACAAGCCGGGCCAATGTCAACGTATCCGTTCTGCAGCTTGCAGGGAAAGCCTGCGTGGTAACCTGGTTTAACCCGCAGGCGCTCATCGATGGCACCATGCTCTTTGGCGCGTTCCATGCCTCACTCCCCGCCGGGCTTGAGCTACCCTTCGTGCTGGGGGCTGCTTCTGCATCGATCCTGTGGTTTTCCGGCATCACTACGCTCATTACGCTTTTCAGCGCAAAATTCAACGACAAGGTGCTGCGTTGGATCAACATTGTCTGCGGCTGCGTCATCATCTTTTACGGGCTGAAGCTGCTTTATAACTTCGTGCAGATGGTTATGGGCATGTAAAGCGCAAGATTCTCCATATCTGGGTGAAAAACATGCATGCATGAAGATCGGCAGGCAACGATGCTTGGAGCAAGAAACAAGCATTTGGAAAGTTCGATGGCTGTGAAACGGTTTTGCGCTTTTTGCCTACATTTTCGTTCATATGGAAACGGGCAGCAAAAAGCTGCCCGTCTGTTTTTGCCATATTCAATTAAGCGAAGATCCTTGCATAGAGCGCTTCCAGATGCGGCGGATCCAGCGGCGTGCCCGTGTTGCGTGCGCCGCCCTGCGCGGCTGTCTGCTCCGCCCAAAGGGGGAACATGGTGCGATCCGGCGTGAAATCGATTGGGTAATTGCGCTGCACATAAGCGGTAAGCTCTGCCTGGGACATGCCGAGCGCATTCAACGCGGCAGCGAGGCGGTCCGGCCGGTGCTCGGCCACCTCCTCGACATATACTGGGAGGGCAAAGGCGTTCGCAAGGCCATGCGCGGTTCCATGGAAATAGGTAAAAGGATATGCGATGGAATGCATGAGCGTGGTGCCCGTTTGGGAGATGGTTACGCCGCCAAGCAGCGAAACAAGCATGAGCGCATCGCGTAAGGAAACCACATCGCCAGCCTCAAGCTGCGGCATCAACGCCCTAAAGCGGGAAAGCGCATAAAAGTTCAGCGCATCCGTGAGCGGGGTAGCTTTAAGCGAAATCACGCTTTCAAGGCAATGCGTAAAGGCATCCATCGCAGTGCTGCGCGTGATGGCCAGAGGCAGATTGTCGGTATAGGTTGGATCCAGCAGCGCAACGCGGGGATAGGTTTGCAGGCTGCCAAAGGAACGCTTGGTTTTTACGGCGTGATAGGTCATCACGGACCAGGGCGTGGCCTCGCTCCCGGTGCCCGAGGTGGTTGGCACTGCCACAATCGGAAGGACTGCATTTTCATAGGAATTGGTAAAAAGCTGCTCAGCGGGAATGTCGTTTGCAGCAAATACGGCTACGGCTTTTGCTGCATCAAGCGGAGAACCGCCGCCAATGCCGATGATGAAATCCGCATGGTATGCCCGCGCCTGCGCACCGACGGCACGGCACTGCTCCACATCGGGATTGTTGCCAATGCCTTCAAACACACTGCATTCGATTTTTTCATGGGTGAGCGCAGCGATCACATCGGCAAGGGCGCCGCTGGCACGCCCAGAGCGCTTGCCAGTTACAACAAACGCGCGTGCGCCCAAACGCAATGCAGCGCTGTTGCGCTGCACAATACCGCGGCCAAAATGAATATCTGTTGGAAAGCGGAACCCAAATTCCATAAAAACCTCCGGGATGGCATCAAATATGCATAATTATACCATCCCGAAGAAAGTTTAGCAAGCGGCAGCAAGATGATCCGAAGCAAAATCCGTAAACGCCTGGCAAACCAGCTGGTAACCAGCTTCGCTTGGGTGCACGCCGTCGATGCAGATGAGGTCGCGGAAGCGCGGCTGATCCAGAAAATAACTACGCACATCCACCAGCGGGCAATCCGTTTCTTCTGCAATGTGCACAATGGCGTTGGAGTAAGATTCATGGAAGCGGTAAATGCGCTGCACATCTCCAAGCCAGCGAAGGATCTGTTTCGGGTCGTTCCCATTGCGTCCTAGAAAGGCAAGGTAGCGCTCCGCATCAATCGGCGGCAGGGTCATGAGCACCGGCTGGATATTTGCCTGCTTTAAATCGCGCACCATGCTGCGGTAGGTTTCCTTGAACTTGGAAAGCTGCGTGATCGGCTTGTGCTCCGACTCGGGCAGCACGGAAATCTCATTCCATTTGAAGTTGCAGTCGTTCCCGCCAAACTCTACGAGCGCATAATCGCATGCAATGCCCTTTTCCAGGTCCTGGCGGAGCAGGGAATATCCTTTTTCTACTGTAATGCCGAAGCGTGAACGGTTTTCTGTTTCCACGGCAAAGCGCTCGCGGAATTTTGCAAGGTATTCTTCCATTAGGGCATGATAGCGGTAAGCGCGGTCGATCACCGTGCCCTTCATTACAGAATCCCCATAGATTCTTGCTTTGAGCGTCATTTTCATATGCGCCACCTCCTATGCCATAGTATCTCCAAATTTTATTAATATTTGCGCCACAATCTGGTATTGAATACTAGATTAATTAGATTATAATGCCAATCGGACAATAAGTCAAGCTCAATTGACGGTTTCTGCCATGGTATGCTATACTTTTCAAAAATGTGCGGATGTGCAGGTAGGAGGAGCAGGATGCGGATTACGGCGGAACAGGCAGGGAAGTTCCATTGCCCGCGCTGGGAGGAGCTTCCGAAGCTGATGCTCTACATGGATCAAGTGATCCTTGTGCTGGAGGAAACGCTCTCGCTGTTTGTGGAAGAAAAGGAACATGTTGTAACCTCCACGATGATCAACAACTACGTCAAGCAGAAGGTCATCGAACCGCCGGTTCAGAAGAAATATGGGCGGGAGCAGCTCGCGCAGCTGATGATCGTTTGCCTCTTGAAAAAGGTGCTTTCCATCAGTGAGATCGCAAGTCTCATGGAGCTGATGCAGAGGCAGCTCTCGCCGCAGGAAGCATATGATAGCTTTTGCAGCGCACTTGAAAACGCGTTGGCTAAGGCTTTCGCGCAAGAACAGCGCGAGGTGCCGGCCATCGCAAGCGGAGACCCGATTTTGGTTGCGCAGAGCGCAGCGCTTGCCGCGCTCATGGGCAAACTCGTTGTGGAGGATTGCCTTGCCACGCAGGCAACTGCGCAGCCGCATGCTGCAAAAAGCGCAGCCTCTGCGAAGCAGGCGCCGCAGAAAGCGGGGACGCAAGCAGCCAAGCGGCAGGGGGGAGCGGAAGCGCAGCGCGCAAAACCGTGAACAAATTGAAAAAAGCCTTGCATTTGGCCTGGAATTTGAATTGCAAAACGTGTTTGGTTGTGATAAGCTATACTGACGGCGGTATGTCCATGGCATGTACATGCTGCGTTCGTGTAGCTTAATTATAATTTCGGAGGGTTTTATGGCAACGATGGAAAAGCTCGAAGGGAGCAAGGTGAAACTGACGATCGAGATCGCAGCGGATGAATTTGAGAAGGCTGTGCAGGAGGCCTACCTTAAAACGAGGAAAAAGTATAGCGTCCCAGGCTTCCGCAAGGGGCATGCGCCGCGCAAAGTGATCGAAAATGCATATGGCTGGATCGTATTCTTTGATGATGCGTTCGACCTTGTCTATCCCAATGCATACGAAGCCGCCGTGCAGGAACATGGCATCACGCCCGTGGACCGGCCAGATGTTTCCATCGTATCCGTTGAACAGGGTGCCCCCATCGTTTTCACGGCGGAAGTGGCTGTGAAACCCGAAGTTACCCTGGGCGCCTATAAGGGTATAGAAGTAGAGAAGCAGGAGTATAATGTTACGGACGAAATGGTGGAGGCCGAAATCGATAAGGAGCGCGAAAAGATCGCGAGCACCTCTGAGATCACGGACCGCCCCGTTGCCAATGGCGACAAGATCAACCTCGATTATTCCGGCAGCGTGGATGGCGTGAAGTTCGAAGGCGGCACTGCGGAAGGCCAGGAGCTGACCATCGGGTCCGGCACGTTTATCCCGGGCTTTGAGGAGCAGCTGGTTGGCATGAACCCCGGCGAGGAAAAGGACATTACCGTAACCTTCCCGGAAAAGTACCATTCCGAAGAGCTTGCGGGCAAGGAAGCGGTATTCCATGTGAAGGTAAACGCAATCCTTGAAACGAACCTTCCCGAGGCGGATGACGAATTCGCAAAGGACGTTTCCGAGTTTGATACCATTGCGGAATTGCGCGCGGACAAACGCAAAAAGCTTGAAGAGGCCGAAGCTCTCCACGCAAAGAACGTGCGCGAAAATGCGCTGATCACGAAGGCCTGTGAAAATGCCACCGTTGAAATCCCGGAAGCGATGATCGAGCGCCAGATTGATCATATGCTCAACGATATCCGCTACCGTTTGAGCATGCAGGGCATCTCGCTTGAGGATTACTGCAAGTATACGGGATCCTCCATCGAAGCGATGCGCAAAGAAATGCGCGGCGATGCGGAAAAGCGCGTGAAGAGCCAGCTCGTGCTTGAGGCGATCTCCAAGGCGGAGGCCCTCGAGGCGACTGCAGAAGAAATCGAGCAGAAGCTTGATGAATATGCCGCCCAGTTTGGCGACAAGGCAGAAAGCTTTAAGAAAGGGTTGACGGAGGAAGATAAGCTCTACTTTGCCGACCAGATCGTGCTCGATAAGACCATCGCTCTGCTTTGCGACAACGCGGTGGAAAAATAAGCGGAACCGAAAGGAACGCTGAAGCAATATACGAGTGAAGGAGGAAGCAATATGAGCCTCATCCCGATGGTGGTAGAACAATCCAACCGGGGCGAACGTTCCTATGATATCTATTCACGCCTTTTGAAGGACAGGATTGTCTTCCTTGGAGGTGAGATTACCGATGAGGAGGCCAACCTGGTTGTGGCGCAGCTTCTTTTCCTGGAAGCGGACGATCCGGATAAAGACATCAGCCTTTATATCAACAGCCCGGGCGGCTCGGTAACGGCTGGCATGGCGATTTATGACACCATGCAGTACATCAAATGCGATGTTTCTACCATCTGCATTGGCATGGCTGCGAGCATGGGTGCGTTCCTGCTTGCAGCGGGCGCAAAAGGGAAGCGCCGGGCGCTTCCCAACAGCGAGATCATGATTCATCAGCCGCTTGGCGGTGCCCGCGGTCAAGCAACCGATGTGGCTATTCATGCGGAATGGCTGCTGCGCACGAAGAAAAAACTCAATGAGATCCTTGCTGCGCGCACCGGCCAACCCATTGAACGCGTCCAGGCAGATACGGAACGCGACAATTTCATGGCGGCCGAAGACGCGCTGCGATACGGCCTTATTGACGAAATTATCCCTCCAAGGAGGTAAAGGAATGGCAAAATATGACGAGAAAGGCTCCGTAAAATGCTCGTTCTGCGGGAAATCGCAGGATGAGGTGCACCGGGTTATCGCGGGGCCGGGCGTCTACATTTGCAGCGAATGCATTGAGCTTTGCCGCGAAATCCTGGAAGACGATGTGGATACCGCGCCGGTAGACCTTGCGGATATCCCAAAACCGCATGATATTGCTGCGATATTGGATCAATATGTAATTGGCCAGCAGGATGCAAAGCGCGCTTTGGCGGTTGCGGTATATAATCATTATAAGCGCATCAATGCGGGCGAATCCAACGATGATGTTGAGCTGCAAAAAAGCAACATCATTATGTTGGGGCCTACCGGCTGCGGCAAAACCATGCTGGCACAGACGCTTGCAAAGATCCTCAACGTGCCGTTTGCCATGGCGGATGCCACCTCGCTGACCGAGGCGGGCTATGTGGGCGAGGATGTGGAAAACATTCTGCTCAAGCTGATCCAGGCTGCGGATTTTGATGTGGAGCGCGCGGAGAAGGGCATCATCTATATCGACGAGATCGACAAGATTGCCCGTAAGAGCGAGAACACATCCATCACGCGCGATGTTTCCGGCGAGGGTGTGCAACAGGCGCTTTTAAAGATTTTGGAAGGCACAGTTGCAAGCGTGCCGCCGCAGGGCGGGCGCAAGCATCCACACCAGGAATTCATCCAGATTGACACCACAAAGATCCTGTTCATCTGTGGCGGCGCGTTTGCGGGCATTGAGGATATCATTTCCAAACGCACGGGCAAGAAGATCATGGGCTTTGGCGCTGATGTGCAATCCAACGTGGAAAAAGATGTGGGAGCAATCCTCAAGAACATCTTGCCGGAAGACCTGCTCAAGTTCGGTTTGATCCCCGAATTTGTGGGCCGCATGCCCATCATCGTGACGCTGCATCAGCTGGATCAAGATGCGCTCATCGACATTTTGACGAAGCCGAAAAACGCGCTTACGCGGCAGTACAAGAGGCTGTTTGAAATGGATGGGGTAGAGCTTGTGTTCGAGGATGATGCGCTGGTTGAAATCGCGAAAAAGGCGATTGAGCGCAAAACCGGTGCGCGCGGCCTGCGCGCAATCTGCGAGGAAGTGATGCTCGATATCATGTATGATATTCCATCCCGCACGGATGTCAAGCGCTGCATCATCACCAAGGATGTCATCGATAAGATCGCACCGCCTCGTTTCGAACTGACGGCAGCAGAGCCCGCTGCGGCACTGCCCGAAGGCAATGCGGTATAAAGCTTTCATGAAAGTGGAACAAAAGGGCAAGCACGCTTGCGTGCAAGCCCTTTTCCTTTTGTTGGGGCATGTACGATAATTTGAGAAGGTGGTTGCGGGAAAAGCAGAAGCCTCAACGCATAAAACATGATGGAGGAATGGCAGGGATTTGCAAAGCATCCTACGCCGAGCCTTGAAAAGCCAAAGTAAAAGAAAAAGCGTAGCTAACCCATGATCGCTAGGACAAAAAGTTGCCAACTCTTAACTGTTCTATATTTAAAAAAGAAATCCATACTAACGCTACAGACGATGAGAAGCCCGGAGGAATGGTATGGAGATCGTGATCTGGATTTTGGTGCAGCTTGCCTTGTTTGGCGGCTTGCTGTGGTTTGTGAGTGCGCGGCGGGATAAAGAACTGGGCGTAGCGCGGCGTCGTCCTGCTCCTAAGAACGAGACGCGTGAATTGCACGCCTTGCGCGCGCAGCGCGCACGCGCGTTGAATATGCCGCTTGCAGAGCTCGCGCGGCCAGCAAAAATGGAAGACATCGTCGGCCAGGAGGATGCCATCCGTGCGCTGCGCGCAGCCATGTGTGGCCCAAATCCCCAGCATGTGTTGCTGTATGGCCCGCCAGGCGTTGGAAAAACCTGCGCGGCGCGCCTGGTACTCGAAGAGGCCAAACGCAATCCCGAATCCCCGTTTGATGAACAATCCGCTTTTGTTGAGGTGGATGCTACCTGCGTGCGCTTTGATGAACGTGCGATTGCGGATCCGCTGATCGGCTCCGTGCATGACCCGATTTATCAAGGCGCAGGAACGCTTGGAGCCCAGGGTGTGCCCCAGCCAAAACCGGGCGCGGTTACGCGGGCGCATTGCGGGGTGCTTTTCCTCGATGAGATCGGAGAGCTGCACCCGATGCAGATGAACAAATTGCTTAAGGTTCTTGAGGATCGGCGCGTTTATTTTGACAGCGCATATTATTCGCCGGAAAATGCTGCGATTCCGCCGCATATCCACGATATTTTCCAAAATGGATTGCCTGCGGATTTCCGCCTAATCGGTGCGACCACGCGCAGCCCGGAAGAAATCCCGCCGGCGCTCCGCTCGCGGTGCGTTGAACTGTTTTTCCGCCCGCTTGGCCAGGCTGATCTTGCCGCGATTGCACAAGGCGCTGCGCGCCGGCTGGGCGTGAGGATTGGCGATGCTGCACTGCAAACCTGCGCTTCCTATTGCGCTTCGGGCCGCGATGCAGTGAATATCGTGCAGCTTGCAGGCGGCGCTGCGCACGCGGAAGGCCGGGAAGAGATTTCCCTTGAAGATGTGCTTTGGGTTGCCGAAACGTGCCGCCATAGCCGCAGGTTGGTGCAGCGCATTTCCGATACGCCGCGCGTAGGCGTATGCGCTGGGCTAGCGGTATCTAGCTCTGGGCAGGGGCTTGCAATCGAAATTGAATGCACGGCCGTACGCGCGGAGCACGGCATGGGAACGCTGCTTTTGGGCGGCATGGTGGAAGAGGAGGAGATCGACCTTCGTACGCGCAAGCTCCGCCGTAAAGGCACGGCGCGCGTTTCCGTGGAAAATGTCCGCGAGGCGTTTCGCCGGCGCTTTGGGCTTGATTGCAGGGATTATGATGTGCGCTTTAACGTGCCGGGCGGCATGCCGATGGATGGACCTTCGGCAGGCATTGCGCTATCTGTGGCGCTTATGAGCGCCATTACTGGGGAAGCTCCCATGGCGCGCATTGCGCTGACAGGCGAGATCACCGCACAGGGCGAAGTGCGCCCCGTGGGCGGCGTGCGGGAAAAGCTTGCAGCAGCAGTGGAAGCGGGCGCACAAACGCTCGTGCTCCCAGCGGATAACTGGGAAGAAGGGTTTTCCAAATTGCCCGCAGCGGTATACCCTGTTCGGGATATTGCAGAAGTAATGCGCATTGCGTTTGGCGTTACCCATGAAACGCACGCCAAGGAAGACATGCCTTCTGTGCTTGAGCAGCAGATGGCGATTGGCGATTGAAGGAATGGGCGCGCATGGCAAAACACATCCGCCTAATGGATTAGCCAGTGCCTGTAAGCGTGCCTTGCATGCTCCATTGCGCTTTCTGCATAGTTCGAATGCTAGGCGGTGGAGCATTTGCAACGTAAAGCCTTTTCGGGTTCGCGCATGCCGCCCAAAACGATTGTGGCTGGTGAAGCCAAAGCGAGCTTCAACAAATGAGATTGGCGTATTGCAGAATACAATGCTGCAATACGCCTTTTTGCGATGATTACCATTCGGAAACGGGAATTAAAAACTAGCCACATGCAGAAGACGATGGGCAAAGCAGGCTTTGCAAAAAAACAACGTCAAATGGCAAACGAATTTTGTGCTCGGGTATCCCATCCTGCTTGAACCCCTAATTCGAAATGCCCTTAATAGGTCAAACGAGTTGCGTTGTGGCTCGCGGACAAAGAATCCGGCGCGTGTAAGGGCGTAAGGGGAGGCATGCTCCATTCAAAGTTCCAAAAACGATTTTTGTTGCACGTGCATGGCGCTGCTGTGGAGAACATGCGAAACCATCGTATGCATTTGGGCAGCTGCACGGTCGTGCTATTGCCGAAACATGCTGCCGGATGCGCTTGAACATGTTTGCGCGGCTTTCATGCCCCAAGGAGCCTGCTTTAGAGCACAGGCCGGAAACTCCGAATATCCTCCTGTACTGCCCCGAACAAAAGGCTTAAAACATTTTAACCCGCTGTCCCTCAAGAGCAGGGCAGGGCTTTTGCCTTTTGATTCCTTTTTTATGTTTTTGCACCAAATTCATATTGTTGTCACATAAACAGTTTATATGTATAATGAAATAACACCCATGTTGGAACGATCCAACGAAAAAGGAATGAAGACAATGGAACAGATCAACAAAATTTATGAACATATCCCGGTTGTCCCGCTGCGGGGCCTGGTTGTGCTGCCCGGCGAGCTGCTGCATTTTGATGCGGGAAGGCAAGGGAGCGTTAAAGCGCTTGCGGCAGCTTCCGAAGAAGGGAAATTCGTTTTTCTTACATCCCAGAAGGACATCCGCAAAAATGACGTTGGACGGGATGACATCTATCGTATTGGCACGGTTTGCCGCATCCGCCAGATGCTCAGCCTTCCCGGCGATACAATGCGCGTGCTCGTATATGGCATCTGCCGTGCGCGTTTTACAAGCTTGGAACACGGCGAGTATCTAACCGCAGATGCTGTGCAGCTTGATCCGCCGCCTTATGATGAAACCGAAGCGGAGGCGTTACGCCGCCGCTTGGCCAAGGCACTTGGGGAGTATACGGCCCTTTCCACCAAGCTCACGGCAGATACTGCGGAGAGCATTTCGCGCACGGAGGATGCGGGGGCGTTTGCGGATGCGGTTGCCAATGTAACGCTCGGCAAGATGGAGCAGCGGCAGCGCGTGCTGGAATGCTTTGACGTGCCGGAACGCCTGCGCGAAACCCTTACGCTCGTGTTGGATGAAATTGAGATCCTGCGCGTGGATCGACGCATTTCGCAGGAAGTCAAACGCAGGGTGGATAAAAACCAGAAGGAATACTATCTGCGCGAGCAGATGAAAGCCATCCGCGCGGAGCTGGGCGAAACGGATCAAGCGGAGGCGGATGCGCTCCTCGAACGCCTTGAAAAGAAGGATATGCCGGAGGAACTGCGCGAAACGGTGAAAAAAGAAATCGACCGCTTCCGCGATTTGCCCGCTGGCTCGCATGAGCAGCCGCAGATGCGCAACTACATTGAATGTATGCTTGATCTGCCGTGGACGGAACAGACGCAGGATGACCTTGACCTTGCGCATGCGCGCGCAGTGCTGGATGCGGATCATTATGGCTTGGAAAAGGTAAAGGACCGCATCATTGAACATCTTGCCGTTGCAAGGCTTACGGGAAAGGTTACAGGCCAGATTTTATGTTTCGTTGGGCCTCCGGGCGTGGGAAAAACTTCGGTTTCTGAATCCATCGCCCGCGCGCTTGGACGCAATTTTGTGCGCATGAGCTTGGGCGGTGTGCATGATGAAGCGGAGATCCGCGGCCATCGCCGTACCTATATTGGCGCAATGCCCGGCCGGGTTATCGAGGCCATGCGAAAGGCAGGTTCTGTGAACCCTGTGCTGCTGTTTGATGAGATTGATAAGCTCACGAGCGATATGCGGGGCGATCCTGCTTCGGCGATGCTCGAGGTGCTGGACAGCGCGCAGAACCACGCCTTCCAGGACCACTTCCTGTCCGTGCCTTACGATCTTTCCAAGGTGATGTTCATCACTACTGCAAACAGCACGGATACGATTCCTCGGCCGCTCCTTGACCGCATGGAGGTTATAGAGGTGCCGAGCTATCTTGAAAATGAAAAGCGGGAGATTGCCAAACGGCATTTGCTGCCCAAACAGATGGAAAAGCACGGGCTGAAAAAATCCATGCTGAGCATCTCGGATGATGTGCTTTCTGCGCTTATCCGTGGTTACACACGTGAGGCTGGTGTACGCGAGCTGGAACGGACGCTTGCCAAGGTGTGCCGCAAAGCCGCCTGCGAGATCGGTGAAGGAAAAACGCGCGTGCGGCTTACGGCGCAGCGCATGCGGGAGTACCTTGGACCGGAACGCTATTTGGACATCCAGGCGCATAAGGATGATATGATAGGCGTTGTAAATGGCCTTGCATGGACGAGCGTGGGCGGCGTGTTGCTGGAGGTTGAAGTGCAGTCCGTTCCAGGAAGTGGCCAGGTGATTCTGACTGGAAAACTGGGCGATGTGATGCAGGAAAGCGCCCGTGCAGCGCTCACCTTTTTAAAAGCGCATGCGGAAGTGTTGGGAATTCCAGCGCTTGACAAACGAGACATCCACGTGCATGTGCCGGAAGGTGCTGTGCCGAAGGATGGCCCTTCTGCCGGCATTACGATCATGACAGCCATGGCAAGCGCGCTTACCGGGATCCCCGTGCGCGCGGATGTAGCCATGACAGGTGAGATCACGTTGCGCGGACGCGTGCTTCCGATAGGCGGGCTGCGCGAGAAACTGCTTGCTGCAACGCGAGCGGGCATAACGAAAGTGATCATCCCAGAGGAAAACCGTAAGGACCTCTTTGATGTGCCTGCGGAAGTGCAAAGCGCATTGCACATTGTTTATGCGCGAGATGCAATGTGCGTGCTTGCAGAAGCGCTTACCCGCATGCCGGGCGGGCAGGAGGCTTGCCCGGAAATGCTGCCGCTGCATGTAAGCGCACATGAGCGGCCGGGGGCAATCCAATAAAAATAAGAGAGAATGCTGAAAAACATGGAAGGTTTTACGATTAAAAAAGCGGCGTTTGAAACGAGCGTGGGCCTGGGCGGGAAATACCCTTCCGGCGGTGTACAGATCGCCATGGTAGGGAAATCCAATGTGGGAAAATCGAGCTTGATCAATTCGTTGTGCAACAATTTCAAGCTGGCTCGCATTTCTTCCAGCCCGGGCAAAACACGGCTGATCAATTTCTTCCGCGTGAATGACGCGTTTTATTTGGTGGATCTTCCTGGATACGGCTTTGCAAAAGCCCCCAAGGTAGAACAGGAAAAATGGGGTAAGTTGATGGAGGACTATTTAGCTTCTGGCTTGCTGACGCATATTTTCCTGCTGATTGACATTCGGCATGCGCCCACCGCAGAGGATAGGCAGATGTTTCAATGGATCCTGTATTACGGGGTACCCTTTACGCTCATTGCAACCAAAGCGGATAAACTTGCACGTTCCAAACGCCAGCAAGCCGCCAACACGGCGGCGAAACTCCTTGGCGCACCGCCTTATGCGATTCCCTATTCATCGGAAACGGCGGAAGGGCGGGAAGAAGTGTGCGCGCGCATTGGCGGCATCCTTTCGGACGGAATGCCAGGCATATGATGCAAATAGACGATAAAAGCGGCACGCTCCATATAATGGAGCATGCCGCTTCTTTTTTTCATGATTATTGCGAGATCGCGAAAATGGGTATTGACATATAAAAGCCCCTTTCGCATAATAGTGGAGTAAAAAAACAATCTGCTGGAGGGTACCGTGATGGGCCTAAGAAAATGTCCTCGCTGTGAGCTGAATTATATCCGTGATGATGAAAAGTATTGCAACGTCTGCAAACGCGAAATGAAAGGGGAGCCGGATGCCGAAGAGGCCACCATGCTGTGCATTGAGTGTGGGGAGAACCCTGCGGTAAAAGGATCGGAGCTTTGCGCAATCTGCCTGCGCGAAGCGCGGAGACAGGAAAAGCTTTCCGATCTTCCGGAAGATATGCGTGCAGCGAGCGATCTTTCCCTTACGAGCGTTGCGCTGGATGAAATCGAAGTTCCCCTGCCCGCAGATGGGGAAATCCCGGAGAGCGAGCTGGATGAAATCGATAAGGAACTTGGAGAGGATGACGCGGACGAGCTTTCCGATGAGGATGAGTCGGAAGATGCATGACGCGTTTGGAGCAGGATGAAGGTATTTGCATTGGCGGACCTGCATCTTTCCGGCAGCGTCAACAAGCCGATGGACGTGTTTGGCCCGGCGTGGGATAACCACCTTACGCGCATTCAAACAGCTTGGAGTGAAACGGTAGACCCGGGAGATCTCGTGCTGATCCCGGGTGACATCAGCTGGGCAATGCGCCTGGAGGAAGCACAAACAGATCTTGAAACGATTGCTGCGCTGCCTGGCACAAAGCTTCTTTTGCGCGGAAATCATGATTACTGGTGGAATTCCCTTTCCAAGGTGCGTGCCGCGTTGCCCGAAGGAATGTATGCGCTCCAAAATGATGCGTTTGCGTTTGGAAACCTGGCCATTGTGGGATCGCGTGGATGGGTATGCCCTGGGAGCGCTGGCTTTGACGATGCGGTGGATAGCCCGATTTATGAGCGGGAAGTGATTCGCCTGGGGCTTTCGTTTTCTCATGCGCAAGAGGGTAGGCCTATTCTATGCATGATGCATTATCCACCATTTAATGAACGGAGAAAGCCTTCTGGCTTTACTGCAACGATTGAGCAATTTGGCACAAAACATGTGGTGTATGGGCACCTTCATGGCAAAGCATGCCGCAATGCTTTCGAAGGTGAACGCAATGGCGTGCAATATACGCTGTGCTCGGCAGATCATCTAAATTTTAAACCGAAATTCATCATGGAAATATAATATAACAAACAAAATCACTGGATGACAAAAAGCCTCCTCAAAAGGAGGCTTTTTTGCATAAAAGTGCTTTTTAGATAAATAAGCAACATATGCTGGAGATAGCTCTGATAATTTGGAAAATAATGGAAAACAATGAAAACAGGGATAAAATTCAATTAAAGTGGTGACAAGTGTGGTGAAGTGGTGTATAATGGGTTCAGATGATGCGAAGGTGTATGCATATGCACATTTGCAGAATGCAAGGAGGCGTACGCGATGCTGATCAACTCGTTTGAGCATAACGTGGACGCCAAGGGCCGGCTTTTTATTCCGGCTAAGTGGCGCGAGGATTTGGGAAGCACCATGATCGTTACCCGGGGCATGCTGGGGAAAACCGATCGGCGGTGCCTCTTTGGCATGTCGCTCGCAACATGGGACATGCTCCTTGAACGCTACAATAGAATCGCAATGACGGATGTGAAAGCCCAGAATGCGTTGCGCATGACTTTTGCAAATGCCTGTGACTGCGAACTGGACAAGCAAGGGCGTATCCTTATTTCTGGTACGTTGCGCAAATATGCTGGCATCGACAAGGATGCAGTGCTCGTAGGCATGGGAAATCGCATCGAGATCTGGAGCGGCGAGATGTGGGCGGCGCAGCTTGAAGCAAGCGAAAACGAAGAAGAAGACACGTTTGCTTATCTTGCGGGGCTTGGCATATGAGCGAGTTCCATCATATCCCCATCCTGCGGGAGACTGTAGTTGCGTTGCTGGCCCCCCAACGAGGCGGGATTTTTATAGATGGGACGCTTGGCGGCGGAGGTCATGCCGAAGCTGTGCTGGAACGCCTGCCAAAGGGTGGACGGCTTTATGGCATTGACCGGGATGGTGCTGCAATTGAGGCTGCATCCCGGCGGCTTGCTCGATATGGTGAAGCGTTTACCGCCATTCATGGAAATTTCTTTGATATGAAACGCCTGCTTGCTCAATGCGGCGTGATGGAAGTGGATGGCATTCTTTTGGATCTTGGCGTATCTTCGCATCAGCTTGATACGCCGCAGCGTGGATTTTCCTACCGAGAAGATGCACCGCTGGATATGCGCATGGACCCATCTGCTCCCCTTTCCGCTTACGACGTTGTGAACGGTTATCCGGCGGAGACGCTTGCAAGAATCCTAAAGGAGTATGGCGAGGAACGCTATGCTTCCCGTATCGCAAATGCAATTGTGCAACGGCGTGCAGAAGCGCCGCTGAACAGCACAATGGAACTTGCAGAACTTGTAAAACGCGCCCTACCGGCTCCGGCACGGCGGGAAGCGCAGCATCCAGCACGGCGCACCTTCCAGGCGTTGCGCATTGAGGTGAATGGAGAACTTGCAGGCCTTGCGGAAGCGCTTACAGATGCGCATGATCTGCTGCGGCCGGGCGGAGTGCTGGCCGTAATCACGTTTCACTCGCTGGAGGATAGAATCGTGAAGCAGTTATTCCGCACATTTGAGCATCCTTGCACCTGCGACCCGCACGCGCCGGTGTGTACCTGTGGAAAAAAGCCCACCGTGCGGGCGCTCACGAAAAAGCCGATTATGGCGGATGAGACGGAACTTGAGGCAAACCCACGTGCCCACAGCGCCAAGCTGCGGGCGATTGAGAAGTTATAAGTTGAGGCGGGAACGAATACCATGGCAATAGCGGCAAGAAAAGACGAATACATCTACGCCCCCTCGCGGGTCTATTCCCATAGCCGCGCAGCAGTGGCTGAGGCGCTGCCAGAAAACGCGCAGGAAGAGGCGCCACGTCCGGTACAGCCGGAGCCAAAAACGGTGCCGCAGCACACCCGGCAGCCCGCGGTCAAAACGCGGATTCATCGAGGGGTTTCCGTGCGGCAGAGGCGCAAGCAGCGCACATTGCCGCGGGTGTTGAGCGTAGGATGCGTGTTCATCATGGCCGCGATCCTCATCGGTGTGATCATGCGATACTCCATGATCACTCTCGCCTATTCCAACATCAACGATTTGGAGGACCAGATTGCCGAAAGCGAACGCAATATAGCGGCGCTGAATGTGCAGCTCAACAGTGCAATTGATCTCAACGCTGCGCGAGAAACAGCGCTTGCGGCCGGGCTGGGTTATCCTACGGCAGAGCAAATTGTTACCGTGCGCGAAACGGTAGGCAGTTATCAAAAAGATGATGGCGGGGCAGATGGGGAGCTTGACCAAAAACAGGATGAGGGCGCGGATCCGGCTGGGTCGCTTGATACGGACTGACGCTCCCTTCCTTCGGAGGAAAACACATGGGAGCACCCAGCGTTTCTTACAAGAAAAGACTGCTCGCAGCTTTAATCGTGGTCGCCACCCTGTTTGCGGCGCTCATCGGGCGGCTGTTCTATATTCAGATCATCCAGAGCGATGCTTTGCAGGAGCGCGCGCTTTCCCAATGGACGCGGGATACCTCCCTTTCCGCAGCGCGCGGGAATATCCTGGATGCAACGGGCGTGGTGCTTGCCCAAAGCGGCACAGCTTATAAGGTGGTCCTTTGGCCGAAAAGCATCGAGGCGGATGAGCGGGAGCGTGTTGCAACGGAGCTTGCAGAACTGCTTGGAATGGATTATGCGAACGTGCTTTCCAAGGTCAGCGATACCTCCAAACAGGAGATCATCCTGGCCCGCCGCGTGGAACGCGAAGTGATCGATCAGATCTCAGCGCGAAAGCTCGGAATGGGCGTGGGTTCTGCGATTGATACAAAACGATATTATCCTTCGGGAAGCTTGTTTTCCCAGCTTCTCGGGTTTACCACGGTGGATGGCGTCGGGCAATCCGGGCTCGAGCAAAAGTATGATAAGTACCTTGCCGGCGAGAATGGCCGCATGATCACGGAAACCGATCGCGATGGCAACACGCTCGCTTATGGCGTACAGGAAATTATTGAGCCTGTGGATGGTTATAACCTGGTGTTAACAGTGGATAGTGTGTACCAGGCGGCACTTGAAAAAGCGTGCAAGGAAGCGCTTGAGGTAAACGACGCAAAAACGGCGCAGGGCATCCTTATGAACTGCAAAACGGGAGAGATTCTTGCCATTACCACCCAGCCGGATTATGATCCAAACGACCCGCCGCGCAATGATGCGGAGCTACTCGCTTCGGTTACGCGCAACCGCATTGTGGCCGATGCATATGAACCGGGCTCTACGTTCAAGCTGATAACGCTGGCTTCTGCCCTTGACAGCAACGCGATTGATGAAACCTTCAACATCAACTGCCCGGGCTACCACATCGTGAACGGGGAAAAGATCCGCTGCTGGAAATCGGGCGGCCACGGCCAGCAAAACCTTTTTGAAGTGGCGCAAAACTCGTGTAACCCTGCCTTTATGGCAATGGCGCAGGCCATGGGCGTGGAGACGTTCTATGAATACATTTACGCTTTTGGCTTTGGGTCCTCTACGGGAAGCAACATCACGGGCGAGGCAAGCGGCATCGTGACGCATCAGAAATATATTACAGAAAACACCCTTGCGCGCATCGGATTTGGCCAGAGCATCGCGGTAACGCCCCTTCAATTGGCAACGGCCGTCTGCGCGGTGGTCAACGGCGGGAATTTGATGCAGCCCTATGTGCTGGATCGGATCGTGGCGAATGATGGTACGGTGATCCTTCAGAATGAGCCCACGGTTGTGCGCCGGGTAATCAGCGAGGAAACCTCCGCATTGGTACGGCAAATTGCAGAAAGCGTGGTTTCCGATGGCAGCGGCCGCAACGCTGCAATCCCGGGATACCGCATTGGCGGCAAAACGGGTACAGCGCAAAAATATGAGGATGGGAAGATCGCAGAGGGCAAACTGGTCGCCTCATTCATCGGCTTTGCACCTGCGGATGATCCGGAATTCGTGTGCCTCATCCTTGTGGATGAACCGCAGGTGGGTACGATCTTTGGAAGCACGGTGGCGGCGCCGTTTGTGAAGCAGATGCTGGAAGAGACGCTGCGCCATGCGGGTTACTTGCCGGAGGGCAGCGAGGAATCCGTTGCCGTTCCAGCGCTTACCGGGCTAACCATTGCAGAAGCGGAGGATGCCCTGGAGGAGCTCGGCCTTGTTGCTACGGTGCAGGATGACCCTTCCGAGCTAGTTACCGCGCAAGTGCCGGCCGAAGGCCAGACGGCTGTGAAAGGTTCGGGTGTGTTGCTATATACGGAAAGCACCAGCATAGAGCTTTCGGAAGAAGACTCAAATGAACCGGAACTTGTCACGGTGCCCAACGTAGTTGGCATGACGCGCCTTGCGGCGAGCGATGCGCTTGCTGCAAAAGGGCTTAAGATCCGAATCAGCCCGGAGGATCAAACCGGAGAAGCAATTCGGCAGTCCCCCGCCGCAGGCGAAAGCGTTGCGGCAGGCACAGAGGTACTTGTTGAATTTTCCGATACCAATATCGGAGATTGAAGAAAAATGTGGCGCTGCTGAAATAGGCAGCTCAAGGATAGAAAGGGAAACGGCGTAAAGATGCGGCTATCTGAATTGGAAAATGCAACGGCATGCGAAAGGCGAACGGGTGATGACCTCCCGATCGCTGCGTTGCAATACAATTCGCGCAAAGTTGGCAAGGGGGATTTGTTCTTTTGCATTGTTGGCACTTTTGCTGACGGCCACACCTATGCAGCACAGGCCGTAGAAGCAGGCGCAGCAGCCCTTGTTGTGGAACGCGAGCTCCCCCTGCCAGTCCCGCAGGTTATAGTGAAAAACACGCGCATTGCCATGGCAGAAATGGCGGCGGCGTTTTATGGATATCCTGCGCGGGGCATGCGCATTGTGGGCGTGACAGGTACCAACGGGAAAACCAGCACCACCTATATGCTCAAAGCGATTGCGGAGCAGTGCGGCTGGAAGGTTGGGCTGATCGGAACCATCCGCAACCTCATTGGAACGCGGATTATCGATACGGAGCGGACAACGCCGGAAAGCGTTGACCTGCAGCGCATCCTGCGCGAGATGAAAGAGGAAGGCGTAGACCTTGTGGTGATGGAGGTTTCCTCCCATTCGCTGGATCAGAACCGCGTGCATGGCATCGCGTTTGAAACAGCCATTTTCACCAACTTAACGCAGGACCACCTGGACTATCATAAAACATTTGAAAACTATTTCGCGGCAAAGATGCGCATTTTCGCGCAGGCGCAGCAAGCTGTGGTAAACCGGGATGACCCCCATGCGGAACGCATTCTTGGGGAGCTTTCCATCCCCTACAAAACCTTTGGCATTCGGGAGAAAGCCGATGTTTCCGCCGCTGAAATCGACATCACAACGCGCGGCGTGCAGTTCGATATGCATTGTGCGCTTGGAAACGTGCGGATGTATGTTCCCATCCCCGGGCTGTTCAGCGTATTCAATGCGATGGGCGCCGCCGCTGCTGCAATGCAGCTTGGGCTTCCGCTCTCCGCAGTGAAGAACGGGATTGAAACCATGGGCAGCGTTTCCGGCCGGCTGGAGCCTTTGCCCACTGGCGGGCGGGATTTTACAGTGCTCTTGGATTATGCGCACACGCCGGATGCCCTTGAGAATATCTTAAAAACCGCACGCGGCTTTGCAGAGGGGCGTATTGTTACGCTCTTTGGGTGCGGAGGCGATCGTGACCATGCCAAACGCCCCATCATGGGCGAAATTGCCGGGCGCTTTTCGGATTTCCTCATCGTTACGAGCGATAACCCGCGCTCGGAGGACCCGATGGCGATCATCGAGGCAGTGCTTGAAGGCGTGCAGAAATCCGCGTGCCCGTACGTGGTCGTAGAGAACCGTTATGAGGCTATCCGCTATGCTCTTTCGCATGCAAAACCGAAAGATGTAATTATTCTTGCAGGAAAAGGCCATGAAAACTACCAGGAGGTGGGCGGCGGGAAGCGCCGCTTCGACGAAAAGGAGATCGTGGCCGAACTGCTTGGCACGAACGAGAAATAACCTGCGGGCACATTGCCCGGTTGGATTGGGAGGATGCTATGGAATATCCGATTTACGCATTGCTGTTGGCGGCGATCGTTACGATTGCGCTGGGGCCGCTGCTCATCCCGCTCTTGAAACGGCTGAAATTCGGGCAAACCGAACGTGATGATGGGCCACAATCGCATTTGAAGAAAACGGGAACCCCCACAATGGGCGGCATCATGTTTATCATCGGCATCCTGGTGGGAACGCTGGCGTTTTCCCTCAATGCAACAGAGCTTGCGTTGCCCGCACTGCTTGTGACGGCAGGGTTCGCGCTCGTAGGGTTCCTGGATGATTTTTTGAAGGTGCGGTATAAAAATACCGTTGGCCTCAAGGCGTATCAAAAGATCATTGCACAGTTTGGAATCGCGCTGATTCTTGCTTTGTATGCTTATAACAACCCATTTATTGGCTCAAAGATCTACCTCGCCTTTTTCCATGTGGAGTGGGACCTTGGTATTTTCTATATCCCGTTTATGATGTTTGTCATCATCGGAACGGTCAACAGCGTGAATCTCACAGATGGTCTCGACGGCCTTGCATCGGGCGTAAGCTTGATCTACGCGATCACGATGTCGATCATTTTCTACTATATGTCCACCGTAATGGCGCTGCCTGGCGACGCGGGACAAGCAGCGCAGACGCAATATGCGGCAGAGCTCAACTCCATGTCTGTTTTTGCTGCCGCTGTGGCAGGCGGATGTCTGGGCTTCCTGCGCTTTAACTCCTATCC
The DNA here is from genome assembly GCA_944366945.1 of uncultured Clostridia bacterium. Lineage (GTDB taxonomy): Bacteria > Bacillota > Clostridia > Christensenellales > CAG-138 > UBA1685. Next base: position 64,356 of record CALVWJ010000001.1, read on the forward strand.
TGCGCGGATTTTCATGGGAGACACGGGCTCCCTTGCTCTGGGCGGGGCGATTTCGGCTATGGCGATCTTCAGCCGTTCGGTGCTGCTGTTGCCCATTATGGGCGCATGCTTTGTTGCTTCTTCTATTTCGGTAATTTTGCAGGTTGGGTCTTATAAATTGCGGAAAAAACGCATTTTCCGCATGGCACCGCTGCATCACCATTTTGAACTCAAAGGATATGCAGAAACGCGGATCGTATCCGTGTATATGATCATTACCACATTCCTTTGTCTCATATGCCTTCTGGCATATGCTTAAACCGTTTTTTTAGCCGTTTGGTGCTTCTGGTCGTAAGCCGTGGTTTTTTGATTGGCGCTTGGCACGGCACACGCCAAAGGTAAGGCGCTTGAGGCAGAGCGCGGCTCTTTTGCCTCAAGCCCCTTGGCCGCACCGAACGGCTCTTTTTTCAAAACAGCGCATGGAAGAATCTTTGTGCGCATGAATATATGTGTTGCATCGCGGCATGGCCCGCGGAAAGGAAGGAACATGGAAACCCCAAAAAAACGCGCGCTTGTTATCGGCATGGCGCGCAGCGGCGTCGCGGCAGCGCGCCTGCTTTATGAAAACGGATATGATGTGACCATCAACGACATGAAAAGTGAGATTGAAGGTCTTACGGAGGCGCTTGCCGGCATAGAGTATACCAATGCGCTGGGCAAAGCACCGGAAACGCTGCTCGATGGGATCGACCTAATGGTCTTAAGCCCTGTGATCCCTATCTTTGCGCCTTTTGCCAAAGAGGCGCGCGCGCGCGGCGTGGAGGTGATCGGCGAGATCGAGCTGGGGTATCGTTTTTCGGATCGTGGCGCTAAATTTGTATGCATCAGCGGCACAAACGGAAAAACAACAACCACCGCGCTTACGGGTGCGCTTTTCCGTGCGGCAGGTGCACACACCTATGTTTTGGGCAACATTGGCGTGCCTATCAGCGCATATGCCATGCAGACGCGCCCCGGCGATTATGTGGTTGCAGAGACCGCGGCTCTCCAGCTTGAGAGTATAGAATCCTTCCGCCCGAATGCGTTTGGCATGCTCAACATCAGCGAGGATCATCTAAACCGCTTTGAGTATAAACTTGAAAACTACATTGCTGCAAAGTGCCGCGGCTTTGAAAACCAGACGGACACGGATTTTGCTGTGCTTAATTATGACGATCCGACCGTGCGGGAAATGCGGCGCTTGACCAAAGCACGTGTGCTTTATTTTTCACAGAAGGAGACCCTGCCCGAGGGCATGTTCTTGCGGGATGGCAGGATGATCTTCCGCATGGACGGGGTGGAGACGCCACTGATTCAGACCGACGCGCTTCAAATCCCCGGCCGCCATAATGTGGAAAACGCGCTTTGCGCTGCAACGCTTGCGCTTTGCATGGGCATGGACGCGGAAAAAGTCTGCGAGGGGCTGCGTGCATTCCCCGGCGTGGAACACCGCATCGAGTTTGTGCGGGAAAAGAATGGCGTAGCATATATCAACGACTCCAAGGGCACAAATCCGGATTCTACCATTAAAGCTGTGGAAGCCATGACGCGCCCGACGATTCTGCTCCTTGGCGTGGGAGATTACGATAAGCACAGTGACTTTACGCCCCTGTTCGAAGCGTTTCAAGGCAGAATCAAGCATGTGCTGGTATCCGGATGCAACATTCCCGCGGTACAGGAGGCCGCTCGACGCACTGGCTATAAAAATGTGACCGTATCGGATGGCAGCTTTGAAGAGATGGTGCGGGAGGCTGAGGCGCTCGCATCGCCTGGCGATGCGGTGCTGCTTTCGCCCGCTGCAGCGAGCTGGGGCAGGTTCAGCGATTATGAACAGCGGGGGCGCATTTTTAAGGAGATCGTGCGCGCGCTGTAGCGAAAATAGGCGGAACGCTTGGCGAAAGGAGGGCAGGCATGGAAAACAAGCTCGAAAAAAGAAAGTTGTTTTATGTGGGGCAGATCGATTTTCCGCTCCTGTTTGCGATCATCCTGCTCTGCGCGTTTGGCCTTGTTATGCTTTTTTCCGCCAGCTATTATTACGCGCAGCACACACCAGGCACCAATTACGATGGCTTTTACTACCTCAAAAGCCAAGCGATGTACCTTGCGTTCGGTTTTGTAGCGCTGGCGATCATTTCCAGGGTAGATTATCATTTCTTTGATAAAATTCGCGTTTTTGCGCTGGTGGGTACGCTCGCTTTGATGCTGCTCGTGCTCATTCCGGGGCTTGGCGTAAGCTTAAATGGTGCGCAACGCTGGCTGGGAATCCCGGGCACGAGCTTCACCTTCCAGCCCTCTGAGCTCGCAAAATTCGCGCTCATTGTTTACATGGCCGGATTCATGTCACGCCGCCCGCAAACCATGAAAAACCTAACCAAGGGCGTATTCCCAATGCTTTTTATCATGGGTGCGTTCGGCCTGGTTCTGCTGCTGCAGAAAAACATGTCCATGATGGTCATCCTTTTGATGACAGGCGTCGTTATGCTCTTTTTAGGCGGCGCGGAGATCAAACATCTGCTCCTGCTTGCAGGCATTGCTGTGCCGATCCTGGTGGTCGCAGTCTTGATCGAGGATTACCGCGTCTCCAGGGTGCTCATGTTTATGGACCCATGGGAATCCACGGAAGCTGGCGCATATCAGCTTCGCCAGGCGCTTCTTGCGCTTGGGTCCGGCGGCGTATTCGGCCAGGGCCTCAACTTCAGCCGCCAGAAACTGCTGTTCCTCCCCTATGGGGAAAGCGACTTTATCTTTGCAATCATCGGCGAGGAGCTTGGCTTTGTGGGCTGCACGCTGCTCATCCTCGCATATCTGTTTGTGATTTATCGGGGCGTGCGCATTGCCATGCGCTGCAAAGACCGGTTTGGAAGCCTGGTTGCAGCCGGGATTACGGCGGTTATCGGCATGCAGGCGGCCATTAACATCGCTGTTGCAACAAGCTCCATACCGCCCACCGGGCAGACGCTGCCCTTTGTGAGCGCCGGTGGAACATCGCTTGTGATCTTCCTCGCTGCGGCCGGCATTTTGTTGAATATCTCCCGCAGCATCGAATAGGAACATTGCGCTCCACTCCCGCATAAGTATGGAATGTGCCGTCATGCGGCGGAGAGGAGAAAGCATGGCATCCTTGATTGTGACGGGCGGAAGGCCTTTGTCTGGAACGATACGAGTGAGCGGCGCAAAAAACGCCGCGTTGCCAATTCTTGCGGCAACCCTGCTCTCGAAAGAGCCTGTTGCGCTTTATGACTGCCCACATCTTCGGGACGTTGCCAACATGCTCTCGATTTTAAATGCGCTCGGTGTGCATTGGGCCTGGGAAGAAGCGGTGCTACGGTTGGATGCTTCTTCTGCCAACGCTTATGTAATGCCACAGGGACTTTCCAAAGAGCTGCGGTCTTCGATCTTTATGCTGGGGCCGTTGCTGGCACGGTTTGGGCATGCGGTTTGCACGTTCCCGGGCGGCTGCGAGATCGGCCACCGGCCGATTGATTTACACCTTAAGGGGCTCACGATGCTTGGCGTGGAGATCCGTGAAGAGCATGGGCTGATCCTGTGTGATGGATGCGCTATGCGCGGTGCAGAGATCCATTTGGATTATCCCAGCGTTGGCGCCACGGAGAATATCATGATGGCAGCCGTGCAGGCTAAAGGGGAAACGGTGATCCAGAATGCAGCGCGGGAACCGGAAATTGAGGATCTGCAGAGCTTCCTGCGCAAGCTGGGCTATGGGGTTTCCGGCGCGGGCTCCTCAACCATAAGGATTGTAGGCGGCCGGGTGCCGAGCGTTATGGAAGAGGAATGCGTCTCGCATCGCATCATTCCGGACCGCATTGTGGCAGGAACCATGCTGTGCGCTGCTGCCATGGCAGGCGGGGAAGTTACGTTGCAAAATGCCGTGCCGGCACATGTGGCTTCCGTTATGGCAAAACTGCGGGAGGCTGGTTGCGCGATTCAAACGGAAGGGGATCGCATCCACATAACTGCGCATGCGCGTCCGCGCGAGATCAAGCTAATCGAAACGCTGCCTTACCCAGGCTTTCCAACGGATATGCAGGCGCAGATGTTCGCATTGTGCACCATTGCGGATGGCACAAGCATGATTGTGGAAAACGTGTTTGAAAACCGCTTTAAGCATGGTGCGGAGCTGTTGCGGATGGGTGCAAGTTTCACGCAGAAGGATAGGACCATTGTGATCCGTGGCGTAGAACGGTTGATGGGTACGCGCGTTGCAGCACGCGATCTGCGCGGCGGAGCGGCGCTTACGCTTGCCGGCCTTGCGGCGGACGGGGAAACCGTTGTAGAAAACGCGGAATTGATTGACCGCGGCTATGACCGCCTGGACCGGATGCTTGCTTCGCTTGGGGCACAGATCCGGCGCGAGGAAGAAAAAGAAGAGAGAAACACGCAATGAACGATCGCAGAGAGGAGAACCGAAACGGGCAGGACGCCCCGGAGCAGGAACGCGTTTACGCGCCGACCCATGCAGGACCCGGGACGCTGAACCTGCGCCCATTCCAAAAGCGCAGCGTATCGAACATGGATGCTGCCCAGCCGCTGGAACCGGAGGAGGAAGCGGAAACGGAAGCTTCCCCCGCTGGGCCAGGTAGCGCCTCTGCGCCGGATCAAGACGAAGCGGACGCAGAAAAAGTGGACAAGCCTTCTTTCAGTGTGCCCGATTTATTTGCGGAGGATGATTCATCAGAAGAAAACGCAGCTGAAAAAGAAAAACCGGTTGAACCGCACAAGCCAACCGTTCGTGAGGAAAAACAGCGCGCACGCCGCATGACGGAACGCGAGAAACGCCGCAGGGAGAGGAAGCGGCGGATGCTTCGCCTTTTAAGCTTTGCGATTTTTGGCGTAATCTTTCTTGCGGCGTTGCTCTTGACCTATTTTATTTTAATCATCGACAAAATCGAAGTTTATGGCTGTGAGCGGTTTACGGAGGAGGAGATCCTTGCCGCGTCGGGATTGCATACGGGGCAGCATATGTGGCTTGCGAACTTGGATGCGGCGGTGGAAGCGGTTGAAGAAGACCCCTACATCGCATCGCTGGAAATCACGCGCGTTTATCCAGACAGACTGGTGCTCCGGGTAACGGAACGCGTGGAAAAAGCGGTTATCCTTGGCATGAATACGCATGCTGTAATCGATGGGGAAGGATATGTGCTTTCGATTGGTACGCGTGCAAGCTATGAAGGGCTGCTTAAAGTGTATGGAACCGGTGCAGGCGGTTATCACGTGAACCAGCGCTTAGGCGAGGAGTCGGATTTCCATTCCCGCACACTTGTAACGCTGTTGGCAGCATTGGAAAAAACAGAGCTGCTTGATGTTGTAGAAACGCTGGATATCAGCAATCCGCTGAGTATCTATATGACTACGTTTGATGGCCTTACTGTGCAGCTGGGGCAATCGGATAATGCGGAAGAAAAATTAAACAATTTTCGGATTGTATTGCCGAAACTTATTGAAGCGGGGTACAATACAAGCGGGACGCTTGATCTGAGTGCAAAGGATTCACCTGTTTATTCCCCGCCGGATTCTGGCACTACGCTTCCATTGGAACCAGGCACATCCCCGGATCCCAATGCGACGATTGATCCCAATGCAACGCCCGACCCCAATGCAACGCCCGCGTCTGGGGTATCGCCTACGCCTACCGATGTGCCGGAAGACCCTTATTCCGGTTGATAGCATGGGAAACAGAGGAAAACGGGCCTGTATTTCCCATTATAGCCGGTGAAGCTATTGCACAACATATGGTATCTGTGGTATTCTTTTAATACTGGGAAAAGTATACCCTTGCAGCGTATTTGTGCGCGAACGGAGGCGCCATGAGTCAATATACTGCCGTGCTGGATGTTGGCAGTTCCAAAGTCATATGCTTGATTTGCAGTTCTGATGGCCAGGACGGCATTGTCGTGCATGGCGCTGGAATTCGCGAATATAAAGGATATAAGCGCGGCGTAATGGAAGACGAACAGCAATTTTCAGATGCGATTGTGGATGCGATCGCGCTTGCTGAAAATGAAGCGCGCCGCCGCGTAAGGGAAATTTCCGTTGGCGTTCCAGCGCCGTTTACAAAACTGGTGCTTCATGGCGGTGAGGTTGCGCCCAGTGCGCGCAATAAGCGGGTATCGCATCGGGATATTGACGAGCTCATCAATGCTTCGCTCGATTTTGAGCCCCCCGAAGGGTATGAGCTGATTCACAGCACCCCGGTTGAGTTCGTGGTAGACGGTGTTACCCGGGCGGACATGCCCCTTGGCGTTACGGCTGAAACGCTTCGCGCGGAGGTTTCCCATCTTTATGTGGAGGAGCACTTCAAAAGGCTGGTTTCTGATGCGCTCCTGCGTGCTGCGCTCGATGCGGATTTATACATTGCGGTTCCCCTTTCCGAGGGCCTATTTGTAATTCCCGAGGAGGAGCGCGCGCGGCCTGCCGTTTTGCTGGACGTTGGGGCAACCCATACGGATGTATGCGTGATGCGCAATTCTGCGCTCGTTGCGATGCGCACGATCGAGGTCGGCGGCAACCATTTCGCGGGGGATCTAAGCTATGGCCTTGGCCTGGCGCGGCCTGTAGCGGAGACGGTAAAACGCCGCTATGTTTATTCCCTGGATTATCAGGACAGTATAGATACCATCCGCATCCCGGGTGGTGGGGTGATGAATGTGGATCATGCAGCGATCCAGTTTATTATCGAAGAAAGAACCAAGGAGCTTGCGTCCTTGATCTTCGAGGCGATCCGGGATATGGGCGTAACAGTTGAGGAAGGCCTCCCGCTTTATATGACAGGTGGCGGCATTACGCTCATGCGCGGGAGCTGCGAATATATGGAGCGGTATATCGGCGTGCCGATTGAAGTGCGCATGCCATGGATGCCGCGCCTGTCCTCTCCAAATTATGCAAGCGCATTTTCCGTGATCGATTTTGTGATGCACGCGATGGATGAGGACAATGCGGGCCGCCTTGAAGGGGCGGGCTCGCAGGGAAAACTGATGAAAAAACTTAGGGATTTCTTTGTGAAGTAACGTAAGGAGGAAGATTACATGCCCATCGGTTTGGAACTGGATTTTGAAAGCGGCCAATTTGCGCAACTGAAGGTCGTTGGCGTTGGCGGGGCAGGGAACAACGCGGTCAACCGCATGATCCAATATGGCCTGCGCGGCGTTGAGTTCATTTCTGTGAACACGGACAAGCAGGCGCTGTACCTTTCGCGCGCCGGACAAAAGATCCAGATTGGCGAAAAACTCACCAAGGGGTTGGGCGCGGGCGCTGACCCGGAAGTTGGCCGCAAGGCAGCAGAGGAAAGCCGGGACACAATCACCGAAGCGCTCAAGGGCGCAGACCTCGTTTTTATCACCGCGGGCATGGGCGGCGGAACGGGCACAGGTGCGGCGCCGATTGTGGCTGAGTGCGCAAAGGAGATGGGCATCCTCACCATCGGCGTTGTAACAAAACCCTTTGCCTTTGAAGGAAAAGTGCGCATGAACAATGCGGTTAACGGCATCATGAACCTAAAGGATTCCGTGGATACGCTGATCATCATTCCCAATGACCGCCTGCTTGACACGGTGGGCAACGTTAGCCTTTCGGAGGCATTCCGCGTGGCAGATGATGTGCTGCGCCAAGGTATCCAGGGCATCAGCGACTTGATTGCAGTGCCGAGCATGGTTAATTTGGACTTTGCGGATGTGCGGACAATTATGCGCGAAAAGGGCATGGCGCATATGGGTATCGGCATGGCTTCGGGCGACAAGCGTGCGCTTGAGGCAGCCAAGCAAGCTGTGGAAAGCTCGCTGCTGGAAACCAGCATCAACGGCGCAAAAGGTGTTATCATCAACATCACGGGCGGTGCCGATCTCGGCATTCTGGAGGTCTCTGAAGCCGCTGCGTTCATCCAAGAGTACGCAGATGGCGATGCAAACATCATCTGGGGCGCAGGCACCGACGAAGAATTGGGCGATTCCGTGCGCATTACCGTGATTGCTACGGGGTTTGACTCCGCAGATGCAAGGCTCAACGGGCGGCGTAATTCCGTGCAGCAGGAAGCGCAGCAGACCGCGCGCAGCACAGGCCGCGTAGCGGACGATTGGCGCCGCAAAGACAACAATGAGCCATCCCTGCCAGGATCCAGCACCCCCAAACGCAACTTCTGGGAAGAAAAGCGCAGCAGGGCGCCGCAGTATACGTCACCCCTGCCGGATGGGGAAGAGGTCACCCCGCATTTTACCAAGCAGGATCTCCCCAAGGGCGATTATAACCCCAAGGAAAAGAACAATCTCGATCTGCCGAGCTTCCTGCGCAATAAGAACGATTAAACAAATGCAAATGGCTCCACGCAAGTGGGGCCGTTTTCGCACTCAAGTGCAAGGCACATTCTGGGATAAGGGATGGTATGTGTAAGGAAGCAAAACGAGGCGGAGAACGAGCAAATTGCGGCGGCTTTGGTGGCTGGCGAGGAGGCAACGCCAAAGCGGTTCTGCCGAGTGAAAGATAAGGTTACGCTGAATGCAGAAAACCCGAAATTTATGCCCATGATCTTTGTTGGAGGCGCGTGTAAAGATATAAGTGTTGTTGTGGCCTATCTACATCAATTATAATTAGGAGGATGTAATTATGGTATGCCCCAAATGTGGGAGTAACAACGTTATTGTGCAAGCGGTAACCGAAATTAAGACGAAACATAGAGGTTGCTTAGGATGGTGCCTTTGGATATTGCTTGCGATATGTACGTTAGGACTTATTCTTATCATACCGCTCATCACCAACAGCAAAACGAAATCAAAAACGCATTCAGAGGCTATTTGCCAAAACTGCGGCTACAGATGGAAGGTGTGATAATTGACATGCGATTAGATAATCACCTAATTTATCTGCGCAAGCCGTGCGCAGACGGCGATGAGCCGGCCGGAGAAACGCTTGCCCGGATGATTCCACCGCCAAAATCAACCCCGATTGCCACGCGCCAAACAGGCGTATGAGAGTTGACAACAAATTCGGACTGATTCTCAGCAAATGTCTGATGGATGACCCCAACCACATCATACCGCTATCTCTGCAAGCCTTTGTGAACCGACCGTTGCATTGCCTCGTATTGTGAAATAAAAGCTTTAAGACGCTTGCACCTAAGCCGTGGAAAACAAAGGCTGTATTTGATGATCCAAACTTTGCAGGATATTTAGGGATGACTGAGGGCAATGCACTTGCAGAACGCGACCGCATATGCGGCGAACATTCGGTAGATGCAAGGAAACTGTGCCCGTTTTTGAAAAAGTGGAGCCGCCTACTTTTCAAGAGGTTCATGCCCCACCCATGTGAGGCATGAACCATAGCGAAAAGCCTATCGATTGGGCCTTTGGATACGATAGATATCTCCCTGGCATCCGTGCAGCGTAATTTCATCCTCCCGGAATTCGGCTAACGACCAATATACACTGCGGCTATTCCAAACGCAGGCTTCCGAGGAAAAAAGAGCGTCATCGATTGGAAGCGGCAGGCGCGCTTCGGAATGATCTTCGATTCCTTATACGCCCATATAATCCGCAAGGTTTGCATGCGGATCCGGCCTGCCTTCCAGCACGGGCGTTTTGCTGGTGAAGATGGTTGTTACGCCAGGCCCGTGCCCCATCTTGACGCAATCGCTGTGGACCACTACGCCAACAGTGCGCGCGCCGCGCAGGTAGCCGCGCCCAAACGAAGTATCGCAATCCTCCAACAAAACGAAATCGCCATAGCGCAGCTGGTCAAGCCCAAGGCGGGCAATCTCAGCATGATCTGCGGTCATGATGTCATAATCGCCGTTTGCCGCAGAGCCTGCGCCAATGCCGCTGCCCATAAGGTAAGCCGGCACCCGGGCTGCGATTGGGACGATCAGCTTGCCATCCTCTACGGTAACGTTCATCTTTTCAAACAGATTGGGGTCAAGGTTCATGCAAAAAACGGTGTCTTCAAAACCTTCGATTTTCATGCCCTGCCCCTGCGCGCGCACCTGGATGCGGTCGCCAATGGCGAGCTTGTCGAGCGCATCTTCCGGGAAATAGCAGAGAACATGCTCTACGCCGCCGTGCGTGCCTGTTACAAAGCCGCGCGCGCCCTTTGCATCGCCGGATATTACGATTGCCGTATTGCCAATGCAGGAAAGCGTGTTGAAAGCGGCGTTTTCCTGCGCATCCGGATTGCGCACGGTTACGCCGGGCTCCACATGGTCGCATTCCATGGCGTAAACGGAATCGCCCACTTTTACATTATAGGTAATCGCCCCTGTAGCGGGCAGAATATGCGGTACGCCTTCATGATCGATCCGATAGGGGTTGCCCATGGAAGGGTGGCGGACGGCGCCGGCTACGCTTTGCATCACAAGGCGGGCAGCATTGATTTTCGCTTTTTGCATCGAGAGAGCTCCTTTCATACTTCAATTTAAACGGGAAATGCTTTACACTTATGATACCGCAAACATGTGCACGCTTCAAGCAGATGCAGGCGCAAACTGCGGCAACATGGGAAGAATGTTTACACAAGGCTGTTTTTTTCTCATGAGAAAGATGGTATAATCTAGGAAATGTATGTGCGATAAGAAGGGAGTGGCGATATGGCAACAAAGATTTGGGCGCACAGGGGCGCGAGCGGCTATGCGCCGGAAAACACCATCCCGGCGTTTAAACTTGCAGCGGAGCAGGGCGCGGACGGCGTGGAACTGGATGTCCACATGAGCTCCGATGGCAAGCTCATGGTGATTCATGATGAAACGGTGGACCGCACTTCCAATGGTACCGGCCGCGTGGTAGACATGACCTGCCAGGACCTCAAGCGCCTGGATTTTTCCAACGGCATGGAAGGCTATCAGAACGTTCGCATCCCAACGCTGCGCGAGGTATATGGCCTTTTGAAAAACACGAGCCTCACCATCAACGTAGAGGTCAAGTGCGACGTTGTAATCTATTATGGCATCTGGGAACACCTCATCGCACTGGAACGCGAGATGGGCATGCAGGGCCGGATCCTCTATTCTTCCTTCAATCATTATGTGCTTTTGAAGATCCGTGAGCTTGATCCGGAAGCTAAGATCGGCCTTCTGTATTCCGAAGCCATGGTTGATCCGTGGGTTTATGCAAAATACGTTGGCGCAAACGCGCTGCACCCGCATTATCTTGCCGCGCTCAATTGCCCTGGCATGTTGGAAGGCTGCCGCAAGGCAGGCATAGACGTGCATCCGTGGACGGCGAACGACCCGCAGGTGATGCGGGAACTCGTGGAGGCGGGCGTTGCCGCAATCATCACAAATTACCCCAACCTTGCCTTGCAGGCTGCAGGGCGCTGAAGGAAAAATGCAAAAGCGGCCGAAGTGGTTCGGCCGCTTTTTATGTTGACATATTATATTATTTGATATATAATATCAGACGAATCCAGGATAAATATTTCAAGCTACTGCGCATCGTTGGATTCCCAAAAGCAAATTACAGCATAAGCTGTTTCGTTGGATGGATAGGGAGGACGCATGAAACTCAAATATCCCGTTGGAAAAACGGTGGCCCGCCTTGTGCGCCATGCATGGGCAGAAAATAAAGCGCTGTTTTTTCGGTTTGGCGTCTATACGCTTGCCGCGGCCATTTACCCGATGCTCGCAGTTGCCCTGCCCAAGCTGATCCTTGGGGAACTGACCCAGGCAGCGCCCTCCATAGAACGGCTTGCTTGGATCGTGGTGGGGTTTTTCCTTGCGGCTGCGGCAACCGGCTACACGGCGAAATACTTGGCCCAGGCAACCTATATGGAGCTTTGCAAGCTGCGGCTTGGCCATTTAACCGATATGCTGGCAAAAAGCCTTGTGATGCGCTATAGCTTGACGGAGGATGCCGGGTTCTATGATGCCCATGAAATGGCCATCAGCGCAAACAGCAGCAATGGGAGGGGCGTTGAAGCGGTATATCATGCGCTGTTTGAGATGCCCGCCGTGCTTTTAGCCTCCCTTGTGTATGTGGGCTTAATTGGCAGCAAGAACCTTCTTCTCCTTGCTGTTGTGTTGCTGCACGTGGCAGCGGTATTCTGGGCCAGCCGGGAAGCGCATGCATTCCGCTACAGCCTAAAAAAGGAGATCGGGCACGAACAACGGCGGCTGCGCTATTACCGGCAAACCGCCAGCGATTTTTCCTATGGCAAGGATGTGCGGATCTATGGCTTTGGCAAACGCATCCTTGCGAACTTTAAACAGGAGATCGACGCTTATGTTTCCACCTATAAGCGGATCCACAATCGGGAGTTCCTGCTGGGGTTTGCCGTGCTCGGCGCCATGCTTCTAAGCGATGCGGTAACCTATGGCATCCTCATCCGGGATGTGGTGCGCGGGATGGGAATCGACGATTTTTCCATGTATCTTGCGGCGGCAGCAAGCCTTTCCATCCAGCTGAAACTGTTTGCGGAGAAGCTTGGCACCATTTACAGCGAAGGCGAATATGCGAACGAGTTTTTTAACCTCATGGATGAGGATTTAAACGATCCGGGCGGAACGCTCCCAGCAGTTGCAAACGATACGCTTGAGATCCAGTTTCATAATGTCAGCTTCCAATATCCAAATACGGAAAAATACATCTTTCAAAACTTCAATTTCACGATCCACAAGGGCGAGCGCCTTGCAGTTGTTGGCGTAAACGGCGCGGGAAAATCCACGCTTGTCAAGCTGATGACGGGCCTGTTTGCGCCCACAGAAGGGGAAATCACCATCAATGGGCAGCCGATTGGCGCTTATAATAAGCAGGCGCTGTATTCGATGTTCTCTGTGGTATTTCAAGATGTCAACGTGTTTGCGTTTACGCTGCGGGAAAACGTGAGCTGCCGGGCGGATGGCGACCGCGCGCGGGTGCTCGATGCGCTTGACCGCGCAGGGCTGGGCGAAAAGGTGCGCGCGCTGCCCAAACAGGAAGAGCAGGTGCTTTTAAAGGTGCTGGAGGAAGGCGGCACGGAGCTTTCCGGCGGCGAGGCGCAAAAGCTTGCCATTGCGCGTGCTCTGTATAAAGATGCGAACATGGTGATTTTGGATGAGCCGACCGCCGCGCTGGATGCGCTGGCGGAGGCTGAGATTTATAAGGATTTTGCAGCCCTTGCTGACGGGAAGACGGCGGTCTTTATTTCGCACCGGCTGGCAAGCACGAAATTCTGCGACCATATCGCCCTGCTGGATGAAAACGGCCTTGCGGAATACGGCACGCATGAGGAGCTTATGGCGCTTGGCGGCAAGTATTATGAGATGTTTACCGTGCAGGGGAGGTATTACAGCGAGCATCCAACGGAGGTGGGCGCATGAAGCAGTGGCGCAAGTTTTCGCAATTCTTTTCCTTTGTGTGGCGCATTTCTCCAAGCCTGGTATTTCTGGTGATGGCTGCTGCGCTGCTGCCGAGCGCGCAGGCTGCGCTCAACATGTTTCTGCCCAAACTCTTGATCGATGAGCTCACGGGCGCATGCCGCGCCCAATCCCTGCTGCTTTATGGAGGCGCGATCGCCGGTTCCAACCTGGGCATTGCATTGCTGCAGAACGTGGTCAAACGGGGGCGCTCGGTGCGCTCTATCTATGTGACCCACATGACTTACCGTGCAATCGCGGAAAAGAGCATGAAGCTGCCTTTTGCGAACCTAGAAAGCGCAAAATGCCTTGATCTTAAGGAGCGCGCGATTTTCGGCATGGTCAACCAGGATGCGCTCTACGACATGATCGACAGCGTAGCGGTGCTTCTCCAGAGCATCGCCACCATCCTAACCGCCCTTGTGGTGCTCCTGGGCTTGAGCCCGATTCTGGTGCTGCTTCTTATTGCATGCATTGCGGGCAACCTGGCTGCTCAAGCTAAAATGATGCAGGCGCAGCTTGCCCATTATCAATCGCTGATCCCGGTCAACCGGAAATTTGAATATTATCTGCAACTTTGCGCTGAAAGCAGCGTCCAGAAGGATGTGCGGCTTTATGGCATGCGCGGCCTTTTCATGGAACGCATCCGCATGTATATGCAGGAAAGCACGGAACGCATGGAGACGTTTATGAAGAAAAACGGGCGCTTTGAAGGATTCTGCAGTATCCTCAACGATCTGCAATCCGCCCTGGCCTATGGGTATGCAGGGCTGCGGGTGCTGGGGGCGTTTGCGGGCAAAGCGCCGGTCAGCCTTGGGTCGCTGACGATGTATGTGAGCGCGGCGGCAAGCTTTTCCAAATCGGCCACAGCGCTTGGCGCGCAGGCAGTGCGCGTTGTGGCCATGCTGGGGTATCTGGATCCGTTCCTGGAATTCATGGCTTTGCCGGATCAAGCTTCCCAAAGCGGAGCGCGCCCATTCCCGGGGCAGATCGATTCCATTTCCTTTGAGCATGTGTCCTTCCGCTATCCGGAAAGCGATGCGTTTGTGCTTCGGGATGTCTCCTTTGAAATACATGGCGGCGAAAAAATCTCCATCGTGGGGCTCAACGGCGCAGGAAAAACAACGCTTGTAAAGCTCCTGTGCCGCCTGTATGAGCCGCAGGAGGGGCGCATCTGCATCAATGGCGTGGATATTTTAGAATACGACCGGGAACAGTATCTTGCTGCTGTTGCCGCTGTATTCCAGGATTATAAACTGTTTGCATTCAGCATTGATGAAAACATTACCGGAAAACAGGCAGGAAGCGACCTTGTGGGTTCGGGCTCGGTGATCCGCCGCGTTGGGCTTGGAGAAAAAATGGCGGAGCTTGATGATGGGATTTATACGCTCATCGGGAAAAACTATGATGAAAAGGGCATCGAGCTTTCTGGCGGCGAACGCCAGAAAATTGCCATTGCGCGCGCTCTCTATAAAAATGCACCCCTTGTGATCCTCGACGAACCAACAAGCGCGCTTGACCCGCTTGCAGAGGCGGAAATCTATGAAAACTTCAATGCGCTCATTGGGGATAAAACGGCGCTTTATATTTCCCATCGGATGTCTTCAAGCGTTTTCTGCGACCGCATTTTGCTGCTGGAGAACGGAACGGTTGCAGCGTTCGATACCCATGCGGCGCTCATGCAGAAAAAGGATGGGCTCTATTATAAATTGTTTGATGCGCAGGCGAAAAATTACCGGAAAGAAGGGTAAAGCCCGCATCCGCGCCTTATGGGGAGCACGGGGCGGCGGAGAAACTTCAGAGCGAGAGAATCGGGGGAGCCTTGCGGGATGTAAGGCTCCTCCGGCGTTCCATCGGTTAAGAGCAGGCAGAGGAATAAGCAGCCATCGGGAAAATATACGCCAGCGACCGTGGCGCCTTGCGGGGCGCGGAAAAAGCCCGCGCCCATCGTGGTTATGGCCGGGTCGAGCATTGCTTCCCGGTGGCCGGTATCCGATTCCATCCAGGATTGGAATACGCGCGCGGCGGAAAGGCTTAAGTCTGAGGTATAAGCTAGGTTTTCGCGCGCGATGGAAAAGGGCGCGCAGCCGAACGCGTCGAGCACAGTGTCAAAGGCGCTTCCATTGGGTCGCGTATGCGCGCCTTCCTGCGTGCGCATATCCGCAACAAGGCATTCTTCGGCGCGGGCCTGCGCGGGTTGGCAAAGCGCAAAATCAAGCGTAAGCGGTTGCACGCCCACCTTGGCGCGCGCAGCGTTGATATGCTCCATGAGCTCAATTGCAAAGCGCCGGGCGGCTCCAGCTTCGGGCGCTTCTGCATGCGCGCTGAACAGCGCGGCGGATGACCCCCAAAACAGGAACGCAAAGCACAACGCCACCGCAAGGGCGCGCTTTAGGATCGCCCGTTTAGTCCTCCACATCAAAAGCCTCTAGCTTTGAACCCGGTTGCATTGGCCGATTGTCGCCATGCTTTACAAAGAGCATTGTGCCAAAGGCAAGGGCAACGAAAACGGTTGCATAGGGGAAGAGCGTGGTCATGCCGACGTGATCCATGAAAAGGCCGCTTAGGTAGGGCGTTATGGTTTGCGCTGCCATGCTTGCCGTGTAATAGAATCCAGTGTATTTGCCAACATCCCCGCCGCGGGAAAGTTCCACCACCATGGGGAAACTGTTCACGTTGATCGTTGCCCAGCCAACACCTGCAAGCACGAACATGCAGTTCATCACGAGCGCGGAGCTTCCTTCCTGCAGGAAGGAGGCAACGCAGAAGGAGGTAGCAAGCATCACCACCCCTGCAAGAATCGTCTTTTTCCGGCCAATCTTGGATGCAACCATGCCCACCGGGAGGTAGGCGGCCACCGCAGCGGCATTGGCGAGCAGCAACGTTGTGTTATAGTCCAGGTTCAGCACCTTGCCGGCATATACAGAATACTTGGAAGTGACGGCGTTATAGCCCATGAACCAGAATACCACGGAGGCGAGGATCAAAAGCAGTGAAGCGCGCTCCCCGCTGGAGAGCGGCCGCTTATCGCAGGCGCTTGCGGCAGCTTCTTCCGCAGGCGCCTCGATCCCGTATTTGCGGCTTTCCGCTTCCATTTCGCGCACAAACTTAGGCTCTTTCACCGTTAGCATGAACACGAGGAGCGCAACGAGCATGATCCCTGCTACGATGGCAAAAAACGTGGTATAGGGCATGAGCGCATTCTTTGCCGCGCCCGTTCCAAAAACGATGCCCATTCCCAGCACAATCATGCCGCCTGCCGTGCCCATTAGGTTGATTACAGCGTTCGCTTTGGAGCGCAGCGGCTTGATGGTGACATCCGGCATAAGGGCAACGGCGGGGGAGCGGAAGGTCGCCATGGAGATGAGCGCAATGAGCAGAATGCAGATAAACAGGATCAGCGGGAAAGGGTTTTCCTGCGTTTGTGCATGCGCATAAGCATGGCGCGCTGGAACGACATAGTTGGTGTAATCCGGATTGGTGACCATTGCGCCATCCTGCTCGATTTCCGAGGTGATTGCAGCAAATGTATCCCGCTCGAATTGCTCGTTGAGCACAAACCTTGCGCCATCCGGTGTTTCGAGCGTCTCGTCTCCCACGCTGTCGTAAAGGATTTCAAGGGCCGCAGGGTCGTCGATGGCGGAAACGGCGGAAATGTTTTTAAGCTGCAGTCCATCTGCAAACGAGAGCAGCATAAACGCCGCCGCCGCTATGATGGTGCCGATGAGGATGAACGGCGTGCGCCGCCCCATGCGGTTTTTGCAGCGATCGGAAATGGCGCCGAACAGGGGGAGCATGAACAGGGCCAGGATGTTATCGAGCGCCATGATGATACCAGAATTTGCCTGGGACATGCCGAACTTATCGGTTAGGATTTTCGGGATGATGGTGTCATACGCCTGCCAGAACGTGCAGATGAGGAAAAAGGCGAAACCTACAAAAACGGTGCGCTTATAGTTGAGCTTCATGCAAAAACCTCCGAACCCATGCGGCTGCTGCAATTGTTATGCATGTTTTGATTATACTGCCTGTCCCCCCGGGCTGCAATTAAAATGTAAGGAAAGCTTCGGTTAGGGCAAGCACAGCATGGACTGCATGCGCCGTGCCGTTTCCTCCGGTGTTTCTCCGGCGCGAAAAACCACGTGGCTGCAAAGCGGCAATTTCGGCAGGATAGCAAGTTCCAGCGCCTGGCGGCGCGCGAAAAACGCAATGGAATCCGGGTAGGCCATCTCCGGCCAGTTGCGCGCAGCGGCGATGTACGAAAGGGTTTTAGGAACATCATCCTGGGCAAGATAGAATAGCGTTGGTGCAAGCGGGCGGAGCACTTCTGCGGTGTTTTGGAGGAACGCGCACAGCGCGTCTTCCGGCATGGAATAATGCAGCCGCAGATCCTGCACCGGGTGCTGCAAAAACGCGGCCTCAAGAAGGAGAAAGCCTTTCTTGCATGACCATTCCGCAGCAAGGCTTCCCCAGCGGGAAAGGGAGACGTCAAGATAAGTTTGCAGCGGGATGCGGGGCGAGAGGGTGTGGCGGAACTCCCGCGCGCGGAGGCGGGAAAGCAGTGCCCCCGAGAAAGCAGGGATGCCGCCTTCCATGTAATTTACGAGGTAGAAATTGCCTTCGACCTTCGTGCGCGCAGAAAGCCTTGCCGCATTCTCTGGAAAAACGCTGCAAAGCGAAGCAAATTCCGCCTGCGTAAAACAGGCGTGCCATTCCAGCTCGGCGGGATGGCCGGCCTGCCCTTCCAGATAGCAGGCGCAGGGCGGCACCTCCTTGTTCAGCCGGGTGGAAAGGCAGGCTGCAAGCGTGGATTTTCCGGAGCCCGGGATACCTTCAATAAGGAGCAGGCGTGCCATGATGACCTCTCTTGCTGCTGGATTTCTTATAGCATGATATCATGACTGTGCGATATAGAAAAGCAGGATGTTAGCCGCAACTATAGCGGGAAGCGCTGTTTGAGGGCTGCCGGAAATCCGAGCAAATAGAGAAAAATCAACGATGCGGCTAATTTTATATATAGAATAAAATTTTTGTAATGTATTCATTCTCGTCTCCGGTAGATAAGTAATCATTGATTGCAAATTCATAGGAGTCAGAAAGAATGCTCAGATTGTTTTTTTTGCAATAAGACAAAATCCGCTCATAGGAACTGCCAATAGAAAGATAATCGCCTGTATGGTAAGTGCAAACACACCGGCCTGCGGGCAATTCCATAACGCCTTCTGCATCACATGTTTTTTCAATTGGCAAAAATACAAAAGACGCTTCCGTATATCTTTTTTGTTGAATATATTCATAAGGCACAATTGCACCGCTTTGAAAGAAAATCGGAAGGCGTTCCTTAAAAGAACGCACGAAACATTCCTTTGTGGCAATGCTGACCTGTTCCAGAGAATATGGCGTGCTGACTTTATGTACCAGAATATATTGTTTTTTCATATTTTCAATCGTCACAATATCGCTGTTTTCGCGTATAGATACTGCATGTTCTAACTCGGAGCAGCGATGTTCAACACGGCTTTTTATCATTTGGAGTTCTTCGATTTGCCGTTCAATGGCTGTAAGCTGTTTTCGCAAGGCAAAAATAGAATTATCGATCGTGTAGCTTTTCATGTGCATTTTGATTTCTTCTAATGAAAAACCAATTTTTTTCATGATGCAAATCGTGTCCAGATAATCAAGCTGATTTGCACTGTAATAACGGTAGCCATTATTAGGATTGGTATATACCGGGCAGAATAAGCCTATTTTGTCATAAAAAATTAAGGCTTGACGAGAAATATTTTGTTGTTTAGAAACCTCTCCAATGGAAAATAAATTTTTCATAACAACCTGTTGACATTATAGTTACTATACAGTTTATGATTATAGCGCAAAACAAAAAACTTATCAAGGAGGCTGTTTAAATTGCAACCCGTGGCCTTTTGGAGAAAGGCAATAGAAGGAATAACAGTTAAAACGATATTCTTCCTGCTGCTTGGATCTATGATCTGCTCTTTCGGCATCCACAATATCCATCAGCGTACAAATATAACGGAAGGCGGTATCATTGGTCTTATGCTGCTGATTGAGCATTGGCTTAGTATTTCGCCGGCCTACATTACGCCTTTGCTGGATATAGCTTGTTATGCATTGGCTTTCAAATTCTTGGGTGTGAATTTCATTAAACTGTCAATTATTGCGACCCTATTCATATCGGGTTTTTACAAGCTTTGGGAACTGTTTCCGCCCACGCTCCCGAATTTGTCGGCTTACCCGTTAATTGCCGCAATTTTAGGGGGTATCTTTGTTGGCGTCGGTATTGGATTAATTGTTAGACAGGGCGGTTCCGGAGGTGGCGATGACGCATTGGCACTGACGATTTCCCATACACTGCGTTGGAAGTTATCTCACTCATACCTGCTTACCGACATTGTTGTATTGGGATTATCTCTTACCTATATTTCTGTAACGAGGATTGTTTTTTCGTTGGTTACAGTGACGGTTTCCTCTCATTTGATAGATTGGATTAAGGATTTCAAAACTCGAAATAATAGCAAAGCCAATTTAGTCAGATGACGGCCAAGCCAAGATAAACAGAGCATACGTTCCGCCGCCAACAGCGCTGCCCGCCTTTGCTGGCAACAAGGGGATGCCGCGCCGTGAAAACGCGTATGATGTCGCTGGATGCCTTTGAACCCATCCATTATCCCTATGGGGGCATGGTTGCAAACGGACGGCGCTATTCGCGCATTGCGCCCGAGCCACAACAGGAGCTCTCCTTTTCCGATACGCTCGACCCGCGCGTTGCGCTCATTAAGCTGGTGCCTGGAACGAGCCCTGCGCTTCTTGAAAGCCTGCTCGCCTGCGATATGCGCGGGGCTGTTGTGGAAGCCTTCGGCCTCGGGGGCATGCATAATTTTAGGCGGGACCACACCGAGAGCATCCGCAAGCTGATCGCAGCGGGCATCCCGGTGGTTTTAACTTCGCAATGCCTGTATGAAGCGAGTACGCCGGATGTCTATGAGGTCAGCGAGCCGCTGCGCAACGCGGGCGTGATCTCTGCGCGGGATATGACCACGGAGGCCGCTGTAACAAAGCTCATGTGGGTGCTGGGGCAGACGGATGATCCCGAGGAGATCCGCGCGCTGATGCGGCGCAACCTCTGCGGGGAAATCATGGAAACCGGCAATTGAAAGCCGGAATTAGCCGCCGTTCTTCAGCCCTTCTGCCATGGCTTCGACCCATTGTGCATAGGGCATGGTGGATTCCGACGTTTGATAGAACATGGCGCTGAGCACTTTGCGACCATTTTGCAGCACGATGGTGGGAAAATACTCCATGTAACCCGAAGCGTAGTCTACGTCAAGGGGATCGAGCGCGTAGCTTTTATAGTGTTCCGTGCGCTTTGCTGCCATTTCAAATTCCCAGGCGATTGCCCGTGCGAGCAGCGGAGAAACGGTTTCATAATACTCTACCTGCAGCCCGCCCGTAATGAGGCTGCCATCGGGCAGCGTGATGCTCCCGTATTCATTGTATTTGATCGCTTCGGGCGCCAAAAGCCGTTTGACTATGGAGACCGTGTTGCTATAGCCGATCTCCCTGTTGGCATAATTTCCCTCCGGCGCAAAATCGGCAATCGTTGCAAATGGAAGCGTGCCCGAAAAATCCTCAAGCGGAAGCTTATCTTTGCCCTGCATATCATCGCTCCATGCGGAGAGGAAACAGCAGATCAGCGCCAAAATCAGCAGAGGATAGGCTGCGTGGCCAAGCCGGTAATAAAGAGCATTCCTCTTCCAATCCTTTGCATGGTCCAGTGGTTCGCCCTGCATGAGGCGCTTGCGCACCCGGCGTAGGGAAACAATTTTTCGTATGCAGAGGATCAGCGTCCAGATAAGGAAGGTAAATGATAAAAGCAACAGCGGTGTTGGAAACGCAAGCATGGTCCGCAAAACCCCTGCTTTGATGGAGATAAGCGGGTAAATGATTACCCATAGCACCGTTGTTACGGCGTTGCTCCATTCCCGCTTGCGCACCACGTCAAGCGCAATGGCCTGCACGCGCGGGTCGGTGTTCAGCTCCGGCGCATCGGGCGAATCCGTGCAAAAAATATGAAATTGCCCGCGTGCGCACACATAGCGCCAACCAAAAGAGGCATAGAGCTCTTCCGCATCTTCGGACAGGGTATTTTCCGAGAGCGCCCCGATGGGCTGCTGCGATGCCTGCAAGCGGTAGCGCAGCTTCTGCGGTTGCGCCTTTTCAAATGCGGCAAAGCCAAATAAAAAACCATCTTTTGCGAGCACATATCCCTTCTCTGCCATGGCGCTGAGCCAGCTTTCCGTGCCCTCTACATCATAGGAAGGGCAGGGCGGCAGGCGGTAGGTATAACGCGGTTCTCCCGTTTTTTGTTCAGCCATGGAAATCACCTCCAGATTCTCTTTCACTCTCTGCGTCTGCAACGCATGCAGCGAGGCGTGCTACCTCTTCCTGGTATGCAGCAAGGCCGCGTGCTGTAAGGCGGTAGGTGCGCTTGCGGCCGGAAACTTCGATCTCCTCGATGTATTTTTCATGCTCAAACTTGCCGAGGATGGTATAAAGCGTTGCAGGGCCAACCTGCAGGCGCCCGCGCGTTTTTGTGCTGATAAACTCCGCAATGTCGGTGCCGCACATCGGCATGCGGCAAAACGCCATCAGCACATAAAACATGGATTCGGTCAATCCATCGAGCGATTTTTTGGGCATGCGCATTCCTCCCGTTCCGCCCGCAATATCGTTTCATGATATCATTTAACGATATTGTATACACAAAAAATACGCCTGTCAAGAGGCGCTTGCGCTGCGCTGCAAATTTAACACTTCGGCAATGGATTCTGCGCGGCCTAGTATGGCGCGCTTGAAGGAGAAGGCATCATGATGCGGAACGCATTATAACGGACAGCCACAATCAAACGCAAGATAGGCCGCTGCCATTGATTTGCATTGCGCCGCGCGCATGCAGCCAAATTTGCTTTGACTTGGGCGTGTGGAACAACATCTCCACCAGAGCTAAGCTAGAGAGCGGAAACTTTAGCTTTTTGAGAACGTGTGCAACGAATAAACAGCAACGCATGCAAAACAGAAACTTGCCTTTTGTATAGGATACCGGCTTATGGAGTGTGGAGTGGGCGATATAAGGCAGCGCTTTCAGCGGGGTTTAAGAGGCTTATTGCATGGATGGCTTTCTAAACGATTCCAGGCCGCCGGGCTTGCCAAGGTTATGCCGCAAACAGTGCATCATAGCTTGAGCCCCTTAGGCGGATGGCTATAAAAGCGCGTTAATCTTGCCAGAATGCCCCAAACATGCTTTGACGAATTCGTATAGGATGGGCATAGGCACTGCGCAGCGCCTATGGCCATCCAGCTCAAAGATTCCATAAAGGTTCTTTCGCATCAACCAGGCTGGATGGCTCAGCTTTCCAAACGCTCTTTAAAAGCGCGCATGCTTTTGTTCATGCGCTGGAGCATATCAAGAACATTTGCCCGCTCTTCGGCGGTAAAATCCTCAAGAAGGGTCGTGAAGAACATTTCAAAATCAATCTCGCACCAGCGGGCATATTCCTGGCCCTTCTGGGTGAGCATGATGCGAACGCAGCGCGTGTCCTTTTTATCGCGCACGCGCTTTATAAACCCTGTGGTTTCCAGCCTGCGCACGGAAACGCCCACAGAGGCTTTGCTGATGGTAAGCTGCTCCGCAAGTTCATTCTGTGTTGGCGTGCCAAGTGCGCGCACCGCAAACAGCAGCTGCGGCTGGCCGGGGTAAAGCCCGTATTTGCTTAGTGTGCGTTGCATGCAGAGATTGTAAACGTGAAGCAGAGTCTGAAATTCATGCCCGGCAGACGCAGTAATTTCTTCCCGTGTCATATGGAAAAATCTCCCATTATGTTTTATTCTATTATCCAGCGGAAGCGAGGGGTTTGTCAACCGGGCGCAAGCTGCATCGTGCAATTTTGATAATTGCGCATCGATTCCGCATATGCTACAATACCTAAAATGAAAACGTTTTCAGCAAGGAGGGCACTGTGGGTAAGAGCGGTGTATTGATGCATATCACCTCGCTGCCATCGCCTTATGGCATTGGCACAATGGGGCATGCGGCATATGCGTTTGCTGATTTTGTTGCGGATTCGGGCATGTCCGTCTGGCAAGTCTTGCCAATTGGACCTACGGGGTATGGCGATTCCCCCTATCAAGCGTTTTCCACATTTGCAGGCAACCCCAATTTGATCGATTTAGAGCTTCTTTTAAAAGAAAAAATCCTTATGGAGGAGGATCTTGCAGGCCTGGACTTCGGAGCGGATCCCGCGAATGTGGACTATGGGAAGGTGATCGTTTCGCACGACGCAGCGCTGCGCCGTGCATTTGAACGGTCGGGTAGCAGCCTTGCAGAGGCGGTGGAAGCCTTTTCCAAAGAAAACCCATGGCTTGCGGATTATGCGCTGTTTATGGCCGTGAAGGCGCATTTCGGCGGCATATCCTGGCAGGAATGGCCGGATGAAGCGATCCGCATGCGGGAGCCGGCAGCAATGGAACACTACCGTGCGCTCCTCCATGCGGAAATTGCATATATTGATTTTGCGCAGTACCTCTTTTTCAAACAGTGGCATGCGCTCAAAACCTATGCAAATGCGCATGGCGTAAAACTGCTGGGCGATCTTCCCATCTATGTTGCGCCCGATTCTGCGGATCTATGGGCAAATCCAGAGCTGTTTCTTGTGGATGCGGCGCGGCGGCCAAGCTTTGTTGCGGGTGTACCACCGGATTATTTCTCAGAGGAAGGCCAGCTTTGGGGCAACCCGCTTTATGATTGGGATGCCATGGAACGGGAAGGCTATGCCTGGTGGATTGCGCGGCTCAAGGCAGCATGCAGCATCTTTGACCAGGTGCGCATCGACCATTTCATCGGTTTTGCACGGTATTATGCCATCCCGGCAGGCGCTGCGAACGCGCTTGCGGGCGAGTACCGGCCGGGTCCGGGCATGAAGCTGTTCCACGCCGTGCATGCAGCGCTTGGCCCGTTGCCGCTTGTGGCGGAGGACCTTGGCCTTATCACGCCCGAAGTGGAAGCGCTTCTGAAGGAAGCGGGCTATCCCGGCATGCGCGTGCTGCAATTTGCATATGGTTCGGATGAAACCAACATGCATCTCCCCGAGAATGCCGGGGCGAACGTGGTGCTCTATACCGGTACGCATGACAATGCTACGACCATGGAATGGTGGGCTGAAGCAGGCGAAAAAGAAAAGGCGTTTGCCCGCAGAAAACTTGGGCTGTGCCAGGGGGAGGATGCCGCCATTGCGGATGCTTTGATCCGCGCGGCCTATGGGAGCGAGGCGCGCCTTTGCATCGTACCGATGCAGGATTATCTTGGCCTTGGCACGGGAGCGCGGATGAACGAGCCGGCAACACTTGGTGGAAATTGGCGGTGGCGGATGCTGCCCGGGGCGGCGGATGCCGCGCTGATGACGCGCATCGCCAGGTTGAACAGGCAATATCGAAGAACGCAGCGAAAGGAAGAGAGCATGGATTGCAAGAACATTTTGCGGCGCATGGAGGAATCGCTCCAGAGCAATTATCAGATCGAACTGCATGAGGCCAGCACGGTACAGCTGCATAACGCGCTTTCCGAAGCTGTGATGATGGAGCTTTCCGGAGACTGGCGGGATAGCCGGCGCGCGCATGAGCGCGTGCGCCGCGCATATTACATTTCCGCGGAATACCTTGTGGGCAGGATGGTGTTCAACAATTTATACTGCCTTGATATTTTGAATGAAGTGCGCGACATGCTGCGCGCACGCGGCGCAGATCTTGCCGCGATGGAGGATATCGAAGATGAGGCGCTGGGCAATGGCGGCCTTGGCCGCTTGGCTGCCTGCTTCCTCGATAGTGCGGCTACCCATAACATCCCGCTGGATGGCTACGGGCTGCGCTATAAATTCGGCCTGTTCAAGCAGAGCTTTGAAAATGGTTACCAGGTGGAAAAGGCGGATGATTGGCAGCGCTTTGGCGATCCCTGGAGCCGCCGGCGCGACGACCGGATTGTAACGGTAGAATTTGCGGACCAGAAGGTGCTTGCCGTGCCATATGACATGCCGATTATCGGATACCGCACGCGCAACATCGGCACGCTGCGCCTCTGGCAGAGCGAGCCGATCGAGGAGTTCGATTTCCGCCTGTTTAACGATCAGGAGTATGCGCTTGCTGTGCGCGAGAAGAACTCCGTTGAGGATATTACGCGCGTGCTTTATCCCAACGATAGCACCTATGCGGGCAAACGGCTGCGCCTCAAGCAGCAGTACTTCCTCTCAAGCGCATCCATGCAGGATATCATCCGCCGCTATAAGAAGGTGCGCGGCGCAAACGGCACCTGCGATTTTTCGGGCTTTGCCGCGCATTGTGCAGTGCAGCTCAATGACACGCATCCGACCGTTTCCATCCCGGAGCTGATCCGCCTGCTGATGCTGGAGGGCTTGGATTTTGATGCGGCGTTTGAGATCGCCCGCGATACGTTCTCCTACACCAACCACACGATTATGAGCGAAGCCCTTGAAAAATGGGAGCTTGAGCTTTTCAACAGCGTTGTGCCGAAGCTGGGCGAAATCATCTGCCGCATCAACGATAAGCTCAACGCGGAGCTGCGCGCAGCAGGCGTCGATGAAGCGCGCCGCGCGCGCATGCAGATCGTTGCGGATAATACGATCCATATGGCACGCCTTGCGGTTTACGTTTCCACCTATGTGAACGGCGTTGCGCGCATCCATACGGAAATCCTTAAGAACGATATTTTTAAGGATTGGTATGCGCTGACCCCACAGAGGTTCCAGAACAAAACCAACGGCATCACGCAGCGCCGCTGGCTGGGCCTCTGCAACCCGGAACTGACAGGCCTTTTGAGCGAACAGCTTGGCGATGGCTTCCTAACTGACCTCAACGAGCTGGGCGCGCTGCGCGAGAAAATCGATGATGACCTCATCGCACGCTTCAACGATGTAAAGCACCAGAAAAAGCGCCAGCTCGCGGCCATTATCAAAGAGCGCGAAGGCGTGGAACTGCCAACGGATTTCGTTTTTGATATCCAGGTAAAGCGGATGCACGAGTATAAGCGCCAGCTTCTCAATGCATTCTCTATCCTTGACCTTTATTACTCCCTCAAGGATGGCACGCTTACCGACTTTACGCCCACTGCCTTTATCTTCGGCGCGAAGGCTGCGCCGGGCTATTGGCGCGCGAAGAGCATCATCAAGTTTATCAACGAGATTGCAAAGCGCATCAACAGTGATCCCGATATGCGGGATAAAATGCGCGTGGTATTCGTGCAGAACTATAACTGCTCCTATGCGGAACACATCATTCCCGCAGCCGATATTTCTGAGCAGATTTCGCCCGCAGGCACAGAGGCGAGCGGGACCGGCAACATGAAGTTTATGCTCAACGGCACGGTTACGCTTGGTACCTATGATGGCGCGAATATCGAGATCGTGAAGCAGGCCGGCGAGGATAACAATTACATTTTCGGCGCGCGCGTAGAGGATATCGCTCGCATCCGGGATACTTACAATCCCAAAGCGATGTATGATGGCGACGCGAGGATCCGCCGCGTGCTGGATACGCTAATCGACGGCACTTTTTCCGATGATAACTCGGGCGCGTTCCGCGAGCTTTACAGCGCGCTGCTGTTTGGCGCGAGCTGGCATGCGCCGGATCATTATTACCATCTGCTCGATTTCCATCCTTATTTGGAAGCAAAGCTGCGCGCCAATCGCGATTACCGCGACAGCCTTGCTTTCGGACGCAAATGCTTAATGAATACGGCTTCTGCCGGCATGTTTTCCAGCGACCGCACCATTAAGCAGTATGCTGCGGAAATCTGGCATCTGCCGAGGGTGGAGTTGTAAAGGGATAGGTCCTTGCAAAACGTGGGTTGAGATGCTACCATGAAGAAAAGGCACCTTGAGGAAACGCAAAGGAGGGACCAACCGATGAAAATCCAAGAAGCGGCTGAAAACTATCTGGAGAGCATTTTGATCATTGGGAAAGAAAAAGGCCAGGTGCGCTCCATCGATGTAGCACACCGCCTTGCGGTTTCCAAACCTACCGTTAGTGTTACAATGAAGCAGTTCCGTGAAAACGGGTATATCGAAGTAGATTGTGATGGCTTTTTAACGTTGACTGAAAAGGGACGTGAGATTGCAGAGCGCATTTATGAACGCCATGTAGTGCTTACGGAATTGCTTATTGCGCTTGGGGTAGACGAAAAAACGGCGCGGGAGGATGCCTGCCGCATTGAACATGACCTTTCTGAGGTCACGTTTGCACGCATTAAAGAACATCTGCATCAGAAACTGAAGCAATGAGGCTGCTGAACGGGCAATGGAAATACGGCATTATCTCGATTTGATGCACACGCTGGAAAAACTGAAATGCGCACCACGCCATTCCTGGACTTCCAGCGGCAGGCGCGAGAGCGTAGCAGAGCATAGCTGGCGCCTTGCGATGATGGCCTATTTTGTGCAGGATGAATTTCCGGAAGCGGATTTGAGAAAGCTTCTATGCATGTGCCTCTTTCACGATGTTGGGGAGGCATTCACAGGCGACATCCCTGCTTTTGAAAAAACAGAGGCGGATGGTGCCGCAGAGGATGCGGCGCTGGAAGCATGGCGCAACAGCCTGCCTGCGCCTTACTGCAGGAAGCTTACCCCGCTGTTTGCGGAGATGGCGGCGCAGGAGACGCTCGAAGCCAGGCTGTATAAGGCGCTTGATAAGATGGAAGCGCTGATCCAGCACAACGAAGCTGAAATTTCCACATGGCTTCCGCTGGAATATGAGCTGAATTTCGTTTATGGCGCGGAAGCTGTGACCTTTTCAAACTATTTGGAACAGCTGCGGGCTGAAATCAATAAGGACTGCGCAGAAAAAATCGACGTTGCCAAAGAAAAAGCGCCCTAACATAGCCTGGTAGGGCGCTTTTGGTTAAGCGGCTGCTTTTTGCAAAGCGCGCATGGCGACAAGCACTGGATAAGGGTTGATGTATTCCTTTTCCGGGGTGATGATAGCAAGGTGCAGGTGGTTTGCATCGCTGTTGCCCGTGTTGCCAACATTGCCGATCACATCTCCAGCCTGGACACGGTCGCCCTCTTTAAGAAAGTCCGTTTGGCGAATCATGTGGTAATAGTGATATTCATAGCCAAAGTCATCCAGCACGACAACATAATTGCCGGCAAGCTCGCTCGTGCCAATGCATAGGATCTGGCCATCCGTACAGGAATGGATGGGTTCATCCGCAGCAGCGCGAATGTCCGTGCCGGTATGCTTGCGCGTGTTTTGGGAACGTGCGTTATACCAGCCATCCTTGATGGTACGCCCGGGCAGGGGATCGGCAAGGGAGGAGAGATATGCTTCGGAGAGCGGCTCATCCACATATTCTTTTTCTATGCCCGCATCGTCGTAGATGGTGTTGAGGTAAGCATAGAGGCAGGTGAAGCCAAAATATGTTTCAGCATCCTCGCCAAGGAATGCTGTGTAGGGTGCAAAGGAAACGGAGATGGAAATGCTATCGGCATCGAGCGTAGCTTCGACAGTGCATTGCTCTGCCAAAGCTGTGGCAAGTTGCGCGCCCAGCACGCGGTAAAGGCCCATCAGTTCCTGCCAGCGCGGGAGCGCAACGGAAACGCGGCCTGCAGGCAGGGTGGGATATTCTTCATAAACGGTGGAATAGGCTGCGGCGAAGGCAGCGTTTGCGGCAGCTTCTATTGCTTCCTGCATGGCGAGAAAGGCATCAAACTGCTCCATAAGTTCCGTGATATATTCCATTTCGGGCAGCTTGAACGCAGCGGGGTCGATGGTAAAGGCCGCAGCGAATGCTGCCTCGGCCTGCGTGCTGAGCGCAGCATAGTCCGGCGCAAGTGGCTGCGGGGATGCAAGCTCAGCCGGATTGGGTGTGATGCTTGGCGTTTGCAGGGGCGCCGAAACGGGTGTACAGCCGGAACAGAGCAGGGCAGCGCAAAGGGCAAAAGTGAGCACCCATGCGCAAATGGAAGATTTCGTGTGTGCAGATTGGGAATACAAAGCGTTCGCTCCTCATGATGATATTGGATACAGGGAGTATTATTGCACAAACGGCACAAAATTTCATCCCCCTAATTGTAACGTTTTTTGCAAATCTATACAGGATGCGTTATGATATATAGAGAAAAAACGGTTTGAACCAGAAGGGGACGCAGCATGAGCATGCAAGCGATTGTGAATGGAAAAGAGGAAACGGTGCTTTCTGTGGCGGAAATGCGTGCGGCAGATGCTTATACCATTGCGCATTTCACATCCGGCCGCGTGCTGATGCACCGCGCGGCGGAAGGCATTTACCACGCGGCTCCTTCCTGGCAAGGACGCATAGCAATCCTTGCCGGTGGAGGCAATAACGGTGGGGATGGGTATGCGCTTGCCTGCATCCTTGCCGATGTGGGTGCTGCTTTTGACCTATTTGCCGTTTCGGAAAAGCTTTCGGAGGACGGCGCATACTACCGCGCGCAAGCGCAGGCAAAAGGTGCGCGCATCCTGCCGTTTACGGAGCAGGCACACCTGGAAGGCTATGACATCCTGGTGGACTGCCTTTTGGGCACGGGCTTTCATAGGCCGGTTCGCGGGCGGATGCGGGATGCGATTGCGCGCATCAATGCAGCAAGGCAGGCGGGCGCTTTTGTGATTGCGGCGGATATCAACAGCGGCATGGATGGCGATACGGGGGAAGCGGAACTCGCTGTTTCTTCGGATCTTACGGTATCCATTGGCTACTATAAAACAGGGCTTTTAACTCCAGCTGCAGCCGCGCGCATACAGCGGTTCATGAACGTGGAGATCGGCATCGTTTTGCCGGCAACTTAAAAATAAAAAAATTTTTTGTGCGCCATGCAATAAAATGGACGCCTTAAGCATTAATAGGATGACGGAAGGAAAGCGAATATGTTGGTTTGGATGACGTCTTCAATCGAACATACGCGGAGCGAGATGCGCGAGCTTGAACAGTTGATTTCGCGCATTGCACAAGGGGAAAAGGAGGCGCTCGGAACGCTTTACGAGCGGACACACGCTGCCATCTACGGCTTTGCACTTTCATTGGTGCACCGGCCGGGCGATGCAGAGGATATCCTTCAAGAAACGTTTTTGCGGATCTATGCGTCTGCTGAACGCTATCAAGCGGAAGGCAAGCCGATGGCGTGGATGATGACAATCGCAAAAAACCTTTCCAGGATGCGCCTTCGTGATGCAAAGCGCACGAGCGACTTGCCCGAGGAAGAATGGGAGCGCTATCTTTCTTCCAAACCGGGCGTAACCGTGGAGGATCGCCTGCTGCTGCGGGCAGCGCTCAAGCAGCTTTCCGATGCGGAGCGGCAGATCGTAATGCTGCACGCAGTGGCGGGGCTCCGCCACAGGGAAACGGCTGCGCTGTTGGAACTCCCGCTTGCAACCGTGCTTTCAAAATATGCAAGAGCCGTCAAAAAACTGAAATATGCGATGGAGGCGGACGGAAGATGAAACACAATGAAATCGAAACCAGATTGAAAAACGCCGTTTCCAACGCGGCCCCTGATGTGCTGGAAAACATCCTGCGCACATGCGACCAAAAGAAAGGAACGGTTATTGAAATGGAACAGAAAGTGAATGCAAAAAAAGGCAAAAATAAAGTATTGCGCACCTGCGTGGCGATCGCCGCCGCAGCAGCCGTGCTGGTAATGGGCGTGCTGATTGGCCGCGGGATCGGGCAGCCGGCCGCCCCGTCGGCAAACGTTGCCGCGATCATTTCCCTCGATGTAAACCCCAGCGTCGAACTGCGCGTTGATGCGGCGGAAAAGGTGCTTGCGGCGGAAGCGCGCAATGCGGATGGCGCGGCCGCGCTCGAGGGCATGGAACTCGTTGGAACGCAGCTTAACGTGGCGGTAAACGCCATCGTAGGCTCTATGCTTAAGCTTGGCTATATTGATGAACTGGCCAATTCCATCCTCATTTCTGTAGAAGGCGTAGAGGGAGTAGACGCACAAGCGCTTGAAAACAAACTCG
Organism: uncultured Clostridia bacterium; assembly: GCA_944366945.1. GTDB lineage: Bacteria > Bacillota > Clostridia > Christensenellales > CAG-138 > UBA1685. Next base: position 95,764 of record CALVWJ010000001.1, read on the forward strand.
TTGCGGAAGTGGAAGAAATTTTTGCGCAAAGCTCCGTTGGAAGCGGCGCCATTTTGAGCCAGGATGTTACGAGCGCGGATGATGCGCTTGCTGCAAAAGCGGAAGAATACGGCATCACCTTGGGCAAAGCCGCGCTGATTGAGGAAATCCTTGCGGGCAATGCGCGCCATACGTTCGAAGAATTGGCAGGACTTTCCATCAATGAATTGAACCTTCTTGCCGAAAACGTAAGCCTTACCAACGTCAATTCCGTTGGCCAGGCAAGCGATAAGGCCTATATTGGAACGGATGCAGCCATCGAAGTAGCGCTCCAACATGCAGGCGTTGCCAAAACGGATACCACGAAGCTTGAGGTTGAGCTTGACTGTGAGAATGGCTATATGGTATACGAAGTAGAGTTTGAGGTTTTAGGCGCAGAATACGAATATGACATAAATGCGCAGACCGGCGAGATCGTCTGGTATGAGATACCCGGCGCAGCGCAAGGCGGCGCGTCCGGCACCACGCAGCCCAGCGCGGATCTGATCGGGGAAGAAAAAGCAAAACAGATCGCGCTTGACCATGCGGGCGTGCAGGAAAGCAATGCCACCTTTATAAAAAACAAGCTTGATTACGATGACGGCAAGCCGCACTATGAAATTGAGTTCCTTTGCGATGGCTATGAATACGATTACGAGATTGACGCAACAAGCGGCACAATCTTGAAGCAGGAACGCGAGAAAAAAGCGGGCGCAAGCACAACGCAGCAGCCAGCTGCCACGCCCAATACTTCCACAAGCGATACTGCGATTGGGGCGGACCGTGCAAAAGAGATTGCATTCGCGCATGCTAACGTGCAGGAAGCGGATGTAACAGGCTTAAAGGTAGAGCTTGACCGCGATGATGGCGTGCTGCATTACGATGTGGATTTCGATTGCAATGGCTATGAATACGATTACGAAATCGATGCCACGAGTGGTGAAATCCGCAAACAGAATCGCGAATGGGATGATGATGCCGCAAAGCAATCCAGCACATCTTCTGGTTCCAGCAGCAATTTGATCGGCACGAGCCGTGCAAAAGAGATCGCCTTGGCGCACGCGGGGCTTTCCGAAAGCGCTGTAACGCAGCTTAAAGCCGAGCTTGACCGTGAGGATGGCCGCCAGCAATATGAAGTGGAATTCAAGGCAAATGGGTATGAGTATGACTACGAGATCGATGCTGAAAACGGAACAATCCTCGAATGGGATAAGGACTATGATGATTGAGCTTTAACCGCAAGCAAGCCTGTGCCCGGCAAGAATCCCGGGCACAGGCTTTTTCTAAAAAACCTCTTTACAACTGCTTCATGAAGGTGTATAATTCCACCAATTGATTGAAGGAAACGGGAGTTAAACATGACCCAGCGTCTGTTTGCAAGCGAATATTATTACTTTACCCTCGCGGGCTTTTTTGCTCGCGGGGTTACTTGTGGTTTCGCTGAATAGACGCTCGTGCATCCCTCCGCGCGGATGCGCGGCCATCTGTTAGAAGTAAATGCTTCACAGCGAAATCGCTGTGGAGCTTTTTTTATGAAGCTTTTTAAACTATGGAGGGGAACTTAACATGATCGTATTGCTGAAAAAGAAACCCAACAAGGATGAACTCACAAACCTTATAGACTGGTTCAAGGGCATGGGGTTAAATGTGCATGTGAGCGAGGGCGAAGAACGAACGCTGCTCGGGCTTATCGGCGACACTTCGCGCATCGACATCGACCTTATCAAGGCGCTTGACATCGTGGATACTGTGAAACGCATCCAGGAACCGTTCAAAAACGCAAACCGGAAATTCCATCCAGATGACAGCATAATAGAGATTGGCGGCACAAAAATTGGCGGCGGAAATTTCCAACTGATCGCAGGGCCATGCTCCATTGAAACGGAAGAGCAGATCTGCACCATTGCCCGCGAAGTAAAACAGGCTGGCGCAACCATGCTGCGCGGCGGTGCATTCAAGCCCCGCACTTCGCCGTATTCGTTCCAAGGGCTCCGGGAAGAGGGCATCCGCCTGCTGCTTGCCGCGAAACGGGAAACTGGGTTGCCCGTTGTTACGGAGCTGATGGATATTTCCCAATTGAAATACTTTGACGATGTGGATGTTATCCAGGTGGGCGCGCGCAATTCCCAAAACTTTGAGCTTTTGCGTGAGCTGGGTCACTGCAAGAAGCCCATCCTTTTAAAGCGCGGGCCGGCCAATACAGTGCAGGAGCTTCTGATGAGCGCAGAATACATCATGGCGGGTGGAAACGAAAACGTGATCGTCTGTGAGCGCGGCATCCGCACGTTTGAAACAAGCACGCGCAATACGTTGGATCTATCGGCGGTTCCCGTTTTAAAGGAGCTTTCCCATTTGCCGGTGGTTGTGGACCCAAGCCATGCAACAGGCGTTGCGCGCCTGGTTGGCCCCATGGCGCTTGCAGCGGTGGCAGCGGGTGCGGATGGAGTTATGGTGGAAGTGCATAACGATCCGCAGCACGCGCTGTGCGATGGCCCGCAATCCATTACGCCTGCGGAGTTTTCCATGCTCACGCGCAAGGTGATGCGCGTGCGCGGCGCGTTGGCGCGCTGAGGTGGTTTTATGAACGTTGGCGTTATCGGGCTTGGACTGATCGGCGGATCAATGGCGAAGGCGCTTTCCACCTATACGGGGCACACCGTGTTTGGGTATGATACGGACGCTACCGTGCTGGGAAAAGCGCTTGCGGATGGAGCGATTTCCAGCACGCTGGATGAAGCGCAATGCACTTTGTGCGACGTGATCTTGATTGCCCTCTATCCGGGCGCCGCAATCCGCGCGGCACAGGCCTGGGCAGATGCGATCCGAAAAGGCGCGCTTGTTGTGGATTGCTGCGGCACCAAAAGCGGCGTATGCGCGGCACTGGAACCGCTCGCGCTGGAAAAAGGGTTCTGCTTTATTGGCGGGCACCCCATGGCTGGACGGGAAAAATTCGGATATGATGCTTCCAATGCGGGCCTGTTCCGCGGCGCCTCCATGATTTTGACCCCTTCCAAGGCTGTGCCGGCTGCGGAACTTGAGCGCGCGGAAGCCCTGTTTTACGAGCTGGGGTTCGGGCGGATGTGCATCTGCACCCCTGCGGAGCACGACAGGATGATTGCCTATACATCGCAGCTTGCGCATGTGGTTTCAAGCGCGTATGTGCAAAGCCCAGCATCGCTTTCGCATGTGGGTTTCTCTGCCGGGAGCTTCCAGGATATGACGCGTGTGGCACGGTTGTACGAACCCATGTGGACGGAGCTGTTCCTCAACAACGCGGAGCCGCTTGTGGCGGAGATTGACGGCCTTGTGGAGCGCTTGCAAGCGTTTTCAAGCGCGATCCGCAACGGGGAACGGGAAAAGCTCTTTGAGATGCTGCGCAAGGGGCGTGAACGAAAAGAACTTTTGAATGAAAGGGAAAAGCAGGCATGAAGGAAGTGCGGATCGAAACCGGCCAGCCCTATGTGGTCACGGTAGGAGAGCAGCTCAGCGCCATCGGAACGGGGCTGCGGGAGCGCCATGCGCCATGCGCTGCCATGCTCGTTGCGGATGATACGGTGAACGCGCTTTACGGGGATGCAGCGGCGGCATCGCTTACAGAAGCGGGCTTTTCGGTTTCCCGTTTTGCTTTCCCTCACGGCGAAGGAAGCAAAAATCTGAGCACGCTTGCGGCGCTGCTTGATGCGCTTGCCGCAGCGCGGCTTACGCGCACGGATGTGATCGTTGCATTGGGCGGCGGCGTAACGGGCGATTTGGCCGGGTTTGCCGCAGCGGTCTACCTACGCGGTATCCCCTATGTGCAGGTGCCGACCACGCTGCTTGCCGCAGTGGATTCCTCCGTGGGCGGGAAGACAGGGGTGGATCTGCCTGCAGGGAAGAATCTCGTGGGCGCGTTTCATCAGCCCCTGTGGGTGCTTTGCGACCTCAGCCTTTTGCATACCCTTTCGGATGAAGCTTTTGCCGGCGGGCTTGCGGAGATGATCAAATATGGTGTCATTGCGGATGAAGCGCTCTTTGAAACGCTCGCAAGCGGCGAGCGTACGGCGCTGGAGAAATCAATTGCTCGCTGCGTGGAACTTAAGGGCGCTTTAGTTGCGCAGGATGAGCGGGATACTGGATGCCGGCAGCTTTTGAACCTTGGCCATACGCTGGGCCACGCGGTAGAACAGCGAAGCGGCTACAGCATTGCACATGGCCAGGCTGTGGCGATCGGGATGGCATACATCGCACGCGCAGGCGAGCGGGCTGGGCTCTGTGCGCCGCGTACTGCGGAGCGCATAGGGCGGGCGCTCACCGCCAACGGCCTGCCTGTGGAATGCCCTTACCCTGTTGCCGAGCTCGTCCCTTACCTGCTTGCGGATAAGAAGCGCAAAGGGGATGCGATTACGCTCGTGCTGCCGGAGCGCATCGGCGCATGCGTGCTGCATGCTATGCCGGTCGATGCCTTGCCAGCCTTCTTGGCACAGGGGGAAGGACGATGAACGTACAGCTTTTCCCTGCACGGCTCGCAGGAACCGTTGCTGCCATCCCATCCAAATCGGATGCGCATCGCGCATTGATCTGCGCTGCGCTTGCCGATCGGCCTACGCGGCTCATCCTGGACGGTGAGCTTTCGGAGGATATGTACGCCACCGGGCGCTGCCTTGCTGCGCTTGGCGGAACCATTCGCACCGCATCTGGCGGTGTAGAGGTTTCCCCGATCCGGGAAGTGCCGAAAGCTCCGCTGCTCGACTGCGGCGAAAGCGGTTCAACGCTGCGTTTCATCCTGCCCGTTGCAGCATCCCTTTGCGATGGCTTTTCCATGATTGGCCGGGGACGTCTTCCGGAGCGCCCGCTTGGTGCGCTCTGCGCGGCAATGGAGGCGGGCGGCTGCACTTTTTCAGCACATGCGCTGCCGTTGTCGGTATCCGGGCGGCTTACTTCCGGGGAATACGCCCTGCCGGGCAACATCAGCTCCCAGTATATTTCCGGGTTTTTGCTGGCGTTCCCGATGCTGCCTCAAGAAAGCAGAATCCGCCTAACGGCCCCGCTTGAATCGAGCGGTTATGTTGCAATGACCCTAAGCGTTATGCGCCGCTTTGGCGCAGATGCCCAATGGTGCGCGGATGGGTTCCGCTGCTCCGGCGGAGGCTATGTTTCCCCGGGCGCGTTGGAGATCGAGGGAGATTGGTCCAATGCTGCGTTCTGGCTTGCAGCGCGTTCGTTGGGGCATGCGCTTACCGTAACGGGCCTTTGCAATACTTCCTCCCAGCCGGACCGGCAGGTGGGTGCACTCGTTGACGCGCTGGGCGACGGTGCTGAGGTGGATGTTTCGGAATGCCCGGATCTTTTGCCCATCTTGGCTGTGCGCGCGGCATATGCCGGCGGGGAAACGCATTTCCTGCATGCGGCGCGGCTGCGCTTGAAGGAGAGCGACCGGCTGCATGCAGCGGCAGAGGGCCTTGCCCTCCTTGGCGCGGGCGTTTCGGAAATGCCGGATGCGCTTGTTGTGCGCGGCCACGGAGGCCTTCGCGGCGGATGCACGGTGTCAAGCTATGGGGATCACCGTATGGCAATGGCCTGGGCCATTGCCGCACTCGATGCGGATGAGCCGGTAACCATACTGGGAGCAGAAGCGGTGAACAAATCCTATCCTGCATTTTGGCGGGAATATCAAAGGTTGGGAGGAAAGTGCAATGTCCTCTGAATTCGGAAAGAATCTTCGCATTTCAATCTTCGGCGAATCCCATGGCGCTGCCATTGGCGTGGTGGTGGATGGGCTTCCCGTTGGGGAAACGGTAGACCTCGATGCGCTTGCGGCATTCCTTGCGCGGCGCGCGCCGGGCAGGAATGCCATGAGCACAGCACGGAAGGAAACGGATGCCGTGCGGGTGCTCTCCGGCTTGTATCAAGGCAAAACTTCAGGCGCACCGCTGTGCATGGTAATAGAAAACAGAAACGCACATTCAAACGATTATGAAAGGCTTAGGCATATCCCGCGCCCTGCACATGCGGATTATTCGGCCTCCGTGCGGTATCACGGGTTTTCAGACCCCAACGGCGGCGGGCACTTTTCCGGGCGGCTTACTGCCCCTTTGTGCGCGGCCGGCGGCGTTTGCCTGCAGATTTTAAACAGGAAGGGAATTGCCATTGGCGGGCATCTTTCCCGCTGCGCCGGGGTGGATGATGCGCCCATAGATAGCCTGCGGCTCACAGCAGAGGAGCTTGCGGCCGTAGCACAACGGCCGATCCCGGTTTTGGATGAGAACGCAGGGATGCGGATGCAGGCGGCGGTGCAAGCAGCAAAAGAGCAAGGGGATTCCGTGGGCGGCGTGATTGAAGTTTTTGGCCTGGGGATTCCTGCAGGGCTTGGGAGCCCGATGTTTGGCGGCGTGGAAAACCGGCTTGCACAGGCTGTTTTTGGCATCCCGGCGATCCGCGGCGTGGAATTTGGCGCAGGTTTTGGCGCTGCGGATCTGCGTGGAAGCCAGAACAACGATGCATTTGTGCTGCAAGAAGGCATAGTGCGGACGAAGACCAACCGCCATGGGGGCGTGCTTGGCGGCATCACGACGGGCATGCCGCTCGTGATGCGCGCAGCGGTCAAACCCACGCCATCCATTGCGCAGGAACAAAAAACGCTGGATCGCCAAACCGGCGAGCAGACCGCACTTTGCATCGCAGGGCGGCACGATCCTTGTATTGCGCAGCGGGCAGTGCCCTGCGTGGAAGCTGCTGTTGCAGCGGTATTGCTGGATTTAATGCTTGATGGCGAATACGCCCGGCTTTGAAATATGGAGTTTTTAGGATAGAAGGGAGAAGATACCAATGGAATTGAAAGAACTGCGTGAAAAGTTTGATACGATTGACGACCAGATCGTCGATTTATTCGTGGAACGCATGAAAACCTCGGCGCAGATTGCAAAGCTCAAGCGTGAAAACGGCCTTGCAGTACGCAACACAAGCCGGGAGCGGGAGGTTCTCGAGCATGTGATGGAACGCGCCGGGGATGGGCTTGAAACATATGCGAAGTTCCTTTATCAAACGATGTTTGAAGTGAGCCGCTCCTATCAGCACCGCCTTTTAGACGATACCGGCGAATTTGCGCGGCAGATCCGCGCGGCGGCAGAACGGACCCCTGCACTGTTCCCGCAGAAGGGCACCGTTGCCTGCCAGGGTGTGGAAGGCGCTTACTCCCAGCAGGCGTGTGACAGGCTGTTCGCCATGCCGCGTATCCTGTATTTTAGGCATTTTGACGGCGTGTTCCAGGCGGTGCAAAGCGGCATGTGCCAATATGGCGTGCTGCCCATTGAAAACAGTTCATATGGCTCTGTGGCGCAGGTGTATGATTTGATGCGCAACCATAAATTCCACATTGTGCGTAGCATCAAGCTTTGCGTACGCCATGCGCTGCTTGCAAAGCATGGCGTAGCACTCGAGGATGTCAAGGAAATTTTCTCCCACGAGCAGGCGCTCGGCCAGTGCAGCGCATATTTGAAGGCGCACCCGGAAATCAAGGTCACCGTTTGCGAGAACACCGCGGCGGCAGCGCGCATGGTTGCAGAAAGCGGGCGCAGGGATATTGCCGCGATTTCTTCGGTACACTGCGCGGAGCTTTATGGCCTGCATGTATTGGAAAGCAAGGTGCAGAACAACGACAACAACTACACGCGTTTCATCTGCATCAGCAAGGATCTTGAAATTTATCCCGGCGCCAACAAGATCAGCCTCATGCTATCCACGCAGCACAGGCCAGGCGCGCTGTATTCCCTGCTTGCGAAGTTTGCAGCACTTGGAATCAATTTAACCAAACTTGAAAGCCGCCCCAGCCCTGGGAGTGATTTTGAGTTCATCTTCTATTTCGATATGGAAGCTTCCGTGATGTCGGACACGGTGCTGAGCATGCTCTCCGAACTGATGGTGGAGCCGGATGTTTTCGTGTTCCTCGGCAATTATTCGGAGGTCGTTTAAAATGGAAGCATATGGGTTGCTCGGCGAGCATCTGGGGCACACGCTCTCGCCGCTTGTGCATAAGCTCCTTTGGAATTGCCCTTTTGGAGTGTTTGAAGTTCCGCCGCAGGAATTGGGCGACTTTCTTGCGCGGCGGGAATTCCGCGGGTTGATGGTAACCATCCCCTATAAAAAAGCGGTGATCCCATTTTGTGATTCGCTGGATCCTATTGCAGAGCGCCTTGGAAGCGTAAACATGATCCAGGTAGAACCGGATGGAACGCTCAAAGGATATAACACGGATTATTATGGCTTCTCGTATATGGTCAAGCGCGCGGGCATCAACTTGCAGGGCGCAAAGGTGCTTATCCTTGGAACGGGCGGCGCTGCGGCTGCGGTAACGGCCGTTGCGGAGGATATGAACGCGCGGGAAATCGTACATGTTTCGCGCCGCGGGCCCGTGGATTATACGAGTGTATCCGCACTGCATAGCGATGCGGAGGTTATCATCAATGCAACGCCGGTGGGAATGTATCCCAACAACGATGCATGCCCAATTCGCCTCACGGGGTTTCGCCGGTGCCGGGGCGTGCTTGATGTGATTTATAACCCGCTGCGCACGATGCTCCTGCTGGAAGCGGAACACCGCGGCATTCCCTGCGAGGGTGGCCTTACGATGCTGGTGGCGCAGGCAAAACGCGCTGCGGAGCTGTTTACGGGAAAGGAACTCCCGGATGCGCGCATTGGGGAAGTATGCTCGAACATCATGGAGGCCGTCTGCAACATCGTGCTTATCGGCATGCCGGGCAGCGGGAAGAGCTACCTGGGAGGGTTAATTGCAAAGGCGTTTGGTCGGGAACTCATCAATATGGATACCTATATTGAAGACGTGCAGGGCAAAAGCATTCCGGATATTTTCGCACAGCAGGGGGAAGCGGCCTTCCGAGATATGGAAGTGGAGGCTTCACGCGTGCTTGGCCGGAAAAACGGGCTCGTGATCTCTGCCGGTGGGGGCACAGTGGTGCGCAAGGAAAGTATGGATGCACTGCGGCAGAACGGCTGCGTGTTTTTTGTAGACCGTCCGCTCAGCGAGCTTGCAACCGAAGGCCGCCCGCTTTCCCAGGGTGGGATGAGTGCCCTACAAAAGCTGTATGATGCGCGTATCGGCCTTTACACTGGCTATGCGGACGTGAGCATCCTCAATACTACAGGCATGAGCGTGGAGCACATCGCAGAAACGGTGCTGCGGGAATACGAAAAAGTTTGCAGGCTCGCATCGCTGCCGCTATGGGAACAGAAACAGATTTGACAGAGCCGTGCGTTCCTTGACAGCAAAAAACGGCGCATGGTACAATGCAGGCGTGCAAACTCCCGCTTCAGAGTGCTGAAACAGCGATATGCCGTTCTGCATGGCCCCCCTGTGCTTTTAACGTAGTTTGGGGCTATACAGGAAGCCCTTGCAGCGCAAAGCTTTTCGGATTGGCCGTGCATACCGCCAAATCCATTGCAAGTCTTCGAAACCTGCATTCCTTGAATGCTCCTAAGGGCCTTTCAATGCGCTGAGGCGGGCAAGTGCCCGCCTTTTCCTTTTTATCGAAATAAGCTTAGAAGAAAAAGAAGGATAGTATGCAATACGATTTTTCCCATTATCAAGCTGCAGCGGAATACATCCGCGCCCATGCGCCGTTTGTGCCGGACCTCGCCATTGTGCTGGGTTCCTGCCTCGGCCCGTTTGCGGAGACGCTGGAAAACCCAGTCGCGATCGACTATGCGGATATCCCCAATTTCCTTTTGACTACAGTGGAATCCCACGCGGGGAAGCTCGTGTTTGGCACGGTGCAGGGGAAACGGGTGGTCTGCATGTCCGGCCGGTTCCATTTTTATGAAGGGTATGCATATGAGCAGCTTGTTCTGCCGGTGCGCGTGCTCAAACTCCTTGGCGTGCGCGCGCTCATCCTCACCAATGCGGCGGGCGCTGTAAACGAGCAGTACCGCCCTGGCGACGTGATGATCCTCTCCGATCATATCAAGCTCACGGGCGCAAGCCCGCTGCGCGGGCCAAACCTGGATGCATTTGGGCCGCGCTTTTTCGATATGACCCAGGCTTATACGCCGGCGCTGCGCGCGGTTGCAAGGGAATGCGCAAAGCGCAGTAGCCTTACCGTGCACGAGGGTGTATACATGTTCTTTACCGGCCCGCAGTTTGAAACCCCGGCCGAGATCCGGGCTGCGCGCGTACTTGGCGCGGATGCGGTGGGCATGTCCACCGTAACCGAAACGCTCACGGCGGCGCATTGCGGGCTGCCGGTGCTGGCCCTTTCCGTGATGACCAACATGGCGGCGGGCGTGTTGGAACAGCCGCTTTCAGAGCAGGAAGTGGAGGAGACGGCGACGCGCATTGCCGCACCGTTTTCTGCCTATGTGAAGGACATTATCGCGCATATCTCCCTTGGCAAATAAAAACGCCACGCAAAAGGCGTGATGGGGCATTTTGTAGAAACGGAATTCGAGGAGGAAGCCATGGAACGACAGGATCGCGGCCTTGCGTTTATGCTGCAATATGAGAACATCGCCTGGTATGAAAACGGGGCGGTGCGCATTTTAGACCGGCGCGTTTATCCGGGCCGGGTGGAATTTGTAACATGCCGCCGCCATGAGGAAGTCGCGCAGGCGATCACGGACATGGTGACCCAAAGCGCAGGCCCTTATACGGCAGCAGCCATGGGGATGGCTCTTGCGGCGCATGAATGCCGTGCAATGCGGGCGGAAGAACAGCTTGCGTATCTGGCACAGGCGGCGGAAACCATCTCCAACGCGCGGCCTACGACCGCTGCGCGCATGCGCCTTGTAACGGGGAGCTCCCTTGCCGCTGCAAAGGAGGCGCTTGCAGCTGGACGGGATGCAAGCGCTGCCGTGGTGGAAGCTGCCGTTGCCGCCAACGATGTGCGCTATGCCAAGGTGGGCCGCATGGCGGAATACCTTGTGGATATGATTCCCTCAAACGGTACAGTCATGACGCAGTGCTTTGGGGAAACCATTGTAGGGAAAATGCTTGCCGCCGCAACGGCGCGCGGGAAGTCCTTCCGGCTGTTTTGCCCGGAAACGCGGCCGTATTTCCAGGGCGCACGGCTCACGGCGACCGTTGCGCATGAAATGGGGTTTGATGTAACGGTAATTACGGATAATATGCCGGCCTATGTGATGCAGCAGGAGCATGTGGATGTGTTTACAAGCGCGGCGGATGCAATCTGCGTGGATGGGCATGTTGTGAACAAGGTGGGCACCTTTCAGATCGCAATCGCGGCAAAATATATGGGGATCCCATATTTTGTTACGGGCGCACCGGATTATGGCCATCCCACTGTGGACACCGTGCGCATCGAGCTGCGCGATCCGGAATTCGTGCTGCAGGCCATGGGCGTAAGAACAGCCTGCGCGGGGGTGAAGGGATACTATCCAGCCTTTGATATTACGCCGCCTGCGCTGGTAAGCGGTGTTGTAACCGATACGGGGATCTATGCTCCCTACGACCTCGCCCGCTACTTCGCCGGCGGAAACCCGGGGGAATACGGCATGGTGGTTTAATGCGGGCGCAAACCCTGCAAATATGAGGAAAACGCGCATAGCAAGGAGGAGAAGCATGCAGTACATCATCGATCAATTCAAAGCGCTTACAGCCATTCCAAGCCCGAGCGGTTTCACGCGCGCGGCAACGGAATATACCGCATCCGAATTTCGAAAACTGGGGTTCAATCCAGAAGTTACCAACAAGGGTTGCATCCTGGTTGACCTAGGAGGGGACGGGGATCCACTCGTGCTTTCTGCGCATATTGATACCCTGGGCGCAATGGTTGCGGAGGTGAAGGCCAATGGCCGGCTGCGTGTGGCGCGCATTGGCGGGCTTATAGCGGGTAGCGTTGAAGCGGAAAACTGCATCGTGATCCCGCGCTTTTCGGAAAAACGCTTTGTGGGCACCTGCCAGGTGGTGAATGCTTCCGGCCATGTGAACACCAAGCTCGCGGATGTCAAACGCGATTTTGATACGCTCGAAATCGTGCTGGACGAAGCGGTGCGCAGCCGCGAGGACGTCCTTGCGCTGGGCATTGGGGTGGGCGATTATGTCTGCTTTGATCCACGCACCACCGTGACGGAAAGCGGCTACATTAAGAGCCGCTTTATCGACGATAAACTCTCCGTTGCGCTCTTGCTCGGCTTTGCCAAACGCCTCCGGGAGAGCGGCGCAGCGCTTGCGCGCAAGGTGTTTGCGTTTATTACGACCAATGAAGAGATCGGCCATGGAGCAAGCGCAGGCATTCCACGCGAGGCCCAGGAGATCATCGCGGTCGATATGGGCTGCATTGGAGAAGGGCTAAGCTGCAGCGAAACCCAGGTGAGCATTTGTGCGAAAGATTCGTCCGGCCCGTCTGACTATGCGGTAACCAGCGCGCTTATCCGCTGCGCAAGGGAAAACGGCATTGACTATGCCGTGGATGTTTACCCCAGCTATGGCTCCGATGCTGACGCTGCCTTGCGCGCAGGCTATGATGTGCGGCATTGCGTGGTAGGGCAGGGGGTTTATGCTTCCCATGGCTATGAGCGCACGCATGTGGAAGGCGTGAAAAATACGTTGGCCCTGCTGGAAGCGTATACTTACAAAAAATGAGGCGAAGGCAGCTTTCCTTGAGGATTCCAAGTCCGTTTTCAAAGGCTTAAAAGCAGTATTTCTGAGAAGACAACGCAAAAAAACGTGGCTGTGTTCGCCCCGACGCTGTACAGTAGGCGTCGGGGCGAATCCAGATAAGGGCTGCACCTTGGGGCAGCTTCGTGGCGAGCGCATGAAAAAGGAAAAGATGGAGCCCGCGGCATGCTGCAACGAGGACAATGCGCGGATGCCCGCATGCGTTCCCCTTTTTCGGCGTGCGTTTCGCTTGAATGGGCGCGGAAGGCTTTGATCGCGAGAGAAAGCAAGCGCTGCTTCGGCGACATGCCCCTTTGGAACGCGCAAGGGGAAAGAGCTTTTTTATATTTAGAGATAGAGAAGCGGATTTTGTATTTTGCGTTTATGCACCCAAACGGAATTTGTTTATCCAAAATGAAATGGAATCAACAGGTCAAGAAAGACTGCAAGGACGATAGCGCTTGCCACCATCATCATTGTAGCCTTTATTGTATCGCGCTTTAAAACGATCAATCCCACAATAAAAACCAGCAGTTCTAAAATGGAACGCATTGCAAAATAGAACCAGCCATAAACAAACGTCATGTTAAACAGAACGGCGATTATAATGGCGGAGAGCACATTGGATACTCTGCTTTTTCCTTTGGCGTACCAGCAGAGAAACGCCAACAAGGGGGAGATCGCGGTAAATGCAAACCATATCATCGCATAGCTTTTGGGAAAAAAGCCGGCTACCAGTTTTGAATACAGGTAGTAGCTTCCAACCATCGCGAGAAAAAATACAAATGCGTTAACGGATGCCCGCATGGCGGAATTGCTGTAAATGGAGATGCATATTCCGAGCAGAGCCCAAATCGCAAAGCGGCCAAGGAAATTGGTAAGATCCAAATACTGAAACAAAAAAGGCAGCGCATTTGCGGGTGTGGTATCCAGGAATTTTGAAAAAGTCCCAAGCGCAATTCCGAAAAACGCTATGGCAACGGTGTGAAGCACCTGCTTACGTGTAGATATTGGCTTTTCCTTACAGCGCACGCTGCTTAAAAACGACATGGGCGCACCCTTTCCAAATCCAGTTTTATTGCATTTCTGCGGTGAAAAAATAAACGCAGTAAAATGGGAACTCCGATGCGGAAAACGCTCCATGCTACTGCCTAGGTGGTTTTTCTGCGAAATATCCCGCTTTTTCTCTGGTTTGCGGCAACCTGGGCTTTTCTAAACCGTGGTTTCGCCAGCCTACAAACGATGGACTTTGCATTGTAGCTTACTGGGCATCTTCCTAAAAAAGGATGGCCTGGAGCCAAACCTCACAACCACTCCCATTGCAGGATGATGCCTTCTTTCGAAATGCGGAAACAGCATGCGAGGGAAAACCCAACAAGCTGCCGTGCGGATGCGTTGAAGCCTGCACCACTTCTGGATTCCAAACAAAAGCTGCATCCTATCTGCACGCAGCGCCGAACAGAGGCGGATCAGAACTTACTTCTTTTCGATTTTTGCAACGATAATCCCGCAACATACCACCACAACAATGCAAAGGAAAGCCAGCATGCCGGTGATTGTAGCAGCTTCAAGAGAAAAGCCGTTGAAAAAGCCTGCAAAAAGCCCTCCGAAAACGATGCAGGCAATTGCCGTACCGATGCCGATTAGGATGGACTTGAGAATGGTATTCATGCAAAAACCTCCAATTATAAGGTGCGCTAAAGTGAATTATAGCATAGCGGCATTGGTCGCAGCAAGGCGCGGAAAAGGCAGGCGCGAATGTGCATTTTGCATATAGCCTCAGCTTTCATGCCTGTATTGAACAGGTGAAAGCTTATCCTTTCATTCAGCCCATGGAAGCTTTCTGCCATTTTGGGGCTTGCATTCCAATTGCCGGCATGCTACAATACATCTCGGCGCATTGCCAATTTTCGCAGAAAGGAGCCGTGCAGCATGGCAACGATTCGTTTCATTTCGCTCAGTGCAGTATTTGGCGGGATTATTATGTCCGCACGGCTTGTTGACGTGGCATAGGCGATCGCCTGCATTCACGCACCATCCGGCCGCGGACGCTCTGTCCGCGGTTTTTTCTTCCTGCATGGAAAGGACTTTTAGGAAGGCATATCCCAGCGGGCGGGCTTTTCGAACGGACTGAACAAGGGAGGGAGATTCTTGGAAACAGGGAAAAAGCACACCAAAACAAAAATGAATTGGAAGCTGGTTGCGCGCGCTCTCAAGGGCAGCACAAGATACCTTGTGCTTGGCGCGGTGTTTCTGCTTGTTGCCGTTGTGGCGGCATATTGTGGGCCGCTGGTAACAAGCTTCACCGTGGACTATGTGCTCGGCGAAGAAGCGAGCAGCCTGCCTGCGGCGGTCATGCGCTGGATTGATTCCTGGGGCGGCCGGGATTTCCTGCGCGGGAACATCTGGATTTGCGCGCTTGCGCTCATCGGCTGCACAGCGGTAAACGGCTTTGCAACGTATTTGCGGCGCCGCTATGTTGCGCTTGCCTCTGAAGGCGTGGCCATGACGTTGCGCAACACGCTCTATTCCCACCTGGAAAACGTGCCCTACGATTACCACAAGCATGTTTCTACGGGCGATCTCGTGCAGCGCTGTACGTCCGATGTGGAAACCGTGCGCCGCTTTATTTCCGTGCAGCTGCTTGAAATCGTTCGCACGGTCGCCATGGTTGCGGTCGCCTGCTACATTATGTTTTCAATTGAAGTACGCATGGCGCTCGTTTCCATGGTGCTACTGCCCATCCTTTGCGTTTCATCCTTCGTGTATTTTAGACGGGTGCGCCGCCAGTTTACCCTTTCGGATGAAGCGGAAGGCAAGCTTTCCGCAACGCTACAGGAAAACCTTGCGGGTGTGCGCGTGGTGCGCGCGTTTGGCCAGCAGCGGGACGAAGTGGATAAATTTACCGTCTGCAACGCGGATTTTCGGGATAAAACATTCAAGCTTACGCAAATGATGGGCATCTACTGGGGGGCGTCGGATGCGGTGGGCTATACGCAGATCGCGCTCACGCTGTTTGTGGGCATCGCGTTTGTGGTGCGGGGCGAACTCACGCTTGGCAATTTGATGATGTTCACTTCCTATGTAGGCATGCTCACCTGGCCGGTGCGCCAGCTGG
Organism: uncultured Clostridia bacterium; assembly: GCA_944366945.1. Classification (GTDB taxonomy): domain Bacteria; phylum Bacillota; class Clostridia; order Christensenellales; family CAG-138; genus UBA1685. Next base: position 111,504 of record CALVWJ010000001.1, read on the forward strand.
GCCGCGTGCTTGCGGACCTCGGCAAGGCGACGGTCTCTTTAGGGCGTTTGGATGAGATCCTATCCGTCCCGGAGGAAGAGGAACCAGGCCGGGCGGAAAAACCGGAGATCCGCGGGCGCGTGCAATTTAAGGATGTCTGCTTTGGCTATGATACCTACGATGACGTGTTGCATGAGATCAGCTTCACCGCAGAGCCGGGGCAGACCATCGCGATCCTGGGTTCCACGGGTTCGGGCAAAACGAGCCTTGTGCAGCTCTTGCAGCGGCTTTATCTTTGCACGGCCGGCGCGATTTATATTGATGGCACAAACATCAACGATATCGAACATGGGCATTTGCGCCGGAATATCGGCATCGTTTTGCAGGAACCATTCCTGTATTCGCGCACAATCATGGATAACATCCGCCTTGTGCGCCCAGAAGCGGCGGAAGAAGAGGTGCATGCCGCAGCGCGTGTGGCCGCTGTGCACGATGTGATTGAAAGCTTCGAACAAGGATACGATACCGTTGTGGGCGAGCGCGGCGTAACGCTCTCCGGCGGGCAGAAGCAGCGGGTGGCCATCGCCCGGATGCTGATGCAAAACGCCCCTATTCTAATCTTTGATGATTCCATGAGTGCAGTGGATACCGAAACGGATGCTGCAATCCGCGCAGCGCTCAAAAAACGGCGGGAGCACACCACAACGTTTATCATTTCCCACCGCATTACAACGCTGTGCGAGGCGGACAACATCCTTGTGCTTGAGCATGGCCGGCTCGTGCAGCAGGGCACGCATGCCGAACTGCTTGCGCAGGATGGCCTGTACCGCCGCATTGCAGAAATCCAGAACGCGCTGGAGGATGAACTTCGCACGGAAGGAGGGGAAGCATAATGGCAAGCGCTCTTTTGGAACAGGATTATGATAAGGATGTAAAAGTGGATCTCTCCATCTGGAAACGCCTTTTCCAGTATGCATTCCGGTATAAGAAAAACACGACGATTCTAATCGTGATCAACATTTTAATCGCCATTGTGGATATTATTTATCCGCTCATGAGCAGGTATGCCATTGATACGTTCATCGAGGGGGAGACGACCAAGGGACTACCGTTTTTCGTTGTGCTGTATCTCTGCTTGATCGCATTCCAGGCTTTTGGGGTTTACCTGTTCGTTGCGCGCGCCGGGCGCATCGAGATGGATGTTTCCTATGATATCCGGCAGGAAGGTTTCCGCAAGCTGCAAGAGCTGTCCTTTTCCTTCTATGATAAAACGGCCGTGGGCTATTTGATGGCCCGCATGGTCAGCGACGTGGGAAGGCTTTCTGAGATGATCGCCTGGAGCATTGTAGACCTCCTTTGGGCGCTTACTTATGTAATCGGCGTTACGGCAGCGATGCTCGTGCTCAATTGGAAACTGGCGTTGCTTGTGCTTACCGTGATCCCGCCGCTCGCGGTGATCTCCATGTATTTTCGGAAGAAGATTCTTAAGTATCAGCGCCGCGTGCGAAAAACGAATTCGCGTATCACTGGTGCGTTCAACGAGGGCATCATGGGCGCGATGACCACGAAGACCCTCGTGCGTGAAGAGGCAAATTACAGCGAATTCCGCGAATTGACCGGAGAAATGCGCAAAACCTCCATCCGCGCGGCTGTGCTTTCCGCCATGTTTATGCCCATCGTTATGTTCCTGGGTTCCATCGGAACAGGACTTGCGCTTTACCGGGGCGGTCATGCTGTGCTGATCGGCACGCTCACTTGGGGTACCCTCAGCGCCTTTATCTCCTACACGATGAATTTCTTTGAGCCTGTGCAGCAGATTGCTGGCATCCTTGCAGAACTTCAGAGCGCGCAGGCAAGCGCTGAGCGCGTGATTTCACTCATCGATACGCCCTGCGAGATCGTGGATACGCCGGAGGTCATTGCAAAATACGGTGACAGCTTTAACCCCAAACGCGAGAATTGGGAAAGGATCCGAGGCGAGGTGGAATTCAAGCATGTTTCTTTTGCTTATAAGGGCGGGGAAAAAGTCCTTACCGATTTCAACCTGCATGTGGAAGCCGGAGAGACGATTGCCCTTGTGGGTGAGACGGGCGCTGGCAAGAGCACGATTGTAAACCTCGTGTGCCGTTTCTATGAGCCAACGGAAGGGCAGGTGCTCATCGACGGTAAGGATTACCGCGAACGCAGCCAGCTCTGGCTGCAGGATAGCCTTGGATACGTCCTGCAGACCCCGCACCTGTTTTCCGGAACCATAGCCGATAACATCCGTTATGGCCGCAAGGATGCTTCCGATGAAGAAGTACGTGCCGCAGCGCGCATGGTGCATGCGGAGGACTTCATCCTCAAGCAGGAGCATGGCTATGATACTGAGGTGGGAGAAGGCGGCGTGCGCCTTTCCACGGGCGAAAAGCAATTGATCTCCTTTGCACGCGTGATCCTAGCAGATCCGCGCATCTTCGTGCTGGATGAAGCCACAAGCTCCATCGATACGGAAACCGAGCAGCTCATCCAGGATGCAATTACCAAGGTGCTGCAAAACCGCACAAGCTTTATCGTGGCGCATCGGCTTTCCACCATCCGCAATGCGGACCGCATCCTGGTGATCCGCGGCGGTAAAATTACCGAAAGTGGAACGCACCGGGAACTGCTCAATCTGCATGGGTACTATTACGACCTTTACACCACGCAGTTCCGAGAGGAAGCAGCAAACGAGATTCTGAGTTAAAATGGATGGGACAATGGAGAGGGGCACACGCCCCTCTCCATTTTTTGTAAACGGACCCGCACCAGAAAAGGGATGCAAAACATGTGGGAAGCCCCAACAACATGCGGCTTGCATTGCGCCGCAAGAGCATGGCGCGCGAAAAGCCGGCCGAGTGAAATGCATTTTTATGCTTAATAAGGTAACCATTCGCGTGCGGTTTAGAAGAGCAAAACAGAACCTTAGGGAAGCCACTTCTTGGATGACAACTACCGGGGTTCATGCTATGATAACGGTAGTGCCGGTAACCTGCAATAAGGATTACGATTCGGCGCAAACTGAGCTCTTTGAGACGAAAAAACGTTTTTGCATCCCCCGTTGACGCGCAGACACAGAAACGCGGATGCTTTCGGCCATGGCGCAGGACTTTCCCGAAACAACGGCACGAAAAGGCCCGCATGAACCAGCATGGAAAACAAGGATTGCAGCGCCGCAATGATGAAAAGCGAAATCAGCACCTTTACGATGGATAAGCTCGAATCCATGCGTGTCGGGAAGCTGGCGGCAAAGCTGAATGTAAGCGCTGCTGCCGCCACGGGATAAAAGAGCGTTTGCCGGGGAAAACACTTGAGGATTATGGAACAAATACACTTGCCGGATGAATTTTTGAAACGTATGCAGGCGCAGCTTGGCCCGCAATACCCTGCGTTTCTTGCAACGTATGCGCTTGCCCCCAAACGGGGTATGCGTGTGAATCTTTTGAAGTGCAGCGTGGCGGAATTTCGCGCGCTTAGCCCTGCACCAATTGCGGAAAGCGGAATTCTGGAAGAAGGCTTTGTGCTTTCGGAAAACGGTTTGGGGGACGAGAAGGGGCTTGGGAACCATTCCTATCATCTGGCGGGCCTTTTCTATTTGCAGGAACCTTCCGCCATGGCCGCCATTGCGCAAGCCCAAGTACATCCCGGCATGCGCGTGCTGGATCTTTGCGCTGCACCCGGCGGGAAAAGCGGAGGTATGGCGGCGCGCCTTGCAGGTGAAGGATTTCTGCTCGCCAATGAGATTGTGCCAAACCGCGCAAAAACGCTTGCCGCTACGCTGGAGCGACTTGGCGTCCCCAATGCCGCTGTAAGCTGTGCAAAACCGGAGGCTGTTGCGGAGGCACTCCCTTCTTATTTTGACGTAACGCTTGTGGATGCGCCCTGCTCAGGCGAAGGCATGTTCCGCAAGGATGCCCGCGCTGTGCTCGAATGGTCCCCTGCGCATGTTACCGCCTGCGCCGCGCGGCAGAGCGCCATCCTGGAGTGCGCTGCGAAGACGGTGCGCGGTGGCGGTGCGCTGGTTTATTCCACCTGCACCTTTTCAACGGAAGAAAACGAAGGCGTAGTGGAACGCTTCCTTGCAGGGCATCCGGAATTCGCATTGGAACAGATGGAGCGCCTTTACCCGCATACCTCCCCGGGAGAAGGGCATTTTGTGGCGCGGCTGCGCCGGCAGGACGAAACCTTTCGGCCGCAGGAGGCTCTTCCGCTCAAACCCTGCGCGGAAACCGCGTATTACGACGGCATCGCGGAGCTTTTTTTGCAGCCGCCGCAAGGCTGTGCATATAGCCTGCCGGATGGCCGCATCATGATCGTGCGCGGCTCTCTGCCGCGAGGGTTGGGCAAGCTCTGGGTGCTGCATGTGGGCACTTTTGCTGGGGAGGTCAAAAAGGGGCGCTTTCTGCCGGCACATAGCTTGTTTCTTGCCGCCCACGGCGGCGCATATCGGAAAAAGCTGGAGCTTCCACTCGAAGATGCGCGCCTTTCTCGCTTCCTTGCGGGCGAGGCCGTTGCATGCCCGGAAGATTGGAGCGGCTTTGTGCCGGTCTGTGCGGAACGATTCCCCATCGGGTTTGGAAAAGCTGTGGACGGAATGCTGAAAAACCACTTGCCAAAGGGTCTGCGCGTCGTTTGAAACGGGGATTGCAAAGAGGAGGAAGGGAATGGAACTGTTCCAGGCCGGAAAAAAGGACCTCGAGGATATCGTAGCGCTTGCGCACGCGCTGTTTGAAGGGAATGAGATGGAGGCGCTCAGAGCAGAGACGGAGGCGCTGTTGCACGACGCGGATGCAGCCATTTTCTTGTGCCGCTTGGAAGGAATGGCTGTGGGCTTTGCGCAATGCCAGCTGCGGCGGGATTATGTGGAAGGAGCAAAAAGCAGTCCTGTAGGGTATCTTGAAGGCATTTATGTAAAAAAGACATGCCGCAGGCAGGGGATCGCGCGGGCCTTGCTCCAATGCGCAGAAGCATGGGCGAAGGAAAAGGGATGCCGGGAATTTGCGAGCGATTGCACGCTGGAAAACCAGGAAAGCCTCCGCTTTCACCAAAACGTTGGTTTTGCGGAGGCCAATCGGATTATTTGCTTTATCAAAAGGCTATGATTTTGGTGAAACTGGGGCAGCTTAGCGGCTTACGATCAAGTCCCCAAGCGTAAGGGGAATCACCATTTGCAGCGATGCGAGCGGGAGCTCGACTTGATGCCCGATCTTCCCCGCGCTGAAGGTGATGGTGGGGTATGCAGCGGCGCTTTCCTGCACAAAGGTGGGAAATTGCTTCTTCATACCAATGGGGGAGCATCCGCCATGCACATAGCCGGTAAGGGGAAGAAGCTCCTTGGACTTTATCATTTCGATGGATTTTTCCCCCGCGCAACGCGCCGCCTTTTTCAAATCCAGTTCTTCCGCTACCGGGATCATGAACACATAGTATTTTCCGCTTTTTCCGACAGTCACAAGCGTTTTAAACACCTGTGCGGGGTCTTTTCCAAGCAGCGCAGCTGCTTCCGTGCCGCTCACTGGCGTGTCGCCAGTTGCAAGGGCATAATGCTGGTATGCGAGCTTATGCCGATCCAGCGTGCGCATAGCGTTTGTTTTTTCTTCCATAAGATCACCAATTGTTTTTATATCCCATATCTGCAAGGATAGAATCATGAAAAACTTGGCCATTGAGCTTATAGAGGTGGCTTGGTGGCTGTTTCCCATCTCAATGGCACAGGGAAAAAACATCAAAAGTGGCAAAAGCCACTTTTTGTGATGCATCGGCTTCCACGCCCTTGAATTGGGCATAGAAGCCGAAATTATCGTTTTATTTAGGCCTTTTTGTCGCTGCGCTTTTCGCCGATGGAAAGGACGGTATTCACAAGAATGCCGAGGATGAGCGCGGTAGCGATGTTGGTAATGGTAATCTGGCCGAACTTCAAGGTCAAACCGCCGATACCGGTGATGAGAATCGTTGCAACCACAAACAGGTTGCGGTTCTTATCAAGGTCGATATGCTTGAACATCCGCAAGCCGGAAACCGCAATGAAGCCATAGAGCGTGATGCACACGCCACCCATTACGCAACCCGGGATGGAGTTCACGAACGCCACAAATGGAGCAAAGAAGCTCAAGACAACACAGCCCAGGGCGGCGGTCGCAATTGTGATAACAGAAGCGTTACGGGTGATTGCTACGCAGCCGATGCTTTCACCGTAGGTCGTGTTCGGGCAGCTACCGAAGAATGCGCCGACCATGGAACCCACACCATCGCCGAGCAGCGTACGGGCAAGGCCGGGTTCGCCGCTTACCAGATCCTGGCCAATGATGCTCGAAAGGTTTTTGTGGTCTGCGATGTGCTCAGCAAACACCACGAACGCTACCGGCATGTACAGCACCGCGATGGCGCCGAGATTTGCCCAGTCAAAGGTTTCCTGTGCAGCCTTTAAGAAGGCAAACTGCGGGACGTGAATCCAGCCGTCGATGCTGCTGAAGTCCAGCGCTGTAAGCGCGCTTACGTCAAGCACCTTGAGCGCATCGCAGTTGGTGGCATTGCCGATGATCGTGAGGATGCCGGCGAACACGTAGCCGGAAAGAATGCCGATGATGAAGGGGATAAGCTTTGCCATCTTCTTGCCGAAGGTGGAGCATACAACAACCACAAGAAGGGTTACGAGTCCGCAGAGGATATGGATGAGGCTATAGGAGCCGGAAGTGACGTTGGTAAGATCGCTGATGGCGCTTCCTGCAAGGGAGAGGCCGATGATGGCAACCGTTGGCCCAATGATGATCGGTGGCATGAGCTTATCGATCCAGCGGGTACCGAACGCTTTGATCGCGATGGCGATCACAACATAAACCAGGCCCGCGAGGATTGCGCCCACGATGATTCCGAAATAACCAAAGGCGGTTGCGGAATACATTGCGGAGAGGAATGCGAAGGAACTTCCAAGGAAGACAGGGCTCTTTGCTTTGGTGAAAGCGATGTAAACGCCAGTTCCCATGCCTGCGCCAAGCAGCGCGGCGGCAATGTCCATTTCAAGGTTCTGAACGCCGTTTGCATTCACCAGCACAGGCACAACCAGCGTAGCCGCCATGATGGCGAGCATCTGCTGCAACGCAAATACGATGAGCTGGACGAATTTGGGTTTGTCTTTGATCCCATAGATGAGGTTCATGTGACGATCTCCTTCTTTCCTGCGTAGTTTATATAAGTTTTATTCCTTATCCTGTTCTTGCGTGTGGCCGCTCACCTTGAGAATTCGCACCCCGGTTTGGCCATCCGTTTCGGTTAAACGCACGGAGACAATTTCACTCTTTGCTGTGGGGATGTTCTTGCCCACGTAGGTCGCTTTGATGGGGAGTTCCGCATGCCCACGGTCGATTAGCACACAAAGCTGGATGCGCGCTGCGCGGCCAAGGCGCGTGACTGCGTCAAGCGCTGCGCGCGCTGTACGCCCCGTATAGATCACATCGTCCACCAGCACGACGTTCCAATCCTCTATGGGGAATGGGACGTTTGTGGCGTTAAGGCGGGGTTCGGGATGGATGCGGGCTAAATCATCCCGGTAAAGCGTGATGTCCAGTTCGCCCACGGGTATGGATGTGCCATCGATTTTTTTGATGTTTTCGGCGATGCGCCGTGCCAGCGGAACGCCGCGCGTGCGGATGCCAATGAGGCAAAGGCGCGCGACGCCGTGGTTCTTTTCAATGATTTGATGGGAAATCCGCATGAGCGCGCGTTCAACTGCCGCTTCATCCATGATTTCCGTTTGATGCAGCATGCTACACCCTCCATTCAAACACAAAAAAACCTGCCCCGGAAGAGCGGGCAGGCGAAAAAGCACAAACGGCCAATTTCAATATCAGCTTGTTTCAACGCCTTGCCGGAAGCTCTGTTCCGAACTTAAAAGCATCACCTTGCGCATTATGCCACGTTTCGACATGCTTGTCAACATTTTTATTGGCTTTTGGAAGAGATCGTAAAGCGCGCCTTGCTGTTGACGCTAAGCAGGAAAATGGTATATCATAATCCCAAAAGAAACCGTTTAGAATTTCAGAAATAAAGGGATAAGCGCATTACGAAAGATAAAAAGAGGAGCTGGAAAATGAGAAGGGCATGAACCGTGCTGCTCGCAATGCTTATTTGCTTTTGCAGGAGGGATGGCAAGAGCGCAGCGGAACTCAATTGCTATGCCTATAGTATGGAAAAGCCTTTTCAATGTGTGCGCTCACGGCTCCTTATCCCAATGGCGCAACCTATTCCCGGGCAACCAGCGGGGACGGCATGCCCCAAAGTTGGAGCAATGCGTATAGCTTCAAGCCGATCACCTAAGAGATGCTCCCATCGATGCCCTTTTCCGGAAATGCTGCTGGGAGAAAGCAGCTTCCGGCCGAAACGGCTCCTTGCAGCCCTTGAACTTTTCCCTGCCTTTTTGATTAAGCCATGGGAGCGCTTTTAAGGGTGCCGGCTTAAAAATGCAGAGCCATGTGAGATCGGATTTGGCGCGCTCCCAGCGTTGGCATTATGGCGCATTATGGGCGCTATTGTGATGAATGCATTTCGGAGGGTGCTGGATGCGGCCCCCTCGAAATACAGAATACAACTCAAATAAATTAAATAGGAGGGATAACGGGATGGATCGTAAGCATTTGGAACTGGCCGTGGAGCTACGCCATGCACTGCATGCGCATCCGGAACTTTCCAACCATGAGGAATGGACGCGCGCGGAACTCATGCGCTTTTTGCGCGCGCATACGGATCTTGCGGTAATCGACCGGGGAAGTTGGTTTTATGCAGTGTACCGTGCACCGCAGGCAAAGCGGCGCATCGCGTTCCGTGCGGATCATGATGCGCTTCCCATCGAGGATGCATGCGATGTGCCATATGCTTCCCAAATACCGGGCGTGGGCCATAAATGTGGCCATGATGGCCATAGCGCTGCCCTTGCAGCGTTTGCGATGGAAGTCGATAAAAACGGCTGCCCGAACGATGTATATTTTATCTTTCAGCCTGCGGAGGAAACGGGCGATGGCGCCATCCAGTGCGCGCCGCTCATCACGGAAGAAAAGATCGATGAGGTATTTGCGTTCCATAATTGGCCGGGCTATCCACTCGGCACGGTATGCATCCGAAATGGGGCAATCAACTGCGCTTCTCGGGGCATGACCATCCGCATGGTGGGCACACCTTCCCATGCAAGCATGCCAGAGTGCGGGAAAAATCCTGCCTTTGCGCTTGCGGAGCTTGTTCATGGCGCGCCAGCGTTGCTGGATCTACCTTGGAAAGCCCTCGTGCTTGTAACGGTAATCGGCTTAAGGGTAGGTGAAAAGGCCTTTGGCACGCAGGCAAGTGAAGGCGAGCTTTATTTGACCATCCGCGCTGAGCAGGAAGCGGAGCTCGATGCGCTCGCCGAAAAGATCGAGGCAATGGCAGCGAGCGAAGCGGCGCGCTATGGGTTGACCTGGAGCGTGGAATACTGCGATTGCTTCCCTGAAACGGCAAACGACCCTGTGAGCGCGGATAAGGTGCGTGCGGCGGCGCGGTCGCTGGGCTATCCAGTTCAAGAGATAGAGCATCCCAAGCGCGGTTCTGAGGATTTTGGGCATTTTCTCAAGCGTGCGCCCGGGGCGATCTTCGAGATTGGTGCAGGCGTAGACTATCCCCAGCTGCATACCGCGCAGTTTGATTTTCCGGATGCTTTGATTGAGCCCGCAGTTGAAATGTTTAAGCAGCTTGCGGCCGAATCGTTGGAGTAGCATTGCACAGAAATGCGCGGCGGCAAAACGATGAACCTGCAAAAGCTCTAGGCCGCCTTGGCTGAAATATGTAAACAATGAAAAAGTGGCGCAAGCCACTTTTTCATTATGCAGGCAACTTGTTGTAACAAGGTGCTTTGGGAAAAACCGGTCAAGTTCGGCCTATTCGCTCCGGCGCTGTGCGCGGATGGATCCGGAAGAGGGCCACACTGCCTGTGGCGATCCGCCTTGCGCCAGAACAAATACGGCCGAACTTGACGCTGCGCCCTTGAAACGGGCAGACTATCGGAAGACGGGCGTGGAAGGAGGGCGGCCAGTCCTCTTGTGGTATGCCTCCCGACGATGACAACGCAGCTACCCAAATATGCTTCCTTCAAGACGATATTTCCATAAGCAACAACCCTTAAATGGAGCGGAACCAAAAGAAACCATAGTTCTGAAGGCGATATATTGGGGTGACGATTTGACTTTGCCGGGGAGCTTTCCGCAGAGGATATGGCTTTCCCTTTTTATACGGTTACTGCGATTCCATCCCATTGGAAGATGGAGTTTACCTTCCATTTATTCGGGCATAAGGTAGTCTGCCGGGGGATGGGGCAGTTCCATTTCCAAAGCCGGACAACACAACGCCGGAGCAAATGATCGACAATCCCTGCCCCGCATGCTCAGCTTCCTTTGCGCGGGAGGTGGCTGCTCTGTGCACCCGCCTCCCTTGCGCATTGTTTCATGTTCCCATTAGGAAAGTAGCGCGTCCATCCCAGTAGTGAGGATGCCGATATTGTCGCGATAGATCGTGTTAAATTGCGAGATCGGCAGAGGGTTCGTGCCAAGCCCGGCTTCAATGGTATAACCCGGCTTGTTATAGGTCTGGATAAACCAATCGCGATACCCCGCATAGGAATTGGCAGGTCCGGTCTCCAAGGAGTAGCCACTTGTAGTCGCCATTTTCTGTGCGATTGCGTAGGAGTTTTCCGGCTCATATTCCTGGTACTTCCAATAGATTACGCGCCCTTGGGTATGGTAGGAAAGGGTAAGCGCGAAATCATGCGCACGGGTGTAATCGTAGAGCGCGCGTGTTTCGGGTTCGGAAAGGGCTGCCGTTCCAACATAATTCTGCGGGCCAGGCTTGGTATAGCCTTGCGCAAATTTTATTTCGCGTTCCTTTTCCCAATCTGCAGGGTAATTGCAGTTTAGGTCTACACCTCTGATGTTTGCTTTCCATCCGCTCGGGAACGGGATGGCGGGATATGCTGCAGCAAGCGTGCGCGCGCTTTGATAGTAGCTGCCGGAATCGATCGCGCCCGTTACAAGGTCCACGCCATCCGGATTCACAAGGGGGACGATATGGAGCGTGGTTCCGCTGTAAAGCCGTGAGGCAGCTACACCGCCAATGCGCCCGCCCGTAGCGAATGCATCCGCATAATCTTCAAGATATTTAAGCAGAATCGGCGTGGTAATCCATTCGTTTGCGTGATGGGAGGCATTGTAAAACACGTGCTTGCTTCCGCTTCCGATCGTGAGCGCAAGAAGCGGAGAACCGGTTATGCTGTTCCCGATCGTGCTGCGCGTGAGAAAAGGATAGCGCGCAGTGAGTCCTTCGGCGATGAGCTCTGTAAGCTCGGAAGTATAAGCTATGTTGGTTGGCACCACATCGAACGGGAGCGGAATAATAAGCGTTTCTCCCGCATAGATGAGGTTCGGGTTTTCGCGCGGGTTGGCGATCAGCAGCGCTTCCACTGTGGTGCCATAGCGCCGCGCAATTGCAGAAAGGGTATCCCCGCGCTTCACGGTGTACTCAACGTAGCCAGTCAAATACGGCTTAAGTGCGGTAAGCGTGCGCTCGCCCACGATGCCGTCTACCTGCAGGCCATTGGCTTTTTGAAAAGCGCGCACGGCCGCGTCAGTCCGGGTGCCGAAAATGCCATCCAGAGCGCCCGGCGAAAAGCCTGCGCGCTCCAGCGCGAGCTGGATCATTTGCACATAGGGGCCACGATCCCCTTTGCGCAGCCAGGATTCTTCCACGGCCATATAGGGAGCAAGGGCGGCCCAGGTTTTGGGACCTACAATACCGTCCACCTGCAATCCGTTGGCGCGCTGGAAGGCGCGCACTGCCGCTTCTGTACGGGAACCGAAAATGCCATCGATCGTGCCGGCATCAAAACCGGCGCGCTTTAAAGCGCGCTGGAGTACCTTAACGTCTTCGCCCCGGTCGCCGCGTCGCAATGTTCTCATATCCGTTCAACCTCGCTTGCTTTTTGCTGCATACTATGCTGGGGCGCTGCAGAAGGTGCAGCGTTACAGAAGAGAGAGACGGTAGACAGCGTTTTTTCCCTGCACTTTCGGGCATCCTGTTGTTAAATAAATCTTAATTGCTTTGGCACTACGCTTTTAATGCCGGCCATGCTACAATGAGCATGTAAATAAGAGGGGGAGAACATGCATGTATAATATCCTCATTTGTGATGACGATCGTGATATCGTCGCAGCGCTGAAAATCTATCTCACTGCAGAAGGGTATCACACGTTTGAAGCCTATAACGGGAACGATGCGCTTGGCATCATTGCGCGCGAAACAATCCATCTTGTGCTGCTGGACGTGATGATGCCCGGGCCGGACGGCCTTGCCACTACGGCGGCGCTGCGAGAAAAAAGCAATATTCCCGTAATCCTGCTTACTGCAAAAAGCGAGGACACCGATAAGGTGCTCGGCCTTTCCATCGGCGCGGATGATTATATCACAAAGCCGTTCAATCCCATGGAGGTGCTCGCCCGCGTCCGCTCTCAGCTGCGCCGCTATACCATGCTGGGCGGCATGCATGGCATGGAAAAAAAGCCTTCCATTATTTCCATCGATGGCGTAGAGATAGACGATGAGGCGAAAACCGTTACAGTGGATGGCGAGCCGGTAAACCTTACGCCCATTGAATATAGCATTTTGAAACTTTTAATGGAACATGCAGGCAAGGTGTTTTCCTCTGCGCGCATTTATGAGCTTGTATGGAAGGATCCGGCATGGGGCGCGGAAAACACCGTGGCAGTCCATATCCGGCACATCCGCGAAAAGCTTGAAATCAACCCGGCTGAGCCGCGCTACTTGAAAGTGGTGTGGGGGCAGGGCTATAAATTTGAGAAAGGATGCAAAGGCAAGCAATGAAACTCACCCATAGCCTCGCTGCCAAGATTGCGGCGATCTTCCTGTTTATCTTATTGGCCTTTTTTGCGATTTTTTGCATAACCTCCAGCCTCGCCATGATGGATGCAGGATACTATTGGTCCGATAGCGTGCAGGATCCAAACCAATCCGATGGATTGGAAATCTCGGGCAGCTTGCCACCGTTTTTCCCATATCGGTATACGCTTCCGGCCATTGGGGGCGTCTCGCTCATGGGATGTATCATTCTCTATCTGTTTTTGCTCTGTGCGGCTGGGCACCGAGCCGGGCGGGAAGAAGCGGTATACAATATACAAGACCGCATCCCATTTGACCTTTACGTTGTTGCAACTGTGATTGTAATGGCAACGTTGGCCAGCGCGTTTCCGGCTTGGAATATGATGGATGTGCGAGCAGAAATGTTGGTGCAGGGGCTCAGCAGCCCCGAAGGCGCTGTGATCTTGATTTACTGCTGCTGTATTACCCTTGCGATTGTTGCGTTCCTATCCTTGTCCATGACCGCAGCGACGCGCATCAAAACCGGTACGTTCTGGCGCAATACGGTAGTGTATTACGTGCTGCGGCTCTGCTGGCGTGCCCTGTGCTGGATGGGCCGCGGTGCCCGTACGCTCTTCCGGAATATGGGGCTGATTTGGAAAGCAATCCTAATTTACAGCGCATATGCGCTCATTCTGTTGCTTGTTGGGCGGGAGACTTATTTCAGCGCCATGGCAACGCTTTGGTGGATCGGCATAAATATGACTGCGCTTCTTGCACTTTGCTTTTTTATGATTCAGCTATCCCGCTTGCAAGAAGGCGCAAAACGCCTTGCAGCAGGAGAACTTTCCTACCATGTGCCAACGGAGCATATGTTTTTTGCGCTGAAACAGCATGGGGAAAACCTCAACAGCATCGGCGCCGGCATGACGCGCGCTGTGGAGGAGCGAATCAAGAGCGAGCGGCTTAAAACCGAACTGATCACCAATGTTTCGCATGATATTAAAACGCCGCTTACCTCTATTTTGAATTATGTGGACCTTCTAAAAAAGGAACCGCAGGCAGGGGAAACGGCAAAGGAATACATCGCTGTACTTGATCGACAAGCGCATCGCTTGAAAAAACTTACTGAAGATGTGCTGGAAGCATCCAAAGCGGCTACAGGGAACATCAAGGTGGAGCTTGCCCCGACTGATGCAGTTGAACTTCTGCGGCAATGCGTTGCAGAATATGAAGGACGTTTTCAGCAGGCGGGGCTCGCTACCGTCGTGCAGGCGCCGGAGGGAAAAGCGGCAATTCTTGCGGATGGGCGGCTGCTCTGGCGCGTGTTCGATAATCTCCTGGGAAATATCGCAAAGTATGCGCAACGGGGTACCCGGGTCTATGCAGCGGTAGCTAAGGATGCATCCGATGTGGTGGTTACGCTGAAAAACATCTCCCGGGATGCACTCAACATTTCGGAGGAAGAGTTGATGGAGCGTTTTGTACGGGGCGATAGTGCCCGCAGCACAGAGGGCAGCGGGCTTGGACTCTCAATTGCGCGAAGCCTTGTGGAACTGCAAGGAGGACGCTTTGGAATTGCCATCGACTGCGACTTGTTCAAAGTGGAGCTACGCTTTTCTGCAATAGAAGAATAAAGCATTTAGGGATGCAGTGCACCGGAAAGCGGTTTGCTGCATCCTTCGTTTAATTTGCCGAGTTACATCCGCGTAAAGATGTTTTGGCTGAGATGTATTTGCGGTTTAAGGCAATTCAAAATGGATTCTTCTGTGATTTTATGAGCACACCTTGCTTCTTAAACTGAGTGCTACTAGCCTTTTCGATAAACTTTGCGAGGACGCGAATTCCATAAACACATCAAAATACGCTTACGGTAGAAGAAAAGCAAAAGGGAATGTTTGGGCGGTTTGGGGCATGTGCAGGCGGCCTAAGCGCGATGTGGGCCAGTACCTTCATAAGAAAATGCTTTAAAAGCAGAGAGTGAGACGTAGAATCGGATATTGTGTACCACTTTATTTTTATAAGCATAACATGCACTGCATTTTACCGGAATAGAAACGAATAAAAATACAAAATAAGAATAAAAATTAATCTATGGAAAGCGTAAAATACCGGAAAAATGGCTTGAAACGAATACATATCCAAAATTCCGCATAAAAAATGTGGAATTACTTGCAATTTAAACGATGAAAGAGTATAATTCGCTGTACAAGAGGAACCAATTTGGAAGGGGGATTATAGATAATGAAGATTATGAAACCAATTCTAGCTGTTTTTTGTGCAGCGGCAATGCTGTTGCTGGCTACAGGGTGCGCGGGCGTCCCGACAAATACTGTATTTAGCCTGGAAGACCTGCCTGGAAAGAAAATTGGCGTGCAGCTTGGCACGACAGGCGATATTGTGTATGCTTCCGAATATGAAGATGCGGAAACCTACGGCGAAAACGTTGCAACGGTAGAGCGCTATACAAAGACCAACGACGCGGTGCAGGCGCTCAAACAGGGTAAGCTGGATTGCATCATTCTGGATGAACAGCCCGCCAAATACTATGTGGAAGCCAACGATGACCTCATGATTCTCGAAGAGGCGTTTGAGCCGGAGGACTATGCCATCTGCGTTGCCAAGGAGAATACCGACCTTAAGGATCAGATCAATGCTGCGCTTGCGACCCTAAAGGAAAACGGGACGCTTGATAACATCATTGCCAACTATATCGGCGAAGATGACGTTCAAGGCACAATGCCTTATGTTTCGAGCAATACGGATTATTCCAATGGCAAGCTCGTGATGGTTACGGAAGCGACCTTCCCGCCCTATGAGTATTACGAAGGCGGCGATGGCAAGATTGTTGGCATCGACGTAGATCTTGCGCAGGCGATTGCCGACATCCTCAAGATGGAGCTTGAGGTGCAGGACATCGCGTTTGATTCCATCGTGACTTCCGTGCAAACGGGCAAGGCGGACATCGGCGTTGCGGGCCTTACGATTACGGAAGACCGCCTCGTGAACGTTGATTTCACCGAACCTTACACCACCTCCACGCAGGTTATTATCGTTCGCGCAAAATAAATTGCGCGCACTTGCAAGGGGTGCGCAAAGTCCTTTATAATTAAAACAACGGGGAAACCAAAATGCCGCGGGCAGTTTCTGCCTGCGGCATGGTTGCCTCATTGCACATCCATTTTGCAGCATTGGGAACACAATTTTAGAAATGAGGGGGGAACTATGATAGCAGCAATCGATATTGGCGCATGGTTTGAAACCATTTATGCATGGCTGCAAAACGCATGGGCGAATCTAAGCTCCGATTTTTACCTCAACTTTATCAAGGAAGACCGCTGGAAGTTCCTGGTGCGCGGCTTGGGCGTTACACTTGAGGTGGCGTTTTTTGCCGCCATTGCAGGCATTGTTTTGGGCGCCTTGCTGGCGATTATTAGAACTACGGCCGACAAAGCCGGCAGGCTTCGGTTTTTGAATTGGCTTGCGAAGCTCTATATTACCGTTGTGCGTGGTACGCCGGTTGTTGTGCAGCTTTTGATTATTAATTTTGTTATTTTTTCTTCCGCTTTCATCGATGCAGTCATCGTAGCGATCATTGCTTTCGGCTTGAATTCTGCAGCCTATGTTGCAGAGGTATTCCGCTCAGGCATCATGAGCATAGATGAAGGGCAGTTTGAAGCGGGGCGCAGCCTGGGCTTCAGCTACGGGCAGACGATGCTGTATATTGTGATGCCGCAGGCATTCAAAAACGTGTTGCCTGCGCTCGCCAACGAATTTATTACACTTTTGAAGGAAACCTCTGTTTCCGGCTATATCGGGCTGATTGATCTTACAAAGGCGGGCGACATTATCCGCAGCCGCACATTTTCTGCATTTTTCCCGCTGATCGCCGTGGCGCTGGTGTATCTTATCATGGTCGTGGTACTCTCTGCGGGTGTAACCAGGTTGGAAAGGAGGCTTCGCAATGGCGCAAGGTAATCCTCTGATTGAGGTAGTAGGGCTAAAAAAATACTTCGGTGAAGTGCATGCGCTGGACGACATCACGGAAACCATCTATGAAGGTGAAGTGGTGGCAGTGATAGGGCCATCGGGCTCGGGAAAATCTACGTTTTTGCGTTCGCTCAACCTCCTTGAAACGCCAACGGCTGGGCATGTGCGAATGGAAGGCGTGGATATTACGGATCCCAAAACGGATATTGACATGCTGCGGCAGAAAATGGGCATGGTATTCCAGCAGTTTAATCTTTTCCCGCATATGACGATCCTAAAAAACCTAACGCTTGCACCCATGAAGCTGCAAAAGCTCAGCGAGGCGGATGCAAATGCGCGCGCCATGGCGCTGCTTACGCGGGTAGGCCTTGCAGATCGCGCGGGGGCATACCCGGCGCAGCTTTCCGGCGGGCAGAAGCAGCGCATTGCCATCGTGCGCGCCCTTGCAATGCAGCCGGATGTGATGCTGTTCGATGAGCCAACCAGCGCGCTTGACCCGGAGATGGTGGGTGAAGTACTGGAAGTTATGCGCAACTTGGCCTGCGATGGAATGACCATGGTTGTTGTGACCCATGAAATGGGGTTTGCGCGCGAGGTTGCCTCCCGCGTACTGTTTATGGACGGTGGGCGCATCGTGGAGCAAAACACGCCGCAAGAACTGTTTGAACATCCAAAAAGCGAACGCCTTAAGAGCTTCCTCGCAAAGGTGCTGTAGCGATGGGCAATAAATATGCATGGTTGGATGCCTACCTTTTAAGCAAACCGGGTGCAATGCGAGACTATAAGCTCGAATGGGACTGGCTGCGCTATCTGGTTGCAGGGAAGCAGTTCGCCGCCATCTGCACGCCGGATGAAAAATATAAACCGCATGGAGGACGCACAATGGTATTGCTCAAGTGCGACCCCATGCTTGCGGAGCTTTACCGGCAGCAATATGCGGATGTTGTGCCGGGGTTTTATTCGGACAAACGCACTTGGAACAGCGTGTACCTGGATGGCGCTGTGCCGGAAGAAACCTTGCGCGCAATGTGCGACATGTCCTATGCATTGGTGTTTGCCAAGCTGACGAAAAAAGTGCAGCAAGAGATAAAGCTGGGAAGAAATCCGCTATAGCGGACGGCGCATTGGAACATTCGATGTTTAAGCAGGTTGGGAGAACGAGAAAGGTCCCCCTGCTTTTTGGTATTTAGAACAATTTCGAAAGATACAACCCACGATTTTATGCGATTTGCAAAAAACAGCAAGTGTATCTCGCCCTAATCATGAAGCAATATGCTATATAGCTTCAACTTGCAACCGCGCTTTGTTGGAGTATGAATCCTCTGGTAACTTCCTTTGCTAAGCAAAATCTTTGCCTTAAGGATAATGATGCGCTGTGTGCCTTTTCCCTATTCCTCAAATGTGTGGGAGTATTCCTATTTGCTGGTGGAAACAGAATCCATCCCATTCGCATGCAAAAAGAGCCTTGCGGTTCGCAAGACTCTTTGAATAATTATGCGCCATAAGAACGCTTTCCCATGTAGGGCAATATTATTCTTCTGCCGGCGTCAACTTATATTCTGGAAGCAGCGGCGTACCGGCAACGTAGCCCGGCCAGACATAATATCGGTTAGGATGCATCCTATAGGTTGTGGTGGTGATCTTCTCGCGGCGCACCTCTACGCCAGCAAGCTTGTAGATCTTAAACGTATCATAAACATAGCCCTTTTTCGCCTCGTTTTTCACCATCCAGTAGGGATATGTGAGCGAAGCGTTTGGAATAAACTCATCCGCTGTGGGCTGAATGGGGTCTTTTTCGACGGAATAAAGCTCGATCTCATCGAAATCGCCGGAAAAAGGTAGCCCATAGATTTCACACCAGATTTTCTTTTCATTTGTATCGATCCAGGCAAACACATAGATAGGAGCCTCCGTATTATTGCTCCATTTAAAATCGATGGTGCCTGTATTGATCGTAGCATCCAAGCCGCCGTCCACATAGCTCAACCGGCTTGAATGCGCCTGCCGGTAAACGATCTCGTAGTCGCCCATCAACACTGCGTTGTACATGGTGGTCGAGACCTGGCATACGCCGCCGCCCGGCTGATCTTCCGTGTCCGCGCCACCTTCGATTACGGCGGGTGCAGGCTGCCAGCCATACTTTTCATAACGGGGGCCCAGCGTATCGTTGCACGAAAAAACATCGCCGGGCTGGAGCACGGTGCCATAAATGAGCCCGCAGGCCTTAGTCATATTGTGTACGCGCGTGGCGCGGCCATAATTGCCCCGCGAATAGCTAGTCCAAGCGCTGGAACGAAGCACCAAAGACTGCTTAATCGTAGCGATGGTAACGGAAGGATAGAGCACGGAAAGCTCAAAATTGATCTCTCCATATTCTCCGGCTTCGGCGCGCTCACGGATAAGCGCAGCGAGGGCATCTTGATCAAGCGAATAGCCTTGCGTGCCTTCCACAAAGTCAAAACGCTTATCCCGCAGATCTGCGCCAGCGGCGATCTCTTCTTCTGTAAGGCCAATGTTGACGGCGTTGGAGGCTTCTGTTTCTTCATTGAGCTCCAGCTGCTTTACAGAGAACGTTGCGTCCACCGCAGGGGTATCAAGCTCAGAAGCCATTTTTGCAACAAAGCCTTCTACATCATTCGGCACAGCAGTATAAGAAATGGTAAAGGTGCGTCCGTTTTCCGCAATATCTGCAAGCTCTTCCTGCAGAGAGTGCAGATCGCCTTCACGTCCGAGCGCCATAGCTTCCGCCAAAACGGCATCGGTATCAAATACGATGTCAAAATGAGACTGATCATAGATGTAGGTGTGTTCTCCATCCGTAATGCGGAAAGAAACATCGCTTACAAGCGCTTGTTCCGCATCCTTGAGAGCCTCTGTCGCCTCGGCAATCGTCATGCCGGAAACATCTACACCCTGCACGGTAATGCCCGGATGGAACGTGCCGGAGGTGATGATGCTTTGCCGTAACTCCTCGCGATCCGAACGGATTTTAAGGAACAATAATGTGCCGGCCACCACCAATACTGCGGCAACCGCAACGAGTGTAACCGTCAGCCGCTTTTTGCTGCCGGAAGGCGTTTTGCTTTCGGTTCCAAGTTCTGCCATGGGCTATTACCTCATGTTTGTCTGATAATTTGGCGCGATTTCTACGCAAAAAACGCAGCGTACCACTCTGCTATTATAATCGCGTGGCAATGAAGATGTAAAGGGCATTATGGCAGGATAGGGCGGAAAAAACAGAAAGTTTACACTTTGGCCGCAACTGATTCGTGCAGAGCGCGCAGGGTTGCGTTTCCAAAAAATTAACGGTATAATATGCAATTGATAGGTAAGCTGAGTAACGGTTTACGGGAGGAAATAAATATGGAACGGAACAAGGTTCGCAAGTTGGTGCTTTATGCATTATTCGTGGCGTTAATCTTTGTGCTGGGGCTCACGCCGGTTGGCTTGATCCCACTTGGCTTTATTAATGTAACGCTCCTTTGCATCCCAACGATTGTGGGAACCGTGATTTTAGGCCTAAAGGCAGGGCTTGTGCTGGGCTTCTTTTTCGGCACGGCAAGCCTGCTCTCGGCATTGGGGATTTCCCTTGTGCCGCAAAGCGGCCTTGCGGCAATGCTTTTGGCTGAGAACCCGTTCTTTGTGGTACTGATGTGCTACATTCCGCGGCTGCTTGTGCCTGTTGTTACCTATTTTGTCCATTTCGCTTGCACACGTAGACGGAAGAGCAGCCTTGCCGTGATTCCCGCAGCAATTTGCGGCTCTCTTACCAATACGGTATTTTACCTTGGGTTAATGCTGCTGTTCTTCGTGATCTGCGGGCTGGATTCGGCGCCCGTTCTGGCCGTAATTGGCGGCACCGGTTTGATCGCAGGGTCCCTTGAAGCGGCGGCGGCTGCGCTTATTGCAACGCCCGTGGTAGCGGCGCTCTCCCGGATGGGCATCACTGGCAACAAAGATTGAAAGGGAATCGTTTATGCTCCTTGCGATGGACATCGGAAACACCAACATCAAAACGGGTATTTATAAGGATGGGAAGCTGCTCAACTCCTGGCGCATGACGACGGATCTGCATCGCACTTCCGATGAATATGGCGTGCAAATGGAATCGTTTTTCGGCCATCTTGGGCTTTCCACGCGGGATGTGCGCGGCATCATTATTTCTTCCGTTGTGCCATCGATCAATTATACCATCGAGCACATGTGCCAGCTTTATTTCTTCGGGCAGCAGCCCATGATGGTAAGCTCAGCTTTGGAGCTTGGGCTGGATGTGTGGTATGATTATCCGGAGCTTTTGGGTGCAGACCGCATCTGCAATGCCGTTGCTGCCTATCGCAGCTATGGCGGCCCTGTCATCATCATTGACTTTGGAACGGCAACCACGTTTTCTGTTGTTTCTGAAGAAGGGGCGTTTATCGGCGGCGCAATCGGCCCAGGCATCATCGTCTCCACGGATGCGCTTGTGGAGAAGGCGGCGCTGCTTCATAAGGTTGAGTATATCAAGCCGGAACATGCCATCTGCACAAACACAAAGGACAGCATTCAATCCGGCATTATTAATGGGTATGTGGGGTTTGTGGAGAACATTGTGCGGCAGATGGAAAAGGAGCTTTCCGCCCCGCCTACGGTTGTTGCAACGGGGGGCATGTCCTCCATGATCGCTGCAGAAACCGATAGTATCGATGTGCTGCACCCAACGCTTACGCTGGAAGGCCTCAATTATATTTACCTTATGAACCAGTAAAAACGCAGCTTAGTATTGCTTGAGATAGACGATTGCACAGCCGATGCTCAGCAGAAGCTGCAGCGCGAACAGCCCGTAACACACATTGCGCCGCCGGGTATCCTTGCGGCGCTTAAATATTTCTGCGCCAATCAACGGCACTACGGGAATAGAGCCTACATAAAGGAGAAAAAGAGCATCCAATTGTTTCACATCCTAAAATGGTCTATTTGCTGGTATATATGCTATCATTGTTAAGCTGCCAAACACAATATGGGATGTTTGGAAGCGCGGCCAATTGCTTCCGCAATGTTGCTTTAACTGGCTTTATGTTTAATCTGGGAAAATGCATGCGCGGAGTTTTCATTCCGCGCTTTATTTGGTAAAATAGAATAGGTGCGTATAGAGGAAAGATGGAACGGGATCCATATGAACGTATTTAAAGTGGAATCGCCATTTGAACCGCAGGGCGATCAGCCGCAGGCGATTGAAAAGCTCGCGGAGGGCGTTTTGCGGGGCGACAAAACGCAGGTGCTGCTGGGCGTAACCGGCAGCGGCAAAACTTTTACCATGGCCAAAGTGATCGAGCGCGTGCAGAAGCCCACGCTCGTCATTGCGCACAACAAAACGCTTGCCGCGCAGCTTTGCTCCGAGCTTCGGGAGTTTTTCCCGGGCAGTGCGGTAGAGTATTTTGTCTCCTATTATGATTATTATCAACCGGAGGCTTATATCGCTGCTTCCGATACCTATATTGAAAAAGTTTCAACCGTGAATGATGAGATCGATAAGCTGCGCCACAGCGCAACTTGCGCTTTAAATGAACGCAAGGATGTGATCATTGTGGCGTCTGTTTCGTGCATCTATGCTTTAGGCGATCCGGCGGAATACTTGAAGCTTTCCGTTTCGCTAAGGGAAGGCATGCAGATCGAGCGGGATGCGGTAATCCGGCGGCTTGTCGATATTCAGTACCAACGCAATGAAATCGACTTTTCGCGCGGCACATTTCGCGCGAAGGGGGATGTGTTGGACATTTTTCCCGTAAACTGGTCGGACAAGGCGCTGCGTATCGAATTTTTCGGCGATGAAATCGAACGCATCAGCGAGGTAAATCCGCTCACGGGCGAGATCTTGCTCCAGCGGGCGCATGTTGCGGTTTTTCCAGCCTCCCATTATGCAACGGGGCGGGAAAAGCTGGAAAAGGCCATCGAGCAGATCGAAACGGATCTTTGGAAGCGCGTTGAGGAGTTTAAGGCGCAGGACAAGCTCTTGGAAGCGCAGCGCATTGAACAGCGCACGCTTTATGATATTGAAATGATGCGCGAGATCGGATATTGCCAGGGAATTGAGAATTATTCGCGCTATTTTGACGGCCGAGCCCCCGGGCAGCCTCCGTTTACGCTGCTCGATTATTTCCCGGATGACTTCCTTATGATTGTGGATGAATCCCACGTTACGTTGCCGCAGGTGCGCGGCATGTACAGCGGAGATCGTTCGCGCAAGGAAAATCTCGTGGAATATGGCTTCCGTTTGCCCTCTGCATTCGATAACCGCCCGCTGCGCTTTGAGGAATTCAGTGCGCGGATCCACCAGCTTATCTGCGTTTCCGCAACCCCCGGAGACTATGAGCTGGGCCTTTCGGATCAGACGGTTGAACAGATTATCCGGCCAACGGGCCTGGTGGATCCGGAAATCTGCGTGCGCCCCGTGAAAGGGCAGATCGACGATCTTTTGAGCGAAGTAAAGCAGATGGCGGCGCGCGGCTACCGCACGCTTGCCACCACGCTGACCAAGCGCATGGCTGAAACGCTCACGGAATACCTGGATTCCATGGGCGTGCGCGTGCGCTATATGCATTCCGACATTGAAACCATTGAGCGCATGGAGATCATCCGGGATCTACGCCTCGGGGAGTTCGATGTGCTTGTGGGCATCAATCTGTTGCGCGAAGGGCTGGACCTGCCTGAAGTTGGACTTGTAGCGATACTGGATGCAGATAAAGAGGGCTTCCTGCGCTCTACAACTTCGCTGATTCAGACGATAGGGCGTGCTGCGCGCAATGTGGATGGGCGGGTTATTATGTATGCGGATACCGTTACCGACTCCATGCGCAGTGCCATCGATGAAACAAACCGCCGCCGCGAAAAGCAGCAAGCGTATAACCGGGAGCACGGCATCACGCCGCGGAGCGTGCACAAAGCCGTGCATAATGTGCTGGAAATCTCGCGCAAGGCCACTAAGGAAGAGGGCAGCATGACCGAGGCTGAGCGCAGGGAACGCATAGAAATCCTGCGCACGCAAATGCGCCAGGCTGCGGCAGAGCTTGATTTTGAAACGGCAGCCAAGCTGCGCGATGCGCTGTTCCAACTCACGGGAGAGGAATCCATGACCAGGAAGCCAGCCCCCGGCACGCCGGGCAGCGCCAAGAAGGCGCGCGGCAGGACGCGCAAATCGCCGAAAAGATAAAGCGGTTGCGGAACTTACAAGATAGAAGGAAATTATTAATATGAAAGATGCGCTTATTATCAAAGGCGCGCGGGAGCATAACCTAAAGAATGTGGACCTCACTCTGCCGCGCGATCAGTTTATTGTGTTTACGGGGCTTTCCGGGTCTGGAAAATCGTCCCTTGCTTTCGATACCATTTATGCGGAAGGACAGCGGCGCTATGTGGAATCGCTGTCTTCCTATGCGAGGCAGTTCTTGGGGCAGATGGAAAAGCCGGATGTGGATACCATCGAAGGCCTGTCCCCGGCCATTTCCATCGACCAGAAAAGCACTTCCAACAATCCGCGCTCCACGGTAGGGACGGTTACGGAAATCCATGATTATCTGCGCCTGCTGTATGCGCGTATCGGCATCCCGCATTGCCCCAAATGCGGCAGGCCCATTGAACGCCAAAGCATTGATCAAGTGGTAGACCAAGTGATGGCACTTGGCGAAGGCACGCGCGTGCAGGTTATTGCCCCGGCTGTGCGCGGGCGTAAAGGCGAACATGCGAAACTGCTTGAGAACATCCGCAAGGAAGGCTATGTGCGCGTGCGGGTGGACGGAACGGTATACGATATTGGCGAAGTGCCGCCGCTTGACAAGAAGTTCAAGCATACGATCGATGTTGTGGTGGACCGCCTTGTGATTCGCCCGGGCGTGGAAGGACGCCTCAACGATTCGCTTGAAACGGCTTTTGCTTTTGGCGGCGGCCTTGCAAAGGTTGATGTGATTGGCAAGGAGGAACTGCTGTTTTCGCAGAATTATGCCTGCCCGGATTGCGGCGTAAGCCTGGAAGAGCTGACGCCGCGCATGTTTTCCTTCAACAACCCATTTGGGGCATGCCCAACCTGTTCGGGCCTTGGCACGCTCATGAAGATCGATCCGGCGCTGGTTGTGCCCAACGAGAGCCTTTCCCTTGCCCAAGGGGCTATTTCGGTTTCCGGCTGGCAAAGCGCAAACCGCGAATCCATTGCAGGAATGTATTTTTCAGCACTGGCGGAAAAATACGGCTTTTCCATGGATACACCGTTTTCCGAGCTGAGAGAACCGGCGCGGCAGGCGATCCTGTATGGTACGGGCAAGGAAAAGCTGCATATCGAATACAAAAAGGAATTTGGAAGCGGCACGTTTGATTCCCCATTTGAGGGCATTTGCAATAACTTGGAGCGCCGCTATCGGGAAACGCAATCCGATGGCATGAAGCAGGAATACGAAGCGTATATGTCCAATACGCCATGCCCGGATTGCAAGGGAAAACGCTTAAAACCCGAGAGCCTTGCCGTAACGGTTGGGGGAAAATCCATTGCGCAGGTGAGCGACATGACCGTGCTGGAAGCGCGGGAATTCTTGAATTCGCTTGTGTTAACGGAGCAGCAGCGCCACATTGGGAGCCAGATTTTTAGGGAACTCAATGCGCGCCTCGGGTTCCTTGTGGATGTGGGACTCGATTATTTAACGCTTTCCCGTTCAGCCGCAACGCTTTCCGGCGGCGAAGCGCAGCGTATCCGCCTTGCAACTCAGATCGGTTCCGGCCTCGTGGGGGTGCTCTATATCCTCGATGAACCCAGCATTGGGCTGCATCAGCGGGATAACGCGCGGCTGCTAGCGACGCTGCAGGGCATGCGCGATCTTGGAAATACACTCATCGTTGTGGAACATGATGAAGATACCATCCGTGCCGCAGATTATATTGTGGATGTTGGCCCTGGTGCAGGCGAACATGGAGGCCGCATCGTGGCAGAAGGCACATTGGAGGACATCATGCGTGCGCCGGAATCCATCACAGGGCAATTCCTTACAGGCGTGCAGCGCATCGAAGTGCCACAAACGCGGCGCGATTGCGGCGGGAAATACCTCCGCGTGCGAGGCGCACGGGCCAACAATTTGAAAAACATCGATGTGGATATCCCGCTTGGCGGCGTGTTTACCTGCGTGACTGGCGTATCAGGCAGCGGGAAATCGAGTTTGGTCAATGAGATTGTAAAGAAGGCCCTTTTGCGCGAGCTCAATGGCGCGCGTACGCGACCAGGAGATCACGACGCGATCCTGGGGGTAGAGCAGCTCGATAAGATCATCGACATCGATCAATCGCCCATTGGGCGCACGCCGCGCAGTAATCCCGCTACCTATACGGGGCTGTTTGATCTCATCCGCGACGTCTATGCGCAAACGCCGGATGCGCGCATGCGGGGCTATAGCAACAGCCGCTTCAGCTTCAATGTGAAGGGGGGACGCTGCGAGGCCTGCCGGGGGGATGGCATTATCAAAATTGAGATGCATTTTTTGCCGGACATTTATGTGCCTTGCGAAGTATGCCATGGAAAGCGCTACAACCGTGAAACGCTCGAGGTGCGCTATAAAGGGAAATCCATTGCGGATGTGCTGGATATGACTGTGGAGGAGGCGCTTGCATTCTTCTCGCCCTTGCCGCGCCTTGCGAAGAAACTCCAGACGCTCTATGATGTGGGGCTTGGGTATGTACGACTGGGGCAGCCATCCACGACGCTTTCCGGCGGCGAAGCGCAGCGGGTCAAACTTGCGACCGAGCTTTCCCGTAAGGATACGGGGCGCACATTGTATGTGCTGGATGAACCTACCACAGGACTGCATGTGGCGGATGTGAAACGGCTGCTTGAGATCTTAAAGCGCCTTTGCGAAAGCGGAAGCAGCGTAGTTGTGATCGAACACAACCTTGATGTGATCAAAACTGCGGATTACATCATCGACCTGGGGCCGGAAGGTGGAAACCGTGGCGGAACGGTCGTTGCAACGGGCACTCCCGAGGAGGTTGCAGCGGTTGCAGAAAGCTATACAGGGCAGTATTTGAAGCCGATTTTGGAGCGCGCACGCGCAGAACGCGGGCAATAATAAAATGTAGAAAGGAAGAAACAGGATGGACAGCATGCGGCGATGGTATGAAGCTTCGCAGCGTCGGTTTTCCGTGCGCAAATATAAAGCCGCACCGGAAGAAACGCAGCTGCAGACGCTTGCGGGGATGGCGGATCTTTTATGCGCCCACGGTGTGCGGATTGCCATTGGAAGGGCGGAACAGGTGTTTAAACCGATTTTCCTTTGGTATGGCAAGATACGCGGCACGGATGCATTTGCTGCAGTTGTCTTGGATGCGGCCGCAGAACCGGAAATGGCAGGCTACGTTGGCGAAGCATTCGTTTTGGAATGCGCGGCAATGGGCCTGGGAACATGCTGGCTTGGCGCTTCCTATAATAAGAATAACGCTTTTAGCGCAATCAAGCTTGCAGAAGGAGAACGGGTTGCATGCATTATCGCCATCGGCGTGCCGGATGAAGCATATGTCGCCCGCCCGCGCCGTTCTTTTGAGAAGCTGACAGGGCTTACGGCGGATGCGTTTGGGGCGTTGCCAACCTGGCAAAAGCGCGCCATTGAATGCGCCCGGCGCGCACCCTCAGCCCTCAATGCACAGCCCTGGCGGTTTCGTGCCCAGGAAGATGGTATCGCTGTGGAAAACACATCCGCCAACTTCGGCTACGGGAAACTGGATTGCGGGATCGCAATGCTTCATATCGAACTTGGCGCGGCATACTGCGGTGTTTCTGGCGAGTGGAGAAAAAGGGATGGAGCAGCATTTTTTATGGAATGCTAGTGGCAAGCATTCCTATGAGCATAAAATATAATATGATTATAAAATTGTATATAAAATTATAAAATAAAAGCAATCGGCTTTTTCGGCTAGCTGCTTGCAGATTTCGCGAAAAGTGGATAAAATAGAAATGGAAGAGTCCGCACAGCAGGATATCGGAGGAAGTATATGGCATTCAAAAGAGTTTCGGAAGCTGTGATCAAGCGCTTGCCACGGTATTACCGGCATTTGGTGATGCTGGAGAGCCAGGGGGTAGAGCGCATTTCGTCGGAAAAGCTCGCGCAGCAGATGCGCTTGAACGCATCGCAGGTGCGGCAGGATTTCAACTGCTTTGGCGGGTTTGGCCAGCAGGGGTATGGCTATAATGTGCGTACGTTGCTTTCAGAAATTAAGTCTATCCTGGCGCTTGACCGGGAGCATTCCGTTGTAATTGTTGGCGCAGGAAATATCGGCCATGCGTTGACCAATTTTGAAGGATTTGCTTCAGCTGGATTTAAGGTGCTTGCGCTATTTGATGTAAACCCAGAGCTGGTTGGGAAAGAAATCAAGGGCCGGCCTGTTTATGATTCCAGCGAACTGGAGGATTTCATCCGTACCCATGATGTTGATATCGGGGTTATCGCTGCCCGCAGAAGTGCGGCACAGGGGATCGCAGATCGGATGGTGCAGGCGGGCATCAAAGGCATTTGGAATTTTGTCCCAATTGATCTCGTGGCAGCTGTGCCAATTGAGAATGTCCATTTAAACGATAGCTTGAGCGAACTAAGCTATAAGATCGAGCATGGTGTGTTAAACGATTGAAGTGGCAGAAAAAGCAACATGATTTGAATATGCGAAACGCCGCGGCTTTGCCGCGGCGTTTCTTCACCCTATCGACTGATTGGACCCGCTCCCATCTGCGAGGTTCCATGCTTCCATGATAAAACCAGGAAATCACTGCGTCAAGCGCTTCGACAAAAGCCGTCACGTCCTTCAAGGAAAAGTGTGATTTCGCGTTTTACGCAGCGCACCAAAACACCAAATTCCCTTCAAATCAAGGTTAGCGCACTTCACAGCCGCCCCACTCAACCACCGTAAAACCGGTGCGTTCAAATTGCGGCAAAACGGGTGCTTCCACATCCATCCAGGCATCCAATGCGCGGAAAGCCATAAACACCCGCAGCACGCTATCCGGCTTCGGAACAATGGTGAGTTGTGCGTTTTCCGTATATGCTTCCGTTTGGAAGGTGATGAGGTTAAAAGGGTTTTGCTCCATATATGGCAGCCAATAGACAATAAACTCGTTGTATTCGCGGGGCAAAAGACCCATGCGGCTAAGCGTGGATTGCAGAAACGCAGCGGTATCTGCTCCTTTTACAACATAGCCATGCGTTAAATCATAATCGATGTTCGAGGTGCCTTCCCAGAATAAATAAGAATATTCCTTGCCATCCGCAGCGTTGATCAGCGTGCCATCCGGCATTGCAGTTACGCGCCAGCCGGTGGTTTCATCGTATTTAGGATAGGTGGTGGTCAAAGTTCCACCATAGGAAAGCGAAACGCAAACATCCATCGTTTCTTCGGGGTAAAGATAAATCACGGGCTTTGCATCGAGATTCGAATCCGCTGCGTTGGTGGGCGCTTCACAGGACGCTTTTTCCTTAGATACGAGCAGTACAAACACAAGTGCAGCAACAACAATGCAGGTTGCCAGGCCGGTGAATATCCATTTCTTCTGTTTCATGCCAGATCCTTTCAAAATTAGGTAGGATTGCCTTTTCATTTTAACCCACAGGGAACTTGATTGCAAATGAACGGATTTTGAACGTTTGTGCTTTTGCTGCAGCGTTGGCAGTGGGCGTTTACATATGGATATGCTATAATGTTTTATCAGCGGTTATGCATTCTACCAGCCCTAGTCCCTAACGCTGTCCATGAGGCCGCTGTATGCTGCGCAAACGCACGGTTAAAATTTGGAAGGAGAGAAGCCCTAAATATGGAAGCACTGTTTCAAACAAAACGCATGATAGCACTGCCAGCGGAAGCAAAGGATATTCCTTTTATTATCTACATGGAAAATGACCCGGCAAACAGGAATTTTATCTGGCAGGGTACTGAGGAGCAGCACCGCGCAGAGATTGCGGATCCGGCTCATATCCTTGCGGTATTCCGCGGGGAGGATGGGCGGAACATCGGCTACATGCTCTGCCATTTGGATAGAAAGTCCGAGGTGTTCGAGCTGCGCCGCATCGCGATCGACGCAAAAGGACAGGGGTATGGCCGTGAGGCAATGGAAGGAACGATGCGCTTTGCGTTTGAAACACTCCGCATGAATCGCTTTTGGTTGGATGTTTATCCGGACAATGCGGTGGGTATCCGCCTTTATAAATCGCTCGGCATGCACCGGGATGGCATGCTCCGCCAAAGCTATAAGAGCGAGCGGGGGTATCTGGATCAAATCATCTATTCTATGCTCAAGGGGGAATATTTTGCGCGCAGCAGCGCCGTGCCGGAAGCGGATTGGCTACTTTGGAAGCAGAAAGCCCCTCAGTCGCTTGAAACCGAGCGCCTTTTGCTCCGCCGGGTCACAGAAGCGGACTTTGAAAAGGTGCATTCGGTGCTTGGCGATCCGGAGGTTATGTATGCCTGGGAGCACGGCTTTTCAGAGGAAGAGACGCGTGCTTGGATCGCCCAAACGCTTGCGCGCTATGAGGAAGACGGGTTTGGCCATTATGCCGTAGAAGTGCGCGAGACGGGCGAGTTTGTGGGTGTGATCGGTTTGATACGGGAGAAGCTCTGCGGATACCCGCTGCTGGGGATCGGCTGGATGCTGTGCAAAGCCTGCTGGGGCAACGGCTATGCCACGGAGGCGGCTGGGGCTGTGATCCGCGATGCGTTCGATCACCTTCATGTGAAGGAAATCCTCGCGGACATCCGCCCGGAAAATACCGCGTCCCGGCGGCTGGCGGAGCGCCTGGGGATGAAGGCGAAATATGAGATCGTCAAGCGCTACCGCGGCAAGGATATGGTGCATATTGTATATGTAATAAAGGCGGATTTATCGGATAAAAAGTAATGTATAATTGACAATATAAAAAATATATAGTACAATTCCCTTATTCTTTTGAGGGGGTTCTATTGGGATGGCAAAACGGAGCGGTTTGGAAGCAGGGTATGATGAACGCCAGGTTTCTGTGCTTGGGCGAGCATATCGCTATGCTTATTTAACGTTGCTTTTCAGCCTTTTCTTTTACATTGGTTCGGAAGCCATTTTCGGCAGATGGTGTGATGCGGGCGCAGGGGTTGGAATCTGTATTTGTATCTCAGTGGCCGTTTTGGTGGTGACTTGCATCTGGAACGATGCTTATAATCGGTTAAATGAGCGCCCATGGCGCATCATTCTGCAAAACATCATCCTGGGTATTCTGAATTTGGTGCTTGCAATACTGGCCATGCGGAATGGGGAAATGGTAGAGCATGGAATTTTAACGTTCCGGGTATGCTGCCTTGCCCTTAGTGTGATAAGCGGCGTGATCCCCGCAACGTATCTGCTTCGCTGGATCATGCAACGGAAGGAGCAGAAAGAGGAATGAAGAACCTGCGCTTAAAAGCGGCGCGCGCGGCAAAGGACCTTTCCCAGCAGCAGCTTGCGGAGCGGGTCGGCGTATCGCGGCAAACCATCAATGCCATCGAAAAGGGCGACTATAATCCCACCATCCGCCTGTGTATTGCGATCTGCCGGGCGTTGGGAAAAACGCTGGACGCGCTGTTCTGGGAAGAATCCGAGCAGGATCCTATGGAATGAGATAACGCAGGATGAGGTAGGCTATGCCAATGTTTAGCAGTGCAAAAAATGGCATGCCGAAACGGAAGGATCTATGCTTTGTTTTGTGGTGGAACGCGAGCATGCCAAGCACGCCGCCCAAACCGCCGCCGAATGCGGCGAAGATGAACAACGTTCGTTCCGGCACGCGGTAAGCATGCTGCTTTGCGCGGCGCTTATCCGCACCCATGAGGGAAAAGAGCACAAGGCTCATGAAAAACAAATAGAAAAAAAGGATGCTCATTTTCTTAAAATACCATAGAGATCCATAAAAAGCAAATCCCCCTGCTTCGTTCAGAAAAAACAAAACGAAGCAGGCACCGCTTGGCTTTGGGGACAGCATAAAATCTTGGAGGTGATCCTTTGAACCCCGCCATATATATGATACTCGTGGTTCTTTTTGTCATAGCAATAACAAAAGAGAAAAACGAAGCGTATCTTGCTGCAAAAATACGAAGGAAAAAAGGAGATAAAAACGAAATGTTGGAACTTGCAAAGCAGTTTATCGGCAAGGAATGCATGATCTATATGTTTAGCGGCACCCAGATTTGGGGCCTGCTGGAAGCGGTTTCCGGCAACGCGCTTATGATACGGACCGATAAGGCCGCAGAAGTCATAAATCTTGATTTTGTTGTAAGGATTCGCGAAGAACCGCGCGGCAAAAAAGGCAAGAAAAATCGTTGCAATAGATCACAGGAATAAGAGTACAGCACCCGCTTTGCGTAGTTCTGCGCTTTTGACGCGGGCAAGGATTGTGCGAAGGCTTTATGCTGCGGCAATTTCGCTGGTTTATGGCGTGCCCGCCCGGTGTAACCCAAACGGTGCCGCTTGATTCAGCGGCATTATAGTTTGCGGAAAAGGATTCTGGAGATCCAGCGGCCACAATCCATCATAAGGTTGAACTGCTTTGCGGAAAAATAGATGCACCCAATACGCAAGTGCAGGCTCGCTGGGAAAATGCAGCAATGCGGGAAAGGCTTGCGTAGCAGGGAATCATTGCAGAGCCTCTTAATCCCACCGAAGGTATAGGCAGACGAAAGACGCAAAAAAGCATGTGATCCGTTTTCCAGCAGCCAAAAGCGCTGCTATTATATGGCTGCGCCGCGCCGTTTCCATGGAGCGGGTAAGCATGATGTTCGCTGCACCTGGGTTCAGACATCATCTGGATTCGCCGAATCGGGTGCTGGTGCTTCAAGGTCGCGCGGCGGAAGGCGCAGGCGATCCCACATGCCGTATTTATGCGTATCCGCAATGGCGTTCATGATGCGCTCTTCCGGATTGGGCACGATCGTTGTAAAATACTGAATTAGGCGCTTCATCTCCTCGCGCTTCGTGTTTCCGGCAACGGTGCAGTTGGGCTTGCGGATGGGGAGCTCAAGGCGTTTTGCAATGGAAAGCGCCTGCTTTTCGGGCAGGAAGATCATCGGCCGGATTACGGTTACATCCTTGCGCCCAAGGTAGGTGACGGGGCCGAACGTATTAAGGCGGCTTTCATAAAAGAGGCTCAAAAAAAACGTTTCGATCACATCGTCGCGGTTATGCCCAAGTGCCACCAGGTTACAGCCCCGTGCCCGCGCAGCGTCGTTGAGTGCACCACGCCGCAGCTTGGAGCAGAGTGCGCAGGGGTGCGATTCTTTGCGCACGTTGAATACAACCTCTCCAATATCGGTTTTGATCAAATCGAAGGGCACCCCAATTGCCGCTGCAAATTCAGAAACGGGGGTAAAATCATCCCCGCTGATGCCGAGGTCTAGCATTACGCCGCAAAGCTCGAATGGCGTGCGGCAAAACTTTTGATACAGCTTAAGACCATAGAGCAAAAGAAGGCTGTCCTTTCCGCCGGATACGCCCACGCAGATCTTATCGCCCGGGCGGATCATATGGTAGCGCTCATCCGCGCGGCGGATGCAGCCCAAAACGCGTTTCATGTCAGTTGTTCCTTTAGGCAAAATCATTTCCCTATTATACGCGATGAAAACTTTCTGCGCAACGCTTTCACAGATTTGCCACGAAATAAGGGTTGCCCACGGCAATGTAAAAAGGTTATAATAAACACATCAAGATTTATGGGGAGCGCTTTAGCGCGGAAGGAGGGCTTTTACCTTGATACGTGTGATTTTCGGCGAAAAGGGTGCGGGCAAGACGAAGCAGATCATCGACATGGCGAACGAATCGATCAAGACCGCAAAAGGAAGCATCGTTTTTATCGACAATGACAGCCAGTATATGTTTGAACTCAAGCACAGCATTCGCTTTATTGATGCATCTGAGTTCCATATCGATGGCCCCAAAATGTTTTATGGGTTCCTTTCCGGCATAGCAGCGCAGGATTTTGATCTTGAATACCTGTTCATTGATGGCTTCTTAAAGATCGTACATCATTCCCTCGAAACGCTTGAAGGGCTTTTCACCGAATTAAAGAATTTCTCCGACCGCACGGATGTGAAACTGGTCATCAGCATCAGCGGAAACGCAGCGGATGCGCCGGAGTTTATTAAACCCTATCTGCTCTAATCCGGCTGAAATCGGATGGCGATTTTGCGGGTGCAACGCACCCGCTTATTTTTTTGCGCAGCTGTAGAAACATGTGCGTACGTGGCGAATTATGGCGTGTTTTTCTGAAACATTTAGCAAAAAGTGGTGGGAATCATACAATTATTTGACGCATAGCCTTTCATTTGGTAGAATATACCTTGTTTATCCCCTGCAGAGGGATGAAAATTAGCCGCCCTTTCGGGTTGGCATGGAGGTATAACAATATGAAGTCCTGGGTAAGGACAATCCTATATTTTCTTGCCGTGATCCTCATCACAGCAAGCGTGACTGCCGGGATTACGGTGTCGATTCTCAACCAGCAGCGGGAGGATGTGGTCGTGCTTTCTGCTGAGGAGTATGCAGAGATCAGCCAGCTGTTGTTCCTGGATGAGATTATAGAGCGCGTGCAGAGCGAATCGCTCAACGATCCCCCTTCGCGCGAAGAACTGCTCAATGCGGCAGCAGAAGGCATTGTAGCAGCGTTGGATGACCCTTATGCAGCATATTATACGGCGGAGGAATATGAAGCGTATCTTTCCAACATTAATGGGCAGTATAACGGCATCGGAATTCTTGTGGGTCAACCGGATGCGCAGGGCGCGCCAGTGCTGGATGTATATGATGAAACACCAGCAGCAGAGGCAGGAATTCTACCCGGTGACATTATCACAGCGGTAGATGGGGCCAGCACAAGCAACCTCTTGCTGGATGAGGTCGCTGCCGCCATCAACAAGGAAGTAGATGAACGCATTGTACTTACGCTCAAACGCGATACGGAAACGCTCGAAGTTGAAGTAACCTGCGCGGCATTGAATTTAAAGCGTGTAACCAGCGCGCTGTTCAACCAGCGCACGGGCTATATTCGCATCAGTATGTTCAGCGGGAATTGCGCTACAGAGTTTAGCGATGCGATTAAGGACTTAACGGACCGCGGAATGCGTTCACTTGTGATTGATCTCAGAAATAACCCAGGTGGTTCGCTCACGGATGTTGTAAGCATTGCGGATACGCTGCTTGGCAAAGGCACGATTGTGAGTGTACGTGGGCGCTTGGAGGCAGAAGGGAAAGAATACAGTTCAAACGCTAAGGGTGTAGAGGTGCCGATGGCGGTCCTTGTAAACGAAAACTCGGCTTCCGCAAGTGAAATCCTTGCGGCTGCCGTGCAGGATTTTGAAGCGGGCATCGTTGTGGGCATGACTACTTATGGCAAGGGGGTCGTGCAGACCACCATGCAGATTGAAGGCAACCGTGCGTGGCTCAAATTAACTACGGACGCATATTATACGCCAAAGGGTGCAAACATTGATGGAACAGGCGTAACGCCGGATATTGAGATTGACCTGCCGGAAGAGCTCAAGGGCCTTGCGATAGATGAGATTGAACAGGATGATGACGCGCAGCTCTGGGCAGCGCTGGATTATGTGCGTGCGCTGGCAAATGAAACGGAGGAATAAAACCGCTAAAAAACAGGCCTTCCAGCATGGTGCTGGAAGGCCTGTTCTGTTTTAGCCCGTTATTCGTTTTCGTCGGAATGCCGGACGCCGTCCCTGCGGAACAGGATTGAAATACCCCAGATGCCCGCAAGGCCAACGATCGTATAGATGATGCGCGATACGATGGTGCTCATGCCGCCGAATATGCTGGCAATGAGGTCGAACTGAAACAGGCCGATCATACCCCAGTTCAGCGCACCAATGATGACGAGAATTAGCGCAAGTGTATCCATGTGTTTCCTTTCTCCTTTGTCGTGATGCCAATATCTTGCGCAAGGATGCGCCGGGTTATGCAGGAAATCGCATGAAATGCACAGGCAATGATTCAAACAATTGAATGGAACATAGTTGCAAGCGCGCAAAACTTAGCGCCCGCGCTGTACCTGGGATGATTGATCTCCTTTTTCTGGAAAAATTTCGATGGTGAGCTTATCGAATGCGATCGGCTCCATAAAATCCGCCTCTGTAAACGCTGTATGCGAAAAATGCGCCAGATCATTTCGGTGCTTTTTTAAAAGTACAGGTCGCCCAAGGTCCAGCGCATGGCAGAGCGCGCCGAGAATGGGGTTCCAATCTTCCACAGACGCCTTGGAGATATCTGGAAAATCCATCACAATATCCTGCTGGATTTTTCCATCCGTGCGAATAGCAGCCCAGAGTTTCAAAGTTATATCCTGCGTACTGCGCCGCTAGCCCAGCGTCGCAGTACTTCCTTTCTTTATGCTGTTTTGCAAAACAGGGCGGATTGCATGCCATCCGCCCTGTTGCGTACTATGTTTGGAGTTTAACCGTCCTTTAAGATAAACCAGGCATGCATGAGCGGCAGCGTAGAGCCGTCGGAAAGCGTGTAGGTACCGGCCGGGTCTGCATAGAGATTGTAGGTTTTGCCATCATCTGCAGCCACTTCGGATACGCCGCTGTAATAGGCAAACACAATGTCTCCCTGTGAAGTCTCAATCCGCGCAAGCACATAGGGGGATGATTGGTAAACCTCTGTCACCTTTCCGGTAACCTTATAGCCCTGCTCATGTTCTGGATACTGTGAAATACGATCATAGTCCAAGACATGCACGCTGCTCATGTAGCTGTCCTTATCCGGGCGATGCTCCAGGTAAAGCGTGCTGGATTTTGCCGCATTATCCTTTGTGGCCGTAATAACGGCAGCATAAAGGCCAACATCTTCCGTTTTTACCGTGAAGCTGAACGTCCCGGCAGTAGCATCCTGTGTAATGTCACCGTTGAGCTCAACGCCGGAAACGGTGATCACTGCGCCGGCTTCCATGGTGCCAGTCACGGTCATGGTAGAGCTTGTGCCATAACGCGCAACGGAATCATCCACAGCAAACGTTACATTCCCTTCCACAATGCCGGGCGTTGTGGAGGCGTTGTTCGGGTCCTCCGTGCCATAGGTAACATGGAAGGTTTGGGAAGCAGTCTGGTAACCGTTTTTGCGCGCTTCAACGGTAATGGTGTAAGCGCCGCTTTCGGGCAGCGTATAAGTTGTGGAGAAGTTGCCCGCTTCGTCGATGGGTACCTGCGTTTCGTTTACGTATACAGCCGCAGTGTTATCACTGATTGTGCCTGTAATGGGGATCACAGCAGCATCCGTTGTGAAATCGCTTACGGTTGGTGCAGTGATGTTCATTTCAATTGCGGGGATGGAGATGACGATCTCATCTTCAAATTCCACAGGCGTTTCTTCGCCATTGGGGCTAATCACGACCACGTTGGGCTTCACGTGCAGTTCGCTTTCCGTAAGCGGTTCATCGGGGATAAAGAGCTCTTCAGGAATACGCCATGCAACGCAGTTTTTCGTCTGCGCGCCAACGACATCTTCGCGCACGGTTTCACCCGAAGTGAAGCGCGCTGTATAGTTGTTCTTGCAATAAATTGTAACGATATAGGCAGGATCGCCGGAATCGGTCTGTGATGCCTCAATCGTCGCAGCTTTGGGGAACGGCGTGCCACCAAACGTATAGTCGAAGAATACGCCTACGTTACCATCAAAGTTGCGGTTCAAATAAATGACAGCAAAAACTGCAATCAGCACAACGAGCACTGCAACAGCTCCAATAAACAGCAGGTTGCGGTTGCCCGCTTTTAGGCCGCTATGCTTTTTACTGCGGATGGGCTTTGGATCATACTCAAGATCATCGTAATCATTATAGCCGCCGGTTGCCGGCTCTTCCGGAGCATGCCGCGGTGCTGTTGACTTTGCAGAAGGCATGGGCTTTGCAGAACGCGTAGCGCCTGCGGATGCGCTGCGCGCAGGCGTATAGGGGCGCACAGGCGCTTCTTCTGCTGTATGTACCCTGGCGCGCGGCGGCTCAGCCGCAGGCGCTACAGGCTCCTGTGCGGGCATATGCACGCGCACATTGCTACGATACCCGGCGTCGGTGGGCGCGGGCGCAGAAGGTTGCTGCGCCTGGGCTTGCTGTTGCGCCGGACGCGGATTGAAGCGCGAAGAATAGTTTGCGGGGATGTCTTCCTCGCTTACAGTATTTGCATCAAATTCAGGCTTGGGCCATTGCGGCGCGCGAACAAACCCCCAGGCCGGCGGAGTTTCACCCGTGGAGGCAACATAAGAATCCTCGGCGGGTATAGGCTCCGGCTCATCGGGTGTAAGCGGAGCGGCGCAATTTTCGCAATACTCGAGATAATCCTCGTTGTATGCGCCGCAGACCTTACATTTCATAATCAGAAAACCTCCTATACCAGGAATAATCAATTCATTATAGCAAATAAGCCCCATCATGAAAACACTTTTACGCTTTTATTTTGCAAACAAACTATGAAATTGGCTGTAAATGGGCTCCCACATTTTCATACAAACACTTTTATGATATAATCAAAAAAATAAAATGCAACAGTTGGAAAGACAATTATGCTGCATAGAAGCAGATATGCTTAACAGGAGTGACGCAATGCGCCATTTTATCAAAAGAGGATGCTCAATCTTTATAAGCCTGTGCTTTATAGCGGTGGCATTTGCCGGCTGCGCGCACAAAAACGCTGAAGCGGGTCCAACGCCACAGCTTTTGGATGGCTATGAAACTACGGGAGAAATTGCTGGTGGTGGCACGCTGCTCAATGCAAACATCAGTGATGTAACGGCAGAAAAGGCAGATGGGGATACACGCCTTACGCTTTCCTTTATCGGCGGGAGCCGGATATCCGGCGGCACGGATGAGCGCGAGGTTGCCAATGTGCCGCACTACACTGTGCGCATGCTTCCAGAGCCTACGCGGCTTGCGATCGCATTTGATTCCATCACCTATTGGGATTATCTGCGCGAGCTGGATTTGCGTGCAAGCGATTTTGTGCTTGGCAGCTTTGGCGTCACGTTTGATGGAAGTGAAGCATTTACCTTGTATTTTCAGCTGGCAGGAGAGGCCGCCTTCCAGGTCGTGGAAAACAGGACCAGCATTGAGATTCTGCTTAGGCCAATCTCTGAACCGGAAACTGTAGAGGAACCCGTGCAAACGCCCGATGCAGATGCCGTGATCGACGTTATGGAAGAGGAATATGCCCAGGCAGGTGAAGCGTATTACGTTGTGGCAAATGCATTTGCTGCCTATTGCGCTGGCACGCTTTCGGATGCCTGGGGAATGACGCCTGTTCTTGCTGCGGATCAAAGCACGGTTTTGCTTATCTCAGAAGGATTTTCAGCAAAATCGGAGGCAGAGGATCTGCGCGCCCGCGTTCTTGCGCAGGAGGCAAGTGCTGTGCCTGCGGATTGGAGCGTGGTGAAACTCAAGAATGGCGCCCTCCCCGCATATGATGAAACTATGGAATACCTGGCTGCCTACGACCAGTTTCCAGCGCGCATTGATGGGGAGAAAGTGGAACTCACACCGATGATCCCGGATGGCCTTTTCCTTGCCACCACCCCGGAGCGGGATGGGTTTCTTTACAGCCGGCGGGTAACGCGCGGCGGGCTGGGAGAGACATACGAATGCGAGCTCCTTTGCGTGCAGGATGCGGATGGAACCTCCAAACCGCTGCTTTCCTACGAATTCCAGACCATTGAATCCGTGAAGTATTCTCCGGATGGGCGCAAGCTCGCCGTGCTGGAGCGGGCGGCGGAGAGCGCACACCTTTATGTGTTTGACGTGGACACAAAAGAGCTGCTGACCGACCTCACCGATATGGGGTTTGGCGACACCGTAAGCGCTTATGTGTGGGATAGCATGGGAGGCCGCGTATTTTCCATTGGCGGATCCGGCGAAATTGCAATCCATCAGTACGATTTCAACGTCCCTGCAGAAAACAAGCGGCATACGGTTGTGGATCGTAAAGGCGTGGATGAAGGCAGCCTTGCGTTTTATGACGGCGAGCTATATTTTTGCGAAACTACGCTCGAAGAAGGCGGCATGATTTATCGTATTAAACCGGAAGGCGGCACGCGGCGCAGCTTTATGGCAGGCAATGCGTTTGCGCTTTCGAACGATGGACGCTATATGGCGTTCAGCGATTCTGGCGGGGATTCTGCAAGCGGCGTGGATGCGCATTTTAGCATCCGCGATATGCAAAGCGGGGCCTGCACCACGGTCACGGATGGATTTTCCGTGCATACGTTCCTTTGGTCGTACGATGCAACAACGCTTTATTATATTGAAAACAGGCTTTCCGGCAGTGCGGGGGAAGAAACGGAGAGCACTGGCAACGCGAACGATGCATATCCTTACCGGCTCTGGGCATATGACGTGGCTTCCGGGGAAAACCGCGTGATTGCGGACCTTCCTTATGCATCCATCGCGGTTTCTCACCGTGCGGGCGAGGTATACCTTTGCTACATGGATGCCGCTACCCTGGGGGATGTGGTGCGCGCAACCTATGTGATAGCAACCGATTAGCGTGCTTTTGTGTAGATGAAAGGTATAAACTTCCGAAATTGGAGCATACTTCCTTTAAAAGTACTCCTTCGGAGGTGAAACAATGGAAATTACTAGCCTGCTTCCGCGCCTTGCGGGCAAAGAGCGCGCTGCA
Organism: uncultured Clostridia bacterium; assembly: GCA_944366945.1. Lineage (GTDB taxonomy): Bacteria > Bacillota > Clostridia > Christensenellales > CAG-138 > UBA1685. The sequence goes on from CALVWJ010000001.1 coordinate 152,022, forward strand.
CGCGCAGAAGATCTTGAAATCCAGGAGGCGCTGAAAAAATGGAAGGATGCAACGCGCTTTTTTGAAAGCGTGAGCGATCCCGAACTGATGGATTATGCCATCTATGATATGGAGGCTGCGCGCCGCAAGTATATGTTCCTGCTCCACAGAAAAGCGCAGGGCAAACAAATCGGGCGCGCATGAGATTGGATGGGTAGAGCCTCCACCCATCCGCAACGATTTCGGAGGTGGAGGATATGACCCCTGTGAGCTCTATTATAGCATTTGCCGCCGGCTTGCTGATTCTCTGGCTGATCTGCAAGCTGCTTTCCTTTCCACTTAAGGTGCTTTGGAAGCTTATAATAAACGCGATCCTGGGCGCAGTGATTCTGTTCCTGTTCAACCTGGTTGGTGGATTCCTAAATCTTTCCATCCCGATTAATGCGCTAAATGCACTGATTACGGGCGTGTTGGGAATCCCGGGCGTCATTCTTCTTCTGATATTGCAGTGGATTCTATAGTTGGCAGGTGGTTCCCGGTAAGCAGGCCAAAACGGACGGGCTGCATGCCTTCATCCGGCGCAAGATAGACCGTTAACTCGCTTTGATAAGCGGTGCAGCAGGCTGTAGACAACCACATGTCCTCAGCCTTTTGTATGCTGCAAAACAGCTCGGGCTGCCCGGCAGAAGCAATGGTAAACGTAAGCGTATCGCCCGAAAAACTGCCGGAGAGCGTTCTGCCATCTTGATAGGAAAAAGTAAAGGTATAGCCAGCAGCTGCGCTGCCCCACATGCTGCCAGTACCTTCTGCTGCAGCTTCCAGGGTGCCGCTGTAGCCTTCTGCATCGCTCCCATAGAGCCTGCCGATGGTGATGCGCCCTTCGGAGAGTGACACGCGGTGCTCGGTAAGCAGCAGGGAATAAGAAAGGCCATCTATCGTTTGCATACCCGAAAGCCCCGCAGCATATTCATCCAAAATAGCGCTGCAATCCGCTTTAAATTCCGCATAAAATGCATACACCGGATTTACTGCAAAAGGTGTTGCGCTAACAGCAGGCGATGCTTCTGGTGTGGGTGTTGCCTCTGGGGAAAGAGAGGGCGCTATGCTGGCAGCAGGCGATAGGGGTGAAGGGGAAAGCCCTGCTTCACCGGCATTACAGCCGAAAAAAAGCATGGCCGAAAGGCATGCTGAAAAAAACGCGATCCATTTAAAATACAAACGCTTTTTCATTTGAAAGGTTGCTTCGGGCTATTCTTCAGCCGAGTTTGCCTCCATTTGATCAAAATAAGTGAGAATTCCATTGAATAAGCCAATCGCGCAGCTTGTCTGATAGGAATCGCGGTTAAGGCGAATATCCTCCTGCGGATTGGAGAGCATGCCCATTTCGACTGCGACAACAGGCCGCTCAGACCAATTAAACCCGGTTTGATCCATTAAAGCCTTTAAATCAAGCATCGTCGCCCCGGTTGCAGCAGCAAAACTGTCATAAATGCATTGCCCGAGCCTAAGGCTTTCCTGGTAGATCGCAGCGCCATAGGCGCGCGAAGGAATAAGGATGCTCGCGCCGCTCTGCTTGGCAGAAGATGTACTGTCGCAATGCAGGCGCAGCCAGATATCCACGCCGGCATCATTCATCATCTGCGCGCGCTCCTTATTTGAAATCGAAACATCGGAAGTCTCACGCGTAAGCACAACCGTCGCCCCTTCGGCTTCAAGAAGATTTCGCAGCTTAAAGGCAACGAGCAGGTTGATCTTGCATTCTGGAACGCCCGTTTTTACGCCTGTGCTTCCAGCGCTCTGGCGTTCCTTTGTGCGTTCTACGCCGGGGGCAATCTGTTCAAGCCCCGCGTCTGCCGTTTCCTGCTGGCCGGGATCAATGCCGATTGTGCGCCCTGCGAGCCGCCCTTCCTTGTTTTGCTGTTCCGTTTCGGATTGCGGGAAAGATAGCAGCCCCACTTCAAAAGCATTCCAATATGCGGCAAAGGTGATGGGGCCAAACGAACCATCTGCATCTACCCCCAACATCTTCTGCAATTCCATGACCGCTTCACGCGTCGCACCATCAAACAGGCCGGTGATTTCGCCATCATAAAAGCCAAGGGCGCGCAATTCCGATTGTAACACCATTACGTCATCCCCAAAATCACCCGCAGAAAGGATCTCCTGGGAAGGCGTTTGCGGCATGCTCGGCGCAGCAAAGGCAGCGTTGCACGAAGCAAACGCTGCAAAAACGCAGAAGAGCGCGGCAAGCCGCTTTAACAGAAGACGCATTACAAACGAAAACTCCCGAAATTTGATACCTTTATTCTAACATCCTCTTCGAATTTTGCAATCGCCCAACGATAAATAAACTGTGAATTTAACCTGTGCTGCTCAAGCTTTGCGGAACACAAGCTTTCCATCCTCCGCAAAAGCAGTCACGGAATCACCCAGTTTGATGCGGCCTGCTAGCACTTCTTCACTCAAACTGTCTTCTACTTGATGCTGAATGGCACGGCGCAGCGGCCGCGCGCCATAAAGCGGGTCGAACCCGGAACTGGAGAGCAGCGCTTCCGCTTCGGGCGTCACGGTGAGCGAGATGCCGCGCGCCTTGAGACGATCGGTGATGCGCGCAAGCATCAGCCGGGCAATGGCACGCATTTCGGTTTCCTCCAGCGGGTTGAACATGATGATCTCGTCTACGCGGTTTAAGAATTCGGGGCGAAACGTTTTTTTCAGTTCGGCCATCATGGTTTCACGCAGGCGTTCCCGCGTGAGCGCATCCGAAGCTGCGCCGAACCCTACTGTGTGCGCCTGCTGTGCATGCGAAAGCCCGGCATTGGTGGTCATGATGATCACCGTGTTGCGGAAATCCACAGTGTGCCCTTGCGCATCCGTGAGCCGCCCATCTTCGAGCACCTGCAACAAAAGGTTGAACACATCCGGGTGCGCTTTCTCGAGCTCATCAAGCAAAATTACGCTATAAGGTCTGCGGCGCACGCGTTCGGTAAGCTGGCCGCCATCGCCATATCCCACATAGCCCGGTGGGGAACCAATAAGCTTGCTCACACTGTGCATTTCCATATATTCGCTCATGTCTAGGCGCACCATTGCATTTTCATCGCCGAAGAGGGCCTCTGCAAGCGCGCGGGAAAGCTCTGTTTTCCCCACGCCCGTGGGGCCGATGAAAAGATAGGAACCAATGGGGCGCGCAGGATCCTTGAGCCCGGCGCGCGCGCGGCGGATCGCCCGCGAAACGGCAGAAACAGCTTCCTCCTGTCCTATAACGCGCCGGTGCAGCGTCTCTTCCAGGTGCAGCAGCTTCTCGCTCTCATCTTCCGTAAGCTGGCGCACGGGGATCCCTGTCCACGCATGCACGACATCTGCAATATCCTCTTCCGTGACAGTGGACTCCCGGTTATCCCGTTCGCGTTCCCAATCGGCCTCTGTCGCGGAAATCTGCGCGCTGAGGTGCTGCTCCTCATCGCGCAGCGCAGCAGCACGTTCATAGTTCTGGTTGTTGACGGCCTCTTCCTTTTCTTTGCGCAGCCCTTCGATGCGTTCGCGCAATGCCTTTACGTCCGGCGGGGTGTTATAAGCGCGCAGGCGAACGCGGCTTGCAGCTTCATCCATAAGGTCAATCGCTTTATCCGGCAGGAACCGGTCCGGAATATAGCGGCCGGAAAGCTCCACCGCCGCGCGGATGGCTTCATCCGTAATGCGCGCTTTATGGTGCGCTTCATAGCGGTCACGCAGGCCGAAGAGGATGGCAACGGCCTCCTCTCGCGTTGGCTCGCCGACGGTTACAGGCTGGAAACGCCGCTCAAGCGCAGCATCCTTTTCGATGTGCTTGCGGTATTCATCAAGCGTTGTTGCGCCAATCACTTGGATTTCCCCGCGGGCGAGCGCCGGCTTTAAAATGTTGGAAGCGTCGATACTGCCCTCCGTTGCGCCAGCGCCAACGATGGTGTGCAGTTCATCGATAAATAAAATTGTGCTGCCATCCGCGCGCAACTCATCGATCGCGTTCGTAATGCGCTCCTCAAATTCGCCGCGGTATTTCGTGCCGGCAAGCATGGAACCAAGATCCAGCGTAACAATTCGCTTATCCTTCAACAATTCCGGGATTTTACCAGCAGCAATACGCTGCGCAAGGCCTTCGATCACGGTGCTTTTTCCAACGCCAGGATCGCCGATGAGCGCCGGGTTGTTCTTTGTGCGGCGGCAGAGAATCTGAATCACACGCTGGATTTCCGTTTCGCGGCCGATCACAGGGTCAAGTTCACCATCTCGCGCAGCGCGCGTGAGATCTCGCCCATATTGATCGAGAATAGGGGTGCCTTGCCCCTTCTGTGCAGGCTTTTGCGCAGCTTCAGCAGTCGGGCGACCGCCTGCAAGCACGGATTGCAGGCCGGGAATGTCCGCGCCAAGATCCTGCAGAATGCGCACGGCCACGCTATCCCGCTCCCGCAGGATTGCAAGGAGGATGTGCTCTGTGCCAATATAGCCCATTTTGAGGGATTTTGCTTCGTAAAGGCTTAATTCAAGAATCTTTTTTGTGCGGGGCGTATAGCCAAAGCTGTCGGTAAAGTGGTAGTCCCCGCGCCCTACAAGCGCATCCGCGCGCTCTGCAACAGCATCTGCAGTTACGCCGAAAGCGGAAAGCGCCTTGTAAGCCGCGCCTTCCTCTTCCCGAATAAGGCCCAGCAAAAGATGCTCACTCCCAACATAGTTGTGGCCCATTGCCCGCGCGGCTTCCTGCGCGAGGGCAAGGGCACGCTTTGCGCCTTCCGTGCAGCGTTCTAAAAAGCTCATTTGCGCTCCCCCTTACGTGGTCGCTTATTTTTCAGTTCCATTTTAAAGCAAAACCGGCTTGCTCGCAACCGCCTACCCAGCATAGATGGGCATAAGCCTTGCGATCATGAGTTCGAGGGGGATTGATATAAAAGCTTTTATTGAAAGAAAGAAAAAGCTGCGTTTACACGGAATGGTGCTATAGAGAGGCGCGCTTAAAAAACGGAAGCTGGATGCTCGCTGCCCGGAACATGAGAATGCGCTATCCCATGCGGTAGGACAAGTCGCTCATCTTCTTGATTATCCGTTTCCCGGATTCCTCCGCATACATCTTGCTTACACCGCCGGAAACGCCATAGAGCTCAAAATGGTTGAGCGAGGTAACGCCTGCCCCCAGGAACATGGCGTTGAAAACGCTTAGAAGATCTCCATGGGATACGATGATTACGGTCTCCGCCTCGCTTGCCATCATTTTTTCAAAGAAGGGAGATAGGCGGTTCCATACGTCTCTGCGGCTCTCTGCATCGGAAAACATCCTGTCGTCGATTGTTTTTTCTTGGCATTCGATGTGTTCTTTAAGCCATTGAATGGATTTACCAACGCATTTTCCCAAATTGCGCTCCCGCAGCGCTGTTTCCAGGATGGGCTGCAGGCCAAGATGCTTGCCGACGATTTCGGCGGTTTGCTTTGCCCTTGCAAGATCGGAAGCATACATCACGACCGGCTTCCCCGCAAGTTCTGCGGAAAGCTTTTTGCCGATGTTTTCCGCCTGCTGCTTTCCAAGCTCGGAAAGATCCCAATCCGTCCATGAACCCACCATGCCATTGGTGTGATGGATCGATTCGGTGTGCTGGATCGTAAAGATGGTTTTCATGAATAACCTCCTTTTCAAAAATGCGTCATACGAGAGATGTGTTAAATTACATTTTAACATATATAAAATGATATGGTCAAGCAACGGGATTTCCAACCGTGCATGATCTGTAAGGCGCGTTTATGCAAAGCTGCAATATCCCTGCAAAATGGCTGCCAGCTTTCGGCGAAACGGTTGCTGTGCGGTGCTTTTGCGTATGAAAACGAATGAAGGGCTTAACGCTTTTTTCAACTTTGTGGAAGAAAGCACAACGAAATATCTCGCTTATGCTGCGCTTAATAAAGAAGCTCTAAAAAAGGATGTAATCGGACAAAAAAGCATCAACAAATGCTTTTAAATATGGTATGATAAAACGATATGAACTGTCGCACTTAGGACGTGCAGCATATATATGGACAAAAAGGAGTTTGTCTCCGATTTGAAGGAGTGAGGATATGATTTATCTCGACAATAGCGCCACAACCCGCACGCTCACAGCAGCGGCGGAAGCGGCGCGTCAATATATGGACGAAAACTTTTTCAACCCTGCGGCAGCATATGCGCCTGCAGTGGAAAGTGAGCGCGCGGTAAACGGAGCGCGGGCGCGGCTTGCCGACGCCATGCACGCCGGAGCCGATGAAATCATTTTTACCTCCGGCGGCACGGAGAGCAACAATATGGCCATCCGCGGCTCCCTTGGCGCAATGCGGGGGCGCGGCAGGATTATCATGAGCGCTGTGGAACATCCGTCGGTTTTTGAGGTGATGCGCAACCTTTCTGCCGAATATAACGTCGTGGAAGCCGGGGTGGACAAGGAGGGACGCGTGGACCTTGGCGGACTCTCCCAACTGATTACGCCGAACACGCGCCTTGTTTCCATCATGCAGGTAAACAACGAAACGGGTGCCGTCAACGACATTCCGGCCATCTATAAGCTTGTGAAGCGAATGGCGCCGGGCGCCCTTTTGCATGTAGATGGCGTGCAGGGCTTTTTAAAAGTGCCCTTTGATGCGCGCAACTGCGATTTTTATACCATCAGCGGCCATAAATTTCATGGCCCCAAAGGCGTAGGGGCGCTGTTTGTGCGCAAAGGCACGCGCTTCCTTGGCGGGCAGATCGGCGGTGGACAGGAGCACAACCTGCGTTCCGGCACAACGAATACGCCGGGCATCATGGGCATGGATGCTGCGCTGCAATACTATCTTGCAAATCAGCAGGCGATCTGGCAGAACATGCGGGCTTGCAAGGTACGCCTTGCTGGAAACCTGCTCTCGCTCCCGGATGTGTTTTTAAACGGCCCTGCGCCGGAAAGTGGGGCGCCGCATATTTTGAACCTTTCTTTTTTGGGGGTACGCGGCGAAGTGTTGCTGCATGCGCTTGAGGAAAAGCGGATCTATGTTTCTACGGGTTCGGCCTGCTCTGCACACAAGAAGGGCAAAAACCGCATCCTAAACGCTATGGGCGTGACGGGGGAGCGGCAGGAAGGCGCAATCCGTTTTAGCTTTTCGGCGTTCAATACGCCTGCGGAAATGGATGAGGCTGCTTCGGCTATCGCAGAACTTCTGGGAATGCTGCGGCGGTTTAAAAGAAGATAAACGGCAGGAGCCAAATTACATCAGAAAAAGCTTTGGAGGTTTACAGTGGAACAGATTCTGCTCGTCCGCTATGGCGAGATTCATCTCAAGGGGCTTAACCGCCCCTTCTTTGAGCGCAAACTGATCGAAGGCATCAACAACGCGCTGCGTGGTTTTGGCGCTACGGTGCGCCGCGAACAGGGGCGCATCTACGTGCATGGCGTGTCGGAAGACCGGATTGAGGATGCCTGCGATGCGCTTACCCGCGTGTTTGGCGTGCATTCCATCAGCCCGGCGGTAGCGGTGGAGAAGGACTGGGATGCCATCGTGGATGCAGCAGCACGCCTTACAGAGCAGGCAGCGGGCGGGCAGGCGAAAACATTTAAAGTGTATGCCCGCCGCTCGGATAAACGCTTCCCCATGAACTCCGAAGCCATCAGCCGCGAGCTTGGCCATGCGCTCCTGCAGCGCTTTGCAAATTTGAAGGTGGATGTGCATGCACCCGAGATCAAGGTGTGCGTGGAGATTCGTGAGCAGGCATTTATCTATGCGGACGAGATCATGGGGGCTGGCGGGATGCCGACCGGGACGGCAGGCCGGGCTGCGCTGCTCATTTCCGGTGGGATCGATAGCCCTGTTGCAGGATATCTGATGGCAAAGCGCGGGCTTGTGCTTTCCGCCGTGCATTTTTACAGTTACCCTTATACCAGCGCGCGGGCGCGGGACAAGGTCGTGACGCTTACGCGCCTTGTTTCCCGCTATGCCGGGCCGATCCGCCTGCATCTGGTACCGTTTACGGAAATTCAGCTCGCAATTTATGAAAAATGCCCGCCCAAGGAAACGACTGTGCTCATGCGGCGGCTCATGATGCGCATTGCAGAGCAAATCGCTCAAAAAGACGGCGCACTTGCGCTCATTACAGGGGAGGCGCTGGGGCAGGTCGCAAGCCAAACCCTCGAAAGCCTGTGCGTGACGGATGACGCGGTAAACATGCCGGTATTCCGTCCGCTGATTGGATTTGACAAGGAGGAGATCGTTTCGATTGCAAAGCGCATCGGTACGTTTGAAACTTCCATCCTGCCTTACGAGGATTGCTGCACTGTGTTCGTGCCGCAGCACCCGGTTACAAAGCCGGAGGTAGAGAAACTGCGGGAAAGCGAAGCCATGGTAGACTTTACCCCCATGGTGGAGGCTGCGCTTGTGCGCACAGAATTGCTTTTAGTCGACGGAGTGTGACGGTTTACCCTTTATTCACACTTCGGGCATGCAGAAAGTGCTATAATTTAAAACAACAAAGGCTTGAAAGGAGGCACGCTGCGTGAAACGCGTTTCCCTGTGGATGATGGGTTTGCTCTTTGCATGCTTTTGCGCTTGCAGCGCACCTTCTGAGCCGGTTGGGACAACGGTGGATGGAATGGAGGACGGCGCTGCAACGCCTGTCATGGAACCTAATGCAATGCTTGCCACAGAAGAAAACATGGAACCGCTTTCTTATATGCGCGCAGAGCAGGAATATGGAGATAGCAGCTTTATCAGCTACCCATATTTGATGGATCCAGAATACGATGCGATTAACCTTGCAATTCAGAGTGCCATCCGCACAGCACTCGATGCACTTGATAGGGCTACTTATACACATTGTGAGATCATGTGCAACCTCTACGGCCTTTTTTCCGTGCGCATCGAGGTATATGACCTTGGAAGCAACGAGCTGCTCGCGGTTGTTCCGCTGACGTTCCGTGCAGCAGACTGCGCGCAGCTTACGCTGGGAGATTTGTTTGATCCGGAAAATGAACGTTGGCGCGGGCTTATCCCGGATATTGTGATGCTCCAGGCTGAAAAGGATGGGCTTACGCTGCTGTGCGATGTAATGCCTGCGGCAGATGATCAGGGGTATTATTTGACGGCAGATGCGTTGGTGCTGGTTTACCGCCCTTATGAAATCACAACATACTCCGCAGGATGGCCGGAGTTTTCCATTCCGCTCAATCAGCTAACGGAGTTTTTCTTGCCGGATAGCGCGCCCATGCGCCTAATTTCCGATGGAACGCGTGGAATGTTGGAAGAGCAAAGCAGAAGGGCGGATGGAGGGCTTGAATCCGTCATTGAAGAAAAAGAAACGGAGGTAGTACTGCCATGAGATGCAGCTGCCGCGTTTGCGGAACGTATATGGTGCAGGTTGAACATGGTTTGAACAGCGGGTGCAAATGCCCGGATTGCGGCGCGATGTGCCATGACTGCATGGGCAGCAGCCAGCCCCCGATGTCCGTAAGCGAGCTGCGCGCGCAGATGGCAATGCGGATACGCGCGGACGCGGAAGAGGGGACCGATGACGTTGACCTTGATCCGTTGGCGTCCATGCGGCCGGACCCGGATACAGATTAGGCTGAAAAACAGATGGCATTTTGGAAAAAATGCAAGGGCCGTGAAGCTTCGCTGCGCCGGCAACTTGTGTGGGTTTTTAAAAAAGAATATGCCTTTATACGGGGAGGAAGCTTTGCTGTGCAGGCTTCCTTTTGGCATGCCGAAAAACGACTTGTGTCAGAACTCCAAGCTTTCCTATAGTTTCAAGCCTTTATCCTGCGGGCCTATGCAAAGAATTGCTCTATATGTGCTGTAAAGCCAATGTATCCTTGGAACAGCGGCCGCCAGAGATTCGCTCATTTTGCGATGTAAAGCGCTTTTCACGCGCATGCGCTCACAAATGGAAAGGAATGCTTTTAAAAGCGGGAAACGATTTGGAGAAATTCCAGTTTCTTATTCCACCTTAATCGGGAGTTGCGCAAATTTGCCCAAAGGGAAATACAAAAGCGGTGTTCTTTCGAAAAAAGAAGCCGCCTATTGTAAAACAATGGAAGATGTATGCATGCGGTTCCAGTCCTTTATGCTTCTTTTGAAAAAACAATCATCAAACAGACTTTCCAATAATTCCAATAGGTCATACTCACAACTTCCCAGCCCTGTGCCGCCATAGCGTTCATCGTTTTTTCCGCATCTCGTTTTTTTACTTCAACGATTTTATATTCTTTCATAAGGTGTGCCTCCGTTAGCACTTGATGCAAAAGCTGATTGGATTATACAGTATGCTTTAGGGCATGGCAATAGGGGAGCGGGCTCACCTGCGCCTATGTTCTTCTTAAGAACCTCGCCGGCAGCTCGCATTTGGTGCCCAGCTAATGCCTAACCTTATTTAACTAACGCCTAATAAAATGGTGCAACGCAACGGAATGCTTAATATGTTCAGTCAATTTGAACATATTAAACCGGATTGGGACTTGCAAAACATCCCCCAAAACAGCGCATAAAAATCGGCACCTTGAAGCGAGACTGAAGCGCAAGAAGGTGCCGCATTTTTAGGGCGGATTATCCCTACAAGTTGTGGATTCGCTGCGTTTTTCTGCAGCCTATTCGGCGCTTTTGCGCCGTCCGTTATGGGTCGGCAGCAGCATGCAAAGGGCCATACGCTGCGTTAGACTGCACGCCTACATCGAACCCGTTTAAAACCCGGTCTCCTGCTTCAACTGCTGCATGCTCTGCTTGGCAGATTGCACTTCATTGGTGGGAGCGTCCTTGGTTTTGTACATGTTGCGCTGCTTCATCTGCTCAAAAACGGCGAGCTGGTCCGAAGAACATTCCGTCAAATTCTTGAGAAGAATCTGGCGCAGGTTTTCGCAAGAGGCTTCCGTTACGCCGCCTGCATAATCCTTGACAAGCTGTTTTTCCTGCGAGAGGAAATCGGTGAGCAATTCCTGTTCGGTCATATTGGGTCTGGTGCTGTTCATGTTCATACCTCCTTATTGATGGCTGTTAAGGTAGTTCATCAATGCGTCAAAGTGCTGCTTGTGATGTTGCGCCGCGCGGTTGCTCAAATCCTTGAGTGGCTGCTCGGTGAACCATTCGGAAAACAGGCAGCATTTTTTGTAGGCAAGCGCTTCGTGATGCATCTGATCCTGCACAATGCCGAGGTTTTTGGCCTCGATCTGCGGTGCACCTGCTTCCGTGTTCCAATTGAATGTGGCGTTTGGGTTAAACGTCTGGTTATTGTTTGCCATTTTGCCCTCCTTGTGGATCCTTGATGGATTTAGTATTGCGCGCGTGCCTGCTGATTATTATGATAGATGTAGGGCAGATCTGGAAATAAGGTGCAAGGCAAATGCGCGCGGCCCGCGCGCTGCGATTGCAGCGCCATGCGCATAAAACATAATGGAAGGAATTGGAAAAATATGAAAAAGAGCAAAACAGGAAACGCGCCCTTGGATGCAGCGTTTCAGTTCCTCACTACAAAAGCGCGCACTGTGCGCGAGATGGAAGAACACCTGGATTCGATGAACTATGGGGAATATGAAGTGTATCAAGCAGTAGAGCGGCTTAAGGAGCTGGGATACCTAAACGATGAAAAATACGCTGCAGATTTCGTGGAAACGCGCCTTGCAGCAAAACCGGTAAGCAGGCGCAAGCTTAGAGAGCAGCTTTATGCCCATAAGCTCCCAGGCGAGCTGATCGATGCGGCGCTTGCACAGGTCACGGATACAGTGGAAGCTGCGGGTGCGCTCGCCGTTGCAGAGAAATTTGCGCGCCAGTTTGCCGCGCTGCCTCCGGAAGAGCGCAGGGTGCGCACAATGCGCAGGCTCGTCGGGCGCGGATTTTCCTATGATGCGGCACGTGCGGCGCTTGAAAGGGTATTTGGCGATGCAGAGGGGCTTTCTGCATGTGTGGGAGAGGAAGATGGCGAAGATTGATAAAAGAGCCCTCGAGCAAGCGCTTGCAGGGAATCCTCTCGCGCGGCGCATTGTAATTTTAGAGGAAACGGAATCCACAAATTTGGCCGCAAAAGCGCTTGCAGCGCAAGGCGCCCCCGATGGCACGCTTGTACTTGCCTATCGGCAGACGGCTGGACGTGGCCGGCGCGGCCGGGCCTGGGAATGCGAGGCGGGCGCTTGCGCCTGCATGAGCGTGTTGCTGCGCCCGTCATTCCCTATGGAGCTTGCACCCCGCATTACGCCGGCCGCGGCGCTTGGCGTGTGCCATGCACTGCGGGTGTATGGCGCGGAAGCTTTCATCAAATGGCCCAATGATGCATATGTGGGTGGAAAAAAGATTTCCGGCATTCTTTCCGAGCTGGGAACTTTAGGGAAAGACTATTTCATCGTTTGCGGCATTGGCATCAACGTGCTGCAACGGTCGTTCGCAGGCCCGCTTGCGCAAACCGCGACATCGCTTCTGCTTGAAACCGGCCGAACTGTTGCGCTCGAACAGGTAATAATAGCCATACTTGCAGCGCTTACCCCGCTTTTTGCGGGATGTGGGAACGACGCGGCATATGCCGCAATGATGGAGGAATATCGCCGCCTTTCCTGCACGCTGGGGCGCGCGGTAACGCTTACCGGGCCGGGCGGCGTATACAGCGGCATAGCAGAGGATTTTGATGCCCTTGGCAGGCTGCTTTTGCGCACAGAGGATGGAGCGCTTATCACGATGCAAGCAGGGGATGTTTCGCTTAGAAATAGGGATAATTAAACCATTGCTGAAGCAATGCGCAAATTAAAGCTTGAAAAAAGCCATTTGCCCAGCATAATTGCAGGCCTGCAGGCAGGCATTTGGCAGATGTGGAAGCGTGATCACCGTTCCGGGAGTGGGCGAAAGGGCATAGGAACGCGGGCAAAAAAGGCCGTCTTGATTGCGTTCTCCTGCGGCCAGATAGGCAAGGCGTTGCTCCCCAGCGCCGTGATAGACGATGCGGATAATCCCTTCTGTATCCTGGAGCGCAACCTGTGGCGTCAGATCAGCATAGGGCGGGGCATCATAAAGAATTCGCAGCGCCTGTCCACCATCAAAAAACGTGGGTTCACTCTGCGAAACCAGCTGGCGGGCGCGCAGAAGCTGCATTGCAACCGGGGAAGCATCGCAAACAAGAAAGCGCCGGCCGAGCTTTGCGGCTACAGCCGCTGTGGTACCGCTTCCGGAAAACAGATCGCACACGAGATCGCCGGGGCGCGAAGAGGCAAGGATGATCCTGCGCAAAAGGGCTTCCGGCTTTTGCGTGCTAAACCCCGTGCGTTCCGGGTCGCGCTGATGCAGATGTTCCACATCATCCCAAACATCGCTGGGGAAAACCGGAGTATCTTCCGTATAAGTATAGGTTTTCCCGCCGGAACGGATGGAAAAGCAAACGCGGCCATGCGCATCCACGCTGCGTTTCATGTTGTTGCGTTTTTCCGGGCCGCGCGGGATGCCCACGGCAGCGATGTTAAAGTATACGGATTTGGATTTGCGGTAAAATAAAATCGTATCGTGCTTGCGGGAATAATGGCGGGTGCTGCGGCCGCCAGATTTATAGGCCCAGACGATCTCGTTCATGAAATTTTGTGCGCCAAAAATTTCATCCAGAAGAAAACGAAGCTGGTGGCTCATGCGGTAATCGATGTGGAGGTAAAGCGAGCCATCCCGTGCGAGCAACCGCTTGCATGCGCTGAGCACTGCGCGCATCATGGAAAGGTATTCCTCCTGGCCGAGCGTGTCAGAATAGGCAGGGATTGTAAGGCGCGCTTTCCCGGCGGCAAGCTTTACGGAAAACGTATCGCCCGTTCCAAAGGGCGGATCAAGATAGATGAGCTGGACCTGCTCTTCATATTCGCCGGCCAACCGCTGGGCGATCTCCTCCGCCCGGCCCAGCAGAAACAGCCCGGGGCCACCTGCAGGATACACTTCCCCTTTGCAATGGATGGCTTGTTCCATGCGCGCTCCCTCCCTCTATGGTATAAAAAAACCCGGTGCAAAAACCGGGGAATGCGGATCAATCGTTGTCGGAACGTCCGTCGTGTACGCTGATGATATGGGCTTCCATGCGCATTTTTGCGTCTTCGGGCCGGTGCTGTTCAATCGCCTCAAAAATCGCGCGGTGTTCCGCAAGAGATTGCGTGGGGCGCTCCGGCACCGTAAGCGAAGTGCGGCGCACGCGGCGCGTGTTGTGATGCAAAGAGGTAAGAATGTGGCGCAGGATCCTGCTGTTGCTTGCGGAAAAAATCACATCGTGGAATTCCGTGTCAAGCCGGGCAAGGTTGGCTGCATCGTTTTTGCGGGTATACATTTCCATGAGTTCAACGATTTCCGTGAGCCGGGCAAGGTTGGCCGCATCGATGCGCTCAGCTGCCCAGTAGGCCGCCTGGCCTTCCAGAAGGTGACGCACGGTAAAAATATCGTCGATATCATGGCTGGACATGCCCTGCACCATCATGCCGCGGTTCGGGATGGAGACCACGAGGTCTTCCAACTCGAGCTGCTTAAGCGCTTCGCGGATGGGCGTTCGGCTTACATCAAGCTCTTCCGCCAATTTCGTTTCAACAAGATAATCGCCCGTTTTATAGCGCCCTTCAATTATATCTTCCCGAATGCGCGTGTAAACCTTTGCGGTCAAGGATTGCTTATCGTTCGGATCAAAAAACATGAGGGTTCCTCCTATTTCATATATTATTTTAGTGCAAGTAACACGACAATGCAAGAAAAAACATGCATATATGCGTTTTCTTTTCTTTCAGCATAGCATGAAAGGAATTATGCGCGCGCGGGCATACTAGATTCGCGGCCACAAAGGACATGGCCGGAAAGGATAGGCGTGAAAATAAATGAAATCAGTTTTCTATCTGCTTTTACTTGCATTATGCGCTGCGTTGCTTGTCGGTTGCGAAAACCAGGAATATGCTGATCTTGCAGAGGCAATTCGTGCAGGCGCAACCCTTGGGGAGAACATTGAAATCGACGGTATGGATGTTTCCGGCATGGAAGTAGCCAAAGCGCGCCGGGCACTGCTTGCGCAGCAGGATGCATACCTTGCATCGCTGCAATATGAGATCCGCGCAGGGGAGGGGGTTGCACATGCGAATGCGGCGGAGCTTGGCGCTGCCTCGGATCTGGACGATGTGCTGCTCAAAGCGCTCTGCGTTACGCAGTATTACCCTGGTGCAAACCGTGCGCGCACTTTTGGCACCTCGCTTACCATTGATGAAAAAAAACTCGCTGCGCAGGCGGAGGCCATTGCAGCAGCGCTTCAAGTGCAGCCGGAAAACGCAACGGCTGCATACGATAAAGAAGCGGGAGAGTTCGTTTACACGGAATCGGCGGATGGGCTTAGCGTGGATGCGCAGCGCCTTGCCGATCAACTCAAAATTGCAGTGCTTGCAGAACGCAGCGCATCCATAGAACCATATACAAACGTGCTTGCGGCAGAATATACCATCGAAGACGCGCGCAATGATACACAGCTTGTTGCGGAGTTTTCCACCTCTTTTGCGGGCTCTACCTATGGAAAAGCAAACCGGGTGTTCAATATTGCCAAAGCAGCGGGGCTGATTAACGGAGTAACGCTTGAACCTGGGGAGGAATTTGACATGAACGCCATCCTTGGCCCGCGCAATGGCGAAAATGGATGGAAGGAAGCTACCGGCATCCGGGACGCTGTGTATGTGCAGGAATATGGCGGGGGCGTCTGCCAGGTGAGCAGCACATTGTACAACGCAGTGCTGATGGCGGACCTTGAAGTAACCGACCGCACACATCATTCGTGGCCGCTTGGATATATTGATATTGGCCGGGATGCAACAATCAGTACAGGCGGGCCGAATTTTAAGTTTGCCAATTCTCAAGATGTGCCGGTCACCGTTGGGGCGCAGGTAAATGAGGAGGAAAAAACGATAACCGTTTCCCTGTATGGCCGCCCGCTTGCCGATGGCGTAACCATCCGCATCACCTCCGAAAAGATTGAGACCCTCCCGGAAGCAGAAATGGAGATCGTGGAGGATGATAGCTTGGCACCAGGCGTGCAGCAGGTGGTGCGCGAACCGCGGCGCGGCAGCGTATCCGTAACCTATAAGGAATATTATGACGCAGATGGGAATTTCCTTAGGCGAGAACAGGTTACAAAGGATAAATATAGATCCATTTCGGGGATTACGCATGTTGGACCGCAGCTTGGTACAGTGCTTGCAGAAACAGCCGATGTTTCAGCTGATTGATAGTGGGAATATGGGGGTTGAGCCTGCTTGCATGCATAAAAAGGCTCCGTGAAAAGGGTACAATTGTGCATGCAGCTGACAGGCACAGGCGCGCGATTTGACATTTTTATGATCTATGGTAGAATATTACATACTAAGTTGCAGCATGGGAGTGGACGCATGGTTATTGGAACGGGTATTGATATCATCGAGGTAGAGCGCGTAAAAAAGGCAACGGAAAAGCCCGCGTTCCTAAAAATGGTATTCACCCCTGCAGAACAGGCGTATTTTGAACGCTTTAACTTCGAACCGCAGACCATTGCGGGTACCTTCGCCGCAAAGGAAGCAACGGCAAAAGCGCTTTCGGTAGGGTTTCGCGGCATTAAATGGACGGACATCGAAGTGCTGCATGATGAAAACGGCAAGCCCTATGCAACGCTGCAGAACGCCGCGCTTTCGCGCATGCGGGAACTGATGGGGAAAACTGTGCATGTGAGCATTTCGCATATCAAACAGCTTGCAGTGGCGCAGGCGATTGTGGAGGATTGAATTTTGTTTTTCCGGGCGGGAGCATTCCCGCCTTTCTTTATGCAGTAGGCTGCTGAGGCGGCGCGGAGGAATGCAATGGATGAGCATGTGCTGACGAAAAACGAGATTGCGGCGCTGCTGGGGCAGCGCAAGCGGGAAAGCAATAAAGGAGATAACGGGCATGGGCTATTGCTCGCGGGCAGTGGAACTATGCCGGGCGCCGCCTGCATGGCTGCCACGGCGGCTTTGCGCGCGGGCATTGGAACGCTCAAGGTGATCTGCCCTAAGCCGGCTGTGGAAGGCCTGCGCGCACTTCCCGAAGCAATGCTTGCGCCGCTCGCCGGGGAAGGCTGGGACTCTTGTGGCGAAGGGCTGCTTGCTCCGTATCTGCGCGATGCAAGCTGCATTGCCATCGGGCCGGGGATGGGCCGCGCGCCAGAGACAGACGGCGTGTTGCACTGTGTGCTCAGCGTGCAAAAGCCCACCGTTGTGGATGCGGATGGGTTGTTCGCGCTCGCGCGCAGCCCGCAGGCACGCGCTGCGCTGCATGGCAAGGTAGTGCTTACGCCGCATTTTGGGGAAATGGCACGGCTTTGCAGAATGGAGATTGCAGCAGTGCGGGAAAACCAGGAAGCGCTTGCGCGCCGCTATGCGGCAGAATGGGGATGCATTGTACTTCTAAAGGGCGCGCGCAGCGTGATTGCTGCGCCGGATGGGCGCTACGCATGGAATGAAACGGGCAACCCCGGCCTCGCAAAAGGGGGCAGCGGGGATGTGCTCGCAGGGATTGCGCTTGCTATGCTTGGACAGAAGCTTGAACCATTTGAAGCGGCATGCGCAGCTTCCTTTTTGTTGGGCGCTTCCGCCGATGTGGCGCTCGATGTGCTGCGGGAGCGTATGCTCATGGCGCGCGATGTAACGGAAATGGTAGAATGGACGCTCCAAAACAGCGTTTATCAAATAAGCAAAGGAACAACGGGAGGAGAACAACAATGCTGATCTTAAAAAACGGGAAGCTTTTGACCATGGCGGGGCCGGAATTCGTTGGGGACATTGCGGTTGAAAACGGGAAGATCATAGCGCTTGGCGAGGAGCTCCCTGCAGAAAACGCGCAGGTGCGCGACGTTTCCGGCTGTTATGTGATGCCGGGCATTGTGGACGCACATTGCCACATCGGCATGTGGGAAGACGGCATGGGCAAAGAAGGATCGGATGGGAACGAATGCACCAATCCCGTTACCCCGGAGCTGCGCGCGATCGACGCCATCAACCCTTATGACCGCTGCTTTACCGAGGCTTGCGCAGCAGGCGTTACCACCTGCGTCACGGGGCCGGGCAGTGCAAACGTTGTGGGCGGCCAATTTGTTGCCATGAAAACAGCAGGCGATTCCGTAGAGGATATGACGCTGCGCTTCCCTGTTGCTATGAAGGCGGCATTCGGTGAAAATCCCAAAAGAGTGTATGGCGATTCTGAAAAAACGCCGCAGACCCGCATGGCGACGGCTGCCATTTTGCGCAAGGCACTGCTGGATGCACAGGAATATGGCAGGAAGATCGAAGAAGGCAAACAGGATCCCGCCAAGCGGCCGCCGCGCGATTTGGGAAAAGAAGCGCTCCTCGCCGTTATAAAGCGCGAGCTTCCCATGAAGATTCATGCGCACCGGGCGGATGACATCCTCACGGCGATCCGCATTGCAAAAGAATTCAACATCCGCTTTACATTGGAACATTGCACGGAAGGGTACCTTATCCCCGCGCAGATAAAGCGGGCGATCGAGGAACAGGGCGCGGGTATTATTGTGGGGCCGCTTCTGAGCGAACGCAGCAAGATCGAGCTGCGTAACCTATCCTTTAAAGCCCCTAAAGTTCTTTATGATAACGGCATCGAATTTGCAATCATGACCGACCATCCCGTCATTCCCGAACAGTATTTAACGGTCTGTGCAGCGCTTGCTGTGCGCGAGGGCCTGCCGGAGGAAGTCGCGCTGCGTGCGATTACCATCCAGGCCGCGCGCATTACGGGCATCGACGACCGCGTAGGCAGCTTGGAGGTCGGGAAGGATGCGGATATTGCGGTATTCAACGGGCATCCGCTCGATTTCCGCACGCGCTGCGTGCTCACGCTGGTGAATGGGAAGATCGCACATGAGGAATGAGCATAAAGAATGAGCCTAATTGAAGAAAAACAGGCGCTGCGCTGCGCGATCCGCGCACGGCTTGCAGCACAGGACCAGGAGGAGCGCGCTATGCGTTCCTCCGCGGCTTGCACGCACTTAATTGCACATCCTGCATTTGCGGGCGCAGGCCTTTTGCTGGCTTATTGCGCTACGCCGCAGGAATGTGATCCAAAACAGGCGGTGGAGGCTGCGCGCGCAGCTGGCAAGCGCGTAGCGTTTCCTCTCTGCCTGCCGGGGAATCAGCTCGCTCTTTATGAGCCGCTTACATCAGATGCACTTGTACCCGGCAAATATGGGATTTTTGAACCGGTTCCGGCACGCAGCAGGCATATTGCGCCGGAAGAAGTGGAATTTGCGATCATCCCAGGTATGGCGTTTGGACGGGATTGCACCCGCCTTGGCCATGGTGCAGGCTACTATGACCGCCTTTTGCCGCGCTTAAGCTGTTTGAAAGCTGGCCTTGCGTTTGATTTCCAGGTGTTTGGCACGGTTCCGCAGGGTGAATGGGATAGCAAGATGGACTTAATTGCAGAAAACAATGGAATTATTGTGAATAAAATGCATTTCCGCTTGTAAGCGGCCAAGAAAGAATGATAAAATACTATGAATTGGTTTGTGGAGGAATAATTTGCGCATCATAGCAGGCATGAAACGCGGGCAAACGATCCTGGCCCCTAAGGGCCGCGATACGCGCCCAACGCTTGATAGGGTGCGGGAATCGCTGTTTGGCATCATTCAGTTTGAGGTGGCCGGGCAGACTGTGCTAGATTTGTTTGCAGGCTCGGGCAGCCTGGGGCTTGAGGCGCTTTCCCGCGGCGCAGCGCATGCCGTATTCAACGACAGTGCGCGCGAAAGCATTGCCGTTGTGCGCGCAAACCTTGCAAAATTGGGCCTTTCGCAGCAGGCAACGGTATATTCTATGGGGCATTTAGCAGCGATCCAGGCTGTGGCACGCGCCGGATTTCGCTTTGACCTCGTGTTCTTGGATCCCCCTTATCGCGCTGGGCTGCTGGAAGAAACGCTCGCCGCGCTGCGCGTCTCGGGTGTCTTGGCGCCAGGCTGCCGGGTGATTGCCGAGCACGCGGCCAACCAGCCACCCGAAACGCCGCCTGGGTTTGTGCTGTGCGACCGGAGGAAGTATGGCATTGCGGGCATCTCCATATTCGAGGAGGAGCAGGAATGAAAAAAGCGGTATTTGCGGGCTCATTCGATCCTTTTACCATCGGCCATCTGGATGTGTTGCGCCGTGCGGCCGTGTTGTTTGACGAAGTCTGTGTAGGCGTGCTGGTGAATCCGGAAAAGCGACCGCTGTTTTCCCCCGAAGAACGTTGTGCTATGATCGAAGCTGCAGTGCGTGATGCCGGCATTGAAAACGCAAGCGTTATGGTTTTTCCAGGCCTGTTGGTGGATTTTGCGCGCGCTGTTGGCGCGGCTTATAATGTGCGCGGCCTTAGAAATGGCATGGACTTTGAGTATGAATATTCCATGGAATATTTTAACAGGCGGCTTTGCCCGGGGCTTGAAACCGTATATCTGGCAGCCGATCCCGCGCATGTGCAGATCAGCTCAAGCGCAGTGCGCATGTTGATGGCATCTGGAGCCGGCATAGACGGGCTTGTGCCCGATCAAATATGTAAAATAATCGCAGAAAGGGTCAAACGCGATGAGCAATAACACGCAGAATATGCAAATTTTCACTATTATTGGCCAGCTTGAAGATATGATCGAGCGCAGCCCAAAGCCCAAGCTTGGCAACAGCGCAAGCAAGCGCGTGATCGATGCAGAAGAAATGATCGACCTGTTGGGCGACTTGAAGGTTACCATCCCGGAGGACATCCGCCGGGCCAACAGCGTAATGATCGAATCTCAGACCATGATTGATAACGCGGATGAGCATGCGCGGGAAGTTGTGGCAAACGCGCAGGATGAAGCTGACCGGCTCATTGCGCAGGCGCATGCGACAGCGAACGATATCGTAGAAAAGGCACGGCAGGAATATGAGCGCCTTGTGCAGGAGGATGAGATCTACCAGGAAGCGCAGCGGCGCGCGGAACTGCTGGCGAAAAAAGCGGAGGCGAATGCAAGCCTGGTGTTTGAAAACGCCAAGTGCTATGCAGACGATGTGCTCAAGGATTTGGAGAACTTTTTAGGCGAATATAAGCAGCTCGTTTCCCTCAACCGAAAGGATCTTGACGCGCGGACACAGCAGGAAGCTGCTGTGCCTGTGGCTGCGCCTCAGCAGGAATACCAAGCGCCGGCAGCGGAGCAACCCGCACCGCAGCAGCGCCGCAAAAAGCCGGCCCCCGTGGAAGAAACCTATGATGATTTTGACGAAAACGATGAGTTCGAAGATGACGCAAAGGGCGGCGGTTTCTTAGGTGGCCTGTTCAAACGGAAAAAGAAGGTTGACGAGATCGACTTTGATGATGAAGAATAATCTGTAGATGTTTTAACAGGGGCGGCTTTTTGCGTTGCGCATAAGCCGCTTTGCTGTTTGGAAGAGAGAGTCCTGGCCTCGGCGCAGGATGGAGAAGATGGAGGTATGGCTTTCAAACACGGCACAAAGCGGGTATGTTGATAAAAAATAAGGCGCAATCAGCGCCTTTTATAGTTTAATGGTATCGCATTCGAACGGCCTCAATACCCCAGTTTCTTGGCTGCCCGGGAAATTGGATAATAAACCAAAGCTCTGCAGCGATACGGAGCCATCCTCGTAAACGGTGCACCTGCACCCCCAAATGCTTAAGGCGTGGGAGATAGGGTTCATTTCCGCATGCGCCTGCGGCGGCCAAGCACTGCTGAAAACAGCAGGACTGTTGCTACACCCAGGAGGGAAACCGCAAAAATCGCCGTTGCAGTAAGCGCGTTTTGCGCGAGCGTTTCCCCGCTCACGGTTCCCGTATGCGCTGCTCCGGGAAAACAGAGCGGAAAAAGCAAATAACACAGTAACGCGGCAAGCACACCCTGCACAAGCTTCAGCGGGAAATATTCCTTTGCTTTCACCGGTAAAAAGAGGATGGACTGGGCTGCGACGCAAAGACCGCCAAAGGAAAAAAAGAATGCACCTACGCTTGCAGTTGTGCGCAGTGGGAGAGCGAGTTCTGCCAAGGCTTTGGAACCGGATGTGACCTCGAGCATGCCGGTAAAGAGCGCTTCAGCAAGCGCGCCGTTGCCGCCGAGTAGGGTAAGGAGGGACTTGAACGGCCAAAGCACGGCGGCGAGAATGCCCGTTGCAGCAAGCAGACGCATGAATACCAGGAAAAAGATAATGGTGCCGCAGATGGATAGCAGAGAGGATACGGATTCTGCGATGCTGGCAACGAACAGGCGCGCAAACGGTAGCGCCTGTTCGGGCGCGCTGGCGATGAGTACAGGCCCATATGCTTTGCGCGCAAGCAACACGCACAGGAGTGCCGCCAGAAACTGAGCGATGAGAACGGGGAGCGCTGCCTGTGGCACGCCCAGCATGCCCGTCGCAAATGCGCCTGCGATGTACATGGGGCTGATGGTGTTGAGCGCTGCCGCAAGCGCGGAAAGCCCCGCGTCCGGTTCACCGTCTGTGGCGTATTGCGCGGTGAGGCGTGCGCCGCCTGGGGCGCCGGAAACAAAGGCAAGCGCGAAAAGCGCAGCGCAGTTGCCGCTTTGCAGTGCTCCCATCTGGCGCATGAGCGCAGTGCACACAAAAAACGGGAGCAGCGCGGGCATAACGGAATCCCGCCATAATGCGAAACCTTCCCGGGCAGCGTCCATGGCGTCTGGATTGAAGAGGATGAGCAGCGCGCAGATAAGCGCGCAAAGGAATAAAGCAAACTTTCTTTTCATGCTTTATCCTATGCAATGCAAAGTGCAGATATGGTCGCTCGAGGTTAAACGATCAGCAGAGGGCGCGTGAATTCGTTTTGCGCCGGCTCTGGCGTTGGAGAAGCCATGGCGAGCAGCTCGCCTGCAAAGAGGTCAAGGTTGAATTGTTCCTTTGCAGCGGCATCCAACCTGGCATATTCACGGTATCCGGTTACCACGGGCAAGGATGCGCTCTGCGCCAGCTTTGCAAGCAGTGGCAATGCGCTGCGCTTTACGCCGAGTATGCGCAGATAGCGTGGCGCAGGATGACGGGCGAAAAAGGTTTTATCCACGCCAAGGAGCGCATGCATGGCAATGCGCCTTAAGCGCGCATGGGTGTAACGCTTTGTTTTCACAGCGAAGAGAAAGTCGGAATATCCGGTGCAGGAGCGCGCCTTTTCATAAAGCGTTGCTTCAAGCCCTTCCGCAACGTCCGGCAGCTCTGCAAGCTGAGCGCGCGTGCGCATGCGCAGCGCATAAAGAATGGCATCGGAAAGCGCATCTACGTTTTTGGGAGCGCTTTGCGCACGGCATGCGGCTTCGATTCCAGCCGCAACATCCGAAGGCGTTGCGCTGTAAAGCAAGGAAAATGCATGCTGTTTAGCTGCTTCGCGCAGCGCGGATGCGCTTGCAAAACCTGCTTGCCCATCCATGGCCGGCGCATCGTGATCAGCGCCGGTGCGCGCGATGGCAATAGGCTCGATCGCAGGGGCAAGCAGCTTGCATGCCCGCAGGTATTCTACAGCGAGGATATTGTTGGGCAATGCGTGCGCTTTTTGGGCCTCTTCGTCAAGATCTCCGGCGGCGCGGGCGTATGCAGCCGGATAGGAAAGGCCGCGTTTGAGATGAAAAGCAAGGCGTTCCCGCTGTTCGTCTTCTCCTAATTGCGGGAAAGCGAGCGCTTGGAGGAGCGCAGGGTTAGCATGCTCTGTCCCAAAGGCGAGCGCCGAAATGAGCCCTGTCGCGGCGAGCAAGGCGACGCCCCCGCGTGCAAAACGCTCTGCACTGGCGCAGGCGAACGCGGTAGGAAGCTCCAGCACCAAGTCCGCCCCATGGAGCAGCGCCCAGCGGGCACGCTGGAATTTATCGAATGCAGCGGGCTCCCCGCGTTGCACGAAGCTGCCGCTGAGCGCAACAATGATTTGCGCACAGCCGGAAACTTCTTTTGTGCGGGCAAGATGGTACGCATGCCCGTTATGGAACGGGTTATATTCGGCAATAACGCCAGCAATGCGCTGCATGGTCAACCTCCAGATCGGGCTTCTTGCATGATTATAGCATGAAATGAGGACAACTATGGAAAAAAGTGCAATTTCCCCTATAAAATTCCCCGGCTTGCGGTAGGCGAAAAGGATTTCTTGTGCTATAATAACTAAGTTAGAGCGAAACGCTCGCCGAACATAAGAGTTTCGAAAGGAGATCATTCCAAAATGTCCGTGCTCGACAAGATCAAAGTGAAAGCAAAGGCTGACGTAAAGCATGTCGTGCTGCCTGAAGGTGAGGAGGAGCGCACCATCCGCGCGGCGGAAATTATCACAAAAGAAGGCATTGCAAAGCTCACGCTCCTGGGCAACCCGGAAGCGATCAAGGCCAAAGCCGAAGCGCTCGGCGTGTGCCTTTGCGGTGTTGATATTGTAAATCCCGTTGCCTCGCCCGATTTCGGACGCTATGTGAATGAGTTTTATGAAATGCGTAAGGCCAAGGGCATGACGCCCGAAAAGGCCGAAGCCACCATGAAGGACACCATGTTCTTCGGTGCGATGATGCTTTATGACGACAAGGTGGACGGCATGGTCGCCGGCGCGATCTGCACCACGGCGGCAACGTTGCGCCCGGGCCTTCAGATCATCAAGATGGCGCCCGGCATGAACACCGTTTCAAGCTGCTTCATCATGGAGCTTCCCAACAAAGCCTATGGCGACGACGGCGTGATGATCTTTGCGGACTGCGCGGTGAATATCGTCCCCACGGCAGAGCAGCTTGCTTCCATCGCGGTGGCCTCTGCGGAGACTGGAAAGGTGCTCTGTGGGATCGATCCGCGCGTAGCGATGCTCTCCTTCTCTACCAAGGGCAGCGCGAAGCATGAAAACGTGGATAAGGTCGTCGCGGCAACGGCGATGGTCAAGGAGCTTGCGCCCAATTTGAATGTGGATGGCGAACTCCAGGCGGATGCAGCGCTTGTGGAAAAGGTTGGCCAGCTCAAATCGCCCGGCAGCCCAGTTGCTGGCAAGGCGAACGTGCTTGTGTTCCCGGATCTCCAGGCGGGCAACATCGGCTATAAGCTCGTGCAGCGCCTTGCGGGCGCAGAGGCAACGGGCCCGATCTGCCAAGGCTTCCGCAAGCCTATCAACGATCTTTCCCGCGGCTGCAGCGTCGAGGATATCGTTTCCGTTGTGGCTATTACGGCTGTGCAGGCACAGAACATGGCGAAATAAGCGGAGGAAAAGCATATGAAAGTATTGGTCATCAACGCGGGGAGCTCTTCCCTTAAATATCAGCTGATCGATGTCGATAACGGCAACGTGATCGCAAAGGGCCTTTGCGAGCGCATCGGCATCGGCGGCTCCATGCTGACCTATAAACCCGCCGGCGGCGACAAGCATGAATTCAAGCAGGATATGAAGGACCATACCGATGCGATCCGCATGGTGCTCGACGCGCTTGTAGACCCCAAGATCGGCGTTGTCAAGAGCATGGATGAGATCGACGCTGTGGGCCATCGCATCGTCCATGGCGGCGAAAAGTTCGCAAAGTCCGCGCTTATTACCGATGAGCTGATCGAAGCGGTTAAGAGCTTAACGGATCTTGCACCGCTGCATAACCCCGCAAACCTCATGGGCATCGACGCTTGCCGCGCCATTATGCCCAATACGCCGATGGTTGCCGTGTTTGATACTGCGTTCCATCAAACCATGCCCCCGGAGGCGTTCCTCTATGGCCTGCCCTATGAAGCATATACCGAGCTTATGGTGCGCCGCTATGGCTTCCATGGCACGTCTCACTTCTACGTTTCACGCAAGGCGATGGAAAAGCTCGACATGCCTGCTGAGGATACCCGCATCATCACCTGCCATTTGGGCAACGGATCAAGCATTGCGGCAGTTAAGGGTGGCAAGTGCATCGATACGTCCATGGGCTTGACCCCCCTCGAAGGTGTCCCGATGGGAACCCGCTGCGGCGACATGGATCCTGCGATCGTTACCTATCTCATGGATAAGCTGGGACTTGACAAGAAGGGCATCGATACGTACATGAACAAAAAGAGCGGCGTTCTGGGCATTTCCGGCGTTTCGAGCGATTTCCGCGATCTTGATGAAGCTGCAAAAGCTGGAAACGAGCGCGCACAGCTTGCACTCAAGACCTTCGCCTATAAAGTTAAGAAATACATTGGCGCGTATGCTGCTGCCCTCGGCGGCGTAGATGCAATCGTGTTCACGGCCGGCGTAGGTGAGAACGACCGCGCAATCCGCGAAGCAATTGCAGGCGACCTTGGCTATCTCGGCGTTGCGTTTGACCGCGAAGCAAACTTGACCTGCCCCCGCGGCGAAGAAGCTGAGATCAGTGCGAAGGATAGCCGCGTGAAGGTATTCGTGATACCCACGGATGAGGAAATGGTCATCGCGCGCGACACTGCGGCGCTTGCGGCAAAATAAAGCTGCGCTCAGCCGAAAACCCCAAAAATATTGTTGACAAACAATGGGGTTGTAGATAAAATATACGAGGTTGACTTTCCATGAAAATACCTGTAGCTTTAGAACTCAAACTTCCTGGGCGCGTCGGCGTGTTTCACGCGGCGGAGCAATTTGCGGATATGGAGTATTTGGGGCAGACAATTCGGTTTGCGGCTCCGGTATCTGTGGATGTGGAATATGTGTTTGATGGCGAGGGATTTTCCGTCAAAGGAACTTTGCGCACGGCGTTGCATGTGCAATGCGCGCGCTGCGCAAAGGAGTTTGCGGAACCGTTTTCAGTGGAATTGGATGAGCGCTTTGAAAAAAATGTGCCGGAGGACAGCGAATGTTATGCATTCTCCGGTGAAACGCTCGAATTGGATCAGATGCTCAGCGATGCGATCCTGCTCAATATGCGCCCTTACAGCGTATGCAAGCCGGACTGCCGCGGGCTGTGCCCCATCTGTGGGTGCGATTTGAACACAGCGCAGTGTTCCTGCGCGCGTGAGGCCGGCGAGGAGCCACTTCCATCGCCGTTCGCCGCGCTCAAAACGCTGCTGAACGACGATAAGGAGGTGTAACCATGGCAGTCCCCAAGAGAAAAACTTCGAAGGCGAGGCGCGATGCGCGCAGGGCAAACTGGAAGCTTTCCATCCCAGGCATCGTAGAATGCCCGCAGTGCCATGAGCCCAAGCTGGCTCATCGGGTATGCAAAAAGTGCGGCTATTACGATGGCAAGCAGGTCGTCAAAGTGGAAGAACAGAAGGCGTAACGCCTGGTTCTCGTGTGCAAGGCAGGGCTTTTCACCCAAAGATGGGCGAAAAGCCCTTTTTGCCTGTAAAGAAAGGCCGTATTTGCAATCTTTTCCATGCCGTGATAGAATCAAATATATTGAAATTAAAGGAATGATTTGGAATGATTCGGATTGTTATGGATGCCTTCGGGGGAGATAATGCGCCTAATGCGGTTGTAGAGGGCGCAGTGCTTGCGCTCAGCCGTTATGATGACATTTCCATTACCCTTTGCGGCAGGGAAGATGCTATTCGCCAAGAGCTGGGGAAACATAGCTTTGATGCCGCACGCATGGCTGTATTGGATGCGCAGGAGGTAATCGATTGCCATGAAGCTCCAACGGTTGCCATAAAGCGTAAGAAGGATTCCTCTCTTGTAAAAGCGCTTACGGCGGTTGCCCAGGGGGAAGCGGACTGCATCGTTTCTGCAGGCAGCACGGGTGCGCTCCTAACGGGCGCAACGCTTATCGTGCGGCGCATCAAAGGCGTGAAGCGTCCCGCGCTGGCACCGCTTTTGCCAACGCGCACAGGCGGGCACATGATGCTGATCGACTGTGGAGCCAATGCGGATTGTAAACCATCTTATTTGCAGCAGTTTGCCGTGATGGGATCCGCTTATATGAAAGGGGTATTAGGGCTGGAGAACCCCCGTGTGGCGCTCCTTAACAATGGGGCGGAAGCGGAAAAGGGAAATGAACTTACAAAAGCAGCCTATCCGTTGCTTGCGGCAGCGCCGATCAATTTTGTGGGGAACTGCGAAGCGCGGGAGATCCTTTCGGGTGAATGCGATGTGCTGGTGTGCGATGGGTTTTCCGGCAACGTGGTGCTTAAATATACGGAGGGACTTGCAGCAACCATCCTTTCCATGCTCAAAGACGAACTTTTGGCGGATACGCGCTCGAAATTGGGAGCGGCGCTTGCGAAGCCCGCATTCCGGCGCATGAAGAAAAAAATGGATTACACCGAAGAGGGCGGCGCGCCGCTTCTTGGCATAAACGGCGGCGTAATCAAAGCGCATGGCAGCTCAGATGCAAAGGCGTTCTGCTCGGCTGTGATGCAGGCGCGGCGCTTTGCTTTGGCCGATGTGAACGGCGTGATTGGCGCTGCAATCTCAGCCCTGCCCGATGTAGAGGATTGACAGCGTGCGCTGATAAAGTTAAACTTAAAGCATATTCTTATTTGCCGGCATGCCGGCAGCTTAATTAATTTGGAATTATTTGGAAAGGCGGTATAGAAGCATGGAATTTGAAAATGTGCGCGCTGCAATCGCAAAGCAGCTTGACCTTCCCGAGGAACAGATCACGATGGAATCCAGGCTGATTGAAGATTTAAAAGCCGATTCTCTTGATATCGTGGAGTTGATTATGGATCTTGAACAGCAATACGGCGTGCAGATTCCGGACGATGAGCTGCCCAACATCCATTGTGTTGGCGATATCATCAAATATGTGAACAAATAAAAGAAGGCTCGCTGATACCCGCATCGCCGATGCGGGTTTTTGGCATGTGGAGGGAAATTTGGAATTTCAGAGGAGAAAAATGCTCAATGCGCTGGAGGAACGCCTGGAGTACCAATTCCATGATTTGGCGCTTCTGGATACAGCGCTGACCCATACTTCTTATGTGAAAGGGGATGGGCGTGCAAGCGCGCACAACGAGCGGCTTGAATTCCTGGGAGATGCGGTGCTGGAGCTTTGTACAAGCGAATATTTATTCACCCGTTTCCCGGATTCAGACG
Source organism: uncultured Clostridia bacterium (assembly GCA_944366945.1). GTDB lineage: Bacteria > Bacillota > Clostridia > Christensenellales > CAG-138 > UBA1685. Next base: position 180,933 of record CALVWJ010000001.1, read on the forward strand.
AAGGTGCGATGACTCGCCTGCGCGCGCAGGCTGTCTGCGAGAGCGCACTTTACGAAGTGGCCAAGGATTATGGCTTTGGCAGGCTGCTGCTGCTGGGCCGCGGGGAAGATCACTCGGGCGGCAGGGAGAAGCCATCGATCCTTTCGGATGCGGTGGAAGCTGTAATCGGGGCTTTGTACATCGACGGAGGCATGGAGGTCGCAAAGCGTTTCATCATGCGGTTTGTCCATAAAAGCGTGGAAGACGCAATGGCCGGGCGGCTTATCAAGGATCATAAGACTATGCTTCAGGAATATGTGCAAAAGCACCATATGGGCCAGATCGCTTATGAGCTGATCGGCAGCAGCGGGCCGGATCACAATAAAACCTTTTCCATGCGCGTGCTCGTGGCAGGAGAGACAGCGGGCACAGGCGAAGGGCGGACGAAGCAGGAAGCGGGGCAGCAGGCTGCACGTGCTGCACTTGTAGAGTTTGGCGTAATCCACGAGGCGGATTGAGAAAGATAAGGTTTGGTATACGCGATTGAGACTGGTCAAGCTTGAAATAAACGGGTTTAAATCGTTTGCCCGAAAAACGGAAATCGAATTTGAACAAGGGATCACGGCGATCGTTGGGCCCAATGGCAGCGGCAAAAGCAACATTGCAGATGCGGTGCGTTGGGTGCTTGGCGAGCAGAGCGCGCGTGCGCTGCGTGGCGCCAAAATGGAAGATGTGATCTTCAATGGAACGGAACAGAAAAAGCCGCTTGCTTATTGTGAGGTTTCTCTCACGTTTGATAATGCAGATGGAAAGCTGAACACGGATTTTTCTGAGGTCACCGTGACGCGGCGTGTTTACCGTTCCGGCGAAAGTGAGTACCTGCTCAACCGCACGCCCTGCCGTTTGAAGGATATTAGCGCGGTATTCCGCGATACGGGCATCGGCAGGGAAGGGTATTCCATCATAGAGCAGGGGCGCGTGGAAGAGATCCTTTCCAACAAGTCCAGCGAGCGCCGAAATGCCTTTGAAGAGGCGGCAGGCGTGATGAAATACCGCGTGCGCAAGGAAGAGGCTGAACGCAAACTGGAGAGCACAAAAAAGAACCTGCAGCGGCTGGAAGATATCCTGGAAGAACTAAGCAAGCAGGTTGGCCCTCTGGAGGAACAGAGTGCCGCCGCGCGGGAATACCTGCGCCTTCGCGATGAATTGAAGGAGATTGAAATCAACGTCTTCCTTTATCAATATGACAAACTGAACGAAAGGCTGACGGGCCTTTCCAATACATTGACCCAGCTTACCGGCCAAATCGAAACCAACGCCGTGCTTGAACATAGCCTTGCGGCAGGCTGTGCTGAGCAAGAGGAACGCGAACGGGCGATTTCCGGGGCAATCAGTGAATTGCAAAACAAACTGCTTACGCTTTCTTCGGGTGTGGAGGCGAAATCGGGCGAATCCCGCGTGTTCCAGGAGCGAATGGAAAACCTTATTGCCGAACGGACTCGGCTTGAGGCGCGCGCAGCGGAAAGCGAAGCGCGCAAAAAGGAGCTTGCCCAAAGCATTGCTGCGCGCGAAAAGGAGCTTGCCGGCAATGCTGGGAAGCAGTCTGCTGAGCGGGAAAGCTTTGAAGCGCAGAGCAGGCGCCTTGCCGAAATGGGCGCAGCGATTGCGGAGAAAGAAACGCTTTTGGAACAGCAGAAGCGCGAGATGATCGAAGCCATGAATCGCATTTCGGATGCGCGGAGCATGCTTTCACGTTATGAAGCCATCCGCGGCACGCTAGAGGAGCGCTTAAAGGCGATTGATGGCGAAGAGGTGGACCTGCGAGAAAAAGCAGGCAAGCTCGATGCGGAATATGCGGAGGCACAAAAACAATTCGAGGCCATACAGGGAGAACGGAAGGCATGCGAGGCACAGCGCGCTGCAGCCATTGAAGCTGTAAACCAAACCAATGCGCAGCTACGCACGGCCCGCGAGGCGGTGCGCACGATGGAGCAGCAGGTGGAGGCCGGGCGTTCCCGCCTCAAGGTGCTGGAAGAAATGAAACGCGCACATGAAGGGTATTATGCGAGCGTGCGCAATGTGCTGCGGGATAGTGAACGCGATTTTGAATTAAAAAAACGGATCGAGGGCGTTGTTGCGGAATTGCTCCGCGTGCCGGAAGAATACGAAACGGCGGTGGAAATGGCGCTCGGCGCAACCCTGCAAAATATCGTAACGCCAACAGAGCAGGATGCAAAATACGTGATTGAATATCTGCGCCGCCGGGAATATGGCCGGGCGACGCTGCTCCCCATCTCTGCGATGCGCCCGCGTACGTTGGATGCTGCAGAGCGCGACGCATGCCGCGTGGATGGCTTTTTGGGTATCGCGTCCGAGCTTGTGGGTTATGATGCAAAGTATCGCAGCGTAATCGAAAACCTGCTTGGACGCACGGTGATCGTGAAGGATCTCGATGCGGGCATAGCCATCAATCGCCGTGCGCGCAGTGCATTCCGCATTGCAACGGTGAAGGGGGACATCATCAACCCGGGCGGCGCGATGACGGGCGGCAGCACGCAGAAACGGGAGTTTAGCCTCATTGGGCGCGAACGCGAGATGGAACAGCTCAAAAAGCGCATGGAATCCCTTGCAGAAGGCCTGGAAGCGCGCACCGCAGAGGCATCTGAGGCAGAAGCATCCCTCGGTGCGGCAAACGCTGCGGTGGAAACTGCCGCAGAGGCGCTCCATAAAAAGGACATCGAGCTTGCAACGCAGAAGGAAAAGCTGGATATTATCCGCAAGTATGTGGAGGATGCCCATGCGGAACTGGAGGCGGCAGCGCTCGAACGTGCGCAGATCCGCGACAACATCGAGAATATCGATGAGCAGCGCCGTGCGGCTGAGGCGGACCGGGAAGGCCTGGAAGAAGGGAACTTCGCAACGCAGGAGGACATCCGCAAAACGCAGGAGGCGCTTTCCGCGCTGCGTGCGGAACATGCAGAGGAAAACGAACGCGCCACGCAACGCCGCGTTGCGCTCATGGCGCTTGAAAAGGAGCAGGCAGCAGCGGAGCATGAACGCGCACGCATGCAGCGGGAGTTTGCCGGGCTTTCCGCTTCCATCGATGCGGACCAGCGTGCGGCCGAGGAATCTCTTGCAAAATTTGCGCAGATGCAACAGGAGCTTGCGGCCATTAATACGAACATCAGCGCCGAACGCAAGGAGGTGGATGCGCACACCGAACGTTTGCATGCGATGGAAAGCGAGCGTGCAAAACACCTGCAATCGCTCGATGAACTGCGCGCGCGGCGGGAAACGGTTGCGGCAGAGCTTGGCGATATGCAGGAGCGCAGGCACCGCGCAGAGCTCAACCAGAACCGGGCACAAATGGAGCTTCAAGCAATGCAGGACCGCATTTGGGAAGATTATGAGCTGACGTATGAAAACGCGCAGGCTTTCCGCCGCCAGATTGCCATTACAGCTTCGCACATCCGGGTGGATGAGCTCAAAAAAGCAATCCGTGCATTGGGCGATGTAAACGTAAGCGCGATTGAGGATTATAAAAACGTGAAGGAGCGCTACGAAAGCTTGCATACGCAATGCAGCGATTTGCAGCAGGCGCAGGCAGATCTCCAGCAGCTCATCGCGGAACTGGTTTCTACGATGGAATCCGAATTCCGCCGGCAATTCGAACGCATTGGCGAGAATTTCAGAACGTCCTTTACAGAGCTATTTGGCGGTGGACGGGCGGAACTGCTCCTCTCTGATAAGAACGATATCCTCAACTGCGATATTGAAATTATCGCGCAACCGCCTGGGAAAAAATTGCAGCTGCTTTCTTTGCTTTCCGGTGGCGAACGGGCGCTTACTGCAATCGCGCTGCTGTTTGCCATGCTCAAACTGAAGCCAACGGCATTTTGCATCCTGGATGAAATCGAAACCTCGCTTGACGAGGTGAATGTTTCCAACTTTGCAGAATATGTGAAGCGATATTCTCTGGATACACAGTTCATCCTAATTACACACCGCAAGGGAAGCATGGAGGTCTGCAACGCGCTTTACGGCGTTGCCATGGAGGAGAAGGGCGTGTCGAAGATCGTATCCGCGCGCTTCCATGAAAGTGCTTGAAACGGCATAGAACGGATTTGTGAAAGGGGAAAGAAATGGAAAAGAAACAGGGCTTTTTTGAAAAACTGAAAAAAGGCCTTTCCAAAACGGGCGGCGGCATTTTTATGGGCCTGTTTGCAGGGGAAGAGCGCATTGATGCGGATTTCTATGATGCGCTGGAAGAAGCGATGATTATTGCCGACATGGGCATGGAAACCACACAAACCCTGTTGGAGCGGCTGCGCGCGGCTGTTTCTGCGCAGAAGCTGAGAACCCAAAGCGAAGCGCGGGAGGTGCTCGCTGAGATCCTGGCGGATTGCATGCGGCCGGAGCAGGCATTTTTGCCGAAAGGCGAGCCTGCTGTGCTTTTGATTGTAGGCGTAAATGGCGTAGGAAAAACCACATCCATCGGGAAAATGGCGGCTTATTTTAAAACGGAAGGACGAAGCCCCATGATGGCGGCAGCGGATACGTTCCGTGCCGCGGCGGCCGAGCAGCTTTCCGTTTGGGCGGAGCGTGCAGGCGTGCCGATTGTGAAGCACGGCGAAGGCGCCGACCCTGCTGCCGTGGTATTCGATGCGATCGCTTCCTTTAAGGCGAAAGGGTGCGATCTGCTGCTATGCGATACGGCGGGACGGCTGCATAACAAGAAAAACCTAATGAGCGAACTTGAAAAGATCCGCAGGGTAATCGGGCGGGAGCTTCCGGGCGTGCACACGGAGGTATTGCTGGTGCTGGATGCAACTACCGGGCAAAATGCAATCGCGCAGGCCCGTGTATTTGGAGAATCCGCTGGGCTTACAGGCGTTGTGCTCACGAAGCTCGATGGCACAGCCAAGGGCGGCATGACGGTTGCCATCAAAGAGGAACTTGGCCTGCCGGTGCGCTTTGTAGGCGTGGGGGAGGGCATTGACGATCTTCAGCCCTTCGATCCCGATGCGTTTGCGCGGGCACTGATCGGCGCTTAAAACGGTACTAGGAAAGAAAACGCTTGACTTTACGGCGCTTTCCTGTATAATAGCAATGGTGTAAAGCAGAAATACTTTACAGCGGAGCGCAAAACATGGAGAAGCACATTGAACTCGGGTATTTGCTGGATTATTATGGCGCGCTGTTAACGCAGCGCCAACGCGCACTGCTTGAGCAATCCCTGCTTGAGGATTGCTCACTTGCAGAGATAGCGGAGCGGGAAGGCATTTCCCGCCAGGGCGTACGGGATGCGCTCAAGCGCGGTGAGGAGCAGCTTTACGCATGGGAGCGAAGCTTGGGCCTCATGAAGCGAGATGTTGCGCTGCTACACAGCCTAAGCGAGCTGAAAAAGCTGATAGGCGCGTTGCCCGAAGGGAAAGAAAAAATGGCGCTTGACGCCAAAGCAGATGAACTTTACAACATGATTGAGGAATAAACGATGGCGTTTGAAGGGCTTTCTTCCAAACTGCAAAACGTATTTAAAAAGCTTTCCGGCAAGGGCAAGCTCAACGAGAAGGACGTAAAAGAGGCTATGCGCGAGGTGAAGCTGGCGCTCCTCGAAGCGGATGTAAACTTCACGGTGGTGAAAAGCTTCGTGAATGCCGTAACGGAGCGTGCGGTTGGGGCAGAAGTGCTTGAAAGTCTCACGCCGGGCCAACAGGTCATCAAGATTGTGAACGAAGAGATGACCAAGCTCATGGGCGGCACGAATGCCAAGATCGAATTTGGTTCCACGACGCCTTCCGTTATCCTGCTTGCAGGCTTGCAGGGCGCGGGAAAAACGACCATGGCGGGCAAGCTTGCGGCCTATCTTTCCAAACAATATGGGAAGTCTCCGCTCTTGGTTGCCTGCGATATCTACCGCCCAGCCGCAATCAAGCAACTGCAGGTGGTAGGGGAAAAGGTAGGCGTGCCAGTTTTTGAACGGGGGCAGAGCGACCCGGTTGAAACTGCAAAATACGCCATAGAAGAGGCACGGCGCACCCTAAAGGACCTTGTTATCATCGATACGGCCGGCCGGCTGCATATCGATAACGACATGATGGCGGAGATCGCCGCTGTAAAGGAAGCCGTGAACCCAAGCGAGATCCTCCTTGTGATCGATGCGATGACGGGCCAGGATGCGGTCAACGTTGCAAAATCCTTCAATGAAACCCTTGCGCTTACAGGCGTAATTGTAACGAAGCTCGATGGCGACACGCGCGGCGGCGCCGCACTTTCGGTCAAAGCCGTAACGGGGAAACCCATCAAGTTTTCCGGGACTGGGGAAAAGCTTACGGATATCGAGCCGTTTCACCCGGACCGCATGGCTTCGCGCATCCTCGGCATGGGCGATGTGCTCACCCTCATCGAAAAGGCGCAGACAGCCTTCGATGAAAAAAAGGCCATGGAGCTTGAGGCAAAGCTGCGCAAGGATGAATTTACGCTTGAAGACTATCTCGAACAGTTCGAGCAGATGAAAAACATGGGATCGATGCAGGATATTCTGGGCATGATCCCGGGCATCGATGCAGGCAAGCTTGGAAATGTGCAGATCGATGAAAAGCAGATGGCGCGCACGCAGGCAATCATCCGTGCGATGACGCCGCAGGAGCGCCGGCGGCCGGACATCCTAAACGCGAGCCGCAGGAAGCGCATTGCGCGCGGCAGCGGCACCACCATTCAAGAGGTAAACCGTCTGCTCAACCAGTATGAAGCTTCGCGCAAGATGATGAAGCAGCTTACCAACATGGGGAAGGGCGGCAGGTTTAAAAAAGGGAAGAAACGCTTCCCGTTTGGGTTTTAAGCCCCAGTAAACAGTACGAACAACGGTTTTCCGTTTTCGATAAATCAAGAACAAGAATGTAATTTTAGGAGGAACAAGTATGCTTAAGATTCGGCTTCGCAGGATGGGCGCAAAGAAGGCCCCGTTTTACCGCATTGTGGTTGCGGATTCCCGCGCTCCGCGCGATGGCGCTTTTGTAGAGGAGATCGGTTACTATAACCCGCAGACCGACCCCGCCGAAATCAAGGTGGACAATGAGAAGGCACAGCAGTGGATCAAGAACGGCGCACAGCCGACCGACACCGTCCGCGGCCTGCTCAAGAAATCCGGGGCGATTCAGTGACAAATCCGGAAGAAACCACAGCAAGGAGGCAGACCATGGGAGAACTGGTCAAATACATCGCAATGAATCTCGTGGATAAGCCGGAAGAAGTCAAGGTCGTGGAAAAGGAAGGCGATCATGCTACGATCATCGAGCTGAGCGTTGCGCCCGATGATATGGGCAAAGTGATCGGCAAGCAGGGGCGCATTGCCAAGGCAATCCGCACCGTTGTGAAGGCGGCCTCCATCCGCGAAAACAAGAAATACATCGTCGAGATCGTCTGATGGAATATCTGCGCGTTGGCTTGATCGTGCGCCCACATGGCGTGCGCGGTGCGGTAAAATTGCTTCCACTTTCGGATGACCTGGGGCGGTATGCGTCGCTCAAAGAAGCATACCTTGAACGCGGGGGCAGCTATGACCCCGTGGTGGTATCTGGCGTGGGTGTGCGGGATGATGCAGTGTATGCTTCGATTTCTGGCGTAACCACGCGGGAGGAAGCTGAAAAGCTGCGCAACGTATATCTTTGCGTGGATCGCGCGCATGCGGCAAAGTTGCCACCCGGCCGCTATTTTGTTGTGGATCTCATCGGGTGCCGCGTCAGCGATACGGAAGGCGCAGAGTACGGATTGCTTGAAGATGTGCTGGAAACCGGCGCGAATGATGTTTACCTCATCAAGGGGAAGCGGACGCTATTGGTACCGGCGCTCAAGAAGCTTCTAGCGGAAGTTGATGTGGAAAACAAGCACATTGTGCTGCATGCCGATGTGCTGCGGGAGGTTGGCCTGTTTGAAGATTGACGTGCTGACGCTTTTCCCGGAGATGTTTTCCGGCGTACTGAGCACGAGCATGCTTGGCCGCGCGCGGGAAAAGGGCATTTTGGATGTCTCGCTCCACAATATACGGGAGTATTCCCAAAGCAAGCATAAGAACACGGATGATTACCCGTTTGGTGGCGGTGCGGGCATGGTTATGATGCCGCAGCCCATTTTTTCCTGCCTGGATGCGGTGGATCCCAGGCACGAAGCGCTAAGGATCGTATTTACGCCACGCGGCGCAACGCTCAGCGTGTCAATGGCGCAGGAGTTCGCAGGCAAAGAACGTCTGCTTCTTCTTTGCGGGCATTATGAAGGGATCGATGAGCGTGCCATGGAGCAGATGGACTGCGAGCTTTCCATTGGCGATTATGTGCTCACCGGCGGAGAGCTGCCGGCGATGGTGCTTATCGATTGCGTTTCCCGTTTTATACCGGGCGTTCTTGGAAGCAGCGTATCCGCAGAGGAGGAGTCCTTCAGCACAGGGCTTCTTGAGTATCCGCAGTATACGCGCCCCGCAGATTATAGGGGCATGGCCGTACCGGAAGTGCTCTTGAGCGGGAACCATGCGCATATTGCGCGCTGGCGGCGGGAAGAGTCGCTCAAACTCACCTGGCGGCGGCGGCCGGAATTGATCGCGGCCCTGGATGAGGGTGAACTGGATAAGCGCGATAGGGAATTTTTAGCGCGCTTAAAAAACCAAGAAAAATAGGCAAATATACCTTGCCAACATGAAAAAGACATGGTATAATGGCGTTCGGAAAACGGGCGGTCCAATGTGGGAGCCATCCTGCAAGAACGTCTATGAGGAAGGAGAAAGCTGAAAATGGCTGATATTATTCGGGAACTTGAAAAAGAACAGTTGCGCAACGACCTCCCCAAACTCGAGATCGGTGATACCGTCCGCGTATATGTAAAGGTTGTTGAAGGTACGCGCGAAAGGCTTCAGAATTTCGAAGGCGTTGTAATCAAGATGCAGGGTGGCGGCATCCGCAAAACCTTCACCGTGCGCCGCGTATCCTATGGCGTAGGCGTGGAGCGTACATTCCCTTACAACAGCCCGCGCATTGGCCGCATCGAGGTTGTCCGTCATGGCGAAGTGCGCCGTGCGAAGCTGTATTACCTGCGCAACCGCGTCGGCAAGTCCGCGAAGGTTGTGGAACGCATTGTGGAAAAATAAATCGTGTGCGAACAGCGGGCGCTGCCTTTGGCAGCGCCCGTTTTATGCTTTAAAACGCAGTGTACACGGTGTTTTGATGCTTTTAGGGCTTTTTATTATGACTGGTGTTTGCGGTACGGCCAGAGAGGAGGCCATGCAATGAGTTTCCTGCTGCGCAGCCCATTCGCTGGTTTGCTGTGCATGCCGTTCAACTCACTTGCAGCCCAATTGCGGTATGCTATTGAGCGCCTCAAAGGTTTTTTTACAGGCAGCGATGCTTTATAAATGGAAGGCAACACACGACAACAATTTAACAATGGTTGTAAGAACAGGCGCAATTCTTTATAATAAAGCTGTTAATTGGCCGGGCACAAGCGCGGCAGAAGCTGTTATTGTTAGAAAGATACGGGAGGGCACTATGATTCAATTTGACCTAATCCGGGCGACGGATCCGCAGGTTGCAGAAGCAATGGAGCTTGAGCTGAAGCGCCAGCGGGATCATCTGGAGTTGATCGCATCTGAAAACTTTGTTTCCGAAGCGGTCATGGCGGCAATGGGGAGCCATTTGACCAACAAATATGCCGAAGGTTATCCGGGCAAGCGGTATTATGGCGGCTGCCAGTGCGTGGACATCGTGGAGAACCTTGCCCGTGAACGCGCCTGCAAACTTTTCGGCGCAGAGCATGCCAACGTGCAGCCGCATTCCGGCGCGCAGGCGAACCTGGCAGTTTATTTTGCCCTGCTCAACTATGGCGATACCGTGTTGGGCATGAACCTTTCCCATGGCGGGCACCTTACCCACGGCAGCCCGGTGAATATGTCAGGCAAATATTATAATTTTGTTGCATATGGCGTAGACCCGAAAACCGAGATGATCGATTACGATGTGGTGCGCCAGATTGCGCTTGAGCAGAAGCCGAAGATGATCGTTGCGGGCGCGTCTGCGTATCCGCGCGCGATCGACTTCGCAAAGCTGCGTGAAATCGCGGATGAAGTGGGTGCGCTGTTCATGGTGGATATGGCGCATATTGCGGGCCTGGTTGCAGCGGGCCTGCACATGAACCCGGTTCCCTATGCGGATGTTGTTACCACGACCACGCATAAAACGCTGCGCGGACCCCGCGGCGGCATGATCCTTTGCAAGGAAGCCCTTGCCAAGCAGATCGATAAGGCCATCTTCCCGGGCACCCAGGGCGGCCCGCTGATGCACACCATTGCTGTGAAGGCGGTTTGCCTGCAGGAAGCACTGCAACCGGAGTTTAAGGCATATCAGCAGCAGGTTATCGACAATGCGCAGGCGCTTGGCGCAAGCCTTTCCAAGCATGGCGTGAAGCTTGTTTCCGGCGGCACGGACAACCACCTCCTGCTCATCGACCTGGGTGCAGAAGGCCGCACCGGCAAAGAAGTTGAGGCATTGCTTGATTCTGCAAACATCACCGCCAACAAGAACACCGTGCCGGGTGAAACGCGCAGCCCCTTTGTTACAAGCGGTATCCGCCTGGGCACTCCGGCCGTCACGAGCCGCGGCTTGAAGGAAGCCGATCTCACGGCGGTTGGCGAATATATTGCGCGCATCGTCAACGAAGGCGAAGCCGCTGTGCCGGCCGTAAAGGAAGGCGTGCTGGCGCTCACGAAGAAGTATCCGCTGTACGAATAAACAGCTGGATCCCAACCAAAGCAGGCGAGGAGCAGGGCCCATGCCCTGCTCCTGTGTTGTAACTTACACGGCGTGCGCCGCTTTGCCGGGCCTGCTTGTGATGGTTGCGCAGCGGGCGCTTTGCATTCGGAAAGCCTTGCTGCACATGGATTGCTGCAGGGGATTAAACTGATCCCTTGTTGTTCATGGGTGCTCATGGTGCCGGTAAAGCACCTCCCGCGTTTCAATGCGCGGCGTGCCACCGGGTTCATCTGCCGGGAAATGTTCTTCCACAATGTATGTTACCAGACGATCTTGATAGCGCCCATCCAGAGGGCATTGGCTGTATTCCCAAGCATCCTCCTTGGGGGTGATGCTGGTCTTCAATGCATCGGGAAGGATCAGATCCGGAACAGTGCCGGAAGGCTCTGCAATGTCCGGCGCGGGCTGCGTTTCTGCCGGCGCAACAGGCTCTGCGGGATCGGCCGCAGCATCCTGCGGCTCCGGGAGCGCACCGCAGGAGCACAGGGCAAGGCATAGCGCGAGCAGAAAAGGAAGGAAAGAGATGCGCTTAAGAATTAGATTTACCTGCTTCATTGTCTTCATAATCATTTACAGTACAGGAGGATGGTGGTGATTTCGCGAGGTGGTTGTATATTCTTCCGTCCAGCCCAATGCCCTACAATTATCGCAATTATGGTATTCAGTGTAGTAGCACGTAACCATACGATCTTGATAACGGCTATCCAATGGGCACGCACTATAAGAAGTTTTAGTATCAGTTAGAACGGTCTTTGTCAGAACATATCGACCTATCGGATCGCTTGATGGCGGGCAACATTCCATACACCCTTCCCACCACGCGAAAGCCGATATTGGAAAAAATTGCAAACGCAAGAACTCGCGAAATAGCGGTTATCTTTTTTAATTTATTATTGTTCCTTTTTTTACTCCGAGCTTACAGGGAAAGAACTTTATGTAGTAGAAATGCCATCACCTCCAAACTGCCGGAAAATAGGAAAGTAAGTAAAGGGAACTGCTTCTTTTATAATAATAGAACTGTTATTCTTTTGTCAATGGTGAGTGAGGCGTTTTGCAGGCTGGGCGCGAAAAAATTGGGGATCGACGGGATAAATCCAAACCAATTTGCTAGGAATTGTTGACAACGCCTGCGGGCGATGGTATAGTATACACGAAATCCAACCAAACTACTTGGAATTGAGGTGAGAAACGTGAAGCTTTCTACGCGTGGGCGCTATGGATTAAAAGCAATGGTGGATCTTGCGCTCGCCTATGGCGGCGGGCCGGTGAGCACCGCCTCGCTTGCCGCGCAGCAGGGCGTGAGCGAAGCGTATCTCGAACAGCTCATAAGCGCATTGCGCAAGGCCGGGCTTGTGACTTCCAGCCGCGGTGCGCAGGGCGGCTATGCGCTTTCCCGCCCGCCGGAAGAGATCAACGTGGGCGAGATCCTGCGCGTGCTTGAAGGCTCCACCACGGTGATCGACTGCGTTGGCTCCGAACGCGTGCATTGCGATAATGCGTGCTCCTGTTCGGCAAGGCCGCTCTGGCTGAAGCTGCAGGCGCGCATCAACGAAGTGCTTTCCACTACAAGCCTCAAGGATATGGCGGATGACTACAAGATACAGACGGAGCGGGCGGTTGAAAAGCAGCCTCCTGCCTTACAACAGTGAAAACGAAAGGATGGTTCCAATCGAGAATGAGAAAGGTTTATCTTGATAATGCGGCTACCACCGCGCTTTCCCCAGCTGTGCTTGAACAAATGATGCCGTATTTGACGACCATCTACGGCAATCCCTCCAGCCCGCATTCCTTCGGCCAGGAAGCGCGCAAGGGCGTAGAGCACGCGCGCGACCAGGTGGCAAAGGCGCTTAACGCGCTGCCCGAGGAGATCATCTTCACCGGCTGCGGCACGGAAAGCGACAATACCGTCCTCTTTGGCGTGGCGGAACGCTATGCGAAAAAGGGCAACCATATTATTACGACCAACGTGGAGCATCACGCGATTTTGCATACCTGCGAAGCGCTTGAAAAGCGCGGCGTGAAGGTCACCTATCTTCCCGTGGATGAAAACGGCATGGTGACGGCCGAACAGGTTGAAAAGGCGATCACGGATCAAACGATCCTTGTTTCCATCATGTTTGCCAACAATGAGGTGGGAACCATTATGCCCGTTGCGGAAATCGGCAAGGTCTGCAGGGAGCACGGCGTGCTGTTCCACACGGACGCTGTGCAGGCCGTAGGCCACGTGCCGGTGGACGTAAAGGCGATGAACATCGATATGCTTTCCCTTTCTGCGCATAAGTTCCACGGCCCTAAGGGCGTGGGTGCGCTCTATGTGAAGAAGGGGATTCGCCTGCCGGCTTATGTGATGGGCGGCGCACAGGAGCGCAACCGCCGTGCCGGCACGGAGAACGTTGCAGGTATCGTGGGGCTTGGCGCCGCCATTGAGATTGCAGTGCAGCAGCTCCCGGAGAGCGCAGCGCGCATGGCGAAACTGCGCGATAAGCTCATCGCCGGTATTGCGGAGCGTATCCCGGAGGTGAAGCTCAACGGGCACCCAACGCTGCGCCTGCCGAACAATGTAAACTACAGCATCAAATACATTGAAGGCGAGTCCATCCTGTTGATGCTGGATATGAACGGCATTGCAGCTTCGAGCGGTTCAGCTTGTACATCCGGCTCGCTCGATCCTTCGCATGTGCTGCTTGCTCTGGGGCTCACGCATGAGGTAGCGCATGGTTCCGTGCGGCTTACGCTGAGCGATGAAACCACCGAAGAGGATATCGACTATGTGCTGGAGGTTCTGCCCAAAGTTGCGGAGCGCCTGCGCGCGATGTCCCCCTTGTATCACGAATAACGGATTTTACGAAAAGGAGAAAGACTATGTATACCGAAAAGGTTTTGGATCATTTCAGCAATCCGCGCAATATGGGCGAGGTTAAAGACGCAAACGGGGTCGGCATGGTAGGCAACGCAAAATGCGGCGATATCATGCAGATGTTTATCAAGGTAAACGACGATGGGATCATTGAGGATTGCGGGTTTAAAACGTTTGGCTGTGGTGCAGCGATTGCGACTTCCTCCATGGCTACGGAAATGATAAAGGGGAAATCCATTGACGAAGCGCTTAAGCTATCCAATGCCGCCGTTGTAGAAGCGCTTGAAGGCCTGCCGCCGCAGAAAATTCATTGTTCCGTGTTGGCTGAAGAGGCAGTGAAAAGCGCGATTGAAGATTATTATAAGCGCAAAAATGGTGAAAAGCCGGAAGAAAAATAAAAAGATTGAAGAGAGCATTGCGGATGCATAATGTGCATCCGCTTTTTCAATTGAACAGCCCGGCTGCGCAGGACTTTAGGGAACTGCTATGAGAGCACGGAGCGCTGGAGGCAAGCTTCCTATAAAAAGAGCTGCCGCATGCTTATCTGTGGTTTGCGGGGAGGATTGCCCCAAAAAAGATGGGCGAAAAACTTAAATTAAGGATGATTTTTCTAAGGAAATGCGCTATAATAAATTAGTTTGAATAAAAAAGATAGAACAAAGGAGCATGAAGACATGCAGGGTAAAACATTTTCAATGCAGCTGGCGGGCAGGACGCTGACCGTCGAAACCGGCAAATATGCCGAACAGGCCGGTGGCGCAGCGCTGATTCGCTGTGGGGACACCGCAGTGCTCGTGTGCGCAACGGTCGCAAAAGCGCCGCGCGATGGCGTGGATTTTCTTCCGCTGAGCGTGGAATTTGAAGAAAAAATGTATTCCGTGGGCAAGATCCCCGGCGGGTTTATCAAGCGCGAAGGCCGTCCTTCGGAGCGTGCAATCCTTGCAAGCCGTTTGATCGACCGGCCACTGCGCCCGCTTTTCCCCAAGGGCTTTTATAATGACATTCAAGTTATCGCAACCGTGCTTTCCGTGGAGCAGGATGTGCAGCCGGAGATCCTTGCGATGATCGGTTCTTCCGTTGCCCTTTGCATCAGCGATGCACCCTTTATGGGGCCAACTGGCGCTGTGAGCGTAGGCTATGTGGACGGCGAATATATCATCAATCCGAATAGCGAGCAGCGTGAGCGGAGCCGCTTGAACTTAACTGTAGCCGGGACGCGCGATGCGGTGATGATGGTGGAAGCTGGCGCAAACGAGCTGACGGAAGCTGAAATGCTCAAAGCGATCCTGCTTGCACATGAGACGATCAAGGAAATCGTCACCTTTATTGAAGGGATTGCCGCTGAAGTGGGCAAACCCAAGATGGAAGTGAACATCTACCAGCCGGATCCGGAATTCGTTGCGCTGGTGCGCGAATATGCGACGGAGAAGGTTGCGTGGTCGCTCGATACGTTCGATCGCAAAGAGCGGGAGGCGCGCTCCGCAGAGGTCAACGCGGAAGTAACCGAACACTTCGCGGAGAATTTCCCGGATTCTGGGAAGGATGTTGACGCGATCCTCTATACCATCACCAAAGAGATCGTGCGGGATAAGATCATCAACCATGGCATCCGCCCCGATGGGCGTAAGATGGAGGAGATCCGCCCCATCTGGTCCGAGGTGGGCATCCTGCCGCGCACCCACGGAAGCGCAGTGTTCACCCGCGGGCAAACCCAGGTAATGACCATTGCAACCCTTGGTGCGCTGGATGATGGGCAGACGCTGGATGGTATCAGCGAGGATACCTTCAAACGCTATATGCATCAATATAATATGCCGCCATATAGCGTGGGTGAAACCCGGCCGGTACGCAGCCCGGGCCGGCGCGAAATCGGCCACGGCGCGCTGGCAGAACGCGCGCTCGTGCCCATGCTGCCATCCGAGGAGGAGTTCCCGTATGCGATCCGCCTTGTTTCGGAGGTCATCAGCTCGAACGGTTCCACTTCGCAGGCTTCCATTTGCGCGAGTACCATGGCGCTGATGGATGCGGGCGTACCGATTAAAAAGCCTGTTGCAGGTGTAGCGATGGGCCTCATTAAGGACCAGGAGAACGGCAATATCGCCGTTATGACGGACATCCAGGGCCTTGAGGATTTCCTTGGCGATATGGACTTTAAAGTGGCCGGCACCCGTGAGGGTATTACGGCGATTCAAATGGATATCAAAATCAAGGGCATTGATGAGCAGATCCTAACCCGTGCGCTGGAGCAGGCGCGCCGTGGCAGGCTGTTTATCCTTGATAAAATGATGGAAACCATTTCCGCACCGCGCCCGGAGATCAGCCCATATGCGCCGCGCGTGCTTCAATTTACGATTCACCCGGACAAGATCCGCGAGGTGATCGGCTCCGGCGGGAAGACCATCAACAAGATCATCGCTGATACGGGCGTGAAGATCGATATTGAGGACGATGGACGCGTGTTTATCCTTTCGCCGGATGCGCAAGCATCTGCGGAAGCAAAGAAAATCATTGATAGCATCGTAAAGGATATCGAAGTGGGAGAGGTGTTCCTCGGCAAGGTGGTGAACATCCTGCCAATCGGCGCGCAGGTAGAGCTCAAGCCTGGCAAGAAGGGCCTTGTGCATATTAAGAACCTGGATAACAAGTTTGTTGAGCGCGTGGAAGATGTCGTTTCCGTTGGCGATGAGATCCTGGTGCGCGTGATCGATATCAAGCCCGATGGCAAGATCGATTTGACGCGCAAGGGCCTGCTCCCAAACGATAACAAGAAAAACGATAAACAGTAAGGCAAAACCGGGCCGGGACACGCCCGACCCAAAAGATTTTTAAGATTCGGGGGCATCAGCCCCCGTCCTTATTTCGGGCTTTTTACGCAATCATCCGCTGCTGCTTTTGCTATGGGTTTGCCCCATTGCCTGCATCCGCCTCATAATTTCTTCGCATGGCGAATACCTTAAACCGAAGGATACGGACATGCGGGGGAGAGGATACCATGAAAATGCAGAAACGGAACGGAGCGCTTGTGAATTTGTTGCTTCTGCTCTTGATTGCAGCGCTGTATTTTGTAACCAGCCGGCCGGATGCGGTTACGGCGATGGCGCAGCTCACCTATGCGCCCAATTACCGTGGCCATGCTGAGAATGCGGTTGCACTGCAGTTCCCCGTCGCTTGGAATGCTGCGGCGCTGGAATCCATCCTGGATACGCTTGCAGCAAAGGGCACAAAAGTCACGTTTGCAGTAAGCGGCCTTTGGGCAGAAAACAACGGTGCGCTGCTGCTGCGTATGGCGGCGGACGGGCATGAGATCGCCACCATGGGAGATGATCCTTTCATGGATGGGAAGCTTTCCGCTGTGCAGGAGGATGTTGCGGCTTCACTGGAGGAGATAGAAGCTGCGTGCGGCGTTCGCCCTGCCCTATACTATTCTGGAACGCGCAATGTGACCGTTTCCGGGCGCGCTGCAAAAAAACTTGGCCTTACGCATGTGCTCTGCACAACGGATTTGCGTTGCGCGGCAGGAAGCGCAGAGGAAATCATGCAACGTGGATTAAACGACCCGATTGAAGGAAGCATAATATTGATGCAGCCAACAGCTGCCGCAGCAGAAGCTCTGCCTGGGCTGCTGGATGGACTACGAGAAAGAGGAGTGGATGCCGTGCGCGTTTGCGATGTGCTCGGCTAGGACGAAGCTATGGTTTTTCGGGATAAGCTGGAAAATGGGATCCGCGTGATCGGTGAAACGATGGAACATTATCGTTCGGTTTCCATGGGCGTATGGGTTGATGCGGGCTCCGTGTGTGAAAATGGGCAGGAAGCGGGGGCGTCCCATTTTATTGAGCATATGCTGTTCAAAGGGACGCACCGGCGTACCGCAGCGCAGATCGCTGCGGAAATGGATGCCATTGGGGGCAACCTCAACGCATTTACAGCCAAGGAGTGCACCTGCTTTTATGCGAAGGTGCTGGACGAGCACCTGCCCCGCGCGGCGGACATGCTCTCCGACCTTGTGCGCAATTCAAAGTTTGACGAGGCGGATATTGAGCGTGAAAAAGGTGTTGTGTGCGAGGAGATCCTTATGACGGAGGACTCTCCGGAGGATGTTGCGCATGAAACGCTCTGCGCGCTGCTCTATGAAAATGCACCGCTTGCAAAGCCCATCTTGGGCACCCAAGAAAGCGTGCGTGCCTTTACGCGGGATACGCTGATGGACTATATGACCAAGCATTATGTGCCCGGAAACATTGTAATCTCCTGCGCAGGCCATTTTGAGCGTGCAGCGTTGATGGACACGCTTAACCGCCATTTCCTGGGAGGAAGCGTTGGAGCGCACGGCGCGCGCAAGGTCAGTACGCTTGCAGGCGGGCGCAGGTTCCGTGCGGTAAGAAAGGACATTGAGCAGGTGCACCTTTGCCTAGGGTTCCCTGGATTTGCTCTGGATGAAGATGAACAGTATACGCTGTTTGTGCTCAACAATGCATTGGGCGGAAGCATGAGTTCGCGCCTGTTCCAAAGCATCCGCGAAGCGCGCGGCCTTGCCTATTCGGTGTATTCCTACCCATCTTCTTACACCGATACCGGGTATTTTGCACTATATGCTGGAACGGGCGAAGGGACTGCGGAACAGGTGACAGCCTTGATCTTGGAAGAATTGGAAAAACTGCGGCGTGGCGGCTTAACGGAAGAAGAATTCATCCGCAGCAAGGAGCAGCTTAAGGGAAGCTATATGCTCGGCCAGGAAAGCACCTCAGCGCGCAACAGCGCTATTGGCAAGATGGAGTTGCTGTGTGGCAGGGTGTATTCCGAGGAAGAAATCATGCAGCGCATTGAGCGCATCACGATGGAGGATGTGCAGGCGATTTTGCCTAAGGTGCTCGATGCAAACGCCATGTGTGTGGCTGCAGTGGGCCGTGTAGAAGGGCTCGAGGCTAAATTGCAGAGCATGCTGGAACGCTGAAAAAGACGGGAATTTCAAATTAATCTTGAAAATTTTGCGGACGCTCTTTCAAAAGCGTCCGCAACGCTGTAAAATAATTGGGATAACCTTACAGGGCAGGAGCATGAGCCGGAGGAAACATGGCAAGGCGCAGGAAAGTACGCTTTACAGGAAAATTTTATATATTGCTGGCATTTGTCCTTATTGCAGCAACCGTTTCGATGGCGCTTTTGCTTTCAGACTCCAGCGGCGGCACGCTTGAAACGGGAGCGATGCGCATGGAGCTTTCGGTCAAGGGCGTTGTAATTCGGGATGAAATGAGCATTTCGGTGGATCGGTACGACAGAGTAGCGTTTGAAGTAGCCGAAGGCGCGGAGAGCTATGAGGGGATGCCGGTTGCCAAAGTGTATAAATGGGGTTACAGCGATGACATGATGCAATCCCTCATCACCGTAGAAGCGCAAATCTATGAGGCGCAGAAGGCACTGCTCTCCGGTGTGGAAAATGCGGACCTTGCCAACATCGAGCTGCAGATCAGCCAGAAGCGGCTGCAGATCCGCACGCTGGCATTGGATGGAGAAGGCGACATGCTAACGCTGGAAAACGAGCTTAAATCTCTGCTTGCACAGCGGAAGGAATATTTGCGCAGCACTGTGCAGCCTACGGAAGCGCTTAACACGCTCTATGCAACTGAGGCGGCAAAACAGGAGCAGTTAGCCTCCTATGTTACGGAAATCACTGCGCCGGGCAATGGGGTAATCAGCTTCTACTTCGATGGGTACGAGCAGGCCCTTAACTATGATAAGCTGGACATGCTCAATGCAGAGCTCATTGCGAGCGTATTGAAAAATACGGCGGACATGGCGGGCGGCAGCGCGGAAGATCTGCTTTACCGGCTTGTTAACCCTAATCTGTGGCATTTTGCCTTTTTGACGGATAAGGATGAACCCTTGCGGACCCTTGCGGGCACGCAATATACCGTAGCCTTTGAAGGAGTGCCGGATACCCAGTTTACGGCTATGGCAGTCAGCACAACGGCATATGACGGCGGGGTTGTGAACCTTTTAGAATGCACGGAGCCGATTGGGCCGCTGCTGAGTGCACGCAACATAAATGCTACGGTTTCCATGGAAGCAAGCGGGATCATCGTGCCGCTCGATGCAATCGGCATGCGGGATGGCTCGGCCTACATCACACTACGCGCAGAAAACGGAACGCGCGATGTGGCAGTGGATGTCCTTGCCGAAGATGGGGAGAACGCTTTGATTCAAGCAAAGGATGCTGCAGATCCGATCGCGGCAGGACAGAGGTATGTAAAACCATGAACATTCGGGAAAACTATTTGGCCATTCGGGAAAACATGGAGAAGGCAGCCGCTGCTGCTGGAAGGAGTGCGGATTCCGTGAAGCTGATTGCCGTTACGAAATTCGTAGAGGAGGCGCGTATTGCGCAGGCCCTTGATTGCGGCATTGCTTCAGTTGGAGAAAACCGCGTGCAGGAACTGATGGGGAAGCTCGACTTTTTCCATACGCGCGGCGTTGAAGTGAATTTAATTGGACAACTGCAGACAAATAAGGTAAAATATATCATCGGGAAGGTCGATATGATCCAATCTGTGGACAGGCTTGCACTTGCACAGGAGATCGACCGCCTGGCTGTGCGCCAGGGCTTGGTGCAGGATGTGCTTATCGAGGTTAATATCGGCGGAGAGGCCCAAAAGGGCGGCATCGCGCCGGAAGAACTTCCCGCATTTTTAGAGATGGTTTCCGCCATGAACGGCATCCGCGTAAAAGGGCTTATGTGCATTCCTCCAGCGGTGGGTGAGGAGGGCGCACGGCCCTATTTTGCAAGGATGCGGGAGCTGTTTGAAACGCTTGGCAGCAAAAGCATTCCAAATGTTTCTATGGAACAACTTTCCATGGGCATGAGCGGGGATTATAGGGCGGCAATTGCTGAAGGAGCCACGATGATCCGCGTGGGAACAGCCCTTTTCGGGGCAAGGCAGTATGCCGCTGCGAAGGCGTAGAAACAGAGCAGCGATTCGCATCTAGGATCGACGAATATTTCTCCAAGCGCCAATTAAAAATTTTTTTGGAGGAATATGAAAATGGCAGGATTGTTGAACAAATTCCTTGATTACATTGGAATCGAGGAGAGCGACGCAGAGGACGAATACATGGATGATCTTTACGAAGAAGATTCCAGGGACATGGACAATGTCGTGAGCATTGGCAACCGCGGTCGTAGCAAGACTGCGGCAAGCAGCAACGTTGTCAACCTTCCCTCCGCGGCCCAGCAGAAGATGATTGTGTATCATCCCATCAGCTATGAGGATACGCAGAATATCATCGACAATCTCAAGAGCCGCAAGCCTGTGATCGTGAATATGGAAGAGCTGGAGCTTGATTGCGCGCAGCGCATCCTTGACTTCATGGCAGGCGCGGTTTATGCCTTGAACGGCACCATCTACAAGATTTCGCGCGGGATCTTCGTTGTAGCCCCCACCAACTATGACGTGATCGGCAATGATGAGAGCGGGAACGATAGCCTCATCTAAGCGAAAGGCAAAGCGGACGCCGTATCCCGTGCGGATACGGCGTTTGCATCAAACCCATGGAGGTAGGCGCTAGCATGATAAAATCGGAAGAGATCATTAACCGGCAATTTAGCCGTGCCTTTTGGGGCTATGATATCGGAGAGGTGGATGAATTCCTGGATGAGATCATACGCGGAAATGAACGCGCGGAACAGGAGCTTGAGATCGCGCAGCTTCGTATAAAAATGCTGTTGGAAGAGCTGGAGCATTATACAGGGAAGAAAGAAACAGCGCAGGAAGCAGCAGAAGAAAGCGAAGAACCGCCTCAAAAAGAAGCGCCGACACGGCCCGAGCAGGACGATGGCAGCGCGGCGGAACAAAAGGATGCACAAAACGGCGCGCCGGAAGGTGCGAAAAAGGAGGAAGTAAAAATGGAACCAGTGACAATTCGCTATGCAAAGTTGGAGGATCTTGATGCGGTTACGGCTGCGGAGGCAACCTGCTTTCCACCCGCGGAAGCGGCATCCAGGGAGCGCATTGAAGCGCGCCTTAAGGTATTCCCAAATAATTTCTGGGTAGCGGAAATGGATGGGCATGTCATCGGTTTTATCAACGGTATGGCCTGCGATCGGCGCACCATCATAGACGAAATGTTCGCGGACGCAAACATGCATGATGATGCGGGTGCTTGGCAGAGCGTTATGAGCATCGGTGTGCTGCCCGAATACCAGAGGCATGGCATCGCTGCACGCTTGATGCAAACGCTCATCGATGATGCGCGTGCTGCGGGGCGAAAAGGGTGCACACTTACCTGCAAGGATCGCTTGATCCATTATTATGCTAAGTTCGGCTACAAGGATGAAGGAGTTTCCGTTTCCGAGCACGGCGGTGCGGTCTGGTACGATATGGTGCTGGAGTTCTAGCCACGATGGAATACGATCATGCGCTGCGCATATTGCTGGCAGCGGAGTATAATTGCGCGCCGGAGGATTTCGAGAGAGCGGAAAACGTGATCACAAAATCGGCGTTGCGGGAAGGGCGGCGCCGTTATGGCAGCACGCCCTATTTTTTCCATATGGTGACGCTTGGAAAGAATGCTATACTTACCGCAGATGTGCGATTGCATCCTTATTTGCAGGAATTTGCGGCGGCAAAGCCCGGGCATCGGCTGTTTGAGGTGCCCAAGCTGTTCCCGCTAGAAAGCGAACTGCGGCGTTTTGGGTATACTTTAAGCACAACGTACCATATGTTTCTGCCGTGCGCTGTGGTGCAGCCCATCGGCGCATGGCGAACGGCATGGTTTTTCGGAGAAGAGATTCATCCCTTCTATGCAGGTAGGCGCTTTCCCAATGCGCTTGCTTCGTCTTATACGGCGGAGCGGCCGGACACCATAGCGGTATGCGCGTATCAAGGCGATACCATTATGGGCATGGCCGGCTGCTCGGAGGATGCGCCACATTGGCAGCAGATCGGGGTGGATGTGATGCCGGAATACCGCGCACAGGGCATTGGAACTTATTTGGTTACGCTGTTGAAAAATAGGATCCTGCAGCAGGGAGATATCCCATTTTATGGGACGAGCTTATCCAATTATGACTCATGGAATGTTGCGCTCAATGCCGGATTCCGGCCAGCATGGGTAGAAATCGGAGCAAATAGGGTCATGGAGCCTTGAAAGAAACATGAAAGCAGTGCACAATGGCGTGTTGCTATACAAATCTGAAAATGGAGGGAAAACAAAATGAGGAAAAACTTTGGTGCCAAAGCATGGACGTATCCCCAGCCGGTGTTTATCATTGCAAGTTATGATGACAACGGCGTGGCGGATGCAATGAACGCTGCCTGGGGTGGAATAAGCGAGGATGCGCAGCTTTCCATGTGCTTGAGTGCAGGGCATAAAACGGTAAAGAATATTCTTGCTCGCGGGGCATTTACGGTGAGCATGGCCGATGCAGCGCATGTGGCAGAATGCGATTATGTTGGCATTGTATCGGCGAACGACGTGCCGAACAAATTGGAGAAAGCCGGATTGCATACGACAAAATCCAAGCTTGTAGATGCGCCGCTGATCGATGAACTTCCGATGACGCTTGAATGCAAGCTTGTCAGCTATGATGAAGAAAGCTGCCGCATGGTGGGCGAGATCGTAAACGTTTCGGCAGAAGAGCGCATCCTCGATGCACAGGGGAAAATTGATCCAGATAAGCTGCAGCCCATCATATTTGACCCAGTGCACAACACATACCGCAAACTCGGGGAAAAGGTTGGCAATGCATTTCAAGATGGTTTAAAATTGAAATAAAATCGGATATCGCATACGACGCGCAAAGGTAGATCCTTTGCGCGTTTTTTCATTCGGAAAAAGACGGATTGCGTTTGGACATCCATGCGCATGCTCAAAAAAGGGAAGCGAAATCCTGCATACTTATCGTAACGCCAACCTAAAACTCTGCTTTTAAGGAACAACCTTGAATTTTCATTATAACGATTGCAAAAAATATTCGGTGCATTGAAAGGCTTGTTTTACGATGAAAACTATTGAGCTGCCTTTCCTTTTCGAACGGCAAGCTAATATGTGGAGCATTTTCCGCATTTTTATATGACAAGATAACTTAGATATGCATGTTAAACTCTATTTTCACAGCGAAACACGAACCGATGTGAATGGAGTTCAAAGCAGCTTTAAAGCGATAGCTGGAAGAAATCGTCGCGCAGCAATCTTATGGCTGTACTTCATAAAAAACGCAGCCCATGCAAACACTACCCATAAAACCAGCGAAGGAGGAAAAAACAATGCTGAAAAAGCGAAGATATATATTGACTGCAGCCATTATCCTGCTGATTATGCTGCTTGGCATGCTGCTTTATGATGTGCTCAGCGACGTGCGAACCGGCCCGCGCAGCACAAACGGCACATATTTTGTAATGCAGGAGGCAAAACCGCATGGAAGATCTGCCTTATAATAAGTTGCCGCATGCGGATCTGCATGGAGGTGCAGGTTCAAACGGGCCAATGGACCGCGAAACGCGTTACAAAAACGCAAAACCGGTTCAGAATTCCGACAAGGAGGAATGAGGAAACAAAGATGGAAAAGAAACGGCAAAAAACACCGCAGGAACAACGCTACCAGCAGCAGGTAAAGGAAAAAATGCCGCGGAGCAAAACGCTGCCGCAATGCCTGCGAGCATTTGTAGTAGGAGGGCTTATCTGCTGTATTGGCCAGGCGGTGCGTGCTTTTGGAGAAAATACACTTGCGTTGGATCCAGATGGCGTGGCAGCATTGACAGCGATCGTGATGGTGTTTCTGGGCGCTACGTTAACTGGCCTTGGCGTATACGACAAGATCGGCGCATGGGCTGGGGCAGGATCCGTTGTGCCAATCACAGGCTTTGCGAACTCCATTGTCTCCCCTGCAATGGAGTTTAAGCGGGAAGGCTTGATTCTTGGAACGGCGGCGAAGATGTTCACGATCGCAGGCCCTGTGCTGGTTTATGGAATTGGTGCATCGGTCGTGGTGGGGCTTATCACCTGCCTGTTGGCTGGGTAAGGAGGCGTGCGATGCAGAAACGCTTGGGAAAGCAGACGGTTGTATTTGAAGCGCCACCACGCATTGCCGCAGGCGGAACAATTGTGGGGGATGTAGAGGGCGAAGGCCCATTGGGTTCCTATTTTGACCTTGTTTTGCAGGATGACACTTGGGGGGAGGAGAGCTGGGAAAAGGCGGAGCGCAAGATGTTTGAACACGCGGTGCGCCGTGCGCTGGCCCGTTGCGCCATGCAGCCGCCTCAAATTGACCTTCTTTTGGGCGGTGATCTATTAAACCAGATCATCACAGCAAACTTTGCGGCGCGCGAGCTTTCGATCCCGTTCCTGGGGCTGTATGGCGCATGCTCTACAATGGCGGAATCCCTGCTGCTAGGTAGCATGCTGATCGATGGTGGATACGCAGAGCGTGTGGCCTGCGCTGCAACAAGCCACTTTTGCACAGCAGAACGGCAATACCGTTTCCCGCTCGAGATGGGCGGGCAAACAACGCCCACTGCACAACGTACCGTGACCGGTGCAGGCGCAAGCCTGCTTGTCGCGCCTGGATATGCCGGGAACGCTCAGTTCGAACATATCTTTGCAACGGGGGGAACGATCGGCCGGGTTGTAGACCTTGGGATTACGGATGCAAGCAATATGGGAGCGGCAATGGCGCCTGCCGCAGCGGATACGCTTGCTGCGCATCTAAGAGAGAAGGAGTGCAGTGTTACGGATTATGATGTGATCGTAACGGGCGACCTTGGACGGTTCGGGAGCGAAATGTTTGCAGAACTGTGCCGGGATAAGGGGATTGACCTGGCGAATAGGCACCAGGACTGCGGCAATATGATCTTCAGCCCGGCGCAAAAGGTGGATTGCGGCGGGAGCGGATGTGGCTGCTCTGCCGTTACGCTCAATGCCTATCTGCTAAAACGCATGGAACAGGGAGACTTTACCCGCATGCTCTTTATGGCCACCGGCGCACTTATGAGCCCAACGGCTGGCATGCAAGGGGACAGCATCCCGGGCATTGCGCATGCTGTAGTATTGGAAAGAAGGTAAGAAAAATGGAGTGGATGGATTTTTTCTGGGCGTTTGTAATTGGCGGTGCCATCTGCGTGGTGGGGCAGCTTCTCATCAGCTTAACGCGGCTTACGCCAGCGCGCATTCTGGTCTTATTTGTAACAGTAGGCGTTGTGCTCACAGCGCTTGGCCTGTATGAGCCGCTTGTAGAGCTTGCAGGCGCAGGCGCAACGGTGCCGCTCACAGGGTTTGGCTATGCGCTTGGCAAAGGCGCCATGGAAGGCGCTATGGAAAAAGGCATACTTGGCGCATTTACGGGCGGCATTACGGCGACAGCGGGCGGTGTTGCTGCTGCGATTCTTTTCGGTTATCTGAATGCGGTTATTTTTACCCCCAAAACCAAAAAATAGATTTTAGGAGGAAACGCTTAAAAACAGATGGACAAAACCAGAAGCGGCTTATAGAATAGAATGCATAATAAAGAAAAGGAATGCATCATGCAAATGGAAAAACCGCTTTGGGAATACAAAATTGAGGAAATTGTTGCGGGCTATGCAAAAACGGATCGTTGCTGCACCTGTGTTATCTGCGGAACCCAATATGAAGTGGGCGGCATTTATCAATTGGAAGATGGCCGTATTTATGATGCGGAAAGAGCTGTAAAACGCCATGTTGAACAGGTACACGGACCGCGCGCTGATTGGCTGTTGGATCAAGAACCAGGCCTTTTAGGCATCACAGAAAAACAATTGCTGGTTTTGCGCTATCTACATGAGGGGTATCAAGACGCCGAGGTTGCGCAGCTTTGCGGCGTTTCTCTTTCTACGGTGCACAAATATTATGCAAAATTGCAAGAGAAGGCTTGCCAAGCCAAGCTATACCTTGCGCTTGTAAACGCCCTTGGAGAAGAAACGAAACAGCGCATCGGAATAGGATGGAGCATGCTGTGGGAAGAGGTACCCACTGGGGCGATTAGAACAGATGCGCGATGCAGTATCACGGCAGCAGAACGGGAAATGGCTATAAAGGCTTATTTCGATGAAAACGGGGCACTTAATCAGATTCCTGCCAAGGAAAAGAAGAAAATCATTGTTCTCTACGAGATCATGAAAAACTTTAATCCAAACCAAGCGTATTCTGAAAAGGAAGTAAACGGCGTGCTTGCGCGCATACATCCCGATTATGCGGCGCTGCGCAGGGCGCTCATCGAATATCGCTTTATGGAACGCACACCGGATGGAAGCGTTTACCGGGCAACGACAAACACGGAAATTTAGAATAGCTCATCCAGCAAAATATAATAGCGAACCTTGTCCCAATCCGGCATGATGCCAAGCGCATCGAAAAGAAGGGCGTTGGAATAACCTAAGACCACGTGCCCGCCAAAATGACCGTTTGCATTGTGATGGAAGCTTCGAAAGCAAAGCGCAATATCCTGGTAAGGGTCGGCGATGCCGCTGCGCCCTAAATCCAGGAATCCGCTGATTTTTCCTTCCTGCACAAAAATGTTGGGCAGGCAAAAATCACCATGGGAAAAAACGGGCGTTTCATCCGGTCGATTCTCCTTAAGCCACGCGAGCAAAGCTTCCGGGTCTTTAAATCCGCCCGTGCCATAGGTGCCGGGCTCAGCGTCCTCCATCGTGCAAAGGCGGGCTGCAACGCGCGCTTCTGCCTGGTGCAACTTTTCATCCAGCAGAGCGCTGTAGGGGCAGGTGGAAACATCCACCTGCCAAAGCATGTTGAGCCCTTCAGCCAACAATGCGGCAAGCGCCTGCGGGCTACTGAGGATGGATTCCGTGCAGGCCATTTCGCCCGTTAAGCGCGTCATGAGCAGATAATCATATCCATGATCCGTTTCTGCGGCCAGGATGCGCGGCACGGGAAGCCGGCCAGCAAGCCAATGCAGCATTTCGAGGGCGCGTTTTGATTCTTCGCACGCGCGTTCGATTTTCAGCACCATATCATCAAAATAGAGGATGTTTGCGCCGGACATGCCAATCGTGTCCGGCGTATAGTGTTTTCCTTCGATTTTTGCAGCGATGCGCGGCGGGAGCATAAGCATTGTTTTTCCATTCAAAGCATGTTCTTGGGGGCAATGGTTACGAGTACAAGCTCCGGGCGGTTGAACACGCGGGGCAGATGATTGCGGCATAGGCCTCGGCTTACGATGAGCGTTGTTTCCCCTAGCGCATAGGAACCACCGGCATATTTAGGAAACCAGCCTTGACAAGGAGCAAACAACCCGTTGACGATACCTGGAATGCGCACTTGGCCTCCATGCGCATGGCCGGAGAAGATAAAATCAAAGCCACTGCTGCAATAAGGAGCGTAAAGCTCCGGCCGGTGGGAGAGGAGTATGGAGCATGCGCTGGTTCTTTGGGCAACCGCCGCGCAGAACTCTAGCTGCGCGCTCCATTCCTGTGGCACCGGGTAACCGCCATAGGTAGAATATCCACCCCAAAACGCCGGATCGTCTACGCCGGCAATACAAAATGCTTGGCCGTTGGCCAGCGTGAGCGTAGCGCATTGGCCGGCCAGCACCGTGACCCCGAAGCCCGAAATAGTCTGCTTGATTGCGTCGCAGCAGCCGGAGCGGTATTCATGGTTTCCGGATACATAATAACAGGGGAACTCCGCTGCAAGCGCCTGCAGAAGCATCCACGCGGGTTCTTCCGGGCGGCGATCATCTACGATATCGCCTACGAGGAAGACCGCATCCGGCGCTTCTTTGCGAACCGCTTCGATGAGTGCGGCCTGCCCCTCCCCATAAAGCGAGCTGTGCAGGTCCGCGATTACGGCAAAGCGCGCAGGCGTGCTGCATTTCTGGCAGGGGAGCATATACCGCCGCACAAGCAACCGCCGGGAAAGCGCCAGCGGGCAAAGCACCAGCAGGGCGGCAAAGATGAGCATAAAGATTAACATGCCAAAATCCTTTCCTTTGCGCCCCAGCGTTCTCTACTTTTGAGGATAGAATCGATGAAAAAGAGCGCCGCGGCTAAATGCGTCCGGTCAGCCAATAATAGACGATCGCGCAGGTTTCGCGCAGATAGTTGTTAGGCTCGAGCCAGGCAACGCCGTCTGCACCGATGCCTTCTGCCTGGATGCCGAGCGTGCTGGCGATCCGCTCCGAGCGGAACACATGGAAGCGCGTTGTTACAAATACAATCGTTGCATCCGGCCCGATTGCCGAATCGATGAGAGCTTTTGAAAACTGAAAATTCTCCATGGTGCTCATGGAGCGAGCCTCTAAAAGGATCCTGCTTTCTTCGATGCCGCGGGCAACGAGGTAACGCCGCATCGCTTCCGCTTCGGAAATGTCCTCACCCGGGCCTTGCCCGCCGGAAACCACAACGATTGTTTGTGGATTTTCTTCCAAGTAGGAAAGAGCGGCATCCAACCTGCGCGCAAGCGTGAGCGAAACCCGCTCCCCACGCACGCCGCATCCGAGCACGATTAGCGCATCCGCACCGGCTGGTGGTTTTGCGTGCCCTTCACGATAAATTAAGCAGGAGCAGATTGCAACGATAGCAAAAAAACCGGCATATGCAGCAATGAGGAGCCATTTGATCCACATGCCGAGCGCAGTTTCACGGAAAAAGGCTGTAATAGGCTTGAAAAAAATGCCGAGCAGCAAAAGCGGCACACCGAGGATCAGCGGCAGGACCGTACCGAAGTTCATGTTGGAATATGCGGAAACGGCAATGGTGTCAACGACGCCAAGCGCCCCAAGAACGAGCAAGAGCAGGCGCAGCATTAAGGGTGCTCCTTTCTACTGCGCATTGCATCAAGCGCTTCCATGCTTTCAAGCGGCACTGCGTTTTTCGGCATATGGTTTGCACCGTATACGCCGGCAAGAACAAGGAGTGTGGCAATGCCTTGAGCAAAGGAAAATGGTTCGTTGAGAAATACCACGCCAGCGATGACTGAAACGAGCGTGGTGAGCACCGCAAGGGATGCCGTGCGCGTGGCACCGATAATGGAGATGCTGTAATTGCGCAGATTCGTAGCAATTACGGAGCAGGCAACAGAAAGATAGATAAGAGAAATCAAGAAATCATGGTTTACAAATGGGAGCACGATGAGTTCGTGCAGCGTGCCTGCTGAAGCATGTTCGATCACGGCGCAGATCGTAAACACCACCGCACCAGATGCTGCCATCACAAACGTTTTTTCCGTGCTGGTATAGGCGGCAGCCTTGCGCGAATAAATAACATACAGGCCTGCGCTTAGAATCGTAATGAGCAGGAAGAAATACCCGAGCGGGTTCAGAGAGGCTGAAAGCCCTTGAATTAGCACCATAATGAAAATTCCGGCAACGGATATTAGGATGCTTGCAACCTGGAGCTTTGTAGGGCGCTCTTTGAGCATGATGGCGCTTAGAATAAGGGTGACGATCGGGATGCAGGCGATTACGATTCCGCTTTCGGTGGCGGTTGTCAAGGCAATGCCCCAGGTTTCTACGATATAATAGAGAATGGGTTGGAAAAGGGCGATCAACAGGAGTGGCTTTAAATCCTTTCCACGCAGGTCGAGCTTGATGATCCCGAGCAGCGCGCAAATGCCCATGCCGAGCAGCGCGAACAAAAAGCGCCAAGAGAGCAATGTGAAAGTGGAAACTTCGTTTACGCTCTGCTTGACGAAAATGAAGCTCAAGCCAAATAAAATCGAAGACATTGTAGCACAGGCCATGGCAACGCCCTGCTTGTTTAGTTTATGTTTCATCGGCAAATCCCTATAACTTTCATGGACAAACGATAAAAGGCTGGCAATGCCTTATTTCTGCTCTTCTTTTGCCCGCATTTCTTTCAAAGCATCCATGCTTTCAAGTGGCACGGCGTTTTTGGGCATCCGGTTTGCTCCATAAACGCCGATGAGCACGAGCACCGTTGCGGCACCCTGCAGGAAGGAAAAGGGCTCTCCCAAGAAGATAACACCGCCAATAACGGAGACAACTGTTGTAAGGACGGTAAGTGAGGCAGAACGCGTTGCCCCGATGATGGCGATGCCATAATTGAACAGCACAAATGCAACCACGGAACATGCAACGGAAAGATAAAGCACAGAGATCAAGAAATCCATATCTGTAAACGGTAAGAGGATGAATTCGCGCAATGTGCCTGCTGACGCATGCTCTATCACGGCGCAGCTGGTGAATACCAGCGCGCCCGCAACCGCCATGATGTACGTTTTTTCCGTGTTGGAATAGCCAACCGCTTTTCGGGAGAAGATCACATAGAAGCTGTCGCTGAACATCGCAGCAGCAAGAAGAAGATAGCCCCCTACGTTCAACGATGCGGAAAGCCCTTTGATGAGCACGATGATCAGCACGCCCGTTACGGAGATAATTATGCTGAAAACCTGGAGCTTCGTAGGCGGTTCCTTCAAAATAACGGCACTCAAGATGAGCGTTACGATCGGGATGCAGGCCAGCACCGTGCCGCTTTCTGAGGCGGTTGTGAGCGCAACGCCAAAGGTTTCCCCGATGAAATAAATGAGCGGTTGAAAAATAGCAATCAACAGGAGTGGCTTTAAATCCTTGCCGCGCAATTGAATCTTAAATATGCCCAATAGAGAGCAAAGCGTCATTGCAACAAAGGCAAACAGGAAACGCCAGGAAAGCAGCGTAAAAGCAGAAACATTGTTTACGCTCTGCTTTACAAACATAAAGCTCAGCCCAAACAACAGGGAGGCTACGGATGCGGCAAGCGTGCCGATCATAAGTTTTGTACGTTCGTTTTTCATGAACAATAGTATAGCATATTTTTGCCCAACGGTATGAATTGTTAATAATAATTTATTCGGGATGGAGAAGCGGCTGAGAAATTGTGTGAAAACTGTGAGGCTTTGCGCGCAGGCGTTGTCAAGCGCAGCGCGGCGTGGTAAAATCTAACGATAGGCTGAAAGCTGGATTAACACAGGAAAGGCGAAAAACAGAATGAGCTTTATTGATAAATTGCTCGGCAATACGAGCGAAAGCAGAATCAAGAAGCTGATGCCGCAGGTGCAGCGCATCAATGAATTGGAGCCGCAGATGCAGGCGCTTTCCGATGCAGCGCTGCGCGCGAAAACCGAGGAGTTCAAAGAGCGGCTTGGCAAAGGTGAAACGCTGGATGCGCTCCTGCCGGAAGCGTTTGCGGTTGTGCGCGAAGCAGCGCAGCGCACCATTGGGCAGCGCCATTTCGATGTGCAGCTTCTTGGCGGCATCGTGCTCCATCAAGGCCGCATCGCGGAAATGAAAACCGGCGAAGGAAAGACCATAACTGAAACGCTGCCTGCCTATCTGAACGCGCTCACGGGGGAAGGCGTGCATATCGTTACGGTCAACGATTATCTGGCCAAACGCGACGCGCAGTGGATGGGAAAAATCTACCGTTTCCTGGGCCTTACGGTGGGCTGCATCGTACATGAGTTGGACAACGATGCGCGCCGCGCAGCGTATGCCTGCGATATTACCTATGGCACGAACAACGAGTTCGGGTTTGATTACCTGCGCGACAATATGGTCGTTTATAAGGAACAAATGGTGCAGCGCGCATTGAATTACGCGATCGTGGATGAAGTTGACTCCATTTTGATCGACGAGGCGCGCACGCCGCTTATCATTTCCGGCCAAGGTGAAAAATCAACCGATCTTTATGTAAAGGCGGATCGGTTTGTGCGCCGGCTGGAACGTGGCGCAAATATAGAAAAACTCTCCAAAACAGAGCTCCTCATGGGGGAAGAGCAGCCGGAAAGCGGAGACTATATGGCCGACATCAAGGCGCGCACCGTTGCGTTAACCCAACAGGGCATGCGCAAGGCGGAGCAGTTCTTTGGGATTGAGGACATATCCGATACGGAAAATACGGAGCTAAACCATCATATTTTGCAGGCGCTCAAAGCGCATGCGCTGTTCCAACGGGATAAGGATTACGTTGTGCAGGATGGGCAGGTGCTCATCGTGGATGAATTTACCGGACGCCTCATGCTGGGCCGGCGCTACAGCGATGGCTTGCATCAAGCACTTGAGGCCAAGGAAAACGTGAAGGTGGAGCGCGAGAACAAAACCCTTGCAACCATCACCTTCCAGAACTATTTCCGCATGTTTAAAAAGCTCGCCGGCATGACCGGTACGGCAAAGACCGAGGAGGCGGAGTTCCAGTCCATTTACGATTTGGATGTTGTAGAGATCCCCACCAATAAGCCGCTTGCGCGCAAGGATTATAACGACGTGGTATATACCACGGAAGCGGGCAAATTTAAAGCGGTTGTGGAGGAAATCGCGCAGGTGAATAAAACCGGCCAGCCGATCCTCGTCGGCACGATCTCCGTGGAAAAGAGCGAGCTTGTGAGCGCAATGCTTACGCGCCGGGGCATCAAGCATGAAGTGCTCAACGCGAAGATGCACGCAAAAGAAGCGGAAATCGTTGCGCAGGCGGGCAAATTTGGCAATGTGACCATCGCCACCAACATGGCTGGCCGCGGAACGGATATTCTCCTTGGTGGGAATCCGGAATTCCTTGCCCGGCGCGAACTGCGTCAGAATGGCATGGAGGAAGCGCTGATTGAAGAGGCAACCGGGCATGCTGAAACGGACAACCCGGAGGTGCTTGCGGCGCGTGCTGCCTACAATGAGGCTTATGCGAGGCATAAGCAGGTGACCGATGCAGAGCATGACCGCGTCGTGGCTGTAGGCGGCTTGCACATCATCGGTACGGAGCGGCATGAATCCCGCCGCATCGATAACCAGCTCCGCGGCCGTGCTGGCCGCCAGGGCGACCCGGGCTCCACGCGGTTCTATGTTTCCCTGCAGGATGAGCTGATGCTCCGCTTCGGAGGAGAACGGCTGAAGGATATCATGAGCCGCCTCTCTCCCGATGATGATATCCCCATCGAAATGAGCATTTTGACCAAGCAGATTGAAGCTGCGCAGAAGCGGGTGGAAACCCATAACTTCGATATCCGCAAAAACGTGCTGCAATATGACGACGTGATGAACAAGCAGCGCGAGATTATTTATGGTCAACGTCGCCGCGTGCTCATGGGAGAAGACATCCACGATTCCATTGAGGAAATGATTCAAGAAACAGTGGATGCACGCCTTGGGCTTTGCGTGCCACCTTCCTCCAAGCCGGATGCATGGGATATGCCGGGGCTTTATACGGAGCTTGCGCAGATTACAGGCGAAGATTACACGGGTCAGCTTCACGGCTTATCTTCGCGCGAGGAGCTTGTTGAAAAGGCGCATGCGCTTGTGCAGCAGACCTATGACAAGCGCGAGCGGGATATTACTGCAGCGGGAGCCAACATGCGCGAAGTGGAGCGCGTGCTTCTGTTGCGCGCGGTGGATTCGCATTGGATGGATCACATCGACGCCATGGATCAGCTTCGCCAGGGGATCGGCTTGCAGGCCATTGCGCAGAAGGATCCCGTGGTTGCATACCGCAATGCTGGGTTCGATATGTTTGATGAGATGGTTATCGGCATTCGGGAACGCACGGTACGTACCCTGTTCCATGTTTCTGTGCGCACGGCTCCGCAGAAGCGCGAGCAGCTTGCCAAACCTATTGAAACTTCGGGCGATGCGAAGCCGCAGCCCAAGCGCGTGGATCGCAAACCGGGCCGCAACGATCCATGCCCCTGCGGCAGCGGAAAGAAATATAAAAACTGCTGCGGGCGCAATGAATAGCAGCTTGCGATACGGGTAGAAAAGCAAAAAGGAAAACAAAGCAACTATCATAAATAAAAGGGAGTGAGAAAAGTGGTTCAGCTTGATGAATACCGGCAGCAGCTTGCCGCCACGTTGGAAACACTGAAAAAGGCAGGTGAGTCCCTTTGACCTCGCCAAACTGAGCGAAGAAAAAGGGAAACTGGAAGAACAAATGGGCGTTGAGGGATTTTGGGACGATGTGGAAAATGCGAACAAAGTCAACCAACGCATGAAAACCATTCTCTCCAAATTGGAGAAATATGACAAGCTCTCCCGCCGCGCGGAGGATCTTGCAACGCTCATCGAAATGGCGGAGGAGGAAGAGGATGAAAGCCTGCTGGAGGAAATTGCAGCAGAGCAGGATGGCTTAACGGAGGCTGTAGAAGCGCTCAAGCTCGAAACGCTTTTAAAGGGGCCGTATGATGCACAGAACGCGGTGCTTTCTCTGCATGCAGGCGCAGGCGGCACGGAAGCACAGGACTGGGTTTCCCTGCTTTACCGCATGTATACGCGCTATTGCGAAAAGCACGGGTTCACGGTGAAGGTAATAGACCTGCTTGATGGCGAAGAGGCGGGCATTAAAAGCGTAACCTTTGAAGTGGATGGCGATAACGCCTATGGGTACCTCAAAGCGGAAAAGGGTGTACATCGCTTGGTGCGCATTTCTCCGTTTGATTCCTCCGGCCGGCGGCATACCTCCTTTGCTTCTCTGGATGTTACGCCGATCTTCGATGATAACGACAATGACGTGGAGATCGACCCGGACGATTTGCGCATCGACACTTACCGCTCCGGCGGTGCAGGCGGCCAGAACGTGAACAAGGTCAGCTCTGCCATCCGCATTACCCATTTGCCCACCGGCATCGTGGTACAATGCCAGAACGAGCGCAGCCAGCTGCAGAACAAGGAGATGGCCATGCGCATCCTACGCGGTAAACTCCTCGAGCTCCAGGAACGCGAGCGGATGGAACAGATGGCGGAGATCAAGGGCGAAATGAAAAAGATCGAATGGGGCAGCCAGATCCGCTCCTATGTGTTCCAGCCCTACACGCTTGTGAAGGACCACCGCACGAATGTGGAAAACGGCAACATCCAGGCTGTGATGGATGGAGACTTGGATGCATTCATTCAAGCGTTCCTCGTGCAGTCGTAAACCAATGCTGAAAAAGCGTGGCACATAAACGCAGCGAGATTGTAAGAATCGTTGTAAAATACTGGATATCGCTTGCTACTAATACATTTGATTTTGTAACGTGTATTTGCCTGCCTTGGTGCCCAAATGGCGTCCGGATTGCCTGTGGCAATATAAACTGATAGGGACTGATAATAAGGTTGAACCTGTGACAAGAGAACGAAAGCACTTGCTGCTTTCGTTCTCTTGTCTATCATATGAGCAGAGACACTCGTCAACGGAGGGGGAAGTTTATTTGTCTTGACCGTTGACAAGGGGGGGGCTGGCTCTGTTGCTCCGCACGGGGTAGGGTTAGAATTGGGAAACACATATAGGGATAATATACAAAAAAAATCGGGATTCCCATGGATGATGGATAAATGAGAGGGTAGGAAATGAATATTGAACTTGTCAGATTAACAAACGAATATAAGGAACAGTTGTTTGAAATGTTAGAAGAATGGAAGAAAGATATTATAGTCAATCACACAGATATGTCTCCATGGAAAATATGGGCAAATGATTTTCATGATTTTGATTATTATATACATAATCTTGATACAAAGGAAGAGACTAAAAATGGTTGGGTACCCGATACGACGCTATTTTGTCTTGATAAAGATCGAAACATTTTTGTAGGCGCTGTGAATATTCGCCACTATTTAAATGATGCGCTACTGAAAACTGGCGGACATATAGGAGATGGGATTCGTCCAAGTGAAAGAAGAAAAGGATATGCAACGGCAATGATTGCATTGGCATTAGATGAATGCAAAAAACTCGGAATCAATAAAGTATTGATGTGTTGTAACAAGGAAAACATTGCTTCTGCAAAATCAATTATCAATAATGGAGGAACATTGGAAAACGAAGTTGAGGAAGAGGGACACATTGTA
Source organism: uncultured Clostridia bacterium (assembly GCA_944366945.1). Taxonomy (GTDB): domain Bacteria; phylum Bacillota; class Clostridia; order Christensenellales; family CAG-138; genus UBA1685. The sequence goes on from CALVWJ010000001.1 coordinate 217,336, forward strand.
CAGCGCTATTGGATTCAGTTATAGCGAGGGATTTGAATCAATTCTATGCAAGCCAAAAACTTCCTTACCATTGTAAACAGAAGCGAGCGATTTATATGGAGTTTTCGGCAAAGGGAAAAGATAATCTTATACGCGCAGCGTTTCTTTTTGAAATGCTACGCAGTTAAAGAGCGTTTTGCGGGAAAAGGTATATCAGTTCGCAATGCCCTTTTTATAAGGCCCCTTGCGGCAAGATAAGAGCGTTAAATTGATATTGGCTGTCTTTTGAAGCGCGAAAACATCGTCTTGTAATGGTTTCCTTTGCCTTGTTTATGGCGCTAAAATGGTGCCCAGCTTGACACAGCCAACTTTTGAGACGACACGAGAAGATGCAAGCAGGAACGGGAAAAACTTTGAAAAATACAGATGTTGCGTTTGGATTATGAATGGCTATAAGCTTTGATAGGGCGTCCCAATCCAGCAAAGGTAGACAATATATAGGTTAACGAACCATTTAAGAAAGGCCTTTGTTCCGTTAGGATGATTGTAAAAGGCAAAAACCATGGAAACGAGGATTATTACGGCACTACGATATGCTACAGCAGAAACAAGAAACAGCCTGCAGGGACGAAATAACCAGGCTTGCAATGCAACTTGTCAGATAGATCGATGCAGTTTAACCTTGATTCATATTGAATTTTAATTAAAGAAGAGAAATATACTGCCTTCCACTGGCATACTTGCGTGCTTATAGCAAAGCGGAGATGCATGATGTTTGAAGTATGGCGAGTTTTACTCTTTACAAATACCCGATAGGGGTATATAATGGGAATACGCAATATACCCATATAGGGTATATTGCAAGAAATGAGGAGGAACCTATGGAACAGGAGAAAAACGCCTTCAAGCCGGAAAAGGCGCAATGCCATTGCCGGAAAAAACATACACCACGCAGCGAAGAAGCCCAGCGGCAGCTGCAAAACCGCTTAAACCGCATGATCGGCCAGCTTAACGGGATGAAAAAGATGCTGGATGAAAACCGCTATTGCGGGGATATTCTGATTCAGCTTGCAGCCGTGGAGCGTGCACTGCAAAGCTTTGGGTATATCATCTTAAAGGACCACATGGAAACCTGCGTTGTAGAGGGGGTAAAAAATGGCGACCTTGCGGTTGTGGATGAAGCGGTGGAATTGATGAAAAAGCTCAAATGAAGGAGGTGGCGGGGGTGAAAACGGAAAAATTCAGCGTAAATGGAATGACCTGCGCTGCCTGCGAGGCAAATGTTACGCGGAGCGTAAAAAAGCTCAAAGGGGTTTCGGATGTATCGGTTAGCCTGCTTGCAAACCAGATGCACGTTACGTTTGATGAAAACGCAATAGGCACAGCGGAGATTATCCGCGCGGTTGTGGATGCGGGCTATGGAGCAGCACGCATCAACGAGGCCCAAGCAAAGACGGAAGACGGTGAAGGCGGCTTCCGCAGCGAATGGAATCGGCGGCAGGAGGAAACGGAAAAGGAGCAAGCTGGCATGAAACGGAGGCTTACGCGTTCGATTCTCCTGCTGATTCCGCTGATGTATGTTGCCATGGGTGGCATGCTTGGCCTGCCGCTGCCAGATTTCTTGATTGGGACAGAAAACGCGCTTATCAGCGCATTCACCCAATTCTTGATCGCGCTGCCCGTGCTCTTCCTCAACAGGAAGTTCTTTACTTCCGGCTTTAAGGCGTTGAGCAAGCGCGCACCCAATATGGATTCCCTTGTTGCCGTGGGATCATTGGCATCCATGCTTTATGGCATATTTGCGATTTACCGCATGGCATATGGCTTTGGCCACGGCGCTATGGAGCTGGTGCACCAATATGCGCATTCGCTTTATTTTGAGTCATCGGCCATGATTCTCACGCTTGTAACCGTGGGGAAATATCTGGAAGCACGCTCTAAAGCCAAAACATCCGATGCGCTTGGTAAACTCATAGACCTTGCGCCGAAGACCGCAACAGTCGTGCGAGACGGTGTAGAGCAGGTAGTTCCATCCGAGCAGGTGATTGCCGGGGACATTGTTGTGATCAAGCCGGGTGAAAGCATCCCTGTAGATGGCGTGGTAACGCAGGGCCATGGCTATGTGGATCAAGCTGCCATCACGGGTGAAAGCATCCCGGTGGAAAAAGGAGAAGGCGATACGGTTATTTCTGCAACAATCAATAAGAATGGAACGTTTCGCTTTCGGGCTTCACGCGTTGGAAATGATACAACGCTTGCGCAGATCATCCGCCTCGTGGATGAAGCAGGAACCACAAAGGCGCCGATTGCGCGGCTTGCCGACCGCATCAGCGGCGTATTTGTGCCGGTCGTGATGGGCATCGCGGTGCTGACCGGTGCGGCCTGGCTGATTGCAGGGTATGGATTTGAGTTTGCGCTCAACTGCGCAGTGTCCGTGCTTGTAATATCCTGCCCCTGTGCGTTGGGCCTTGCGACCCCGGTTGCCATCATGGTTGGAACGGGGAAGGCCGCAGAGTATGGAATTCTTATAAAATCGGCAGAGAGCCTGGAAAACCTGCATGCGGTGGACACGATCGTTTTGGATAAAACAGGAACGATTACATCCGGGCATCCAGAAGTCACTGATGTTATTGCCTTAACACCGGGCCTTACGCAGCAGGAGCTGCTTGAAAAGGCCGCGTGTGCGGAAGTCGGCAGCGAGCATCCGCTGGCGGAAGCAATCGTGCAGCGCGCAAAGGCAGAAGGCATCAGTATTACGGCGCCGGAACGGTTTGAGATGGTTGCCGGGCGCGGCGTGATTGCTGAGGCCGATGGACAAACCATCCTTGCAGGCAACGAGGCATTCCTTGCGGAAAACGGGATCGTGGAAGCGGATCATGCGCCTGTTCATGCAGCGTTGGCGCAGATGGCCGAGGCCGGAAAAACACCATTGCTGTTCGCATGGGATGGTGCGGTGCACGGCATAATTGCCGTGGCGGATACTGTGCGCGAAACAAGCCGCGATGCGATTCGAAAATTCCAAGCGATGGGGCTCCAGGTCGTGATGCTCACGGGCGACAACCGCATCACTGCGGAAGCAATTCGAGAAGAGTTGGGAATCGCCGAGGCAATTTCCGATGTTCTGCCTACGGAAAAGGAAGCGTGCATTCGGGGCTTGCAGGAAAAAGGGCATAAGGTTGCCATGGTTGGGGATGGCGTGAACGATGCGCCTGCGCTTATGCGCGCCGATATTGGCATCGCCATTGGTGCGGGTACGGACATCGCCATAGATTCCGCCGACGTGGTTCTCATGAAAGACTCCCTTTTGGATGTTGTTACAGCAATCCGTTTGAGCAGGGCTGTTGTGCGCAACATTCGCATGAATCTATTTTGGGCGTTTTTCTATAATGTGTTGGGCATTCCACTCGCAGCCGGCGCGCTTTACCCAGCATTCCAGCTGCTTTTGAGCCCCATGATCGGTTCTGCAGCAATGAGCTTAAGCTCCCTTTGCGTGGTAACAAACGCGCTGCGGTTGCGTTTCTTCCAGGATCAAGAGAATGGTGGGCGCACGGCTGAACAGCCGAAAGAGCGTGCAGAGCGGTGCTGCCCGGCTGGAGGATGCCCGCTTGGATTAGAAGAAAACCAGAAATTCGAAGAGACGAAAGGAGAAAAAGAAATGAAAAAGATCATTATGGTGGAAGGCATGATGTGCGCACATTGCCAGGCGCATGTGCAAAAGGCGCTTGCTGGCGTAGACGGCGTGGCGGAGGTAACGGTAGACCTTGAAAACAAGAAAGCGACAGTCCGCCTTGCAAAGGATGTTTCGGATCAAACGCTTATGGATGCGGTGAATAATGCAGGGTATATGGCAGTAAATTGCGTAACAGAATAAGCGCTTTAACAACAAACAACAAAGGGGACGCTGCAAGCTGCGTCCCTTTTGTTGTCTCCGCTCCGCCGCTTTATAAGGGTTCCATGCTCCATTCAACCATGATGGCAAGTGGAGAAGGATGCAAGGCACAATGCGCATGGAGGCAGAATCGCATATTCCATCAAAGAAAAAGTATGCATTATGCAGTGTTGGGAACAGTAGGGATAAGCTATTTCAGCAGCGCATATGCTTGCTGCAAGAAAGGCGGATGAACGGAAGAATGGCATTTTAAGAGAAGGATAAGAAAGACGTCTAACCTGCGCATATTACTGTTGTTTGATAAAATCAAAAAGAACCTGCTTTGGCGTGTTAGGATTAAAAGCTTTTTGAAGCAGCATGCATCTTTTGACTTGAGCGATCTTCTGAAAGATATGGAGAAGATGCATGTTCATGGAAGAACGCTGCGCCCGTCACAGGTTTTTAGAAAAATAGGGAAGGGGTATCGCTTCAGATTATGCAGCTTAAATTTGCCATAAAGCTCTGATTAGCTGCATTTGGCATGGCTGATAGGATAACACCGAAGAGGGCGCCTGCTGGTTTTAGCAGGCGCCCTCTTTGCAGTATGGTTTAATTTTTTGCAAGCCGTGCGCGGTATCCATCCAACTCCTTCTGGTTGCCCATGATGAAGTGGCCGGGTTCGATTTCAGTCCATACGGGCTTGTCAACCGAATAATCATGGCAGGATGGATCGTATACAAGCAGCTTTTTGTGGCGCTCGGATTTCGGATCCGGCAAGGGGATCGCGGAGAGGAGCGCCCGCGTGTAAGGATGGAGCGGATGTGCAAACAGCATTTCCGTTTCCGCCAATTCTACAATTACGCCTTTGTGAATTACGGCAATGCGGTCGCAGATGAAACGCATCACGGAAAGGTCGTGGGCAATGAATAGATAGGTCAGCCCATGCTCTTTCTGCAGCTTGCTCATCAAGTTAAGCACTTGCGCGCGGATGGAAACATCCAGAGCGCTGATGGGCTCGTCTGCGATGATGAACTTCGGTTCCATGATCAACGAGCGCGCAATGCCGATGCGCTGCCGCTGACCGCCGGAGAATTCATGCGGGAAGCGGCTTGCAAATTCCGGGAGAAGGCCGACATCGAGCAGTGCGGCTTCCACCTTCTTTTCCCGCTCTTCCTTGGAGAGGTCTTTGCGGACGTTCATCAAGCCTTCCGATACGATGTAATCCACCTTGGCGCGCTCGTTGAGCGAAGCCATCGGGTCCTGGAAAATCATCTGGATGTTTTTTGTAACATCGCGGTCCAGCTCTTTGCTGATTTTGCCGCTGATGCGCTCGCCGTTGAAATACACTTCCCCATCGGAAAGCGGGTTGATGCGGATGATCGCACGCCCGATTGTGGTTTTGCCCGAGCCGGATTCACCTACCAGGCCGAACGTCTCTCCTTTGTAGATATCAAAGGAAACCTTGTGCACAGCAACAAACGGTTTGCGCTTGGTGCCGAAAGTAACCTCCATGTTACGCACGCTTACCAGAGCGTCAGATGCATATTCTGCCATTAGTCCAAGTCACCTCCCCGGCTGATGTTCGTGATATTCTTGATCTGCGGAGGCGGTTCAATCTTGGGCGCCCTGGGATCGAGCAGCCAAGTGCGCGCCTTATGGGTTGGCGTAACTTCGAAATACGGGGGACGCGCCACAAAATCGACCTTTAAAGCCTGCGGATTGCGTGCGCTGAATGCGTCGCCTTGAATATGCTGGAACAGGTTTGGCGGAGTGCCTTGAATCGAATAGAGGTCTTCCCCCTTTACGCCGAGCTGCGGAAGACTCGAAAGCAGGGCCCAGGTATAGGGATGCTTGGGATCATAGAACACCTCATCGCAGGTACCGATTTCCACGATGTCACCTGCATACATAACAGCGATGCGGTCAGCTACGTTTGCAACAACGCCAAGGTCGTGCGTGATGTAGATAACGGTTAACCCGTATTTCTCTTGAAGCTTTTTCAGCAGGTCGAGGATCTGCGCCTGGATCGTAACATCGAGTGCAGTAGTGGGCTCGTCGCAAATAAGGATCTCCGGAACGCAGGCCATGGCGATGGCGATAACAACCCTCTGGCGCATACCTCCGGAAAACTCATGCGGATATTGCTTATAGCGGCGCTCCGCATCTTCAATTCCAACATCTGCCAGGAGTTCAAGCGTGCGCTTTTTTGCATCCTCTTTGGAAACCTTATTGTGTAGCGTAAAAGCTTCCTGGATTTGCTTGCCAATCGTTTTGAGCGGGTTCAAGCTCGTCATGGGATCCTGGAATACCATGGCGATTCGTTTGCCGCGGATTTTGATCCACTCCTTTTCTTTCTTAAAGGAAGTAAGATCGTATCCGCCATAATGGATAGCGCCTTTGTCAATCCAGCCGTTGTTATCCAAAAGCCCCATAAAGGTTTTGCAGAACACGCTCTTACCGGAGCCGGATTCGCCAACGATCGCGAGACTTTCGCCCTTGTACAGCTCCATGTTGATGCCCCGCAGTGCAGTGAGTACTTGACTGCGAAGGTTAAATTTTACAACAAGATCCTGAACGGTTAGGATCGGGTGGGAATAATCCACCGCCGGGTTTTGATTTTTAAGGATTTCTTCCATTTTTGTCACCCCTTCCTTACCGGTGGTTGCGCGGGTCGGATGCATCTGCAAACGCATTGCCCAACGCGTAGAACGAAATGGTGATCGCGGAAACGACCAGCACCGGGAACAACAATTGGTACTGCTGCTCCGGGACGAGCATCACCTTGCGGCCTTCGTTGATCAAGTTGCCGAGCGCCGGAATGGAAACCGGAAGGCCGAGGCCGATATAGGTGAGGAACACTTCCGACCCGATTGCCTGCGGAATTGCAAGCGCAGTCTGCAGCATGATTACGGAAACGAGCTGCGGCATGATGTTCTTTACGATGATCTTGGAGCTCGGCGTGCCGAGGCAGCGGGAAGCGAGGTTGAATTCGCGGTCGCGGTAGATCAAGATCAAGTTACGGATGTACTTTGTCATCTGAATCCAGCCCGTTAAGCACATAACGAAGATCATGGTCTTAAGGCTCGGACGCAGGATGTAGAGCAGGAGCATGCGGAGAATGGTATAAGGAATGTTATCGAACAGGTTATAGATTTCTGTAAACAACCAATCCCATTTTCGCGCATAGCCCCAAAGCGAGCCAAGAATAATGCCGATTACCACGTTGCAAATTGCAACGCAGAGGCCAATGAACAGCGAGGTTCGTGTACCCCCCCAGATGCGGGCCCAGAGGTCCTGGCCGATGCTGTTGGTGCCGAACCAGAATTCTTCATTTGGCGGGATATTGCGCAGCACATCCCCGTTCTCATCGTTGTAAACCAGGTAGGAATCTTTCTGATTGGGCAGAAGGGGCTGGATAAACGTGAAGGCGAGCAGCAGGAACAGGAAAACGAGCAGGAAAACCGATATTTTCTTTTTGAAAAATACGCGGAATGTGCTCCTCCAATAGGAATAGTTGGAATACCCGATGCGTTCTGCATCCGTGCTGTCATGCTCGGCAATCACAAAGAGGTCATCGGTAATCGGCGTGGTGCCATCGTCGCATACCTTGGGCGGCTCTGTCGGCAAGGTTACATGCTCGAACTCTTCCAAACAATCGGTTTCCAGGAAGCCCTCTTGAAGATTAGCAATTTTATGATCCGAAAAGCGAAGGAAAGGCTTTTTGCGCATATCCTTCAACAGATCTTTCTTTTTCTTATCATCCATTACCGGCCTTCTCCTTTCTTGACCAACCGAATACGCGGGTCACAGATCATCATTGCAATGTCGCCCAGCAGAAGCCCGGATACGCTGATGGCAGAATACAGAAGCACCATCGCCTGCACGAGCGTATTATCCTGGCGCTGAATGGCCTGGATTAAGAGGCCGCCGAGGCCCGGAATGGAGAAAAGGGATTCAACATACAGCGAACCAGAGATGGTGAAAAGAATCGAGGTCGGAAGGCTCTGCGCCATAGGAATGAACGCATTGCGCATCACATGGCGGAATGCTACCTGCCGTGAGGTCATGCCTTTTGCGCGCGCAAGGCGAATATAGTCCATATTCATTTGGTCTACCATGTAACGGCGCATCCACATTGCGTTGGAGGCTATACCGCCCAAGGAGAGACAGATAATAGGGAGAATGCGGCTCGTCCAATCAGCTGGGTTGAACAACATGGGAAGCGCTAATAGGGTGGAAACGTAAAGCTGGATTCCCAGGAAATAGACTGCTTCGGGCAGAGCGTTGATTAATAGCACATATAGGTTGCCTAAGGTATCGGCTATCTTACCTTTGCTACGCGCCATCAGAACGCCGAGTGAAAGACCTACAACCTGCTGGATGATGAGGGCAATAATGCCAAATTGGAAGGAATACCCGATTTTGGGTATAATAATATCCACACAGGGAACATTCTTCCGGATCATAACCGATTTTCCAAGATCGCCTTCCAAAATCAGCTTGCGCCAGAAATTAAAAAGCTGTTCCGGGAGCGGATCAAGCAATCCAAGTTCATTTAGAATTGCCTGTTTCACCTCTTCGCTCATTGTGTCTGAGCGGCCTTCAAAGTAGGTATCCACCGGAAGAAGCCGCATCAGCATAAACACGATGGAGAGCACCAAGAACATGGTGATGAGCGCCCTCCCCACACGTCCGAGAATATATCTAACCAAGTGCTTTACCTCACTATTGTTTCAGATTCTGAATTGGCCGCCTGCAAAATGCAGGGGCATATGTGGGAATGCATCCTCAACCGGGGGGAGCCCTCTTCACAGGAGGGCTCCCGGTGGGGGTCACACGCAAATGGCGTGCGATTTGTTAGAATTAATTATTCTGCATTAGCCATCAGCGCAGCACGTTCTTCTTCCCACTTGGCCATAGCAGCTTCGTACTCTTCCGTATTCATGGGCTTCTCGTAGACCCACTGATACTTATAGCGGCCATTGGAGAGACCGAAGGGCGCGTACTGGCTCTCGAACGGGTTGGTGCAGGAGGAAACATAGCCGGTGTCCTCCAGGCGGCCAATCGGGATTACGAAGGCGTTATCAAGCAACCAGGCTTCGGTTTCGGCGATGGCGTTATAGCGCTTTTCAAGATCGATAACCTCGGCGCATGCTTCTTCTACCATATCGTAGTAGTCGAAGTTCTTCCAATAGGTTTCATCGAACTCGGTGCGGCCGAGCATGGCGCCTTCTTCACCTTCCGTTGCAGGCTCAGCATAGCCTTCCGCGCGCCAGATGTAGTTGTAAGCTTGGCCGAAATTGAACGGGTCAGTCCAGGTTTCGGGGTCAGCATAGTCCGGACCCCAATAGGACATCATAAAGGAGTAGTTACCAACGCGGCGCGTGCTGCGCAGGTAGTCGGTATCCGGATAACCTTCGAGCACGAACTTGATAAAATCGGTGCCAAGCAGTTCTTCTAGTTGCTGAGAAACGACAACCGCAAGGTTGGTCTGCGTTGCAGAGTCAACCACATAGGGCATGTAGGCAACGATCGGAAGGGAGACGCCAGCGGCAGTCAGCTCTTCCTTAGCCTTATCCCTGTATTCCAGGGCTTTATCGGACTGGAACTGATCGGTATGCGTATAATCCGTAAGAGCTTCAAGTTCCGTATAGTCTACGCCGTTGGTTTCGCAGAAGTTAGGCGGCGTGATGGTGTTCTGAACGTAGAGCTCCGGCGTATACGGGTCGTAGCAGCCGATAGCCTTTACGCGGTCAAGGCCATAATAGAGCGCCTTGCGGAAATTCATGTTGTTTGCTGCCGCAAGCCACTGATCATGGCTGAGCTCATAGTCAACGCCGTCAATGTTCCTTGTGCCTTCCGTATAGGTTGGCATAAAGTTAATAAGGAAGAAGTAAGTGTAGTTGCTTCCGCTGCCGGGGCGGCTCGGGCGGATGAGGTCAGCCTTCTCGGGGTCGGTCAGCCAGCCGTCGATCTGGTCGGTCGGGATGTCGGCATAGGTGACTTCGCCGCGCAACAGAGCTTCGGGAGCAAGCGTGCCGGCTTCCTGGTTGTAACGCTCTTCAATCCGCTCGATGTGGATGTTCGCAAGATCCCAGTAAAGCGGGTTGCGCTCGCTGATCATGTAGGAATAGGGCTCATACTGCGTGCAGGTAAATTCGCCGCAATAAAGGATGGTATCATAGTTGGTACCAAAGGTTTCGCCCATTTCCTCAAGATATTGTGCATTGGTGGGGTAACCCCAGTTGTAGGTCAGACGGGAGAGGAAGTACGGGCAGGGCGCTTCGAGCTCATACTCGAGAACATAAGTGTCTGTTGCGCGGATGCCGACGGTGGACCAATCGGCCGTTTCGCCGTTGAGCAGCGCATTATAGTATTCCTCTGCGCCAACAACGTCGAACAGAAGGTCCGCGGTGCCGGCGCCGTTTGCCGGGTCAAGGATCCACTTTGCGGAGGTGACCCAGTCTTCAGCGACTACGTCTGCACCATACTCGGAAGCATCATAATACTGCCATGGCACACCTTGGCGGATGTTGAACGTCCAGGTGAGGCCATCTTCAGAAGTCTCCCAGCTTTCCGCAAGGCAGGGGGTGATGATGCTGTAGTTGTTGTACTCTACAAGCGTGTCAATCCAGTAAGCCCAGGTGCCTGCTGCAGAAGGATGCAGCGGGTTCCAGTCGGAAATCTCGCTGGAGTAGAGCAGCTTAACAACCTGTTCCTCTGCGGCGCCTTCGGGCGGTACTGCTTCCTGGTTTTCCGGCTGTTCCTCGCCTTCGTTGCCGGCGGGGTCAGTCGTTGTGGGAGACTGGGTCTGTGTGCCATCGGGCTCAGTAGTGCCGGGGTCTGCATTGTTGTTGCAGGCCGTAAACGCTGTGAGCACCAAAAGCATGGCAAGCAGAAGAGAAAGCCATTTCTTCATTTCGTTTGGGTCTCCTTACGTTATTATTTTTCACCAGCGCATGGAATGCTCCGGTAAAAGAAAAATCAGAGAAATAAAAATGCTACCACGAACTAGAACCGTAAACAAACAAGGAATTCCTTGCTTGCTTATTAATTTGAGATAGTTTCGAAAGCTCCTCCGGCAATCAACATTTAAACGCATAATCCCGCTTGTCGTTCGGGATAAGTATTCATTGGATAGTGATTATCATACGCGTAAAAATAAGATATTATAACATTATAAGCATGGAAGTATTCACTCCATGTTTCCTTAACGTTGAGCAGATTATAGCATAATCATAATCTGAGTGCAAGCAGAAAATCATATTAGACGCATGAATAAGGCAGGAACTTTGAATGATTCATACATAGAAATGATGCGATTAAATGTTATAAAAACAATAAGGAATAGATGAGAGATATTGTGTAATTTACAATGATTATATGGGAATATAATTAATTAAGGCATTTCTAAAGAGCCACTTTACTCGCAATCTATCGCTTTATGAATTCATAGAGGACAAACAAGTTTCAGTGTTGCAAAGCATAATCTGATACACAACAGTTGGGGAGGCAGTACAGAATGCTTGATATTTTGTATCAAATTTTTAAGGACATTTTTTTCTTTGCAGGATATGTAGGAACCAATGGTTCGTTTCCAGATCCGTTGCAACCAGAGGAAGAGCGTGCCTGCTTGCAACGCCTTATGGAAGGAGACTTAGCCGCGCGTACAATGCTCATTGAGCATAACCTGCGCCTTGTAGCGCATATTGCAAAAAAATACGCAGGCCCGAGGCGGGACCAGGATGATTTGATCTCTATTGGAACGGTGGGGCTTATCAAGGCAGTATCTACGTTTGACCCTTGCAAAAACAGCGCGCTTGCAACCTATGCGGCCCGGTGCATTGAAAATGAGATATTGATGTCTCTGCGGGCAGAGAAAAAGCAAAGCGGGGAAATATCTTTAAGCGAGCCAATTGGCGTAGATGGCGATGGAAATGAGATTTCGCTTGCGGATATTCTTGGTTCTGAGCCGGATCAAGTACAGCACGATGTAGAAAGCAGGATTGCGTTCCAGCAGGTGCGTAGCGCAGTTGAGGACGCTCTTTGTGGGCGCGAACGTACCGTAATCAAATTGCGTTATGGCCTTATGAACGGCCGTTGCATGCCCCAGCGCGAAGTAGCGGCACTATTGGGCATTTCCCGCAGCTATGTATCCCGCCTAGAAAAAAAGGCGGTTGGAAAGTTGAACACCTATTTGGGCCAGCCTGCTCCAGTGGAGGAAGCGGAAGATAGCGCTCTTGCAAAGCGCGAAAAGCGCTGCAGCCGCATTGAAAAAGCCGCAAAGGACCAGATTGTAAATCCTGAAAGAGGGTGCTAAAATAAATTAAATTTAATGTGGTTCGCGCGGAGGACTCCATGAAAAAAATCATAGCGTTTTTGTTGCTTTTATCCCTTCTTGCTGCGCCGGCGGCCTTCGCGGAGCCGCAGCCTTCCAATGCCTCAGAGCCTAAGAATGAAGCGATTGCCCAGCAGAGCAGCCTCGCAAGCGGCGCGCTGCCGAAGGAATATGCATTCGGGCCGGCCAGCACCTATGCGCTGGATCAAGACACAACCGCAGAGTTTGTGCGGCGCGTGCTTGCGGCGTGGGATGCGTTCTCTTCAGAGATAGACGTTTCGGATCTCGGCCTTTCTGTGGCGGAGGGCACAGATCTTTACTGGGCAACGCGCAACACGTTCCCGCGTTATTTTGACGTAAAGGGCGAAATCGGGTATTCTTATAATTCCGCAAAAAACACGCTGGTAAAGATCACACCTAAATATGCCTGCTCAAAGGAAGAACACGAGGTGCGGCTTGCCACCTATGAAGCGGAGATGGCGCGCGTTTTAAACGATGCGCTCCCCGCAAATGCGCAGCAGGAGATGACAACCGTGGAGATCGCGCTTGCGCTGCACGATTTTATTGCCCTGCATGCGAAGTATTGCCATGCTGCGCTCGCGGATGCCGAAAACTACCCGGATGCCTGGAACGCTTATGGTTTGATCGTAAACAAAACGGCGGTGTGCGAGGGTTATGCGCTCGCTTACGCCGATCTGCTGCGGGAATGCGGCATTTATTCGCAATATGCCACATCTAAAACCGCTGCCCACGCCTGGAACGCGGTGGAGGTTGAAGATGGCGTGTTTTACTATGTGGACGTCACTTGGGATGACCCGTCCATGCAATCGCTGGATGGCGATCAAGATGTGGCCGGTTACGCGAGGCATACTTACTTTATGCTGACCGCAGAAGAGCTCTTGGCGCTGGATCCGAAACGTGCCGACACGGTGTGCGCGGCGGAGATCGCCTCCGCGCCGCATCCCAATGGAGCGCTCTGGAAGGATGCAAACGCCATGTTCTATTATGATGGCGCGTGGCTGCGCATTGAGGATATTGCCCGCTATACAAATGGGTTTGGCAGCCTTACGCCCTATGGCGCAAAATTTGTGCGCGCAACGCTGGCTGACCCGGCGGGGGAAATCATCTATTTTACGGGGAGCTACCCGCTACGCGGCATGCCAGCAAGGCTCGGCAACACGCTCTATTATGGCGTGATCCCGCAGGGTGGAGCGGAAGCGGGGGAGATCCGCGCATTCAACCTGGAGGACGGTACCGAACGGGTGGTTTTGACGCTATCTCCCGGGCATTGCGCGGAGGAGCTGGAGGAGAAAGGCGGCAAAATCTTCTATTTGGATGTTTGGTATGATGGCGGGGAGCAGTATGTTTCTACCTGCCTGCGCCCGGCGGGCGATTTGAACGGCGATGGTGCGGCCGACCTTCTCGACGCGCTGGCGCTTGCCCGCCACCTTGCGGGGCAGCGCAGCATCAGCGCGGAAGACTTCGCCGCCGCTGGGGTACAGGCGCCGAATTCCGTTGCGGATGTGCTCAACATGCTCATCGCCCAGAAGGCTGCTTGAGCGCGCCTGTAAACAAATGGTAAATAGCAGAAAATGGTTTGCCAAGATGCGCCCGGCATGGTATGATAAAGGCGGATACGACTATGCAAACGAACGCAGCTTTCCTGCGTGCTTTGCGCGCAGAATGGAAGAAGGAGTAGCCTAACATGAAACGATGGGGATGGAAGCGCATTTGCCTAACCGCGGTTGCCGGCGTAGCAGCGCTGTTTCTGCTGGCGGGCGCGGCGCTTGCCGTAGCGGTGTTCACGGTGGACACCAGCGTGCGCCAAACGGTATACGCGCCGGGGGACACGGTGAACGTGGATGTAACGCTCAGCCCGGCGGAAGGGGAAGCGGCAGCCGACCTTGGCGGCATGCAGCTTGCGCTTTCCTATGATGCCGCGCTGTTTGAATATGCGGGCGTTTCAGCGGAAAACATAGATTTTATTGCGGCGCAGGCTTCGGACGAGCCCTCAAACCCTGATAATATAAACTCGTTTCTCGTGGCGCACGATGCGGGAAACGGCACGGTGCAGCTTGTGTACGTGAACGCCGCCCTCGCGCCCAAAGCCGGCGAGACCCTATTTACCGTGAACTTCAAGGTCAAAGAAAGCGCAGAGCTCGGCGCACAGGGCAGCTTTACCATTCAGTCCGAGGGCGCTTATAGTACCGCGGCGCAGCTCGTGGCCGGAACGGATCTCGCGAAAACGCTCACCGTGACCGTGCAGGAAAGCGCGGGCCTGCTGGGCGATGTGAACGGGGATGAGAAGATTAATTCTACGGATGCAGTTTGGGTTTTACAGCATGCAGTAGGATTACGAACGCTGACAGATGCACAGAAAAGCCTTGCTGACGTAAACAAAGACGGCAATATTAATTCCACGGATGCGGTATGGATATTGCAGCGATCCGTAGGATTAAGAGATGAAAACTGGGCAGTAAAAGAGTAATTAAGAATTATTAAGGTAATAATCAGAAGAATTATAAAGCTAGGGGGAAGAGCACGATGAGAAAAATTGCATTATTGCTAGCAATGGTAATGGCTTTGAGCGTTATGCCGATTGCTGCATTTGCAACTGAAGGCATCGAATTGGAAGTAAGCGTTTCGCCGAAAACGGTCACAGCAAATACTGCAACAGAAATAGAATATGTTGTGGCATTGCCGAGTGATGCCAATATTAACGGTATAACACTTTCCGTTAAGTTTGATTCGGACAAACTGGAATGGAAGTCAGCGGAATCGTTTTGTGCTATGGGTGCGATTAATCAGCCCGAGTTAGGATTAGGACGTTTCGCAGCAGCACAGCTTGCCCCAATCGCAACGGGTAATCTCTTTAAGATTGTTTTTGTTCCGAAAGATGGAGTGGTTGGACAAACTCAGATATCGGTAGAGGTAGAAACTTGTACAGAAGCTACAGGGACGACGGAGATCAGCGCTACCGCTCCCACACAAACTATTGACATCGTGAATCCCGCCACCAATATCACAATAGACCAGGGTTACACCGCCACCGTAGAGCGCGGCGGAACCACGCAACTCACTGCGACCCTCACGCCGCCAGATTCTACGGATACTGTGGAGTGGGAATCGAATGCAACGGACATTGCAACCGTGGATAAGGATACCGGCGTTGTAACTGGCGTAAAAGCCGGTCAAGCCACCATCACCGCAAAGGTGAAGGGCAAAGAGAGCCTTTCTGCCATCTGCACCGTTACCGTTACCAACCCCGCCATCTCGGGCGAGCTCAGCATAAGCGGCAATGCGGTATTTGATGAAACCCTCACCGCAAGCCTTTCCGGGTATGAAAGCGGCGTAACCTATACCTGGTACCGCGAAAACGACGAAAAACCAATTGCAACAGGCGAAAAATATACCGTTGTTCAAGCTGATATCGGCAAAACCTTGACCGTGAAGGCAACGCACGCGGAGTTTGCCGGGGAAAAGAGCGCCACTACGGGCACGGTGCAAAAGGCACAAAAGGCGGAGAAACCCGCTGCGCCCACAGCGGAAACCATAAATTATACTTCCATTACGCTTGCAACCGTTGAAGGATGCGAATACAGCAAGGATGGTAGTATTTGGCAGGATTTTCCAACCTTTGACAGCCTAACTGCCGGAACGGAATACACCTTCTATATCCGCTATAAAGAAACAACGACACACCTTGCGAGCGAACCTGCTTCGGCAACGATTGCAACCAAAGCGTATGGGGCAAAGGACATTGTGTTTACGGTAAAGTTGGATGGTGTAGAGGCGACTGATTATGATGCTTATGTTGGGATTACCGGCGATATGGCTTTGACCGGCAAGCAGGAAGGCACCGTTACGATCGCGCCGAAGGCGGGCTATTATTTGAACAACATTACGGTATCGGATGCGACCACAGAGTATATGTTTGCCGGTGCAACCGATCAAGGTGTTTCGATTTCATTGAAACTTGCTAATGTAGATCGACCCGCAGCCATTACCATTGACGTAAAAACCAAGGCAAAGCCAGTAATTACATTTAAAAATGATGGCGCTGAGGTAAGCGGGGACACGCTCACGAAGGATTATGATAGGTCTGCCTTTGACTTAACCGCCGAAAGCACGATAGGCGATGTAACGATTACATATTATAATAATGCGGGCGAACCGCTTGAAGGCGCGCCCAAGGATGCGGGTACCTATACGGCAAAGGCAAACGTAGCGGGCGGCGTGACCTGGGTTGCTGCGGAAGAATCCATTACGCTTACGATCAACAAGGCCAGCGCAGGCACGGCAGAGGCGCCCGTAATCAGCAATGTTACCGAAAATGGGTTCACCTACACCACGAAGGCTGGCCAGAAATACCGCGTAACCACAAGCGCAACAGCGCCCGATACCACCTCGGGCGAGTGGGCGGACGGAACGGGCGAATCGGTAACGCGGAGCAACCTTGAACCCGGCACTACCTATTATGTGCATACCTTTATTCCGGGGGATCAAAACCACACCGAGTCTCAAGTGGTAAGTGCATCCCAGCAAACGAGCCACACATACAGCCTGGAAGTCACCCCTTTAAACTTGGACTTCTTTGCGCGCGTTGATTCGTCGAACGTGATTGAAGGGAAAAACATTACCGTCAAGAATGCAGGCACCGGAGAAGTGACGCTGAGCCTTAATTCGCTTGAGTATTTTGAAGTAACAGGCCTTCCCATGGATGGCAAGCTTGCTTCCGGCGAGAGCGTAACGCTGAACGTTGCGCCGAAGAGCGAACTTTCCCGTAAGAGCGAAGCGACGTATGAAGGCACGCTTACAATCACGGGCACGCCTACGGCCACGGGTGAAACCTCCACCTCCCTTGAAAAAGAGGTTACGCTCAAGTTTGAGGTGGCAAATAAGGAAACCATTACCTTCACCGGCTTCGAAGCGAAAACCGTGACCTATGGCGAAAGCTATACTATGGAAACGGCGCAGCCGAGCAAAGACGTTGCAGTAGAATATGAGTATAAAAAAGGAACGGAAGTGCTCCAGGGTGCGCCCACGGCGGCAGGCACCTATACCGTTACCGTGAAGGTGCCGGAGAGCAACGCGGATTATGCCGGCAGCGCAAGCGTAACGCTCACGATTCAGAAAAAAGAGCTCACCATCACCGGCATCACCGTGGCGGATAAGGTGTATGACGGCACGGTCAATGCAACGCCGCAGGGCGGTACGCTCAACGGCGTGGTGAATGGGGAGAGCGTAGACTTCACGATTACGAGCGCGGCCTTTAACAGCAAGGACGTCAATGCTGCAAACAGCGTTGCCATAACGGCTGAATTGGCTGGCGATGCGGAAGTGCTTGCAAACTATACGCTTACGCAACCTGCTGCCCTTGCAGCGAAGATCACCCCGAAGCCGGTGACGCTGAACGTTACGGCTGCGGATAAGGTATACGATGGCAAGGTCGATGCTGAAGTAAATGCGAGCTTTAACGCGGTCGATTTGATTGGGGACGATCAGAGCTCCATCACGGTTCAAGTTACAAGCCCTGCCTTTGCGGATGCGAATGCGGGCGAAAACAAAACCGTTACCTATTCCGTTCAGATCTCGGGCGACGCCGCAAGCAACTATAAGCCCTCCTGGCCGGAAAGCGTTACGGCGGATATCACCCAAAAGCCTGTGACCATTACGTTCACTGGCAGCATGAACGAAACCTACGATGGGCAGGAAAAGGCCGCTTCCGCCACGGTGAACGGTGTGCTGGAACAGGATAAGGATGGCGTGCAGGCAACCGTGCTGTATAACGGCGCGGCGCAGGCGCCCGTGCTTGCCGGCGATTATGTGCTGACCGCCGAGCTTACACACAAGAATTATAAGCTGGATGAGAATAAACCCTATACGCAGGATCAAACGGCTCGCACGCTCCGTATCGCGAAGGGGACGCTTGCGCCGAATAAAACAAGCGAAACTAAGGTGATCTCCTATTTGGATACGGAAACGTATCAGCTGGATCTCGCAGCGGTTTTCGGCACGCCCGTAGCAGGCGCCTTCGCTATAAAGGGAACGGAAGACGCAAACAGCATCCTTGCCAAAAAGGAACTTGCAAATGGCGTGGCTTCCATCGCCCTTGCTTCCGGCAAAACCGTGGGGCAGACGGCAAAGGTAACCTATACCTTTACGCCCACAGCAGCGAATACCTATGAGCCCATCGATTTGACGCTGATCATTCAAGTCGGAACGGAAACGGTGGATAAGGTTGAGGTGCTCGGCGCTCCTGCAACGGTGGAGATCGGCACGGCGCTCAACATGGATGCAATCACGCTCAAGGTTACCTACAAGAGCGGCCGCACGGAAACCTTCACGAAGGATCAATATACCGCAAGCGGCTATTCTACGGAACTGAAACCGGAGAATGTGGGAACGCAGCTGCTCACGCTCAAGGCAACAAGCCAGGGCGTTGATTACACCGGCACGGCGAACATCGTGGTGACCGATGTGCTCACGGGCATTGCAATGGAAACGCAGCCCACCCAAACGGAATACACGCTTGGTGCAACGGGCATTGACCTCACAGGCGGCGCGGCGAAGCTCACCTACAAGAGTACCCGCACGGAAACGCTCCAGCTTTCTGATTCCAGGATTGCGCTCTCCGCCGTAACCGTGCAAACCATGCGCGAGCTTGGGGAACATACCGTAACGGTATCCTATACCGAAGGCGGCGTGACCCAGCAGACACAGTTTACCTTTAACGTTGTGTCGGGTGCGACCACCAACCCGGATCCGGGCGAAGCGGGCCCCATCATTGACGACGAAGATGAATTCCTAATCACCCCGAACGATCCCGGCAGCGTAGCGCAGAATGTGTCGCTCACAATCACCGCGCCGCAAAACGCTTCCGGCATCGATGTGGCGATCGCGGCTGAATATCCTGCGCTCGTTGGAAATACGCAGAGCATGCGCCTTGCATTCCTGGCGAACGGAGTAACGCCGGTTACTGCCCAGCAGAGCATTGCGGTGCAGATCCCCTATCCTGCCGGCACGGAGCAGGCGGATACCTTTATGCTCTATCTGTATCAGAATGGCACGCTTACGCCCATCACCCCCGTGAAGGAGGCAAACAACTTGCGCTTCGAGCTGCCTGCCGGCTTCTCGGTTTCCGATGCAGTGCTTGGGTGGACAAAATATGTTGCGCCGGATACGGAGGAAGAGTCCGCGTTTGACCGTGCGCAGGATCGCTTCTGGGGCGATGTGCTCCGCACTGTTGCGTTCTCGGATGCAGGCGCTGTGCTTACTGTGGATGCAGGCTATTTTGACAAAATGCCTGTTGAGATTATGAACGCGGTGAATGTGCGCGATGTTACGCTCGTCATCCGTTGGAACCATGGAGATGACATCGTCATCTCCCGCGCGAATGCGCTCACCCCGGAGATAAGCCGCATCTATTATCCGCTCAGCTATCTTGCGCGGACGCTTGTGAAGATCCCCGCGGTCGGCGGCGGCAACATCATCTTCGCGCCGCAAACGGGCGATGATTGGGAGATTACCGATTGGAGCATGGGCATGTTCCTCTCCCCGGTTTCGGCTGTGCAGCCCGAAGGCACCTCAGCGCATATCACGCTCCTTGAGGGCAGCGGCGCAGCGGACCTCACCTGGCTTGGCATGCTGTTGCTGCTGGGCGCGCTTGCAGGGCTTTGCTGCGGCTGGCATTTTGCAAAGCGCAGGAACGGAAAGTAATCGCAATATGGAAAATGCAAAAGCCGCCCGATGGGGCGGCTTTTGCTTGCTGAAAAACTTTGTGAGGTTTGGGGAATGCAACCCTCGGAAGATCTCATTTGGTTTGGCTATACAAGAAGAAAGTGCCCTAAGGAGGTGCGCAGCAGTATGGCTACATGGAAACGCCTTAAGCGCAAAGAAGCTGTGAAAGTCCCCAAAAAGTGGCGATAGCTGCTTTTCGGCAGGTTGAGCCGCTCTTTTTAGGGAGGCTTTTGCCCGCCCGAACCTTTGGGCTGGGAGTTGCAGCTCGCGAGCCCTCTGCGCAGGGTAAGTCAAAGTGCCTGGTGGGAGAAGGCCTTGATGGCGCCGTGGCAAAAAGAAAGAATTGAAACCTTACAAGCGGCACAAGCTGCTCTTAGACGGGTGGCCTGGGGAAATATCGTTAGGGGCGTATTTGGGCGCTGCATTGGCCCCTTTGGGAGGCATGCCACAACGGGTATGCTCCCTCCTCTTTTACGCATTTGCTGCAGATCTTCCCGTTTTAAGAGCGCAGCATCAATTCGTCCCCATTTATTCTGGCCAAGGAGGCCGGCCGCAGACAGGGGGCTCCCTTCCGAGGCCGGCTAACACGGCACAGGGGAGAATAGCGCAGAAATTCACCAGTATTTTCCTATGCCACCACTCCTCTTGCGGCTGCTTTGCTTTGCACTTGCAGTCCTCTCCAGAACTATGGATTGGCGCTAGCGCTGCGCATGGCAAATTCGCAAAATCCACATGGCAGGGAGGAACCCTTATAATATGCCGCGGCGCGAGGGAACCTTAAAAAAGGTAAACTTCTTTTATGATGATTTGCGCGTTCCTTTGGACGGTTTTCCTGCATGAAGTTTGCGGCAGGCTTGGCAGAATCCAGTGCGAGCGGCCTTTTGCAGGCGATCCATCCAGGAACCGGCGCAAACTGCATGGAAAGGCGCGCGGCATAAGCTCCTTTTTAGCCATTACAAGCGTGGAGTGCGCTGTGTTAAAGGGCGGATGCACGCCGGGCAGAACCGGAAGGGATTTTTTTCCAAAAAATGCAAAAGCGCAGAATCGCAAAACTGGATTGCAAAAAACTCCCATCGCTTTTTTCAGTGCAAGGTGGAAATGCTAATTCCATATAGAGCGTGAAAGGAGTGAGTGGAATGAAAGCAGCGACATTAATGATCGGGCTCGCGGCGGGCATGGCGATGGCTACGGCCGGCGTGATCGCGATGTATCCGGATGTTTCTAGGCGCATGATGCGCGATTCAAAGCGCGCACTGCGCTGCGGAAAGCGCGCAATGGGGCAGATCGGCAGCATTTTTGGCTAAGCGCCCCGCCGCATGCGGCGAATGCGGGTGGCAGGTTTCCTCCATCCGCATTTGTTTGTATTTTGGGCTGGAATAAGCTATAATGTTACTATGAAAAATATGTCAAACGACATGGGGGCTACGCGATGACGGATAATACCAACCAAACCACGCAATTCCACATCCCGCGGGAAAAGAACACCGCGAATGAAGTGCTTATGCGCGTTTATTTTGCCATGAAGGAAAAAGGGTACGATCCCATCAACCAGATCGTGGGGTATTTGATCTCGGGCGACCCAACCTATATTACAAGCTACAACAACGCCCGCTACCTTATCCGTATGCTGGAGCGCGATGAGTTGCTTGAGGAGCTCGTGCGTTTCTATGTGGAAGCACCCGAACATAGGGATCAGCCGATAGCGGAGCGGTAGCGGCATGCAGAGGGTATTGGCGCTCGACGTTGGGGATAAACGGATCGGCCTTGCAGTAAGCGATGCGCTTGGCATCACGGCGCAGGGGCTTGAAACCTATGTGCGCACGGGCGATCTTGAGAAGGACGCCGCCTATGTGCGCGCCGTTGCAGAGCGATACCGCCCGGTTCGCCTGCTGTTTGGTATGCCGCGCAACATGGATGGCAGCTATGGCTTCCAGGCAGAAAAGGTCCGCGCGTTTGCGGATGCTGTCCTAAACGGCTGGGAAGGCGAGCATGCGTTTTATGATGAACGGCTGAGCACCGTTTCAGCCGAGCGCGTGCTGTTTGAAGCGGAGCTCAACTGGCAGAAGCGGCGCAAGGTGGTGGATAAGCTTGCAGCGACCATCATCCTGCAGGGGTATCTGGATACGAACCCGAAATTATAAGCGATGGGAGAACGGAATGGAAGAACGGTTAGACGAGGTCGTGTTGCTGGATGAAAACGGGGAAGCGGCGCGCTTTTCCCATGTTTTAACGTTCCTGCATGAAGGCGAGCGCTATGTTGCGCTTGAGCCCATCGAAGAAGGCGGGCAAACGCAGGATGACGATGCGGAGGCGGAAGTAGTCCTCATGCGCATTGAACGCGGCGAGGAAGGCGACACATATCGGCCTGTTGAAAACGAAGTCCTGCTCGATGAGGTGTTTGCGCATTTTCTTGAGCTGATGGATGAATTGGAAGAGGAGGAAGAATAAGCATGTTGACGCCAAAACTTTTCAAGGGAGCCCGGGTGGCGGTGCTTGGGCCGTCCAGCTCCGTAACGGAAGATAAGCTTTCAGCAGGTGTGGAGGCGCTTCGCCAGCTGGGATTTGAGCCCGTGGTATATGAAAGCGCACGTTCGGCGCGCGGGTATTTTGCGGGCCCGGATGCGCTGCGTGCGGCAGACATCAACGCTGCGTTTGCGGATAAGAGCATCGATGGCATTCTTGCAACGCGCGGCGGCTATGGCGGGAACCGCGTGCTTCCGCTGCTGGATTTTGATACCATCGCGAAAAACCCGAAGTTCTTTGGCGGCTATAGCGATATTACGGCATACCACATTGCCTTTAACCAGCGTTGCGGCTTTGTAACCTATCATATGCCCATGGTAACGGCGCTGCCGGATGCCTGCGAATATTCCCTTTCGCGCATCAAAACCATGCTGTTTGAAGGCAGGGCAGATTATGCGAACCCCGAGGGCTTCCCGCGCGAAACGCTCGTGCCGGGCAAAGCCGAGGGCACGCTCTGCGGCGGGAACCTTTCGCTCATCGCGGCGTCGCTTGGTACCCCCTGGGAGATTGACACCCGCGGCAAGATCCTCTTCTTCGAGGATGTGGGCGAACGGCCATACCGCATTGACGGCATGCTGACACAGCTGCGCAATGCGGGCAAATTCGCGGATTGCGCGGGCATCCTCATCGGCGATTTCGCGGATTGCGACCCGAAGCCCGATGAAAAGACCTTGACGCTTGATACGGTGATTGAAGAATTGGTGAAGCCGGCCGGAAAACCCACCATCAAGGGCATACGCTGCGGCCACTGCTCGCCCACAATGTCCCTGCCGCTGGGCAAGCGCTTCCGCATGGATGCGGACGCCTGCACGTTCGGCGAGGCGGAATAAACGATAAAACATCCCCCTTCCGGTGCGCGGAAGGGGGATGCCTTAATCTTCGCCGCCCTTTTTCGGGCTGCCCAGCCCGAAAAGCGAAATGAGCAGGAGCAGGATCAACAGCAGGCCGGAGGTAAGGCTTCCTGGCTCAAGGAAAGTTCTGCTTAAAACGGAAAGCACATCGGGATGGCTGATTCCAAGATTGCCGACCAGCAAGGCAATGCTGTAGACGCGTTCCGAAAGGTATGAAAGGATCAGCAGCACACTGATTCCAATTACGCCATAGCGCAGCAGCTTTTGATTCTTTCGGTTCACCAGCAGGAAAACGCAGCCGCCGACCATGCACACATGGTATAAGAGAAAAAAGAGCCCGTTTACACTGCCGAATAGAGACCCTGGGCCCGGCAACATTTGGGCGGATGCCGCAAAGACGATGCCAAGTATGCTGCCCAGTGCATAAGTGAAAACAAAGATGATGAGAAAAAGCTTGATGTTCCGGCGCATAGAGTTCCTTTCAACTACCGATCAACTTACACATGCGTGCTGGGCATATAAGAAACATTCTGCTCTGGGGTGATGGTCATATCTACTCCAGAACTGCTTATGCTGATATGCGGTGTAATTTGCGTATCACGTTTGGCGTAGTGCCCGTACCCGTCAACTACAATAGCAGTGGAATTGTTGGGCCTAATCGCCACAGCAAAATAGATTTCATTGTTAATTTCCGTATCATATATGTTGTAATATACAGCATAGGCATTTCCTCCCTTATACTGGGCATTGTAACTCGCTTCCAAGCCGGCAATGCAGGAAGTCCAGAATCGGTTCGCCTGTAAGAGCCATCTGCTACGACAGAAAATCGAGAGTTTGTTTGAACCCTATGATTTAGGTAAAAAAGTTAAAAATGCTACATGCACTTAAAATATAATATAGAATAGGAACAATGCAATGTCAAGCAAATATCAATAATATAGGTTCTGGAATGGTTTTATGTACAGCCGTCCATCGGCTTCTTTGAAAAGGCATCAAAAAACCTTGCATTTAGGGCTCCTCCATGCTATAATCACCAACGGTGCATTGCGTGGAAACAGTGCGCCCGCGTAAAATTCAAATACGCACCCGCGCGGACTGCAGGGCTCGTGCCGCAGAAGCGGCTTTCCTGCGGGAGGATGTGCGGGGAGGAAAAAACGAGGAGGTATATTACCCATGTCTGTAATTTCCATGAAACAACTGCTCGAAGCCGGCGTCCATTTCGGACACCAGACCCGCCGCTGGAACCCGAAGATGAAGGAATACATCTTCACCGAGCGCAACGGCATCTACATCATCGACCTGCAGAAAACCGTAAAGAAGATCGACGAAGCGTATTATTTCGTGCGCGATCTCGTGATGGATGGCAAGAGCATCCTGTTCGTTGGCACCAAGAAGCAGGCGCAGGAATCCATTGAGCAGGAAGCGAAGCGCTGCGAAATGTTCTATGTCAACCAGCGCTGGCTGGGCGGCATGCTCACCAACTTCAAGACCATCCAGGGCCGCATCGCGCAGCTGCGCAAGATCGAGAAGATGGAAGCGGATGGCGATTTCGCGCTGCTGCCTAAAAAGGAAGTTATTAAGCTCAAGGCCGAGCAGGCAAAGCTCGAAAAGAACCTGGGCGGCATCAAGGATATGAAAAAACTGCCTGGCGCGCTGTTCGTGGTAGACCCGCGCAAGGAGCACATTGCAATCCTCGAAGCGAGGACTCTGGGCATCCCGGTGGTTGCCATTGTGGATACCAACTGCGACCCGGACGAAGCCGATTACCCGATCCCCGGCAATGACGACGCAATCCGCGCGGTCAAGCTCATCGCCTCCAAGATGGCGGATGCAGTGCTTGAGGGCAAGCAGGGCGAGCAGATGGCGGATGAGGAAGAACCCGCCGCTGAAGCTGCTGAGGACGAGTTTTAATTGATGACTTTTATTCGGGAGGAAAAATAGAATATGTTTACAGCCAAGGATGTTATGGCGTTGCGCGAGATGAGCGGCGCCGGCATGATGGATTGCAAAAAAGCGCTTACGGAATGCAATGGCGATATGGATAAGGCCATGGATTACCTGCGCGAGAAGAGCCTTGCCGCTTCTGCGAAGAAGGCGGCCCGCATTGCTGCGGAAGGCATCGTTGCAAGCTATGTTTCCAAGGACGCCAAGCTGGGCGTGATCGTTGAAGTAAACTGCGAAACCGATTTCGTTGCAAAAACGGATGATTTCAAGGCGCTTGTTGCAAACGTTGCAAAGATCGTTGCGGAGAAGAACCCCGCGGACGTGGATGCGCTCATGGCTGCGGATTGTGGCGATGGCACGGTTGCGGAAATGATTACCCGCGCGGTTGCAAAGATCGGCGAAAAGATCACCATCCGCCGTTTCGCGCGCGTGGAAGCTGAAAACGGCTGCGTGGACACTTACATCCACCTGGGCGGCAAGATCGGCGTTCTCGTTGAGGTTGCCGGTGCGGTTGCAGGTCACGAAGCTGCCATTCACGATGTTGCGATGCATATCGCGGCAGCAAAGCCCACCTGCCTCTCCAAAGAGGATTGCAACCAGGAGGACATCGAGCATGAGAAGAAGATCCTCCGCGAGCAGGCGATGAATGATCCCAAGCCGAAGCCTGCAAACATCATCGAGAAGATGGTGGAAGGCCGGATTGAGAAATACTACAAGGAAGTCTGCCTGCTGGAGCAGCCCTTTGTAAAGGATCCGGATCAGACCATCCGCGCCATGCTCAAGGCCAACGGCGATCTTACGGTCGTGCGTTTCTACCGCTTCGAGATGGGCGAGGGCCTGCAGAAGCGTCAAGATAACTTCGCGGAAGAAGTTATGGGTCAGATGAAGAAATAAGTTGTGGAAGGGGGAGCATCCGGAGATGTTCCCCCCTTTTTCTATTTCGGCGCAAGGGGCGCAACTAAAACAGGAAGGAAACAGAACAGGATGGAACTGAAATATAAGCGGGTATCGCTTAAACTCAGCGGCGAAGCCTTGGGCGGCGCAGACACGGTGGATTTTGATGCGGCGGGGCACATTGCAGGCGAAATCCAAACGCTCAATGCCGCTGGCGTGCAGGTGGGCGTAACCATTGGCGGCGGAAACATCTGGCGCGGGCGCAGCGCCGGCGAAATGGACCGGAACAAGGCGGATCAGATGGGCATGCTTGCAACGGCGATTAATTCCCTTGCGATGGAGGCAGCGCTCAAGCAGCGGGGCGTTCCATGCAAGGTGCTTTCGAGCCTGCCGATGGAGCGCGTATGCGATACGTTTACTGCACAGCGCGCGGAGGAAGCCTTTGCCGCAGGGCAGGTGGTGCTCTTTGCATGCGGCTCCGGGCTCCCGTTTTTTTCTACGGATACAGCTGCGGCGCTTAAAGCGGCGGAAATGCATGCGGATGTGCTGCTCCTGGCTAAAAATGTGGATGCGGTCTATTCCGCAGACCCCAATGTTGTTGCGGATGCACAGCGATATTCACACCTTAGCTATGATGCGGTGATCGAGCAGGATTTAAAGGCGACAGACCTTACTGCAATCACGCTTTGCCGCGAGCAGCATATTCCGATCCTTGTATTTGCTATGAAGGAAAAGGGAAACATCTTAAAAGCGGTTTATGGTGAGAATGTTGGAACGCTGATCGACTGATTTGCTTTTTAGGCTTGTAACCGCGCTGGATTTCCATTACAATAAAAGTGACGTTTTATAGAAAGTGGAGGCAGGAACATGGACGCTATCGCAACCGCAAAAGAAAAAATGGGGAAAACCATTGCAGTGCTCGTAAAGGAGTTATCCAGCTTGCGCGCCGGCCGTGCGAACGCGCAGGTGCTTGACCGTATCCTGGTAGATTATTATGGCACGCCCACGCCCGTGAAACAGGTGGGGAATATTTCCTCTCCCGAGCCGCGCCTTCTCATGATCACACCTTATGATCCAAGCATGCTCAATCCGGTTGAAAAAGCAATCCAGAAGTCCGATTTGGGCATTAATCCTTCTAATGATGGCAAATGCATCCGCCTGGTTTTCCCGGAACTGACGGAAGAACGCCGCAAAGACCTTGTGAAAGTTGTGCGCAAAAAAGGCGAGGACTCCAAGGTCGCGATCCGCTCCATCCGCCGGGATGCGATTGAGCAGATTAAAAAGCAGAAGAAGGATGGCGAAGTGACGGAGGACGATCAGAAAAAGTTGGAAGAGCAGGCGCAAAAGCTGACGGATTCCACCATTAAGGACATCGATAAGATCGTTGCCGATAAGGAAAAGGAGATCATGGAAGTTTGACCAACGTATTGGGATGGGAGCTTTCCCACGCGCGCGCTGCGCTTGCTGCAGAAGGCTTTGCAGTGCGCTGCTTGTGCGTTTCCAGCCGAAAAGGCGTAAAGGGTAATGAATCCCGTGTCATCCGCCAGCGCCAGACGGGCGCAGCGGAGGTTGAACTGGCCTTTGCCGTGTTTAAAACGGATTTGGACTATCAAGAATAAACGGGATGACGGCGCCTGTCACGCCGTCATTCTTCTTTAGGAGAATTGGATGTGCAGAGCGATGTTGAGAAGGTAAATCGAGAACTGGGCGGCCGTTTGCCCAAACACGTTGGCATCATCATGGACGGCAACGGCCGGTGGGCTACCAGGCGCGGACTGCCACGTGCACTCGGCCACCGGGCCGGGACGGAGCGGCTACGCGGGATCATTCGCGTAAGCTCCGATTTGGGCATCCAGGCGCTTTCCCTATATGCATTTTCAACTGAAAACTGGAAACGGCCTAAAAATGAAGTGGATGCTTTGTTCGGACTATTCATGGAATACTTCACCAATGAGGTGGAAGCGCTGCATGCAAACCGGGTTCGCATCCGCATGCTGGGGGATATGGAAGCCTTGCCGGGTAACGTTCGTGCTGCCGTGCGCGCAGCAGAGAAAAAAACAGCGAAAAATGATGGATTGCGGCTGAACGTTGCGCTCAATTATGGCGCACGGGCGGAAGCTGTGCGCGCAGTCCGGGCCATTGCGCAGGAAGCTGTGATGGGTGCGCTTATACCGGAATCCATCGACGAAGCAGCGCTTATGGCGCATCTTGATACGGGCGGCCTTCCGGAACTGGACCTTTTAATCCGGACCGGCGGTGAACAGCGGCTATCCAATTTTCTGTTGTTGCAGGCCGCTTATGCAGAACTCGTATTCGTAGATGCGCTTTGGCCGGACTTTTCAGACGCACTTTATCTAAGCACGCTGCGTGACTATGCGCAGCGCAATAGGCGTTTTGGCGGCTTAAAACCCGATGGGGAGGAATAAAATTGTCAAAGCTGATGAAGCGGCTTATCGTCGCCGCTGCGCTGCTCCTTGTGCTTGCAGCGATTTTGTATCTTGGTGGGTGGCTGCAATGCGCGATTTTTACGGTTGGCGCACTTGCAAGCGTATATGAAATGGGAAAC
Organism: uncultured Clostridia bacterium; assembly: GCA_944366945.1. Taxonomy (GTDB): domain Bacteria; phylum Bacillota; class Clostridia; order Christensenellales; family CAG-138; genus UBA1685. The sequence continues at coordinate 246,039 of CALVWJ010000001.1, forward strand.
GCGTTTGCGCGAAAAGACCATAAGCTTTTTCTGCTGCCTGCTTATCTGTATGCAGCGGGCTACTTTGTGCTCTATCGTCTGTTTGGTGGGGACGCTGTTTGGCTGCTTGGGTTGCTAGCGGCAATGCTCGTTTTGATGGAGCGCGTTTGGTCGCGCCATCGTACAACGGAGGATGCCGTTTTTTCGCTGTTCCCGTTGATCTATCCGCTTGCATTTTTTACTGCGATCTCCATGGTCGCAGAATATGGCGGAAGTTATGATAAGAGCCGCATTGCGCTGTTTTCGATTTTTGCAATGCCCCTTATGGGGGACACGTTTGCATATACGTTCGGAAAGCTTTTTGGCAAACGCCAGCTTTCTCCGGAGCTGAGCCCTAACAAAACAGTGGCGGGCGGTATTGGCGGCATATTTGGCGGCGCGGCAGGCGGTGCGCTTGTTTATGCGCTGGAAGGCCTGTATCCTGCGGGCGCATCGTTACAGCTATTGCTTGGGCTGGGCCTAATCTGCGGCATTCTCGGCCAGTTTGGCGATCTGTTTGCTTCGGCGATCAAACGATGGGCCGGCATCAAAGATTATAGCCGCATTTTCTCTGAACATGGCGGCATGTTGGACAGGCTGGACAGCGTTCTCTTTTGTGCCCCGATCGTTTACGCTGTGTTCAAAATCATGGGAGTATAATAAACTTGAGTAGGAAAACCATTGCGGTTCTTGGCAGCACAGGTTCTATCGGCCGGCAAACGCTGGATGTGCTGCGCGCATGCCCGGAGCTTGGGCGCGCCGGCGTGCTTTGCGCGCATGGCAACGTAGAGTTGCTGCTTGCGCAGGTGCGCGAGTTCCACCCGGAATTTGTTGGAATTGCTGAGGAAGCAGCTGCAAAAACGGTGCGGCCGTATCTGCCGGAGGGCGTGCGATTGGAAGCGGGGCCGCAGGCTGCGGCCATCCTGGCGGCATTGCCGGAGATTGATACGGTCGTAAACGGCATATCCGGCTTCGCCGGGACCGAGCCGCTGCTTGCAGCGCTTAATGCGGGCAAAACCGTTGCGCTTGCGAACAAGGAGAGCATCGTCTGTGCGCACAAGCTTGTAGACCAAGCGTTGGTGCACGGGGGCAGGATTCTCCCGGTGGACAGCGAGCAGTCTGCGCTCTTTCAATGCCTTTGCGGCGGCACGCATGGCGAGGTAGCCCGGCTTTGGCTTACGGCTTCGGGAGGACCGTTCCGCACCGCTTCGATGGAAAAGCTGCGCGTGGTAACAGCCCAGGATGCATTGCGCCACCCCACTTGGAGCATGGGCGCAAAGATTACCATCGATTCTGCCACCCTGTTTAACAAGGGGCTTGAAATCATGGAAGCAAGCTATCTGTTCGGCATAGAAGGAGCGCGCATCTCAGTGCTTGTGCATCCGGAATCCATCGTGCATTCCATGGTGGAGTTTTGCGACGCAAGCATACTTGCACAGCTTGCACGCCCAGATATGCGCCTCGCAATCCATTATGCGTTATCCTGGCCCGAGCGCATGCCATCCCAATTCGGCGCGCTCAACCTGGCTGAGGTTGGAAAGCTCACGTTTGAGGCGCCGGATGCGGAGCGTTTCCCGTCCATCCCGCTCGCGTATGAAGCGCTTGCGGAAGGGGAAGTGCTCCCGATCGCCTACAATGCCGCAAACGAAGCGGCAGTCGCCCGGTTCCGGAAAGGGGAAATCGGATTTTTTGACATTTTCTGCGCAGTGGAATATGCGATGGCGCATGTAACACGCGCAGAAATCCGCACATTTGCGGATATTCTGGAAACAGACTGCGAGGCGCGCAGCCTTGCGGAGAAAGCGATGGAGAAGAAGAATTGACGACGTTTTTATCCATTTTGGCAGCCCTTTTGGTGCTCTCCGTTTTCGTTGTGGTGCATGAACTTGGCCATTTTCTGGCTGGAAGATGGCTGGGCTTTACCGTGCTGGAGTTTGCGGTGGGCATGGGCCCTGCGATCGTAAAAAAAGAGAAAAACGGGATCCTTTATTCCCTGCGCGCATTTCCAATCGGCGGCATGTGCCGCTTTTATGGCGAGGATGAAGCTGCAAAAGATAGCCGTTCGTTCTCATCGCATCCGGTATGGAAGCGCATCATCGTAGTGGCGGCAGGCCCGCTCATGAACGTGATCACGGCAATCCTGTTTGCGGTGGTCTCCCTTATGACCTACGGCGTATATGTGGATGTGCCGGTGGTACAGGAACTTGCGAGCGAAAGCGCACCCGCAGCCATAGCCGGTATTGAACCGGGCGACGTGCTTTATGCAATCAACGGGAAAGTCATCGAAAGCTTTACGGAAGCTTCGGATCTCATCCTTGGGGCAACGGGGGACGAGATGGTCATTACCGTGCAGCGTGATGGAGAAACCATCGATCTTACCGTGCGCGATTTTTACAACGAGGCGCAAGAAAGCAATCTCATCGGCATCACCTATGGCTATGGCAGGGAACGCTATGGGCTTTTCCAGGCGCTTGGTGCCTCATTCCGCTATGTGTGGGATATTTTTGTGGAGATGGCGCGCTTTATCGGCAGCATCTTTACGCAGGGCGTGCAGCAGGGCGATGTTGTCGGGCCGGTCGGAACGGTTACCATCATCGGCCAGGCGGTGCGCACGGGATTTGAAACGGTGCTTTACCTTGCGGTGCTCATCAGTGTAAACCTCGCGTTCATGAACCTTTTGCCGCTGCCTGCGCTTGATGGGGGAAGGCTGGTATTCTTGATTATCGAGGCAATCCGCCGCAAGCCGGTCCCACCCGAAAAGGAAGGCATGGTTCATTTTGCAGGGCTGGTTCTCCTGCTTGGGCTTATGGTATATTTAACCGTAAGTGACGTGCGCGGACTTGTAAACGGCCTGTTCGGAGGCTGATTTTGGTGGGACCGTGGGGGATGCAAGATGGGAAACAAAACGAGATCAGTCCATATTGGCGGGCTACGGATGGGCGCAGGCGCGCCCATTTCCGTGCAATCCATGACGAACACCTATACTGGGGATGTGGAAGCAACGGTTGCGCAGATTGAGCAGCTCGCGCAGGCGGGCTGCGAAGTGGTCCGCATGGCGGTGAACGATGCGGCGGCTGCCGCTGCCGTGCGCGAGATCCGCGCGCGCGTACCCAAGCTCCCGCTTGTGGCGGATGTTCATTTTGATTACAGGCTCGCGATTGCTGCGATGGAAAACGGTATCGATAAAATCCGTTTTAATCCGGGGAACATCGGCAGTGAAGCCAATGTGCAGGCATTGGTTTCCTGCGCAAAAATGCACCATGTGCCGATCCGCATCGGCGTAAATGCCGGCTCGCTTGACCGGGCGCTGCTTGCGCGCTATGGTGCGCCAACACCCGAGGCGCTTGCGGAAAGCGCGCTTGGCCATGTGCGGATTCTTGAGCACGCCGGGTTTTCAGACATCGTGATTTCCGCAAAAGTATCAAGCGTGCCGGAGACAGTCGCAACCTATCGCCTGCTTGCGAAGGCATGCGCATACCCGCTGCATGTTGGCGTAACGGAAGCCGGCGGGAGCGAGCTTGCAATCATCAAATCAGCGGTTGGCATCGGTGCGCTGCTTCTCGATGGCATAGGCGATACCATCCGAGTGTCTCTTACCGGGGATCCAGTGCGCGAAGTGAACGCAGGCATTGCGATCCTGCGCGCGCTGGGCCTGCGCAGGGAAGGCGTAGAGGTAATTAGCTGCCCTACCTGTGGGCGCTGCAAAAATATCGCGGCGCATGCTGCGCTTGCAGCGCGCGTGGAGCAGGAATTCCAAAACGCACGCGCGTATTTAAAGGTGGCTGTGATGGGCTGTGCGGTTAATGGCCCGGGTGAAGCCAGGGAAGCGGATGTCGGTATCGCCTTTGGGCGAACCAATGCCGTGGTATTCAAACGCGGGGAGCAGGCGTTTGCAGGTGCCCTACCCGGCGTTGCAGAGCAGTTTCTGCAGGAAGTTCAAAGCATGCTGGAAGAACGTGAAAAGGAGCTGGCATAATGGGGCAGGGTGATCCTTACGGCCTTGCGTGCATGGGCGCGGAGCTTGCCGGGGCAAAGCTTTATAAAAATGAAAAGCGTCTTGCGGTGGAATTGCGCCTGGCGCGGCCGATTGGCGCGCAGGAAGCCGAGCGGATTGCAGCTGCGCTTGGCACTGCCGTTCCGGACTGCACGGTAGAGCTGCACTGCGCGGGAAATGTGGAGATGCTTATGGCACAGCCTGCTTTTTCGGACAAGCTTGCAGAAAGCTGGATGCACTTTTCGCCGCTTATGCGCCCCGTGCTGTGCAATGCAGCATGGGAGCGGGATACAGGAGCACTTTGCGCGTTTTCCGTGCGCATCCCGGAAAAACTGTATGAAACGGCAAAAAGCTGCAACGGTGTTTCCCGCCTAACGGAATTTGTGCAAGGATTCTATGGCGTTGCGCTCCATGTGCAGCTTGTGCCGGATGCTGGCCTTTGCATGCCGGAAACAAGCAAACAGGAGGCGCAGCAAAATGCACCAGAAGCCAAGCAGGCGCGGCCTGCGCGGCGCGCACAAGCAAAGGGGACGGCTGCAAAAAAATTTGCGGTACCCAAAGATGCAATCCTGCTTGGAGCGCCTACGAGCACCAAACCTGCCCCCATGCAGGAGGTAAACGAGGAATCGGGAACCGTTACTGTGCAAGGGGAAATCCTTTCTCTCGATGTGCGGGTGCGCAAGGACGAAAGTTTTATCGTTTCGCTTTATATTTCGGATAAAACAGGAACGCTTCCGCTGAAGCTCTTCCTGCGCAAAGAAGAAAAGAGCGTTGTTGAGCGCATTGAAAAATGCAAAAAGGATGGCAAATGGCTTGTTGCACATGGCAGGTATGCGCGGGATGATTTCATGAGCATGCATTGTGTGTTCCCCAACTGGCTTTATTGCACTGCGCCAATTTTGCGGGAAGATAAGGCGGAGCAGAAACGCGTGGAGCTGCATCTGCACACCAAGATGTCGTCCATGGACGGGCTTGTGGACCCCAAAGCAGCAGTTACAACGGCTGCGCGCTGGGGGCATAAGGCGGTTGCAATCACAGACCATGGCGTTGTGCAGGCGTTTCCAACGGTGGTTGCCGCAGCGGACAAGCTCGTAAAAGATGGGAAGGATTTTAAGGCAATTTTAGGCGTGGAAGGCTATCTCCTGCCCGATTGCGCATTGATTCCAATGGAAGGAGATTTTTGCGCGATTGGGATGACCTGCGGAGGCGGCGTGCATAAGGACGGCGTGTTTGAAATTGCCGCAGTACGCTGGGGAGCGGATGGAAAAGAAGCTCACTTTCATACGCTTATGAACCCTGCCATCCCGCTTCCACGCGCGCTCGCAGAGCAAACGGGCCTTACGCAGACGCAGATCGATGCTGCCCCCCTTCCGGGCGAAGCACTAGAGGCGCTTGCGGCATTTGCCAACGGCGCACAACTGGTCTGCCATGGTGCGGATGCACTTTTGCGCCTCGTCAAAAAGGGGCAGGTGCTTTCCGTGGAGCTGCCTTCGCAGTGCGTGAACACGGAGATGTTAACGCATTATCTGTTCCGCACGCTGAAGGACACATCCCTTGCGCCCGCGTGCGCGGCGGCGGGGCTTCCAACGCCGGAATGCGGCGCGGCGGGCGCGGCCGAAGCAGTGCGCGCATTGCTTGGCGCGCTTTGCACACGCATGCGCGCGCAGGGGGTCGAACGGCTGCCTCTGGTGGATTGCATACCGCATGAGCGCGTGAAAGGCCAGCGCAGTACATTCCACATCATTTTGCTTGCGAAGAATCACGAAGGGCTTAAAAACCTGTACCGCCTTGTTTCCTATGCGCATCTGGAACATTTGAAAGGCGTTCCCCGCATTCCGCGCAGCCTCTTGCAAATGCACAGGGAGGGGCTCATCGTGGGCTCGGCATGCGAAGCGGGCGAGCTGTTCCAGGCAATCCTCGCAGAGAGACCGCATGCGGAGATCGCGGAGATTGCAAGGGAATATGATTACCTTGAAATACAACCCATTGGAAATAACGCGTTTATGGTGCGCAACGAAACCGTGAAGGATGAGGAGGGGCTGCGCGCGCTAAACCGGGAAATTGTGGCGCTTGGAGACGAGCTTGGCATTCCGGTCGTTGCAACGGGGGATGTGCACTTTTTAAACCCGGAGGATGCGATTTATCGTGCTATCCTTATGAGTGCGCGGGATTTTAAGGATGCGGAACAACAGGCGCCGCTCTATTTTAGAACCACGGAGGAGATGCTCGAGGAATTCTCGTATCTGGGGGAGGAAAAAGCATTTGAGGTCGTGGTTAAAAACCCCAATGCAATTGCCGATTCCTGCGATCGGTTAAAGGCGTTCCTTTCGGAGAAGGGGACCTATGCGCCGACGTTTGAAGGCGCAAACGAGGAGCTGTGCAGCATGGCGGAGAAGCGTGCGCATGAAATTTATGGCAATCCCCTGCCCGAAGTGGTGCAGGCACGGCTTGAGAAAGAGCTCAATTCCATCATCGGCAACGGGTATGCAACGCTGTATTTGCTGGCACAGCGGCTGGTGCATAAATCCAACCAGGATGGTTATCTTGTAGGCTCCCGTGGCTCGGTGGGCTCATCCTTCGTAGCCACAATGGCTGGCATTACGGAAGTAAATCCATTGCAGCCGCATTATGTTTGCCCAAACTGCAAGCATAGCGATTTTGATGTGGATCGGAATCAATATACCTGCGGCGTAGACCTGCCGGATGCAAATTGCCCCGTGTGCGGCACGCAGTATCAAAAGCTCGGTTATGAGATCCCGTTTGAGGTGTTCCTCGGTTTTAAAGGCGATAAGACCCCGGATATCGATTTGAACTTTTCAGGAGAATATCAGCCGGTTGCTCATAAATATGTGGAGGAGATGTTCGGCGAAGGGCACGCGTTTCGTGCAGGCACCATTTCAGGACTGCAGGATAAGACGATCTATGGCTACATCAAAGGCTATTGCGAGCAACAGGGCGTGAGTTTCAACCGTGGCGAAACGGAGCGCCTCGTTGCGGGCTGCTTGGGCGTAAAACGTACCACGGGCCAGCACCCGGGCGGCATTGTGATCGTGCCCCAGGAAAACGACGTTATTGAGTTTACGCCCGTGCAGTACCCGGCAGATAAAAAGGAAAAGAACACGATTACCACGCATTTTGATTTCCATGCCATGGATGACCGTTTGGTCAAGCTGGACATCCTCGGCCATGACGATCCGACTGCACTGCGCATGATGCAGGACATCACGGGCCTCGACCCAAAGGATATCCCGCTGGACGATCCGGAAACCATGAAAATATTCCGCACCATCGAGCCGCTTGGCATCACGCTTGAAGAACTTGATTGTGATGTCGGCAGCATTGCAATCCCAGAATTCGGGACAAGCTTTGTGCGCAAGATGCTTATGGACACCCGCCCAACCACCATGGAGGAGCTGGTGCGCCTTGCCGGCCTTTCACATGGCACGGACGTATGGTTGGGAAATGCGCAGGATCTTGTGCTCAGCGGGCAGGCAACGCTTTCACAGGTTATCTGTACGCGCGATGATATCATGAACTATCTGCTCCTGCAGGGAGGAGATCCGCTCATGTCCTTTAAAACCATGGAGAGCGTGCGCAAGGGCAGGGGCCTTACTCCGGAAATGGAAGAGCACATGCAGAAGCTTAATATTCCAGAATGGTTTGTGATCTCCTGCAAAAAGATCAAATATATGTTCCCACGCGCGCATGCGGCAGCCTATGTGATGATGGCGTTCCGCGTTGCCTATTATAAAGTGCATTTGCCCCTTGCATTTTATTCCGTATATTTTACCGTACGGGCTGATGCATTTGACCTAGCCCAAGCTTCCGGCGGGGCTGAGCGCGTGCTGAAAAACATTAAAGCGCTGAAGGCAAAGGGCAACGATATCGAAACCAAGGAAGCGGATCTGCTCGTTATCCTGGAAGTGGTCTACGAGATGAACCTTAGGGGCATTGAACTGCTTCCGATAGACTTGATGCGCTCGAAGGCAAAACGGTTTACGATCGAAGGCAACGCCATTCGGCCGCCGTTTTCTTCCATTGCTGGCGTTGGGGGGAATGCTGCCATTGGCATTGAAGAAGCGCAAAGCGGAGGGCCTTTTGCTTCTGTGGAAGACTTCCGCCTGCGCACAAAAGCAAACAGCGCCGTGATCGGTGCGATGCGTGCGCTGGGCTGCTTCGATGGCATGCCGGAAACCAATCAGCTTACGCTGTTTTGACTTTTTGAAGCATGCTATAGGAAAGATTATGCTTGCTTTCGTTGGGATAAGCTGGTATAATTTATTTGTTGGGCAGCAAAAGCTGCATTTGAGGTTTGAAAGAGTGGGCGTTTTTCCCGCTCTTTTCTTTTGAAGGCGAGGGAACGGGATGAAAATTACGGAAGCGGTAGACCGGGCTGTGCGCGCAACGGTAGAAGCGCAGGGTTTTGAGCTGGATGAGGTCGAATATCAGAAGGAGCACGGGAACTGGGTGCTTACGCTCTACATCGATGCGCCAGGCGGCGTTTCGCTGGATGACTGCGAGCGTGTCAGCCGCGCGGTTGATCCTGTTCTCGATGAGGCCGATCCAATCCCGGAAGCTTATTATCTTTCCGTGTCCTCCATTGGCATTGACCGGCCGCTGAAAAAGGACAAGGATTTCTCGCGCAACCTTGGGAACAAGCTTGATGTCAAACTCTATGCTCCCATTAAGAAAAAGAAAGAGTTTATGGGAACGCTCCTGGCTTTCGATGCAGAAACGTTCACGCTTTCCTTGGCTGGCAAGGGAGGTGCGGCAGGAGAGATGCTGACCATTGCGCGTAAGGACGCTGCGCTGGTGCGCCCACACATAGAGTTTGAATAAGCGCCAAACATGGGGCGAACGATATTATTTTGAGCAAAGATAAAATGGGAGGGATCATCAATGAACGCTGAATTTATCGAAGCGCTCAATGCAATCGAGAAGGAGCGCGGCATCAGCAAGGAAATCTTGATCGACGCGTTTGAGTCTGCGTTGGTTGCGGCATATAAACGTAATTATGGAACAACGGGCAATGTGCGCGCTGTGGTGGATCGCGATACGGGCGAGGTGCAGGTATTCGCATCCAAGACGGTTGTGGAGCATGTAGAGGACCCGCATTCGGAGATTTCTCTGGAAAAAGCGCGCGCAATCAATTCCCTTTACGAAGTGGGCGATGTGCTTGAGGAGGAATCGAACCCCCGCAATTTCGGCCGCATTGCTGCGCAGACGGCCAAGCAGGTCGTGGTTCAGCGCATCCGCGAGGCAGAGCGAGGCGTTATTTTTGATGAATATGTGGAGAAGGAAAACGAAATTTTAACCGCCATCGTGCAGCGCGTGGAAAAAGGCGGCGTATATGTAGAGCTCGGCAAAACGGATGGCTTGATTGCCATGAATGAAACGATTCCGGGCGAAGAATACAACAATAACGACCGGATTAAAGTCTATGTTCTTGAAGTGCGCAAAACCAGCAAGGGGCCGCAGGTGCTTGTGTCGCGCACGCATCCAGGCCTTGTGAAGCGCCTGTTTGAGTTGGAAGTTCCGGAAATCCAGACCGGCGTGGTCCAAATTAAATCCATTGCGCGAGAAGCCGGATTCCGCACGAAAGTTGCGGTCTATTCCTCTGATCCACAGGTGGATGCGGTTGGTGCATGTGTCGGCCAGCGCGGAACCCGCGTGGAACGCATTGTGAACGAGCTGCACAATGAAAAGATCGATATTATTGAGTGGGACAGCGACCCTGCAGTCTATATTGCAAAGGCGCTCAGCCCTGCGAAGGTGCTCATGGTCTACATCAACGAAGCAGAAAAGGCAGCCAAAGTGATCGTTCCGGACAACCAGCTTTCGCTTGCCATTGGCAAAGAAGGGCAGAATGCAAGGCTTGCTGCAAAATTGACCGGCTGGAAGATCGACATCAAGAGCCAAACGCAGGCGGAAGAGGAGCTTGCGCTGTATGATGCGGAAACGGAAAACGTTGAAGCAGGCTTGGAAGAGTAAGGATTGCTTGGAGGTGTGCACATGGCTGGCAAGAAAATCCCGATGCGCATGTGCGTCGGATGCAGGCAAATGCGGCCCAAGAAGGAGCTTTTGCGCATCGTGCGCACGCCGGAGAACGAGATTAAACTGGATCGAACCGGGAAGGCTTCCGGGCGTGGAGCTTATATTTGCCCGGCTGTAGAATGCTTGGAAAAAGCGCAGAAGATCCGCGCGCTGGAACGCGCGCTGGAACATAAGGTGGAGCCGGAAGTATTCGAACGCCTTGGAAAGGAGATCACCGGGCGTGAATGATGCAAGGCAGCGCGGCGCGTTGGGATTCGCCATGCGCGCTGGAAAATGCATTGCAGGTGATTTCGCCTGTGAGCGTGCGGTAAAACGCGGCGGTGCATGCTTGATAGCGCTGGACACGGAGGCTTCTTCTGCGACCAAAGAACGATATTTCGGTATGTGCGAACGTGCCGGCATCCCCTGCGTCACAATTGTGGATATGGGGCATGCGATCGGTAAGGCCGGGCGTATGGTGGCGGCGGTCACGGACGAACGGTTCGCACAGATGATCCTCGGCGCGTCTGCGCCGGGCAATCACGCAAATTAACACGGGGGTGGCATGAATGGCGAAAGCAAAATTCATCGATTCGGCAAAGGCGCTGGAGCAGCAGGCAAAGCAGCTCTTTGAGCGAATCAAACAGACGCATACCGATCTGGGAGCGACGCTGCAAGAAGTGCGCCGCGCCGAAGGTAAGCTGATAGAAAAAGAAAAAACAGCCGAAAAGGAGCGCATCGAGGCAGAGCGAGCAGAACGCCTGCGGGAATTGCTTGCTTCCGACGAAAGCCTGGCATTCCATGTTGGCGAGCCGGATGAGCTGCAGCCGCAGGAAGCGCCTGCGCCCGCAGCACCTGTTGCGGAAACACCTGCAGCACCCGTTGTTGAACCTGCGCTGGAAAACAAGCCGGCAGAAGAACCGATAACGCCTGCAACGCCTGTTGCGGAGCAGCCGAAAGAAGCGCCTGCGGTACCGAGCGAAGACAAAGCAGCGGAAAAAGGAAAAATGGGAACAACGCCGCCGCAGCTCAAACGCACGGAGCAGCCAAGGCCCGCCCAGCCAAGGCAGCCACAGCCGCAAGCGAGGACACAGCAACAAAGAACGCCAGCAGAACCACGCAGGCAGGAGCGGCCGCCGCGCGCACAGAACAACGGGCAGGCGCAACAGGAGGCACGCCCACAGCGCAGCACGCAGCAGCGCCCCGCAACGGCCCAGAGCGGTTATTCTTCCCGCCAAGGAGCACAGCAGCGTGCAGCTGCGCCCGAGCCTATGGTAGGCAAGGAACAGCGGGCATATGATCCCAATAAGAATGCACATACGCGGGTGCGTGAAGAGGAGCGCAGCAGGGCAAAAAACAAGAAAGCGCTCATGAAAGAGGCTGCACCTACAGCCCGCGGCTGGGACGAAGAGGGCACATATGGCTCCAAGAAAAAGAAAAAGCAACAGGCGCCTGTGCATAAGCCAGAACCTGTAAAGATTGAGAAAGCGGTGATTACATCGGAAACCATTACAGTAAAAGAGCTCTCCGAAAAAATCGGCAAACCGGCGGCGGAGATCATTAAAAAGCTCTTTATCCTTGGCATTATGGCCACGATCAACCAGGAGATCGACTTTGATGCATGTTCGTTAATCGCGGCGGATTATGGCATAGAGCTTGAACATAACGTTGCAAAAACCTTTGAAGAGGTTTTGCAGGAAAGCAGCGACGAAGAGGATGAATCCAGCGAACTCGTGGAGCGCCCGCCAGTGGTTACCATTATGGGCCATGTTGACCACGGCAAAACATCTCTGCTTGATGCAATCCGCAGCAGCAGCATCACCGAAGGCGAGGCAGGCGGCATTACACAGCACATCGGCGCATACACCGTTACCTGCAATGGCCGCACGATTACCTTCATCGATACGCCGGGTCACGAGGCGTTTACTTCCATGCGCGCACGCGGCGCGCAGGTAACGGATATCGTTATTCTGGTTGTAGCTGCAGACGATGGCATTATGCCTCAAACGATCGAGGCTATTAATCATGCCAAGGCAGCAGAGGTGCCGATCATTGTTGCTATCAACAAGATGGATAAGGATACCGCGAACCCGGAGCGCGTGAAACAGCAACTTACGGAGCATGGCCTTGTAAGCGAGGAATGGGGCGGCGATACGATTTGCGTGCCGGTTTCCGCAAAAACGCATATGGGCCTTGATAACCTGTTGGAAATGGTTCTGTTGGAAGCAGATGTGCTTGAACTGAAGGCCAACCCGAACCGGCTTGCAAAAGGCACCATCATCGAGGCAGAGCTTGATAAGGGCCGCGGTCCGATCGCAACGGTTTTAGTGCAGAACGGAACGCTGAAAGTAGGCGATACGATTGTCGCAGGCACGGCGTATGGACGTGTGCGCGCGATGGTGGATGATAAGGGCAAGCGCGTAAATAAAGCAGGTCCCAGTCAGCCTGTGGAAGTGCTCGGTTTCTCCGAGGTACCGGCCGCTGGAGACATCTTGAACGTTGCCGAAATCGATAAGCTTTCACGCCAGGTGGCAGAAGAGCGGCGCGACAAGCAGAAGGCCGAGCAGCTCAAGAACCTTTCCAAGGTTTCTCTGGATGACCTGTTCAGCCAGATTGCAGAAGGCCAGATTAAGGATCTCAACATTATTGTAAAAGCGGATGTGCAGGGTTCTGTGGAGGCGGTGAAGCAGGCGCTTGAGAAGCTCTCAAACGATGAGGTGCGCGTTCGGTGCATCCACGGCGGTGTTGGCGCAATTACTGGATCGGACATCATGTTTGCATCCGCATCTAACGCCATTATTATCGGCTTCAATGTGCGCCCAGATGCCGCAGCACGCGCAGCAGCGGAAAAGGAAAAGGTTGACATGCGCCTCTATCGCGTGATTTATAATGCGATTGAGGATATTGAAAAGGCTATGAAGGGCATGTTTAAGCCCGTTTATGAAGAAAATACGCTTGGGCGCATTTCCGTGCGCAACACGTTCAAGGTCAGCGGTGCAGGAACCATCGCCGGTGCCTATGTGCAGGATGGGAAGGTCACCCGGAGTGCCCAGGTGCGCGTTGTCCGTGATGGCATCGTGATTCACGAGGGCAAGATCGCATCGCTTAGACGCTTTAAGGACGATGTGCGGGAAGTTGCCGCAGGTTATGAATGCGGCATCGGAATTGAGAACTTTAATGACATCCGCGAGGGCGATACCATCGAAGCGTTTGAGATGGTGGAAGTTAAGCGGTAAGGACGAAATTGGCGGAGGAGCAGGTGCCTGCCTGCTCCTTCCATCACTGCAAGGAGAAATCCAATGGCGAATATCCGATATGACAGGATCAACGAGGAGGTCAAAAAGGCCATCAGCGAGATCATACGCGAAATGAAGGACCCGCGGATCTCCCCGATGACAACGATCATGAGCGCAGAGGTCACAAATGATTTAAAGCAGGCGAAAGTGCGTGTTAGCGTTTATGATCAAGACGATGCCGTGCGTGCAGAGTCCGTTGCAGCGCTTAACCGCGCTGCGGGCTTTATCCGGCATGCGCTTGGAACGAAAATAGAGCTGCGTGCGCTGCCACAGCTGAAGTTTATTCTGGATAACTCCATCGAATACAGCGTGCATATCGCAAAAATTTTGGACGATTTGAACCGCGCGCAGCAGGAGCAGAGCGCGAAAAAGGATTAAGCGTCTGCATACAAAAGAAAGCAAGAAAGGGGCGTGCACACATGCAGGAAGATGTGCTGCGCAGTATTGCTGCGTTCATAAAAGAAAACGATGGCTTTACGGTAATTGCCCATACTTCGCCGGATGGCGATACACTGGGCGCTTCGCTTGCACTTTATGGTACGCTCAAACGCATGGGAAAGCGGGCCGAGATCGTGTGTGAACAGCCTGTGCCGCATGTTTATGCTTTTCTGCCAGGCGCGGATGCTATCTGCCTGCCCGAGCAAGCAGTTGGAATGGAGAACGCGATCGCTATAGACTGTGCTGACCTTGCTCGCATGGGCGCAGCAGGCCGCCTGTTTCAAGCAGCGAAGCGCACCTGCAATATCGATCATCACATTACGAACGATTCCTATGCAGCCTTCAATGCAGTGGATGCCGAGGCGGCGGCAACGGGAGAGATTATCGCTGCGCTTGCGGCGCTTTTGCTCCCCAAGATCGATGACGCCATCGCAACATGCCTTTATACCGCCCTTTTAACCGATACGGGAAACTTTGCCTACAGCAACACGCGGCCGGAAACGCTTCATACTGCTGCGGATTTGCTCGCCTGCGGCGCGGACAACACCGAAATCAACCGGCAGATATACCGCACGGTGCCTTTCGCAAAACAGAAGCTTTTGGCGCGCGCGCTCGATCATATGGAGCTTTATTGCGAAGGAAAGTTGGGCATTTCTTATGTGACGCTTGCGGATTTTGCCGAGACGGGTGCAAAAGAAGAGGATACGGAAGGCATGATTGACTCCGTGCGGGATATTGAGGGCGTTGAAGCAGCAGCATTTCTGCGGGAAACGCCTTCGGGGTCGTTCAAGGTAAGCCTGCGCTCCAAACGATTTGCTGATGTTGGCGCGATTGCCCATGCATTGGGTGGCGGCGGCCATAAGCATGCGGCCGGCTACACCGCATTCGGACCGCTGCAGGAAGCACAGGCGCAGGCGCTGGCATGCTGCACGGACGCGCTGAGGGAGATATGGAAGGAATTATAAACGTTTTAAAGCCGCCAGGCATGACTTCATCCAATGCAGTTGCGGATGTAAGGCATATTTTCAACATGAAGCGCGTTGGACACACCGGCACGCTTGACCCGGGTGCAGCCGGCGTGCTGCCAATCTGCCTTGGGCGTGCCACGCGCTTGTTTGATTACCTTGTAGACAAAGAAAAGGAATATTATGCGGAAATAGCATTCGGCAGCGCGACCGATACGCAGGATTCGTATGGGCGCGTGATAGCGCGTGGGAAAGGGGAGGTTTCCGCGCAGCAGCTTTGCGCAGCGCTTCCCGCTTTCCGGGGGGAAATCGAGCAGGTTGCGCCGATGTATTCAGCGGTATGCGCGGATGGAAAAAGACTTTATCAGCTTGCACGGATGGGTGCGGAGGATGTGCGTAAAACGCGCTGCGTTACGGTGCATGCATTGGAGCTTGTATCCCAAACCGCAGGAAACCGTTTTTTGCTACGCGTGTGTTGTTCCAGGGGAACGTATGTGCGCACGCTTTGCAACGACCTTGGCATTGCGCTTGGCGTGCCAGCGCACCTTTCTTTTCTGTTGCGTACGCGCTCTGGCGCATTTTGCATTGAACAGGCATATTCCATTGCGGAACTTCAAGCGCTTAAGGAGGCCGGCAGGCTTGAAACAGCGCTCATGAGCGTGGAGAAAGCATTATCCCACCTTGCAGAAGCCCGGCTTTCCGGCCTTTCAATGCGCAATGCGCACCTTTTGGAAAACGGAGCGGAGATCGGGCACCCAGCGCTCGCTTCCATGCCGGAAGAGGAGCCGCTTCGCGTTTATGCTAACGGAGAATTCCTTGGCATAGGGCTCATTGCAGCGGGTAAGCTGCATATTACTACATTCTTTGGGGAGGATGCACAACAGCATGCAGAATAAAGCGCAAGGGCATGTGCTGGCGCTTGGCACATTTGACGGTGTGCATTTAGGACACCGTGCGCTGCTTCAACAAACGGTTATGCTTGCAGAAACGCTGGACGCCACACCGATCATTTATACATTCAAAAATCATCCGCTTTCGCTTTTTGGCCGTTCCCCGAAGCTTCTTATGACGGAAGCAGAGCGCACTGCCGCGCTGGAGGCAACGGGTATGCCTGTTGTGGCGGATCCATTTGATGCGCAGTTTGCAGCACAACCGCCGCAGGCGTTTGTCCGCATGCTCGTTGAGCGGTTCGCATTGCGGGGCGCGGTTGTGGGATTTAATTATACCTTTGGGGATCGCGGCGCAGGCGATACGGCGCTCCTGCAGGCGCTGGGAAAAGAGCTAGGGTTTGCTGTGCAAGTGATAGAACCGGTTTCCTACAAAGGGGCACCGGTTTCCAGCACGCGCATTCGTGCCTGTCTGGAAGAAGGAGCGCTTGATGCAGCAAACATTATGCTGGGGGCTTGCTATGCGCTTTCTGGAACGGTAGCAGCCAACCGGCGCATTGGCCATACGCTTGGCTTCCCAACGGCAAATCTTGAAGAATATGGGAACAAGGTGCTTCCGAGTCCTGGCGTGTATGCAGCGCGCGCTTATGTAGCAGGTCAAGTTTTTCAAGCAGTCACGAACGTTGGGAATAACCCCACCGTTGAGGGCAAGGTTACAACCGTGGAAACCCATCTTCTGGAGTTTGACCGGGATATTTATGGCATGCCTATGCGGGTGGAATTCGTTGCGCGGCTGCGCGGCGAGATTCGCTTTCCAAGCCGGGAAGCTCTTTCAAAGCAGATTGCCTCTGATGTAGATCGTGCGCGCGAAATTCTGGCGGAAGCAGGACAATAGCGGTTTACAAGCCGCGATGGGTGTGGTATACTTCCAAGGTGTAAGAACCGTTAGCTGTGTTTTGCGACGCTCCGACGCTTGACTCGGTTCACGGCAATTTTCATTTAGGAGGATCAACAATATGGCAACCAAACAGGAAATCATTGCGCAGTACCAGCTTCATGAGGGTGATACTGGCTCTCCCGAAGTGCAGATTGCACTTTTGACGGAGCGCATCAATCACCTCAATGAGCACCTCAAGCTCAACAAAAAGGATCACCACTCCCGCCGTGGCCTTCTGAAAATGGTTGGTCAGCGCCGTGGCCTTTTGAACTATTTGAAGGATACGGATATTGAGCGTTACCGCTCCATCGTTGCTCGGCTTGGCCTGCGCAAATAAAAAGAGAAATGGAAAAGCCCGCGGATTGTTCCGCGGGCTTTTAAATTGCTGAAAAACCTTGGAGATTGAGTCTCGCAACTTCTTTCGTTTCTGTTGCGGCGTAATGCATGCGTGCCAAATCGGTAAAACTTAGCACCCTTCTATTCATAGCGTTCAACCGGGCAAAAAGGCATCAAATGCTGTATAATATTTGAAAAGTCATTCGTTTTGAACACGCAAAAGCCCGCATAGCAAGCTGCGGGCTTTCCTGTTGCAAAGAACGGACGATTATTGCTCGTTATTCTTTTGCTCCTGCTGCTCTTGCAGGGCGGATTCAAGTGCAGTAATTCTTTTGCGCAGCTTTGCAAGCTCCATTTCAACCGGGTCCGGCAGGTTGATCTGGTCCAAATCGATATGGTCGCGCGGTTTGGACTCGGCTGCTTTGATGGTGGGGCAATCCGGAATAGCACTGCAATCCGCAGCCTCGGGTGCGCATGCGGGCGTACCATCCTGCGTACGCGGGCAACCGTTGATCCTTGCCACATGCCCAGGAACACCAACCACGGTCGCGTAAGCTGGAACATCCTTTAAAACCACGGCCCCTGCGCCGATTTTTGCATAATCGCCCACCGTGATAGGGCCAAGCACACGTGCGCCTGCAGCGACCATCACGTTATTGCCAATATTTGGGTGGCGCTTGCCCGTTTCCTTCCCCGTACCACCCAGGGTTACGCCCTGGTAGAGCGTTACGTTGTCCCCAATAACTGTGGTTTCGCCGATGACTACCCCCATGCCATGGTCGATGAACAACCGCTCACCAATCACAGCGCCGGGATGGATTTCAATGCCCGTAAAGAAACGGGAGAGCTGAGAAATACAGCGCGCGAGCAATTTCATGCCATGCGTATGCAGGTAATGGGCTGTGCGATGATTGCGCACTGCGTGAAAGCCAGGGTAGCAGAGAAAAACCTCAAAACCGCTTCTCGCGGCGGGGTCGCGTTCTAAAACACAGCGAATATCGCTTTTAAGTCGTTCAAACATTCCGTATTCTTTCCTTAAATCAATGTCTGTGCTATAATACCACAAAATTGTATATTATAATAGATTTTAATTTTGTGGTGGCATGAAGCACAAAATTATAGTATGCGCTTCATGAACCATTCGGTTTATTTTTTGGGAGGGTAAGCTATGGAACGGATTGCTGCAGGTCTGGCCGAGCTGGTCGGCCATACGCCTTTGATGGAATTGCATGGATATGCTAGGCACGTGGAAGCGCCTGCGCGCATTGTAGCGAAGATGGAATGCTTTAATCCCGCAGGCAGTGCGAAAGACCGCATCGGATTTGCGATGATCGAGGATGCGGAGCGCCGCGGGGTATTGGCACCAGGGGCAGTGATCATTGAACCTACAAGCGGGAATACCGGAATCGGTCTCGCTGCGGCTGCTGCCGCAAAGGGATACCGGGTGATCCTTACGATGCCGGAAACCATGAGTGCGGAGCGCCGGAGCATGCTTGCAGCCTATGGCGCAGAGCTGGTGCTCACCGAAGGTGCAAAAGGCATGACGGGAGCGATTGAGAAAGCAGAGGCGCTTGCGCGGGAGATCCCGGGCGCATTCATTCCAGGGCAGTTTTCAAATCCTGCGAACCCACGGGCACATTATGAAACAACTGGCCCCGAGATCTGGGCGGATAGCGACGGGAAAGTGGATGTATTCGTTGCGGGCGTTGGCACTGGCGGCACGATTACCGGGGTTGGACAGTATTTGAAGCAACAGAACCCCAAAGTGCGCGTAGTTGCTGTGGAACCTGCAGGATCGCCTGTGCTTTCGGGCGGGAAACCTGGCGCACATGGGCTCCAGGGCATTGGCGCAGGCTTCATCCCGGAAGCACTCGATACCGCAGTTTACGATGAAATCATCTGCGTGAAGGATGAGGACGCCAATGCGGCGGCGCGCACGGTAGCGCGCACGGAAGGGCTGCTCGTTGGAATTTCCTCCGGCGCTGCCCTCGTCGCAGCAACCTCGCTCGCAAAACGCCCGGAAAATAAGGGAAAACTGATCGTCGTGCTGCTCCCGGATTCGGGCAACCGGTATTTATCGACAGGGATCTATGATTGAGGCTGAAAAGAAAAAGAGCGGGCAGTGTGCCCGCTTTCCATCTGCAGACGAAGTGGTGCGTGCTGCTTTTTGAGGTCCCCTGCACCTTTGGTGCAGTTGGGGCCTCTGCAAGGACGTTTCGGATATACTTTCGCCGATTGCAACCACCACTGTGGCCGCAAAACACTGAAAATCAACAAGCAGAGAGCGGAGCGGGTATGCTGCCCGCTCTTTTGTTTGCATCCTCGAGCAAAGAGAAAGGGGCGCAACGGCTGGACGCTGTTGCGCGGCATAGGCATTGCGCACAGAGGAAGCGGCATGGATCCCCTTCGGGCGCAGCTCTACAGCGGAATCAACATGCGGGCCAAGGCAACAGGGTTTCAAAAGGAAGGCTTCTTGCGACAGTGCCTCATCCAAACTTGGCAAGGCGGGTCAAAAGCATATGTTGCAGCATAAAACCTTTCTATGGGCGCGAAAAAAAGATGTGACAGGCATTCCCTTTTCATGTTTTGGATAAATTAGGATTTGTTAGAGCTTTAAATCCTCAAAGGAATGGCATTTATCTACAATAACTTGATAACCGTCTCGTAATACCCTTAGTGTTCCGGCATCCAAGGGTTTTGCAATCCAGGAGGGTTCAACAATTCCAAATTCAATCTCCAGTCCATTTTTGTACCATGCGCGAATAGACGTGCATGCACCAAAGTATTCTATTTGTGTTTGAAGAACCTCTCCAAAATATGAAACGAAACCTTGCTTCTTAAGCATGCCGGGTTTATCCGTTGTAACAATGATAAGGTCCACATCCGAATTTGCATGATATGTTCCCCTTGCATAGGAGCCGACGAGTATGACGCTTTGGATATGAGGGACCAGCATCGAATACGTTTCGACTGCATGGAGCAAGCGCTCGATCAAAACAGACATCCCCTTTCTCAATCCAATGTGCTGTAGTGGCTTTTGCTGCCGGCGCAAATATAGGCTTTACAGCTTCGCATGGAAAATTCCGGAGGTTTCTCCCCAGGGATGATAGCCTGTGCCAATGCGTTCAAAACCGAATTTTTCATAAAACCCGACATGGTCGCTGCAGAGGTATAAATAGGGGAACCCTGCGGCGCGCGCATCGGCTTTGGCGCGCTCGATCAAAAGGCCGCTGTAAGCGTGGCCGCGGTGTTCCGGTTCAATATAGAGCGCGCAGAGCCAAGGGTAAAGGTCCATGCGGCTGATGAAATCATTTGTGATCAGCCCGGCACAGCCAATGGTTTTGTTGCCTTCTGCAAGGAGGTACCATTGCGGCAAGGGCGCTGTTGCAGAAACCGCATGGCGAATACAGTCATCATAAACCATGCGGCTTGTTTCGCTTGCCCACTTTTCCTGGAAATATCGGATCATGCGATCTAAGCTTTGCGGGCACGCTCGAACGGAGATTATTCGCATTTATGCTCCTCCTTCGGTTTTCGTCCAATATAAAGCAAGTGCTCGGTAAACGGCAGCGCATCCGGCAGCTCGCACAGGCGAATGCCAAAGCGTAGCCAGGCTTGATAGGTTTCCTCGGATTGCGCATACAACCGATCGGAACAGGGGGCAAAAAAGGATTCACTGGAAAGGAAATGCAACGTTTCAAGCTGGAATTTCCCCATAAAGGGCAACACGCGCTGATGGCGCTCAAAGTAAACATCCGTGAATCCGGTTCCCGCAAATGCCTGCCCTTGCACGAGGCTCTCAAAGTATTCCTGCTCTTTGGCTCTTAAAATGACTTTCAGAAGAGCACGCATCGCATAAAGCATCCCGGAGTATGAACCAATAAACGAAACTGCAATTGTGCCGCCGGGCTTCAAACGGGAGAGCGCTGCACACATGGCGGTTTCACGTTCATGCGCTTCCAAAAGGTGATACAGCGGCCCCATAAGCAGCACATGATCGAAGATCTCATTGTAAGCGGGGCGATATCCCACGCATCGCCTGCAAAAGCAGCAAGGGGGAGGTTGGCTTCCTCAGCTTTTTCGCGGGCGAAAGCGATGCATTCGGGCGAAAAATCACATAGCGTAACGCGCACATCCTGCTATGCAAAAGCGAGCGCATAGCGCCCTAAACAGCCTCTTAGGTCAAGCAGCGTGTCACCCGGCGCAATGTAACGGGCCAGGAAGTGCATATTGATGTCAAATTCTAGCCGTTCTTTTAAAAGCCGTTCCCATTCCATTTCTGGGGAAGCATCCTAATAGGCTTTTATGGTTTGCGCCGAAGTGCCCATGCGGATTCCTCAGCTTTGTTTAAGATGCTCCGATTATAGGGTAGGCTAGGGAAGATGTCAATGCATGCAAATGGTTTATGCGCGCGAAAAGCAGGATGGATGTGCTATACTGAAAGCGAAATGCCAACAAGGAGGAAAAGCACATGTTTGGGCCGGAAGAATATGCGGCTCTGCGGGTACGCCTTGCAGAGCTGGGGGAGGAAAAATTCCGCATTTTTAACGAAAAGCTTATACCGGGCACAACGGGCACTTATGGCGTGCGCGTGCCGCAGCTGCGTGCGCTTGCAAAGGAACTTGTGCGTGAGGATGCAGAAGGCTTCCTTGCCTGTGCGCAGGATGATACCCATGAAGAGCGCATGCTGCAGGGGATTGTCATTGCCACAATGCGCTGCCCGGAAGTGGAACGCATGGTGCACTTGAGGGAGTTTGTGCCCCAAATCGATAACTGGGCTGTATGCGATGTAACCTGCGGAAGTTTGAAAACTGCCGCAAAGCATCGCGAAGCCTATTGGGAGTTTCTTGCGCCCTATCTAGCCTCGGAACGGGAGTTTGAAGTGCGCTTTGCCGTGGTGCTCCTGCTTTCCCATTTTATCGTGTCGGAATGGATTGAACGGGCGCTTGGCGCGCTAACCAGCGTTGCGCATGCAGGGTATTATGCCAAGATGGCGGTGGCATGGGCGCTTTCGGTATGTTTTGTAAAGTTTCGGGAGGAAACATTGCCCATCTTTCAATCGCGCGCACTCGATGCATTTACGCAGGATAAAGCCATTCAGAAATGCTGTGAATCTTTTCGTGTATCCGATACGGATAAGGCCTTGTTGCGTACGATGAAGCGTGGTTCGACTGGGATGGCTGCTGCAAAAGAGTGAAAAGAATAAATTCATGAAATTGGCAAGGCTCTCTTTACATGAACGATAGCGTGGTGTAAAATGAACAAGCAGGCGACCACAATATTTTGGGCCGGCGTTGAATTATTATTCATATATATTGTGTAATGGAGAAGAGAAATGACGAATTTGAGCAAAAATGCCGTTACTGTGCTCGAGCGCAGGTATCTTGCGAGGAATGAAGCCTCAGAGCTGATTGAAACGCCGGAAGGCATGTTTCGCCGCGTAGCGGATGCCATTGCGGAGGGGGATAAGAATTACGATCCAAATGCGGATGTGGCCGCACTCTCGGAAAAGTTTTATAAGATGATGACGGATCTGCTGTTCATGCCAAATTCGCCTACGCTTATGAATGCCGGAAAGCCGCTTGGCCAGCTCTCTGCTTGCTTTGTGTTGCCTGTGGCGGACTCTATGCCGGAAATTTTTGAGGCTGTAAAAAATGCCGCGTTGATCCACAAGAGCGGCGGTGGCACCGGCTTTTCCTTTTCCCGCCTGCGCCCTTCCGGAGCCACGGTGCGTTCCACGGGTGGCGTTGCATCCGGGCCGATCAGCTTTATGAAGGTGTTTAACGCGGCGACTGAGGCCGTTAAACAGGGCGGCACGCGCCGCGGCGCAAATATGGGGATTTTGCGCGTGGATCACCCGGATATCCTGGATTTTATCCAGTGCAAAAAGGACAATTCGGAAATAACGAATTTCAATATTTCCGTGGGCCTAACGGAAAAGTTTATGGAGGCGGTCGAGCGTAACGCGGAATATGATCTGATTGATCCGCGGGATAAATCTGTTGTAGCACGCAAAAACGCGCGCGCGGTGTTTGACCTTATCGTGGATATGGCGTGGAACAACGGCGAACCGGGCATCGTGTTCCTGGATCGTATGAACCGGGATAATGTTGTGCGCGCAGTGGCGGGCGAGATTGAATCCACAAATCCATGCGGCGAACAACCGCTTCTGCCGTATGAAAGCTGCAACCTGGGCTCGCTGAACCTTGCGCGCATGCTGCGGGAACAGGATGGTAAATACGAGATTGACTATGCGCTGCTTGGGGAAACGGTAGATACCGCAGTGCATTTCTTGGATAATGTAATCGAAGTGAACAAATATCCCCTGCCGCAGATCGAGGAGATGACGCTGGCTACGCGCAAGATCGGCCTTGGCGTGATGGGGTTTGCGGATATGCTTTACCGCCTGGGCATCCCCTATAATTCGGAAGAAGGCATTGAAACTGCAAACGATGTGATGGGGTTCATTAACAATCGTGCGCACGCAGCGTCCATTGCGCTGGGGCAAAAGCGCGGCGCGTTCCCGCTGTATGAGCAGAGCACGCTCGCCGCAGAAGGAAAGCCTTACCGCAATGCAACTTGCACAACGATCGCGCCTACAGGAACGATCTCAATTATCTGCGGTGCGTCCAGCGGCGTGGAACCGCTCTTTGCGCTTTCGTTTGTGCGCAACGTGATGGATGATGATGAACTGCCCCAGGTTGATCCTTATTTCGCAGAGGTCGCAAAGCGCGAGGGGTTCTATTCCGATGCGCTGATGCGCCGCATCGCGAAGGAAGGCACGCTTGCACATATCGACGAGGTGCCGGAGCATGTGAAGCGCGTATTCGTTACGGCGCACGATATTTCTCCGAAATACCATATCCGCATGCAATCCGCGTTCCAAAGGCACACGGACAATGCAGTTTCCAAAACCGTGAATTTCCGAAACGAGGCTACACGCGAAGAAGTGGCGGAAGTGTTTATGCTTGCTTATAAACTGGGCTGCAAGGGCGTTACCATTTACCGCGATGGCAGCCGTTCCGGCCAAGTGCTCTATGTAGGCGATAAGAAAAAAGATACAGCCGAAGAACCTGCTCCTGCGCGCGCACTCTTGCCGCGGCCGCGGCCCGAGATCACCCGCGGTATCACGGAAAAGGTGGTCATTGGCTGCGGGAACCTTTATGTAACAGTAAACTACGATGATACAGGCATCTGCGAGGTGTTTGCCAACCTTGGCCGTGCGGGTGGGTGCCCGAGCCAGAGCGAAGCCACGAGCCGCCTTATATCCACTGCGCTGCGCGCAGGCATGGATGTGGATGCCATCATTGAACAGCTCAAGGGTATCCGCTGCCTCTCTACGGTACGGCAGCGGGCAACAAACCCGAACATCAAGGTGCTTTCCTGCCCGGATGCAATCGGAAAAGTGCTTGAGAAGGTGGCGCGCATCAAAGCCCAGGAGGATGCGGAGCGCTTGCATAGCGATGTGCTTCTGCCCATTGAAAAAGAACCGCTTACGGATGAGTGTGAGGTTGTGGAAGGCCAAACTATGGCGGCGGGCATGCCGTGTCCGGAATGCGGGGCGAAGCTGGAGCATGAGGGCGGATGTGTAATCTGCCGTGCATGCGGATACAGCAAATGCGGCTAAATCCGCAAGAAATTGCATGTGAAATCCTGCGCGCGGGCAGAAAAATGGTTTACAACCCGCGCGCATACTGCTAAAATATTAGATGGTGCGTTATGCGCCGTTCTTTGGCGCACTTCCATATTTTGCGACCGCATCGAAATACTTCATTCTATACCGTGAGGGGGAATCTCAGACAATGAAAGATTACACCGCAGCAAACATCCGCAACATCGGTATCTTTGGCCATGGCGGCGAGGGAAAGACCACGCTTACCGAGGCCATGCTCTTCAATGCCGGCCTGGTTGAACGCTTGGGCCGCGTAGAGAATGGGACCACGACGACGGACTACGATCCAGAAGAAGTCAAGCGCACAATCTCCATCAATGCTGCGCTCGCTCCCCTCGAGTGGAAAGATGTGAAGCTGAATATAATTGATGCGCCGGGTTTCTTTGATTTTTATGGCGAAGTTACAGCGGCGATGGCGCTTGCGGATTCCGCGCTCATCGTGGTGGGAGCTGTTTCCGGCCCTGTGGTAGGCACGGAAAAAGCCATGGAAATGTGCAAAAAAGCCGGCAAAGCGCGCATGATGGTTGTAAACCAGATGGATCGCGAAAATGCGAACTTTGATAAGGTGATGGAAGCTGTCAACGCGAAGTTTGGCCCGAGCGTGGTGCCCATTCAGCTGCCGATCCTTGAGAAGGGTGCATTTGTCGGATATGTTGACATCCCGAACATGACCGCGAAAAAGTTTGACGGTAAAGGCGAGAAGGACATGCCCATCCCCGCCGCGCTGGAAGGTCGTGCGCAGGAGCTTTATGAAGCGCTTACAGAAGCCGCTGCGGAAGCGGATGAAGCGCTGATGGAGAAATATTTTGAGGAAGGTGAGCTTTCCCGCGAGGAGATCCTTACCGGCTTGAGCCTCGGCGTAAAGGAAGGCGTGATTACGCCTGTGTGCTGCTGCGCGGCCCAGCCGAACATTGGCATCCCAACGCTTCTGGATAATCTTGTGCATTATATGCCTGCTGCCAACGAAGCAAAAGCGCCCAGTGCAGTCGATGCAAAAACGGGTGAGGCTGTAGAGGTAAAGCAGGATGGGAAGTTTGCAGCGCAGGTTATAAAGACCGTTGTGGATCAATTTGGTAAGTATTCGATCCTTAAGGTTTACAGCGGCGTGCTGGATGCGACGACTACCCCCTACAATAGCAACAGCGAAAAGAGCGAGAAGCCGAGCAATGTGTATATCATGCGCGGCAAGAAGACCATCCAGGTGGAGCGGCTTATCGCGGGCGATATCGGTGCGCTTGCAAAGCTCCAGTACACCGTTACGGGAGACACGCTCTGCGATGCTTCAGCGCCGGTGAAGTTTGAAGCGATCCAGTTCCCACGCCCCTGCATCAGCCTTGCGGTAAGCGCGAAGAAGCAGGGTGAAGAGGATAAGGTGTTTGCAGGCCTCAACAAGCTGCTGGAAGAAGATCCCACCATCACGCTTGAAAAGAACGCTGAAACCGGCGATGTACTGCTTTCCGGACTGGGCGAGGTTCACCTTGATGTTGTTTGTGCAAAGCTTAAGAACAAAACCAACGTGGAAGCACAGCTTGCTGACCCGCGCATTCCATACCGTGAAACCATCCGTGCCACTGCCGAGGCAGAAGGCAAACACAAGAAGCAGACGGGCGGCAGCGGCCAGTTCGGCGTAGTCAACATGCGCTTTGAGCCTTTAACGAATGGAGAAGAATTCGAGTTCGTGAACGCTATCGTGGGTGGCGTGGTACCCAAAGAGTACATCCCTGCGGTTGAAAAGGGAACGCGGGAAGCGATGCGCAAGGGCGTGCTTGCCGGCTACCCCATGACAGGCCTCAAGGCAACGCTTTACTTCGGCAAATACCATCCCGTGGATTCCAAGGAAGTGGCGTTTAAATCCGCAGCTCGCCTGGCTTATAAGGAAGCTTGCGCAAAGGCGTCGCCTGCACTGATTGAGCCGATTTATCATTATGATATCTTTGTTCCCAGTGATTATGTAGGCGACATCATTGGCGACTTGAACCGCCGCCGCGGCCGCATGCTTGGTATGCATCCGGTGGATGGCGGAACGAAGATCGAGGCGGAAGCCCCTC
This sequence comes from uncultured Clostridia bacterium, assembly GCA_944366945.1. GTDB lineage: Bacteria > Bacillota > Clostridia > Christensenellales > CAG-138 > UBA1685. The sequence goes on from CALVWJ010000001.1 coordinate 272,663, forward strand.
TGTCCGAAATGTTTAAGTATGCAACGGATCTGCGCTCCATGACGCAGGCACGCGGCTCCTTCACCAGCGAATTCGTTCGTTACGAGGATGTTCCCGCCAATGAAGCCAAGAAAATCATCGAGGCTGCAAAGCACGAGGAAGAAGAAGAAGAATAAACAAGAGCCGCTTTATGGCAGGAACAAGGGCGCGGAGAACCGCGCTCTTTTCCTTACCCCAAAATTGGATGAGCTTAAGAATATAACCGAATAATTAAGTTCGGATTTTGCGGCATACAAGGACTAATTCGCTAAATTCGGGCATAAGTAAGGCTTTCCGCATGCTACCTAACCCTTTTTGCGCAGGATCCTAAGTCAATGAGGTGGATAGGATTGAAGAGGGGGGCATTGGCGTGCTAAGGGCATCCATATAAGTTGGAAGGCGGAAAGAAATGTTGTATGGGGTAAAAACGAAATATAGAAATACACTTTGCGCATACTAGTTACATAAAAAAGGGCAAGCGAAGGAATCGGCCTGCCTTTTTTATAGTGTACGGAAAAATCAGCCTCTTTTAATTTAGTGGCATCCATGGTGAAAGCATGCTTTTATGGCACAAAATATGAGAAACTGTGCCTGCACAGAAGCACAATGGGAGACACCCTTATGCTTTTTCAGATGAAGCTGCAGGGGAATCTGGGAAGCAAATTCGGTTTACAGCGGGCTTAATGAATTTCTGCACAAAAGCGATCACCATACCCACGAGTAACGAGGAAATGATGGTGCCTTCACGCACTCCATCCAGCCTGTGCAGGAAGATAAAGCAGAGCGCTGCACTTATTGCCACAGTTACACAATCCTGGATGATTTTCATCTTAGGAAATTGAATACGCGGGAAAATCTGCGAAAAAGCAAGCGTCATCCCCTCAGATGGCATGGGGATGAGCTGCACATCTACATAAAGGGAGATGCCGATGGCGATGAGCACAATACTAATCAGCAACATTCCGAGCTGCCCCAAATAAGTGGGGAAGCAGAAATCGCCAAGTACCCATTTTGCAAAATCGGTAAAGTAGCCAAATAGCGTTGAGAAAGCAATCTGGAAAATGTTGTACCACTTGAATTTCTTGCGGAGCAGGATGATCTGCAACAGGATATATGCAGAAAATACGCAGATGACGCAGGTGCTCAGCTTTGCGCCGGAAACTAGGCTGATGGCATAGGGGAGGGAGTTAACGGGGGAAATCCCCAAATCGGAGTTGATTGCAAATGCAACCGAGAAGGCTAGGAACACTAGCCCTAAGACATAGATTAGCACACGGTAGATAAATTGACGGTTCAGTTTCATGAAACCCCTCCTCAAGTTTTGGTTGCAGAATTTACACGCATAAACCAATCCAGCAAATGCAAGATGATACTGTGTTCTTGCACTTGATTTGCAGCGCCTGGGGTTTGTTCAAAAAAACGGAAAAGCAACTCTAAAATGTGCAAACTGGGCAAAATATGCAATCTCTCAACAATGTAGTTTCCAGCCTGCATAAGCGCAATCCGAGCATCAATTTTGGCGGCAAACCAATTGCCAGACAAATTATTTCTCAATATAACATCCATTCTGATTATGGTCAAGCAATATATCCGGTTCTATGGTAAAATAGGCATGCGTAAGCCAATTGCCATCTGTGGAATTCCCTTATTTCTCGGCATAAGTGAGCCGCCTAAAAGGGGATATGGAAAATATTTTTGGGAAAATAAAAAATAGGGCTTGAAAAACCATGGCAACTGATGTAAAATAACACTCGTGCCGTTCCTCCTTAGCTCAGTCGGTAGAGCATGCGGCTGTTAACCGCAGTGTCGTTGGTTCGAGTCCAACAGGGGGAGCCAAGAAAAAGCCCCGTATTCGGGGCTTTTTGTTATACTCGCAATTTGGGACTGCTTCCGAAGATTTATTTGGGCGACTCCTGCAAAAGCTGCACGTTGGCATCATTTCAAGCTGGATGAGTCTTAAATAGCTACTGCCAGGTCTTATGGTTTGCGTTCGCACAGACATGGACAAGTGCTTTTGCTGCATGTGGCACAACCATGCTGAACCAGCCGAGCAGTGTTGTAAAGCTGCGCTCCAAAGAAATAGATTAAATAATCCCAGGACGGTGGATCTGCCATAAGGAAAGGGCGGGCTTTGTTTCGATGGACTCCAAGCGCATTGAAGCCCGCATGCTTTACTCATGGGAATACACCTGCATTTCCTCATGGAGCTGCCGCAAGGCACGATGCAGATGCCGCCCAATGGCACTATCAGACACACCATAATGCTGGCCGATCTGCGTTTGGGTCTGACGCAGAAAGTAATACAAGAAGATTTTCTCACGTTCCTCCTGTGACAAATGGGAAAGGGCATTGGCCAGCTCTTCATTGTCCAGCATGACCGATAAGCCGCAGGCAGTCAAGAGCCGTTCTTCGTCCAGTTCCGCAGTCACAAAATCACGCCAGTCTGTTATGGGAAAGTGCTTCTCGTACATCAAGTATTCAAGGGAGATTTCCCGTTCCCATTTCCTTTGCAAGCGCCGGATGGCGGTGATAGCAGCATGGCGTATAACAGTTTTACAATATGCGTCATGGGTTCTCTGAACAGCCATTTGATATTCCGTTTCCGTCATGGAAAATCCCC
>CALVWJ010000002.1 GCA_944366945.1 uncultured Clostridia bacterium
TCTACACTCTTTCCCTACACGACGCTCTTCCGATCTCCTCGCCCACACGGGCAACGCTCCGAGTGCGCTTGCTGTCGATGAAGATGCCTTCCAGCTTGCACACAATGGACAGCTTATAAGGCTTTGTCGTATCGTTCCAGATTTTAATCATCTGATCAAAATTCGGTCGCTCTACTGAAATGTGAACTGACGCCCCTGTTTCCAGGAGGGATCCTTGCAGATACTTCCGATCCAGTACAGGGTGATCTTTCAAGACCTGGATCGCCGCACCCAGCATTCGGTATTGGTCTGCCTCGCGCAACTGCGCCGGAGCCTTAGAGTGTGCCGTAATCAAAAAGCTGAGTTGAAAGCGTGAAGGCGCCATGCGCTGCAGATTCCTGGATTGCTGCATATATCCCCCGTTGGGGGCGCTCTGTTTATCCTCCTCAATGTGGAAAAGATAAACGGTAACCTGGTTGTTTTCGCTCTCGTGGGGTGAGCAAAGGGAAATCAAGTCCCGCTTGCTGATGGGCTCCGGGGTCATGTTTTCCCGCAGCAGTTCCACTAGGCCGTTCCCTGCCTCCACAAAGGCCGTATATTCCGCCATCCTCCAATCCCTCCTATTGGCTCAAGGCATCCAGCCAGCCATATTGGCTGGCCAATGCTCCGTTTGTTAAGGTGTTCAAAGCAATCATCTGGGTGGCACAGGCATGGATTGCCTCATGAAGCGTTACTGCCGCCTGGCTTTCAGAGCAGAGGGCATCACAGCGGTCCTTAGCATCTGCATTGCCCATAGCATAATTTTGCAGCGCGGTTGTAAGGGCGGCCGAAGCGGTTTCATAATCCGCCTGCGCCTGCTGCAACTCCTGCCATGCCAATTCCAGATCCATAAGGGCCAATCTGATGGCCTCGCTATCCCCTGCCGCCATCAAAGCATCCACATCCATCGTGATGGGATCCTCCAAAAACAGCGCATCCGTCATGTCATAATCTGCCAGGTTTCCCGTAAGAACACCTTTAGCTTCCAACTGAATCCTTTCCATCGCCACCATGGCGCGGTTTGCGCTCAGCTCCAGCTTGCTTACCTCTGCAACTAGAGCATCTACCGTCTCTTGGCTTCCAGTTCCCATGGACAACTTTATTTGCTCCGTTGCCAACAAATCGGCTTTCAAGGCCGCCTGTTCCTCCATTGCTTGCCGAATATCAGCTTGCAGATAATAATCCACCATGGCTGTCAATGCCTTTTCGAACGTCTCGCCGGAGGCTGTGCCGCCAGATAACAGGCCGATAGCTGGCTGGGTTCCATAGTAAGCACAGCTTGCCACCGTTTGCAATGTCTCTTGCCCATCGCTTGCAGTGTTCTCACTGCTGTTTTCAGCATTGCTCTGCCCACTGCTGATCCCGCTTTGCCCGCTGCTGATCCCACTGCCACTTCCGCTCTGATTCTGGTTTTGACTTTGGCCAGAGGTCGTATTTCCCTCAGTTCCGCCGGTTCCTTCCTTGAGGCCCAGCTTTTCGAGCAGACCTTCCATCCGCTCCGCATTGCCGGCGCTCCCGCTGTCTGTGCCCGATCCACCAGAAGGCAGGCTTTGGCCGGCTACCCATTCCACCATGAACCATTCCTTTTCACCCACCTGGCTCCAGCCTACAAACACATACGCTTCATAATAATAAGCGGTTCGATGATATTTGCCATTGGCATAAGGCACGCCACCGGTAAACACCGCATTTTCATCCCGCTCCTGCTTTTCATAACCTTCCGCCTGAGCCTCATATTCCTCCGCATTCTGCCATGCTATAGCACTCGCAAATTCGTCCGCACCCTGGTTATAACCATATACGTAGTACACCGTGGGATCTGCTTCCTCGGTTTTGTAGGTGCAAAACAGCGTCACGCCGAGCGCCTTGTTGGTAATGGAGAAGCCATTGCGTTCGCCTTGATTCTCTATCAGTTCCGCTTCTCCAAAGGCAGCGCGGGCCTCATCGCCAGTCTTGTTGAGCAATGCTCCAAGATCGGGAACCCCGTTGATCATATTGCCTACATAGATGGATTCCCCTGTGCTGGCATATAGCGTTCCTTCCCCGTGCGGCAACAAGTTTTCTACCATGCCTTCATAGTACAACTTGCCATTTCGGTGCATCGTTGCTGTGCCAACGGGCGTTCCTGCTTCAAAGGTGCCGGTGAGTTTCAATTCCTTGGTTATGTTCAATACTCCATCTCCAGAATACTGTCCCTGGAGGAAATTGCCTTGATAAAGCACGCTGCCATCCGGATTATACAAAGTGCCCGTTTGATCATAAAGCCCATCCAGGAAGCTGCCTTTGTATTGGATTTGGCCATCCTCATAATACAGAGTGCCATCCCCATCGTATTTACCTTGGAGATAGCCGCCCCGATACTGGGTTGCCCCATTGGAATAGTAGGCTGTACCCGTACCGTCATAAAGGTCTTCCGCAAATTCTCCCTTATAACGGATTTGCCCATTTGCATCGTATTCCGTGCCGGTGCCATCCTTTAGGCCATTGGAGAACTCGCCCTCATAGACGACTTCGCCATTCTCATACAATGTGCCCTTGCCTTCATATACACCGCCCGAGAATTCGCCGGTATACACCAGTGCCCCATCCTCATATTTGCTACCCTGTCCTTCATATACGCCGCCGGCAAACTCTCCGCTATATACCAATATGCCTTCCTCATATTGGTTGCCTTGACCCTCATAGAGGCCATTCACAAAATTGCCTTCATAGAGAATTCGTCCGGCTTCATCGTAGGCTTTGCCCTGGCCTTGGACAAGCCCTTCTTCCATTTTTCCTTGGAGCATGGGCTCCTGCTTTCCCTCATCGTAATAAACGATTACTTTGCCGTTATAGGCGGTCACCGCAGAATCGCCTTGGTAAAGCTTCGCAGTAAAAAACATCCGCACAAGCCAGGGCCAGACCACAAAATAGATTAACAGCCCCAATGCAACCAGCCCCACCACTAACATCACCAGCAGCGACTTGGCTACAAACAGCCGTTTTGTTTCAACGAAGTCCTCCCGCTTTGTGGGTTTTTTCCCAGCAACCGCCACGGATGACATGGCCTTAGGCAATAATTTAAACGCCTGGCGTGAAAGGCTGGTAACCCGCCGGATGCGCGCCCGGATGCCCATAATCTGCCGAGTAAAAAAAGCCCGAAACATGCGGAAAACCATCCCGCATGAATTGAGGAGTTGCTTAAAAAAGCTTGCGATCACGTATTGGTCCTCCCTGGAATATTAAAACCTGTGGAAGTCGTCCCTGCCCTTTGTGGATCAGAACAGATACTTCAACAGTAGCAATGCAACGCCCAGCACCAGAAGCACCAGCACCACGCCACCAATGATCCGCTTAATCAACCGTTTGCGGTAATCCGGCGCTATACGCAGTGGCTGAACCGGCGAACGGCGCACATATCCATCCGGCGCAACGATGGCGGGATGTTCCTGCACATAGACCCCGCTTTTGTTTTCCTCCTTGCGGGAAGCTCGCGCTGTACGCCCGGATGGATCCAACCGATGAAGAGCATTTCCAAGCCTTGCGTTTGCATAGCCAACGATGCTCGTTTCACGCCTCACCTCTGCCTGGGCCGAGCGCAGCTGGTTTTTTGCCGCGCTTTCAAATTGTTTGCCTACCATATCCAACGGTGTAATAGGCATTTGCACACTTCCCTTCTTTTTCCATGCAGCCTCAATTTAGGCCGATCCAATCCGGCCGGTTCTTTTCAAACCGGTCTGCCAGGTAAAGATAATACCTTGCTACGCCATCCTCTCCCTGCTGCCGGGCGATTTCCATAAACAACCGCTTCGCTTGCGAAAAATCTCCACTATACAGGGCATACACGCCATTGCTGAAGGAATCCCGCACGCTTTCTTTTGCAAGCCGCATTCCATAGGGGTCTCCGTCAAACAGCTCATAGACGCGGATCACGCTGTCTCCATCCTTGCACTTGCCGATATAACGCTGATTGTATTCCTCTGCAGCATCTGCCACCACCATGGTGCAAAGGATGTTGGCATCCAAAACTTGAGCCAACGCAACCAGGTTGCGCGCTGTAGTCAAGCAAGTAGAAACAACCGTTGGCACCACTCGGTCATCATCCCCTACAACGCCCATCATGGCTACGCCGTGATCCAGCGCTACCCGCAGCTCTACAGGCGCATCGCCCCGAGCCTGTCGCTGCGCGTTCAGATCCAGCAGCGCCTGCCGTACTTCTACCGCTGCACCCACTGCAGCCTTAGAGCCGCTCTCAAACACTGCGTCAAAGCCATCATGCGTAAAATTGTAAATGGTGCCGCCCGCGCTGGAGACTGGCCCCGCGATATGGGCAAATACCTCGTTGATGCTATCAAAAAGCACCTTAGCTTCCCGCTGATACATCGCTTTAGGAAAATGAAAGCGCACCACCATCATGGCAATCTCATGGGAAACGCAGGTGTTCTTATCCACCTGCTCAATGTTGCTTGCGCCCAGCAAAGCAACCAGCCGCCTTGGCACAAAGCGTAAATACGCGCTTCCTGCAAGCGCTGCATTCTCCCGTTTTTCTTCCAATGCGCTGCTCAAATCGTTAAATGCAGCAGCCAGCGCTTCCATCTCGTCCCCGGTTCGATGTATAACGCGCACCCTCGGCGCGCCTGCCGCCAGCAGGTCTATGCCCCGGGTTATCCGTTTGGCGCCAAGCACCACTTCACCGAGCGCAAACAAGCTTAGCAAAATCAGCATTGCCAATGCTCCATAGGCATACAACGCAAGGGTAAGGATATTTGCCTCGATGCCTTGTGCAAGCACTCTATCCTGCACCCGCAGGCATAGCACGCTTCCGTTCTCTAAGGGCGCATAGGCATAATAATACCCGATTCCTCCTTGAGTCGCCTGGAAGGTGCGTGCCCTTTTTTCCTGCACAAGCGCTATCCTTGCTGCCTCGCCCGGCAACACGCCGGCTGTCTGCACGCTTTCACCTTCAGCCTCAGAACCGGAACTCGCTGCTACGACCATGCCCTGCTCTCCTGCCTGTTCCATTAGCAGGAAGGTGCAATCTTCATAGGCCGCATCAGAAGAGGCCAGCGCTTCTGCCGCAGCGCTCAACGCGTCTGCATCCAAAGCTTCCACTCCTTGAGCCGCGGCATCTTTCTCAGCTTGAGCCGCAAGCTGAGCCACCTGGGCCTCCATGCCCGTCAAAATATTTTCCTCTGCGCCAGCCCGGTATTGGGGGCCAACGGCAAACAGCATAACGGCTGCAACCGCCACATAGCCCACCAACCCCAGCCAGAGCAGATTTTTGATCACCATGGGGAAATAAAGCTTTTGATATTCGCAAACCAAATAGTAGAACCCATAGGATAACACCAACACAAGCGCCACCAGCAACAGCATCACAATGCCGCTTTGCCATGGCACCCGATATAGCCCTGCGCTGAGATCGATACAGGTTCCATCCTTGGTTATGGAAAGGAGCGACTGCCCTTCTTCATGCAGCAGTGCCAGCGCGCCTCCCTCTGCCCCAGAGGCCAGATATGCAATGCTTGTTGCCGGAAGCCCTGCCAGCTCCACAGCAGTACGCGCAGCGTCCATGGCTTCTGCCTGATCCGCCATAATTTCCGCGACTGTATCCTGTTCAAGCGTTCCTACAGAAATTAGGCCTTGGATCTGATTGGGATCAAACGTATAGCCAAGGTATTCCCCCTCCTGCAGTACGGTAAGCTCTACCATTGAATCCACGGTTTGTGCCATAACAAGCCCTGCGCTTGCACGGCGCTGATCTGCCGTTACTCCAGAAACAGGCGCTTCCAGCAGAAGCTGGAAATCCATCCCCGGTTGGGCTACAAACAAAGCATAGCGTGTCAGCTCTACGCCAGCCCGCTCATAAACGCCTAATAAGATGGCACCATTCTCCGCCACATAGAGATGCTCTACCTCGAAATCCTCTGGAAGCCCCTTGCTCAGTTTTTTTTCAGAAATCCGGCCTTCTGATCCTACTCCATAAAGGATATAGCCGCCTTTTTGCAGCGCTTGCAGGGCATAGCTTACGCCATCTGCCCCTTCTACCGCCAGGATAAAAGTACGTTGTCCTTCTCCGCTGCGCAGGTTTTCCGCCATATCACCGAGTGCTGCCGGAAACAAGCTGTAAAGCAGCACTCCAAACACCGCAACAAACAGAAGAAATACGGAAAACTTTCGTACATTTCTCATGCTTTGCGTCCCTTTCTTCCTTTCCAGATCCGTTTTGCCAACCTGCCCACATTTTGGAAAAACAAATAGAGTGCCCGCTGCAGGGAAGTTTTTGCTTCCAAAGCCTCATAATCGGCAATGATCTCATCTTTTGCCAAATTCCAATGGCTATAGAGTGCGACAGGCGTTAAAAATACCTGTTCCTCCAAGCTATCCAGAAAACGAATCTCGGCCTTGGGTGAAGCGTAGCGCCGCAACAGTACCTTTTTGACTTGATCCAGCAGCAGCAACGCTTCCTCCCGCTGGTTCATTCCCTCCATGGGGCGCACTTGATAATGCACCTCCAGCCTTCCTTCCTTCGGCCAAAACCGCAGGTTCTCGCTCAAAAGGGCGGCACAGGCAATCTCGGGTGGATAATCCGAAATGGATAGGCCCAGGTGGAACAGCGCCTGCGCTGCATCCACCCGTTCCTGCCAGGTTACTTCCGCGCCTTTAAAGAACACTTGATCAATCGGTGTTCCACCAACGGCATCAAAAAGCGCCACCAAGCTTCCCTGATCCATGAACAGGCCATGATAGGCCGCACAATGGCGCAGCCGATCAAAGCTGTCCACATAGGACTTCACAAGCTCGCCCTCATAGACATTAAGCAGGTATTCCCGCTTTTCCCGGCTTTCCAGGTCAACGGCCTGCAGGGCTGCATACTGATCCTGGGCATATTGGATATGGGTCACCTTATATCTGGACCGGATCAAGATCGCATCCACAGCATAATCCCTTTCTGCGTTCTCTGGTTTCTCCTCACTCAACGATCACATATGCGCTGGCCATAACTTTATCGTCCGCGCTGGCCGTAGCCACGATCTCATAGGTGCCCTGGGTTTCCGGCGCTTGATAAATGCCGTTCTGGTCAATGGCGCCACCGCCTGCATCCTTTACTTTCCATACTACGCCTTTATCCTCGCTGCCTTGAACCACAGCCTTAAAGCGCATCTGCTCTCGTCTCTCAAGCCTGGATACCTCCGGCACAATGCTTACGCTCAGCTGGCGGTTCTCCAACAGCCGTTTGGTATCACGCTCCGGCTTTTGTGCATAATAATGGATGCGCACCCGGTTGCCCTCCACATTATCGTGGAGCCATATGCCAATCCGCATCGTGCCACGCCCCGGGTATACCACCGCTGCGGTTTCCACCCAAGGCGGCGTGATGTTGTTGTTCTTTCCGCGGAATACCTCGCTGTTCCCGAACAGGTGAGCTTCCCCTTCATTTTCAAATTCCACTGCTAGGCGAACTTCTACGTTGCCAGGCCCCAAGCCATGGGGAATCTCGTCGGACATATAGCGCCCGTTTACCTTGATGCCGCCCGGCATCGCAATATCTACGACCCCATGGCTCGTGGAATAATCATACAGCTCAGGTGAAGGGATTCCAAACGCCAGATGCAACGCGTTGGAGCTTTGGGAATAGCTTGCCTTCACATCCGGCTTCTGCCAGAATTCCAGCGCTTCCACCGAGGTGGTAATATCCATTCTGTCCTTGCCCGCCGCCTGGGTTGCCCTGTCATGATTCAACCGCTGCTCAAAAGGAAGGTTGGTTACGCTTCCCAAGAATACCCGGTCTGTTGCCTCTATCAGTTCCAACTTGGCCAGATAAATAGGCGTCTCCCGGCCTTTCAAATGCCGGCTTAGGTCATCCTTTTGGTGCAATAGATCAAGATAGGCCGTCCTGTCTGCGCACAAGGTAAGCTCTGCGGGCACCTCGAGCATGTTTTTGTAGGTATGCCCACCCATTTCGATGGTCAACTCCGCTCCGTTGGGGAACAGCGGTGCCACGAGGTCCGTCAAGCTCTGAGCCTTTAAGCGGAAGGTCGTCGTGAACACATTCCGCTTTTCATTCTGGCTTTCGCTGTAATTGAGGCTGATGTGCCCATCCTGGCTCTCTGCGATGCCACATTCCCCTTCGAGGGTAAACTGAATCGGTGGCGTCTTGTCATTCTTCACTACCAATACTCCAACCGTAAATTCATCCCCCGCGCAAACCGCTTCATCGGAGAAAAACACAAGCGTCAGCCCGTTATCCGAATACAATACGCTTACGTTCTCCCTTCCAGCAGTCTCAAGCAGCCCCCGGTATTCCGGCGCCTCTGGGGAAAAATAGAGTCTATACCCTTCCCGGGTCATATTGTACTGGCTTGTAGTGCCAGTATCCGAGCCCACCGCGTTCACTGGTTCCGTATCCGCTTCATCATACGCCAGGCAAAGATAGGCATCTGCCCGGCCGTTGAGCGTCTCGTGCCCCTCGATCATTTCCAGCCGCCGCACCAGCGGCTCTTCAATCACGATTTCGCGTCCCAGATAATCCAGGGCCATTCCGCTGCCGATGAGCAGGGTGGTATCGTCGCTGCGGCTTACGCCCAGGCCGCACACCACACCCGCGCCATGCACCACACGGTTCACCAGGCGGTGTTTTGCGCTTACATAGTTCTGCTCCGCCTCAAAATCCCGCACCGTAAGCAGCTTTCCATAGAAATAACGGTTCCGTTCCATGGGGAAAAAGCTAACGTCCTTCAACTTCGTTTCCTCCGATCATAGTGTCATAGTGGATGGTGGTGTTTTCATCTATCATTACCGGGACATAATCGCTCACCATGGTGTTTATGCCCAGATAAGTATGCCGGTCCAATTGAACGCATCGTTTAAGCAGCACCAGCTCAAACTCCGTTCCAGCCGGGATCAGCCCCTGCATCCGATCCAGAAACGCTTCCATCTGCACACGGCTTCGGAAAGCATCTTCCGGTAAAAGGATGAAGAATTGATAAGGGTTCTCCCCGTAAAGGCGCCTGTAAAGCGCAGAATTCGCGCAATCTGGTCTATTGGGGTCCACATCTGCGCTTTCAATGATCAAGGCTTCCTGCCCTGTCAACCTCTTAATGGACCTCTTGATGCCTGCTACTGTATACAGGCTTTCATAATCTGCCTGTGCGGTGCGGATCCTTTCTGCAAGGGTGTCCTTTCCCCCATCCGCACTTTCCACGCACATCCAGTCAGCCAAATATTCCAGCATCTGCGATGTCGTGTTTTCATAGTCAAAACGGGCGGGCAGCTCATAAATGGCCTGCTCCATATCCATCATAATACTATCGAACACGGATAGGAAGCGTTTTGTGAAATCTCCATTTTCTGCATAAATGGCCGGCAGATAATCCAGCATATGGTCTCCCGCCATATGCAGCCGCAGTGCCTGCAACCGAGGCGGCTGCCCCGAAGCCATGAACTCCAGCATAAGCCACAAATATCGGCCGGACTGGTTGATATAGCAATCCTCACCTTGGCCTACAGGCTGAAATATTTCTTGCAAGGCTTGATCTGCTTCCAGAGATCCAGGGGTCAAGCTGCTCAAAAAGCTTTCCATGGTCGGGTAGTTCCCATATTGGGGAACATCTGCTGCGTAAGCCCAAGTTCGAATTAAGCTGTCTTGTGCAAAAACGCAATCCAGAGATAGCCGCCCCCAGCTGAATCCTTTTTCTCCGCTATCCAATCCGTAAAGGCAAAGCACGCCTTTCCTAGCCCCCTGGGCCAACGTAAGGCCATCACCATCGGGAATCACCCCCAGCCTGTAGGGGGAACGCCAATCTTCCCCTTTGTTCAGCACAAGCTGCTTTTGAAGCCTTTTCATCCTTTCCTCCTATGCCCGGCCTTAGCGAGTCTGCACATCCAACGCCCGCAGATAGGCGATGGCATTTCGCTTGAGCCGCAAATCCCCGCGGGGATCTTCATAGCAATCGGGGCTCAGCGCCCTTAGTTCAAGGCGTTCTACCTGCATCACCCCATCGAGCGCCATCAGCTCAGCCATTAGGTCATCCTTTACCACTGGATCCCCGATAGCGCGTTCCTTTGTGCCCGTTTCCAGATAAGCTTCCACTTGCGTGCGGATGGCATCGGATAGGCCGGGAGCTCGCCCACGCACTTGCACCGACACGCCAACTGGCACATATTTGGGCGCCGCAACCTTGATGGAGGTGCAGATCGGCCGGAAACGCTCCAGTTGGGCCTGCACCGTCTGCAAAAACCGGGTATCCGGCATGGGCCGCGCTTTGGCGCTCCACGGAAGCACTACAACCGTTACAACCGGAAGCCTGCTTCGCCCCGCTGGTTCATCCGGATCAAATCCGGCGATGGCTTTGGCCTGCGCTACCCGCAGCCCGGGCGTAGCCTTAGCCGCCCGCTCGTAGTCCGCTTCGGATACGCACTTGTGAGTGCCCTCCATCGAGCGCAGGAATGCTACGGCTGCCTCATCCAGGCTCTGGCTCTCCTGCCCGCCGATGGCCGCTCTGTTTTCTGCAGGGTCACCATTATTAAAATATAACCCACAATTTCCCGGAACGTTGCCGCCCCCGCAATAGGACAGCACCATGGATGCTACGAGCACACCTTGCTGGCTTCTGGGTGGTATCGCTCCATGCGCACCATCCCCAAATACCAGCTGCTCTTCATCCGGGTCATAGGTAAACACCAAATCCCGGGGTCCGCAAGAGGAAAGATCTTCTGCATAGTGCCAAAGCTGAGGTCGAACTTCGCCATCTCGGCATCGAGTATCACAAATCAGAGCCAGCCTTTCCGGCAATACCTTCCTTCCTCCCAGATCCAGCGCAAGGGTCATGTTAGGAAGTCCCGTCGTTGGGAAAAACAGCCTATGGAAGCGCAGGGCATCCTGGCTTACCACCAGCAGGTTATCGCCCCCATCCTGGATGCAGCCATCCACTTCCAGGGTTACCTCCAGCCCTTGCTCGGTCCGCTGCTGCTCGGCTTCTACAAAGCGCAGGCCTTCAGCTTCCCGCACGAACCAATATACGCCGCCTTCCTGCGACACTGCATCTGCCAGGAGCAACTGATTTTTGCCGGGATCAATCTTGAACCAGCGATAGCCGGCCCAGGTTTCCTGCTGCGCTGCCCGGAACCAACCTGCGGACACATTGCAAAGCCGCACATCTTCCTCGCAGCCACCTTCCAGTTGCTCTACAGCCAAATACCTCCGGCTTGGAAGCCCGCAATCCCCGTCGCTCTCGCCAAACGAAGCGGGAAACGTGAAGGTAATAAAGCCGCTATGGCTTAAGCCAAAGGTTTCATCTTCCACCGCAAGCGGGTCTTCCGTGCCACAGCAGCGCCATTGCAGTGTCCGCGGCGCCGCCTGGCCCTTCTCAAATGGGTTCCGATCCACCGGCCGCTTATCATCCACCTCAAACCACAGCCGCATGCGCTGCTCCGTTCCAGATAAGCCAATGCGCAGCGTTCCGCCACCTTGGCGCTCCAAAAACGGCCAGATCGAAATGCCCGGCTGCCCCATGATGGAAGTCATATCCTTGGCACCATCGGTGCCAAGCAGATACACCACCTCCACCGCTGCGCCCTTTTGGGCCGGTTCCAGCAGCTCAAAGCATATACTCTCCTGGTTCTCCAACCGTGCCAGGGTAGGATAGCTGTCCGCTTCTTCCCAGGCGGGATGCACCAGGCAGGCGGCCGGCCTGGCTGGCTCCAGCTTTATGCCCAGAAGCTTAAGGAATTTTTTCTCCAATTCCTCAGTGACCACATTCATGTGGTACTGTTGCATTTCCTTATACCAGGCGATCAGTTCCAAAATGGTGATGCCTGGATCATGAGCGTTGTAATCCGTCCAAGCGGGGCAAAGCCAGGGCAGGCGACCGATCGCGTATTCCATGATTTCATCAAAGGTCTGGTCATCCAAATTCCTGGATCGCAGCATTTTCCGCTCCCCCCTTTCCCAAGCTTAAACAACCCGGATGCTGTGCGTCCCGCTCCGTACTGTGGCAAACGGGAACGCATCGTCCGTATCTAAGGCGCACAACTTGCGCCGGCCTTCTTCAAAATAGCTTCCCTCGCAGAACACCTGTTCCACGCTCCGCACATTGGCCGTTGCCTTAATGGTGCGGTAGAGTTCCACCAAATTGATCTGGGCCCCGATCTCCCGGGTGCGCCAGGTCTTTTCAATCAGAGCTGTGATATGGCCTGCAAGCTCCTGCTGGGTGACGGCTGCTTGATCCAGATCCCACATCTGTACCTGCGCCCGCACATGGATGGTAATCTCTGTAGAGGGCACAACGTGTAAGCGGTTGCCTGCAATTAAATTGCAGTCGCATCGGGTGGAGAGATAATTGTAAATCTCCCGGCACAACCCATAGCGCATCCGCTCATCTTTGAAATCACGCCCCATCACTACCAGGCATACATGCCCCGGCGCCTGGCGGCCTTTCTGATCCACGTTGGGGAAACATTTCACATGTGCTGCCCGCTGGAAGCGGAAAAGCACCATCTGCTCGAAATCCGATGCGCCGAGCGCGCGGCCCCGATGGCGGATGCCCTTGTTGCCAAGCGCTTCGATTTTCTCCATAGGGGGTTGATCGGTTCCCCCGCACATAGGCGCAATATTCTTGACTCCAGTAATTCTTGGAAGGGAGCCCAATAAAGCGTTTACTTGGCCCTCTGCCAGGTTTCCGCGGCTTCCTCCGCCATAGGAGTAGGAAACGCGTATATTCTGAAGCCCCTTGGGTGGCACCTTGCCGCTGCGGCCATTGCCAAAATGCACCAGGCCAGCCATAGCATCCACTTCATAAACCCGGTCATCCCGGCCGCTGAGCAGCAAATTGTTCACCCGTTCCCAGCGCACCCAGCAATGCGTAACCGCGCCTTCTTCCCGCTCTACTCGTACTTTCCTAGGCATCGCGGCTTCCAACGTGCCAATCTGCCCCATAGAAAGCTCGTTGATTTCATCCACCCAGATCTCCGTATCCAGCACCGGGCTTTCCAGCAGTTCCAAGGTTTTATCAACCTCATAGGCTTCTGTGCTGAAATATTGTTCCGCGCCCCGCTGCTGCTGCTTGGCTTCCACAATATTGAAATCCAGGCCCATAATCTGGGGTGCTGGCCGATCGCTCCTGCTGAAAGAGCTCATACTCATCCGCAGCCAGTATCCCGTTTCTCCGAAGAAGGTCGCCTCCGGAAGCGGATCTGGAAGATACAGGAACGCCGTGCCCGTATAACGCAGGTTTCCGGTTTGATCCACGGTGCGCACCTGGGCAAACGTCTCTCCATTCCAGCTTTCAAAGAGAATTTTGCTTGGTAGCAGCGTCTCACCAGCCACCTGGAACAGGATGGAAAGTGGCATAGCATGTGGGGAAGCATCAAACCGCAAATACATGGCACGCGGATGCACTGGCAAGGGATCATAGAGCGTCATGGCCAAATCCGTAACTTGGTCTGCCTCTAAAATCTCAGTGCAGCTCGCGTTGTTCCAGGCCCGCACGGTTTGCGCCGGCCGCAAACGGTCATACTGGAAGTTGCACCGCACATCCTTTACAAATGGCAGCAACCAGCGAGGTTTGGTGCTGAGGAAGTTTTCCACGTTTACAACTCTCGCGCGGATATAATACCCCTGCTCAGCGTTCACCAGCACTTGATCCATATCTTCCGGTACCGTAAAGGTTACAAGGAGCGCACCTTCCTGCTTACAGGTGAAGGGGTTCTCATTGCCGTGTACCGCAAGCTTTGCCCATCCACTGCCGTTGTAATATTCCCAGACTACCTGTTCTACGAACACGTCATCCGGCACCACCCGTACCGCGTCGTTTTTATCGATAATCCGCTTGTTAAACTCATACTGGGGCTCATCTCCCACTGTAGAATAGATCACCGGAACGATGTCCATCTGCACATTCACATGAGCGCCCCGCTTGCAGAACACGCGGTCAGAGCGGATATAAAACAGCTCATACGCTGCCGGCCGCCGGCCAAAACAATAGCCCCCATCCGGCAGGGTAATCGGAATATCGTTATTGGAAACCCCATCTGCAGGCAACGCTTCTGGGATGCTGCTGCGCAAAGCGATGCCGTTTACCTGGATGCTTCCTTGCACTTTAGCGCTCACATCGCAGTAGATGTATACGTTCCCATCCTCTTCCGGGCAAAGCGCTTTCTCATCCTCTTTAAACAACCGCAGGATACCGCCTTCTGCCCGAGTGTTTTGGAATGCCGGGTAATCCGTTCCATCAAAATAGCGCCAAGTTGCGTTATCCGGGTCCGCCAGAATCTCTGCCGTGCCTGCTTCCAGAAAGCGCGCAGATTGGCGCAGGGAAATCTGCAACTCGCACGGTCCTTCCAGGGTCAATACTTGGTTCTGCGCAAAGGCAAAACGATGAAATTGGAGGTTCTTTTGCCCCGTTGGCGCAAAGAATGGCTGCTCTTTGGTAAGATCCAGCCGCTCAATCCGGCCTTCTGTCGGGTCAACATAGTATACATCCTGCAAACTTGCAGTGGTAGCCTCGATCCGGTGGCTGGTTGCGAATACAATGTCCGTTCCATCCCCTTCCGGCGAAGCTGCAAAGATCTCCGTGCCCGCTGGCACCGGAACCGGGCCGCCGGCACCGCCGGCTGTGAACTGCACCAGACCGCAAGCTGGGGTAACCCCTGGACCTGGCACACCCAACAGGTTGAGAAATTCTGTATAATGTTTTTGCGGCAACAGGTTGAATCGGTCGATGGTTTGATAGAAAAGTTCCCCAAACAGAGTAGCAATTGCCGCCCCGGGGTCCGTTTCATCCCCCTGCTCATAACGCCATTCTGGAACATATTCCCCAGCCCGGCGCTGAATGAGGTCCATCAATTCTTCCTTGGTCCGCGGGTCGAGAATGGGCTTGTTCATTCTTCCGCTCCCTCATGCAGATAAAAAGGATATACCTGATTGTACCGGTTGTTTGTGCTGCGCACGGTATAGGCCACATCGATCAGCAGCGTGCCAGCATTTCCGTCCTGCTCCTTGCATTCAGCCTGCACATCTACGATTCTGGGTTCCTGCAGCAAAAGCTGCTCCCGCACATCGTAGGCAATGGCTGCCTTTGAGGAGTGTGCCAGGGGCGAGAAGGCGTATTCCGCCACGTTGGAACCAAATTCCGGCCGCATCACCCGTTCTCCGATGGAAGTATGGATGATAATACGCACCGCCTCTTTGATGTCCTCCTCATGGCTGGACATGGCCAGTTTTCCCGTCCTTGGATCGATCTGCAACGGAAATTTTAAACCGCTGCCTAAAAAGTCCTTGCTGCCCATGCTTCCTCCTTACCGAGATCAATTGATCTGTACCATAGCGCCCTTGATAACCGTGTTTCCAGAAGCCTGGGCGTTCAGCATTCCGTTTGCTTTAATGTCCACATTTGCACCATTTTCCGTTAGGCCATTCTTAGCTTTCAGCTCCACATCCGTGCCATCTAAGGAAACGGTCTTAGAAGCCGTTCCCGTCATGTTGCCGGAGGATTCCAGCACCAGGCTTGTATTTCCTGCACTCAAGGTAAGCTTGGTTTTTGCGCTCAAGGTTATCTCACCCTTTTCCCACAGGATCGTCAGCTTGTTTTCGGCATTTTTATCCTGCAGCGAGATGCTCTTGTTTTCATCGTCCAGCTGAAGCATCGCGCCCGACGGGGTGTTGATCGTAAGCTTCTCTTTGCCTTGGGTATCCTCCATCTTGATCTCAATCCCGGCCGGAGTTTTAATGGAGCGCACTTCATTTTTGCCATCCTGTACGGTATAGGGCGCTTTAACGTCGTTCGCCCAATAGCTTCCAAACACGATGGGGTGGTGCACATCTCCGCCCAAATACCCCAGAAGCACAAGGTCACCCACTTGGGGAAAGAAAAACTGCCCATATTCCTTCCCTGCCATAGAAGACATGCAATAGCACCAGTCCGTTTCCCCAACGTCCTTATCCGCGGTTATGGGTTTACACTTGAGCCGGTTGAGATTATCCGGATCTGTGATATTTGTGACGGTGGCCAGGATGACACCGGATTTTTTCATATAAGCACTGGCGTCATTGTTCATTTGCTCTTGGCTCCCTTCACCTCAAAACTTGTATAATAGCCATCATCGCTAAATTCATGGGTCACTTTGCTGATAAAGTAATTATCTGCTGCGCTTTTATCAAAGCCTTTTAAGGTAATATATCGGCCTGGGATCAGCTCTGGGATCCCAACGCAGCGCCCTTTGCCCGATACGAAGGAATAGGCTCGCTGGTCGAAAATAGCCTGTGCCAGTTCCTTGCATTCTTCCGGGGTCTGCACGAAGAAGTTGATCTCCTTCTGCACGATGCCATTGAAGCCCTTGGCAATGTCCCCAGCTTCGCTGCCTGCGCCAGACACGCTGGTATCTGTGGCCTCCCCGGAAATCGGCTTGAGGGTTTTGGGGTCAATGCCATAAACCACCACTTTGCCCACTTGGTTGCGCAGGGAAACGGTTTTGCTGAACTGCAACAGGCTTACCCCCATGTTCAATTCCAGCAGCTTGCTTGTTTTCTGCATCAGCTGATCGAACACAATCTCCCCATCGATCACCGTGAAAACCATATTGTATACTTTGGCCAGGAAGCAAAGGAAATGATAGTCATCCATTTCCTCTTGAATCAGCTCCACATCGAAATCCTTGATGGTTCCCACCGTGACCTTTTTGGCATAGCCCTTGGAAACGCAATCGTTGAGAATCTCCTTCACCACTGTTGCAGTAGATTTTTCCTGCATGTATTTGCGATCGCTTGCATTCATCAAATAGCCCTTCGCGTCAATTCCATTTACGCTTAGGCTGGGTGCGCTTTCGGCGGAATAGTTGATGGTAAAATCATCCACAAAACCAAAAAATACGGATTTTTTGCTCACATAGCCGGCCTTGATTTCGATTTTCTGGCCTACCTGGATAGTATCAAGCAGGCTGTTATTCCACTTACTGCCTTCATAATCATACTGCGCCTCCACCGTAAAACTACAACCGCCGGCGCCAGTGCCAGCATCGATGTCCACGGTGATGGAAGAAAAGTGGAATTTAGCGCTGTCTAACTTTGTTCCCCCCACGCTTACCTCAAAGGCAGGCGCTCGGAATCCGTCGTATTTATCCTCCAGGCTTTTAAAATTGTAGGAGCCAGTATCCATTCCCAGTGTTTCTCCTGCTAAACAAAACTTATTTGATCGCGGGCAGCTTAATTATATGACCCGTATCGAGCAGCCGGGGATTTTCAATACTGTTTGCCTTGGCAATCACGCGCCATTGCTGGCACTGGCCATATTCCCGGCCAGAAAAGCTCCAGAGTGCATCGCCTTGATGCACGGTGCGGTATTTGGCCGTATCCGGCGATTCGTTTGGGGCCATTTCCGCAATTTTACTGGGCTTCATATATTGCTTGAAGGTCACCTGCAGAGTAGCGCGCACCGGCGTGCCAAGTTGATTGAACATCGTAAACTTCTGGCTGCAATTTACAAGATGGCCTTCAAACTGCAATGAACCCCATTCAATCTTCAGCAATGGCGGCACGTGGGTGCTCTTGTCGATAATCATCAAGTCATATATCTTTGAGGTATATTCCCGCACATCCAGCTTGGTGGGGGCGGGCGTAAGGGCTGTTGCATTGAGCTTGAGTATATCCATTGCACTGCCGCCCACAAGGCTTGCAGAAGCAAACGTATCAAAAAACAGTTCCATCTGCAGGGTTTCGCTGGTGCCATGGACAAATTGGATGCTGGGCATGTTGGAAGCCAAGCCTGGATTCTCGCTGTATTTGGCCCCGCGTTCCTGCACATAGGATTCGGGGTTATACATAACGTAGATCTTCTTATTGTTGGACTTATTGGTAATGCACATTTTCTCCAAGGGCATTACCAAATTGGGGTTCATAATGCCGATTTGCATGGCGTGCCTCCTCTAATGTTTAAAGCCCAAGCCTGCGCTGGTCTCGCTTTAAGCGGTCTTGAATGATGCCGTAAACTTGATTGGCCATCCGCTTAATCTCCGTGTCAGAAAAACGCAAAGGCGGCTGTTCCTGCGGTTGTTCCTTCTTTTTATGAGTCATTTTGGCGGCAGGTCCCGCATAACCAGGCGCGGACCAAACCATTTGCTCCGCCATTTCCGGCTTCCCTACATGAACCGGCGCTGCTGTACCAGTGGGTTTCTGGCTGTTTCTATCTACAGTGCCCGAAGCACCCATGGAAGCCTTTGCCCCGCCGTCCGCATTATGGAAACTGTCCCGAAGGAAATCTCTAGCCCAGCCCGGCAAAGATTGCACATAAGGGGATTCCTCATAAGTTGCCTGGTTTGTGCCCGCCTGCGGCTTTGGTTTCGCTGCGGAGACCCTGCCCCGATTATCGGTGCTCTGCTGAGCGGGCGCCGCATAGGTAAGGGGCTGGCTCTGCGCCATCATGGCTCGGTTTCTATAAAGCTGAGGGCTTTCCCCCACCACCGCGCGTTGGAATCCCATCATGCTTTCCGGGGTTTGCACGCTGTTTAAAGGCCTTGATACCGGGGTAATTGTCCCGCCGGTTTGCAATGGCGAACCGCCCATAGCCGGATGTTGATAAAATGCAGCGTTCGTGCCTGTTTGCAGCTCTCTATGCCAGGGTGTCATCACACCCTCCAGCCCTTGCTGGGGTGGGGCTGCGTATTGCAGCGTTTGCACCTGCGGCGCCCTAGCGAACTGCTCTGCAACCGGTCGTGAGGGTGCTTGCGCTATCGCAGGTACATCGCCCGGCTGTGCCAGCTCCTCGCTTTGTCCGGCCGGGGAACCGTTGGGGTACCCCTGCTGCACCCGCGCAGCTTTTGCGGATGTATCCGGGCGCGCCACTTGTGCCGCCGGAACAACGCCTTGTTTCTTCCCTGCCTCCTGCGCTCTGATAGCTCCCACTGCCCCAGAATCATACACTGGCTGCGTCGTCTGACCCTGCTCTGGGCCGTAAAACAGCGTTGCATTCTGTGCAGGTGCCATGTTCGGTTCCAGCACAGGCCCAGAAGCCAAAATGGGCTGTTCCTCTGCACCTACCTGCTGATAGACCATCTCTGCCGGAATTTCTAAGCTAGAACGCTCAGCTTGGCCCTGCGCCGGCCCCACTGCCATAGGCGGTGTTGCTGCAGATTGCTGATGTGCCCCGCTCGCGTTTTTGCTGCCCCCATCTATGGAACCGGTTTCGGGCGCAGCATCTTGGTTTAAGCGTGCCGCCGGGGTCGCTCGTTCCGGCGTGGCCGCGCGCTGTTCTTGCGCAGATGGGGCAACGGCTCTTTTTTGTTGTTTAGACTTCGCTTCTAATGCCTCTAATGCTTCTACGGCCGTTTCTGCTGCCCGCATGCCTGCTTCTGAAGCGGTTGTTTGACTGCTTGCCGCCTCCGCCTGCTGGTGGATCATCTCCGCTGGAGCCTCCAGGGCAGAGTGCCCTGCCTGCCCTTCCGCCCGCCCTGCCGCCATGGGAACGGAGGGCGTCTCTTGGCCTGCGCTTTTTTGCCCAATAGCTTCTTGCTCTTTCCCTGCTTGAACGGCGGTTTCAGCTTCCTCTTCCAACCTAACATCTGGAGCTTGAGCTGCTTCCGCCTGTGCAGCGTTCGCTGTTACCGCGCTGTTTGGGGCCTGTTTTGAACCTTCAGCCTTATTTACAGCCACAACGGTTTTTTTTGCGTTGCTGTCAGATGCCTGCGCATCCGGCTCTCTCTTGATGGCCGCATCCTGGTGAGAAAGGGGGGATGCAAGCCCCTGCTGCTTTTCGGTTTGCTGTGACGCCTGCCGGTTCTGGCTAACGTGCGCTTCCGTTCTGCCCCTGTTTGTTTTTTCCGCCGGCATTGTCTGCATGGCTGCATCATTTTCCGGCAGGCTCCGGTTGTATGTCAGCTCGGCTTGCGGTAAGGGCGTTTGCATCTGGCTCGGCACCTCTGCCAATCCGCCTGCAAAGGCGTTCTCAGTCTCCTGCGCTGAATCGGCCGCATCTGCTGGTTTGACGGATGTCACCGTCTCATGAATCCCTTCCGCTTGATCCGGCCGGTTTTCCTGCCTGGAGGGCAGCTGCACTCCCTGCTTGTGGATGTCAGAAGCCTGCTCTCCTCTCCGTGTGCCTTCTGCTTGTTTGGGCGTTTCCGGCCGTTCTTCCTCTATCCGTTGTTGTGCTGCCAGCTTCCGGCCTTCTTCCAGTTGTTGGGCAGCATGCGTTTCCTTGGCTTCCTGCGGCCTTTCCGCCTCTGTTTTTATATGCGCTGCCTGCTGTGCAGCCTCAGTACGAATGCGTTTTGCTTCCCCGGCAGCTTCTTTCTGTATTTTTTCTGCTTGCCTAGAAGCCTCTTTCTGCATCTCTTCTGCTTGCCTGGAAGCCTCTTTTTGCATGTGCTCTGCCTGCTTAGCGGCCGCGCGGACATTTTCGTTTTGTTTGTCGCTCGCCCCTTCGCGCATATGTTCCTGCTGCATACGCTTGGCTTGCATTTCCGCTTCGCGTTGGCGCGATGTTTGCTGTATATTGCCACTCGCGTCGTCCTTTGCCTCTGGGTGCAGTGTCAGCGCAGCTTCCACCGGTGCTTGGAGCGGCCGAAGTTCTGCTTCCTTGCGGAATATCCATGAGCCATCTTGCGATTCTTGCTCACGCTGCTCGTTTTGCACTGCTATGCTCGAACGCGCCGGTGGGAAAGCCTGGCGTTCAATTGGGGCTTTGGGCGAAGCTGTCAGCCCCGCTGCCTGGTTACGCTGCAGCACCTGAGCATAGCGTAATTCTGCCGGAGCATGCGGCTTCTGGCGGCGCATGGCGGCTTCTTCCAAAGCTTTAGCCTGCGCCATGGGGCCCTGCAAAAAGGCTGCCCGCCGCGCAAGCGCCGCTTGGACAGTTGTGTGGTAATGCTGCTGGATGGTCGGAACCGTTTGGCGGATAATGCTGCGCTCCATGCGCACTTTTTCCCGCACGATACGCTCCACCAAGCGTTCCGTCCTGCTTTCCACAGCCTTTTCTGCCGTTTTTTCCGGCTGGTGAGCATTTTTTTGCTGTGGTGCCTGCAAAGTAAGATCGACTTTGTATTGCAGTTCCAACGTTTGTGTCGTACTAGCCGGTTCTTCCTGGGCGTATATCAAATGCAGCGGATGATAAAAGCCTGTAACAGTCTTGCTGCGATCCAAGATGCCCTGCGCGAAAGCGAGGGAAGCAAAAGGAGACGCCATCAGCGCTTCTTTTTGCGGCAAAACTGCCATATCCCTTTTGCACAGCCAGATCTGCTTCATCCTCCTGCCGTGTTCCTTTCCTAGAAGTTAAAATCAGATGCAGCCATTATACTGCAATTCGATGCGGCTCACCGACAGCTCTGGTTGCGTGCTGTTCAAAGTAGGGCCAACGTATTTCGAGAGCAGCGCATCGGAAATCATCCAAGTGCGCCGCGTGTTGCCTTGATGATCTTTAAGGCTAATGATTCCATTGATGGGTAGCCGCATTCCAAGGTTCATGCTATGCATCCAGGCTGCGAAGCCATCCACCGTTGTCACTGTCCCCTGCTCCAACACAAGCGTCTGCGGAACGATGTTCTTAATAAAATGCCGGGGAAACATACTGCCTCCCTCGCTGTAGGTTTCATATTCAAATTCCATGCTCAGCCCACTGACCGACGTGAAGTGCCCACTCATACCCAGACCTGGAGCGCCGAAAATCACCTCGAAGTAGGTATTTGGCACATAGTCCGTATTCGCCATAAGGCTTTACTCCTTTCTTTCCAAGGTTGGCGGGTTAGCAACCCGCTTAAAGCCCGTGATGGAAAATTCAATGGTTTCGGTCAAAACTGCACTCTGGCTGCCGTCCATAGGTGCCAGGGTATAGGAAACGGGCATGGCATTAATCAGAGACCAAACGACCCCGCGCTTCCCCTGGGAATCCAGCGCTACCACATTGATGGTGCGGTATAAGTCCTTGCCGGTTGGAGGAGCGCTCTCAGAGGGAGCGCAGGCCAATATCCAATCGAAAAACTCGTTATCTCCGATCACGCCCTTGGTAAAAGTTACGTTTTCAAAGGATGTGATGGAGGGAATCTTTTCGGTTACGCCCCGTTCTTCAGAGCCCCAGCGGGTCTCTACCACCTGGGTCTGCATCCGAATTCCGGAAAACTGGGCAAAAGCGGCCACCACCGTGGCCCCACCGCCTTCCACTTCCACAAGAAAACGGAATGTTTTAAAGGGCTCATTATAGATGGCGGGCATAGGCCCTCCTTTCTATCTTAGCGAAGCATATCAGCGAAACTCTATGGGTTGCTGTTGATTGCCACTTAGGTTTTTATTGATGCCGGATACCTCTGCGCACCAGCGGCGGCGCTCGCGGTGATCCATGTTCATCAGTTCTTCCCTAGGCCAGTGGAGATAATATCCCAAAAAGGCCATTTCCTCATAGAGCCGATCCTGGGGATACAGGGCCAGCTCTAGCCCAATAAAAAATCCAGCGGCACCTCAAAGCTCTGCCCGCAGTGGGGACAAGCTACCTTATAAGCGGGAGTATCCGCCATATTAATGCGCTGGTAGAGATCCTGCAGATAGGCTAGATCCATCGTAAACAGGCCCTCAATGACCCGGGTATTGATGTTGGGCAGGGTACCCAGCTTGGTGATTACCCGTGAAAGCAGGATGATGGAAAGATAGCCTGGGTTCTGCTGTACTTTGGGATCCCGCATGGGGAGGATCTCATCCGCAGCGGTCGCCAGACGCATGGTGCCTTTACGATGCAGATCGCCATTCGCGTCCACATAGCCTTTGGGCAGTTCAAACTCAAACTCTGTCTGCATACAATGCCTCCGTTATGCCGGGACAGGCCCGGGGAGAAACCGATGCCAATGGCTCCGGCGCTTCCTCCCCGGGCGCAGCCCTTCATGATTTTGAATTAATTGGGAGAAGGATCGCCAGCGGGGCTGCCCGGAGTATGCTCCAAGCCCTCATGGCAAAGCTCCAGGGAATGGATGGCTACTTCGCCGCCCATACCGGAGAGGTCCGGTACCGTGTAGCTGACCGGCCAAGCATTGATCAAGCTCCAAGAGGGGCCAGGGTTGCCTGCATCGTCGATCAAGGTAATGGTCAAGTTATGACGCTCCAAGCCGGTAGGGTTGGCGGTATTGGTGGGCGCCACGGAATAAACCCAAGCGAGGAAATCCGTGTCATCGCTCACGCCCCAACGCAGGGTTACGTTTCCAAACTTGGTCAAGCCAGGGAGCTTGCGAGGGGTGTTGCGCAGATCGTCGCCTTCCCGATATTCGATGGAATCCACGGAAGAGCTCATGCCGGATACTTCGGAGAAGCCCGCACGGCTAATCCCATCGATCTCTACTTGATAGCGAAATACTCTGTAGGGATAATTGATTGCCATAGTATTTTCGTCCTTTCGTCAGCGTTAGTCTGCCTTAGCCTTCCGATTCAGAAGAAGCGGTGTGCTGCGTGATCTTGAAGATCACGAATTCGGCGGGCTTCACGGCGGCAATACCGATGTTGCAGATCAATCTGCCGTTGTCGATATCGTCCTGGGTCATGGTGGTAGGTCCGCACTCTACGAAGTAGGCCTCCGAAGGAGTAGAGCCAGCCAACGCGCCGGAGCGCCAGCAGGTTGCCAGGAACATTTCGATGGTGCGCGTCACCCGGCCCCAGAGCACTTCGCTGTTGGGCTCGAATACCACCCAATTGGTGTTAGCCTTGATGGACTCCTCCACATAGATGTACAGGCGGCGTACGTTCACGTACTTCCAAAGCCCATTGGAGCTCATGGTTCTAGCGCCCCATACGCGGATGCCCCGGCCGGTGAAGGCGCGGATCAAGTTCACGCCCTTGGGGTTGAGGATATCCTGCTCGCCCTCATTATAGTTGCAGCTCAAGCCCGTGCAACCGCGCACGATCTCGTTTGCGGGAGCCTTGTGCACGCCGCGCTCGTTGTCCGTGCGAGCATAAATGCCAGCCATGGCGCCAGAAGGCGGGAAGTAAGCGCTGCGCTTGGCCAGAGGATCAAACATTTCGAGCCAGGGATGATACATAGCGGCGTAGGTAGTATCGTACATATCCCGGAATTCCACCACGTCGTTCGTCTTCTTCCGCTCGATGGGCACATCCAAAATAGCGAAGCAGGACTTGCAGTTCTCGCAATGTGCGATCAGTGCGGCCTGTACCTCCGGGGCAGTAACGCCAGGAATAGCCATGATAGAAACATCCACATTCTCCTGGAAAGCTGCAAGGCCGCTGCGCTTGCCGGGGCCATTGTCAGAACCCAAATATACGCTGGGGTTCACTGCAGCCACTTTACCATCGCTGCCACCGCTTAGGGCGATGACAGTCGTGCCACCCACCTGGTCGATTGGGGTAGCTGGCTTGGCGGGAGCTGGTGCAGGAGTGGAGACCTTTTCATCCTTCCCCTCCTTGCCTTCCTTCCCTTCCTTGTTTTCCTTGGGAGCAGGAGCAACAAGTGCCTTGGCTTCCGCTACAGTCATGCGCACGAGGTCAGACTTCGCTGCACGTGTGGTGACGAAGTTGCCAGCCTCCGGACAGAGAGACACGTTTGCATAAGTCTCCACCACATCATCGAGCTTCACTGTAAGCGTAATTTCGCAAGTTTTAATATATTTGGGAGTCCCAACCTTTTCATCCGCCACGTTCAGCGTGCACGGCGCATCCAGCGTGATAACGCTATCCAGGCTGGAAATGATGGTGGCATAAGCCTTGGTCTTGCCATCAAAGAGCTCAACCACATCGCCCTGGTTGAATCCATCCGCATTCTTTAAGGTCAAGTCAGCGCCATTTACAGCGATAACCTGTGTCTTGGCCTTGGAAGAGGCCTCCACATTCACGCGGATCTTGTTGCCCCATTCTCCGGGGTTCGCCGCTTCGATCTGGAGCAGGCCTGCCGTAGCTTTAGCAGCTGCCGCTCCCTCCGCCGCTACACGCATGATGTACGCGCGGGAACCGCCGTTGATGAAGAACTGTTCTACCGCATAGGGCAGGAATCGCGCTTCGCCATATTTGGCGTCGCTCAGATACCCACCGTAGGCCCGCTTATAATCGGCAAAGCTTGTGACCAGCTGGGGTTTGCCCACAACAGGCCCTCTTTGTGCCAGGCCGATAAAGCCTGCGGTGCTGGTGCTGACGCCCTGCATGGGCACCGCACCGGAATCGTATTCTTCCACATACACGCCCGGGGATAAGTATTCTGCCATCCCTTGGTGTGCTCCGCGCCCACTTGAAGCTCGCGCGGAGCAATCCTCCTTTCTTTTCTGGGTTTTCCGTTTAATTGTATCCTTAATGATCGAATACACCAGTTTCGTAGGTGCAGGCTTCTGCAGCGAGCCAGAAGTGCGTCATCACCCCTGCGCTGTATTCCAGCGCCCGGGTTATGGCCTCCTGGGCGCTATATGCGTCGAACAGATCCGCGCTGACCCGCAGCACGATCCGATCGCCCGCCAGGAAAAAGCCGCCCCTTGTCAGCGTTGCGCTGATCTCATTGATCTGCGCAAGCGCCCGTCCTTTGTCCGCCACGGGAAACGGGTATACGCCATAGATCACAACCGTCTGCGGCGCATACCGGCAAACGGTCTCCCACTTGCGGCCCCCATCATACAATACGAACCGCACGCCGTCCTTTTCCCCGCGGTATGGAATGCCGTTGTAGGCGAGAGCCTCCAAAAGCGCGGCCGCGGGATCCACCCGTTCGTCAAGAAGATAGCTGGCCATCGGCGCCTCCTGTCCAATCAGCTAGCCCCATGGCCCAATCGCCGCCCAAAGCCGATGCTGGATATGCTTCCACACCATCCAGGCTGCCTGGTTCCGGTGCCGATTGGAACAGCGCCGGCCTCTCCGCCTGGATGGTGTAAGCCGGCAATTCGGCCTCCCGTGCCTCCCAGGCAAAAGGGCCCATGCAAAGCCCCGGCTTTGGAGCCAGCAATGCGTCTAAGGCACCGTTGCCGATGTGAGCCTCCAGGTTCAATACATCCTCTGCCCTCAGCCGCACCGCCGCGCCGCCCATCCGCAACACCGCTGCGGCTCGAGCTGCGCTTTGGACTTGCTGTTGAGCGGCGGCTGCCCGTTCGGGCTGCCGTTCTTTCTCAAGCCCGCGGTCCTCACGGACCGCCTGCTGCGCCTGCCTCTCCATGACTTCGTCTCCTTCCCTTTTCTGGGAATCCCGAGGATCGCCCCTGGGCTGTGCCTGCGCTCTTGGCGCCGGCCGCCCGCGGCGGTTCGCCGGACTCCGGCATCACCCCTCTCACTGCTTCTGGAAATTCATCATTCCCGTTCCTGCTCGTTCTCCGGCTCTTGCCCATCGCCATCCTCCGGCGGAGTTGGCGGGGCTTCTGCCGCTTCCTGTCCCAGCATGTTCACAAGTTCCTCTGAAAAACCCGGCTGGGTAAAGGCGTCCAACGCCGCTGTGGCGCTGTCGGAGATGGAGCGGAGCGTTGTAATGAACCTTTGTTTCATCTGTTGCTTTTTCTCCATCAACGCCTCTGTTTTGACAATCGCGTGTTGCAGGATTTCTCTGCTCTGCGGATCTTGAACGTTTTTGAGCTTACCCCTGTATTCCGCCAACAGCGCCTGCTCTTTTTCATCATTGAGAAAGGGATAAGCTTTTTGCAGGGTCTGCGCCCCGCTCTCTTTTCCAAGCTGGTTTTTGCCGCTTGCAAGTTCCGCCATGGAATCCACTACCCGGCGGGCATCCCGCAGCACATCCACCACGAGCCCTACGGCTCCATCCGCTTCTCCCCGGTTGAACATCACTTGATCCGGCGTATGCCCGGTTACATTTCGCCGCTGGGAGCTTCCTTCAAATAATTTTCGTTGGCGCAGGTTCATCGGTTGAGACTGGCCCGCCGTGCGTTTTAAGCAGGAAAAGAGCATCATTTTGCCCGTACCCCGCAGCACTGCGCCTGCCAAGGTGCCACGATTAAAAGCAACTTGCGCGAACCTGCTCAAAAACATCTGCTGACCCGGCTCGTCAGTAGGCTCCACCATATCATCCATGCTGGATTGCTCCAAGAAACTCTCACGGCCGCGCTGCTGTGCGATCTGGCTCCAGTCGCCACCTGGCGTCCCTGCTTGAAGCCCCGCTGGCTGCTCTTGATCTTTCCGGTTTTCTGAAAGCCCCGGAACAATCTGCTTCATTTCCGTCTCAAACAGCATCCCGCTGCGTTCTCTTGCCTTGCGGCTCCCCATTAAATCGAAGGTTTTTTGAAAGTCTTCTGTAATATGCCGCACCGGGTCTCGGTTGTCAAAATAGTCCGCACCCACCGCAGCAGCCAGCTGTTTTCGTACCGTCTTCTCCAATCCGCTTCCGGCCTTTTGCCCGGGCACTTGCACGGCTTTCTTTTTCCATTCCTGCAATCCGCCCATCGCTACCTTCCATTCCCTATGCCGGCTAGCTTCATAGCCCGTACCACATTTTTAAACTCCACCGGCTTTACCACATAATCTGTTAAATGCAAGCGCACTCCCATAACAGCGTATTGGCTGGTGTCCGTCAGAAAAATCAGCCGAACTCTGGCATCCATTTCCCGTAGCCGGCGCACCGTAAGAAATCCCTCGGGGCCATCCTTGCTCAGCAGAATCGCATGGAAATGCCGCACTCGCATAGCCTCCACCAAATCCCCTACACGTTCATAGCGCACAATCTGGGGCGGATTATCATAAAGCTGACAAATCTGTTGGACCCAGTGCTGAAGTTCTTGACCAGTATTCTTGTTTTCATCGCAAATCCCAATCATCACCGAATCGGCACCGTTTCCTTCCCAATCCATAGAGTATGCATTCAGCTTTCACCCCTACAGATAGTACATATGAAAAAACCGCCTCGATATATTTATACCCCTCACCACGTTAAGGGTATTATATGATACCCCTCATTCGATGTCTACCGAATTGTCATAAAACGCGAATACTTGTCACGAATGGATGCTTCTAACTTCTTCCTAACGCCCAGTTTTTCGTTTCCACCAGTTGCGCCTCGCTTACCGGTACTGAAGCCCCATTGTCGAGCAATAGATTCCGCCCATCCATTCCCGCCACATGGCTCCTGTTTACCAGATAGCGCCTGTGACAGCGAAAAAATTGCGGGCTTGGCAAACTTGCCTGCAACTCATTCAGCGCACGATTGGTTGGGATAATTTCTTGCGCCAGGCAAATCTGGCTTGTGCGGCCAGAGACGGTTATATATAAAATATCCGCCAACAACAGCTTACGAGGCCGCCGGGCGAACACAACAGTGATGCTATTCATAGTGGAAAGAAAGATATTCCTATTCCAATTGAGCAATTCCTGCAATTGGTGGGGAAAAACGGGTTTTAGAAAAAAACCTGCAGGGTGGACTTGGTAGCAGGTCAAGGCGGGTGAGCTATCACGGGAAAGAAAAACGATCTGGCAATTGTCTCCATTCTGGCGCAGCTTGCGGGCTACCTCCAGCCCCGGCGTTCCTGCAAGCCCAACATCCAAAAAAAGAATAGCATAGCGGTTGCGCGCATAAGCAAGTAAAAATTCTTCGGAGGTGGAATAGGTGCACACCTGCGCCTGCGCTCCTGTTGTATGCAGCCAATCACACACCATTTGGGAGAGGCGGGCCGACTCCTGTTGATCCCCAGTACAAATGGCAATGCTGATCATAATGCTGCCTTATCCTTCCTGTTTGTTTTTTTGTTTCAAAAGCATTCCCGTACCTTTTGGAACATCCAATCGCTAAAATTCTGTTTTACTTTCGTCCGCAGCGCAGCACCAATTGGAACTTTCATTCCATCCTGCAGGAGAAAGTCAGACGTACTCATATTGGAAACGAAGTTCATATTCACAATATAGCTGCGATGACACCTTAAAAAATCCCCGGGCAATTCTCGCTCCAGCTCCGTTAAGCTGCGGTTGGTCGAATAAACCCGGCTTTTTGTATGGATAACGGCCTCCCTGCCATATACCTCGATGTACCGAATATCAGAAAGAATCAATTGCACACGTTCACGCTCAAAGGTAATTTCCAGGGCTTGGGCCATAGGCGATATATTTTCCAAGCACCAATCTAGCGTTTCGGTCAAATCTTCTTTCGTATAAGGCTTAAGCAAATATCCCGCCGCATACACTTCATAACTCTCCAGAGCATGATCTGCGCTCACTGTAACAAACACCAGCTGGCACGCTGTATCTTGTTCCCGGATGGCTTTTGCCACATTGATTCCTCGCATCATAGGCATATAAATGTCCAGAAACAAAACCTGGTATTTGCCAGGCGTAAAACAATCCAGCATTTGCTTTCCATCGGGAAATAGGTCTACCTCAATCTTCAGCTTATGTTCGAGGCAATATTCCTGAACCATGGCTTGAAGCCTGCGCCGGTCTACCGCCTGGTCATCACAAATAGCAAAGCGCAAGTTTTTCGCCCCTTTTCTCCTATTCCGTGTAATAATACCATTCTTTCAATTTAAGGCTCACCAGCAAGCATGGTTTGCAAGCGCCTTTGAAGATAACGTTCTCATGCATGTATATGCATGTATAGCATGCGTCATAGTGGTATTCCATGCCAATATACAGCAATTATATACAGAAGTCATTATACGTTTGCCCCCAAGATTTGTCAATATTCGCGCCTAACCATCTTAGTTGGAAGCTTATGGCAATAGCACCGATATAGGGTTCTGACAGAATAGACCTCCTTTCTCCACGCAGCAATCTACCGCATGGATATGCACTCCAGCAGCGGCGGCTTTGCGCAGTGCCTGCCCGAAGGCTGGATCAATGTTATCGTTTGGCTGAAAGCAGCGCGGTCCATCCATCTGGATGACAAACAGCATCCATGCCTCCTTTCCTTCCGCAGCTAACTTTATTAAAGTATGCAGGTGTTTGACGCCTCGGGCGGTTGGCGCATCGGGGAACATGGCTATGCCCGCCTTTTCCAAGGTGCATCCCTTTACCTCAATGTAAACCTGTCGCTCCCCTACCTCAGCATAGAGATCCAGCCTGGAATCCCCCACCCGGTATTCTCTGCGCACAGAGGTTAATCCCGGAAAAAGTCTTTTCAAATATTCTTCTGCCACCTGGTTGGGCGCTTGGCTGTCTATGTTGATTAGAAGTTGTTCTTTATACACCGCTATTAAGTCATACGCAGTTTTGCGGTCGGGCCGTTGCGCCTCCGCCAGGATTACCTCTGCACCAGGCTGGAGCAATTCCTGGCATCGTCCTGTGTTTTTTACATGGCAGACCACCTGTTTCCCATCCAGCTCTACCAAAGCGATAAACCGGTTTGGGCGGGCAAGGAACCACCCCTGCTGAACCTGTGCGTATCGCATTTGTTTTCCTCCTCAAGGCGCAAAGCGTTTTCTGCTATTATAGCACATGCCCCTTGTGGGTGTTTTACTCTATATATCTATGGCTCAGTATGCATGGATATGCCCCTTGCATCGCAAAAATGCGGTTGAATTACCCCGTTTTTCTAAGAAACCAGTCAATTAAGAGTGCCGCTGTTTATGTATAAATTTAAAGTATAAACACGCGCGATACGGTTTTTCCAGTTTTTATGGAAAACCCATTTAAGCAGTCTGCTGTTTGCAGGGGCCGAAGCCTTCCATGCTGCATGATGGAAATACTTTCTCCCAAAATAGCAGATTTGCAACTCGTTTTACCATTCTGGCAAAAACCAGCCTCCCTGGAGTTCATGCAACCGTACAGTCATAGAACCGAAGAAACCGAATGCAGCTCCTCGCACGCACAAACTGCACCAAAGAATTTTTATATTTATTATTTATATAGAATGGTGGCCGTACTCTTAGAGCAATGGAACGAGCCCGCCGCCACCTAAGGATTTATGGGATTGATTTGTGTTGCTTTATTCGGGCTAGGCGCTCCGGCGGAGCGGCGTCCATCCTGCAATGCGTGATTTGCATTTTGTTTTCCAGCCGTTTTACGCAAGAGGGAACCGCTGAACTGCGATTCCCTCTCCCTTGCAATTAGTTTACCCCTGCATGATCTACGTCCACCGAAAGGATGCAATGATATGCCGGGTTTAAGCGCGCAGCCTCATCTGCAACGCGCTGCTTGAGTGCTACAACTGCTTCCGGTTTCATGCCAGGCTGAACAACGATATCAAACAGCAGGTTTGTGCGGTTCTCCCCGCGCACCATGCGGAAGTCATGAAACCGCAGGGCAGGGTCAATGCTAGCGAGAACCCCTGCGATCTCATCCTTCGCCACGTTAAGCGCAGCATTATCCACCTCGATTGGATCCAGGTGCAACGTAAGCAGGATTCCCATCTGTGCGCCGATTTCCCGTTCCGCAGTGTCTATTGTTTCGTGAATAGCCATCAAATCGCAATCTGACCGAACCTCCGCGTGTGCGCTTGCAATGCGTTTGCCCGGCCCATAGCTGTGCACCATAATGTCATGGATCCCAATGATCCCATCATAGGCTAGGATCCGATCCGTAAGCTCTGCCACGGTCTTTGGATCCGGAGCTTCCCCCATCAAAGGGCTGATGGTGTCCCGCAGGATTGTGATGCCGGAATACAGCACAAACCCCGCAACTATAACCCCGATATAGCCATCGATATTGACGCCCTTAAAGTAGCCGACCACGCTGGAAATTAGGATAGCCCCCGTGCTGATCACATCCGATATGCTGTCGCTGGTTGCCGCGCTCATCGTTGATGAATGAATCCTGCGGCCGATATTGGAGGTAAAACGGCTCATCCAGAATTTCACCAAAATGGAAAGCACCAGAACCACAATCATTGCAACGCTGAATTCCACAGGCTCCGGCGCAATAATCTTCAAAACGGATTCACGCCCAAGCTCAAACCCAACGATTAAAATTAAGAACGCTATTATCAGCGCCGCTATATATTCCATGCGCGCATGGCCATAGGGATGCTCCCGATCTGCCGGCTTCCCCGCCATTTTGGATCCGATGAGCATCACGGCGGAAGATCCCACGTCCGAAAGGTTATTGACCGCATCCGCTTGAATTGCAATCGAGCCGCTTATGATACCTATGATGAATTTCATGGCACAGAGGATCAAATTGCATGCAATCCCAACGATCCCCGCCAAAATGCCGTATGCCTCCCGCACCGAAGCATCCTCCGTGCGTTCCGGTGTTTTGATGAAAAATCGCACTAGCAATTCCGTCATGCCTGTTCCCCCTCGCCCTCCATTTTTATTGCTTCCCACAGCACTTCTCCAATCGAGGCATGCAGCACCAGGTTCGCACGGTCATCATATGGTGTTTCGCTCTTGTTGATGAGTACCAACCGATTGCCGCGGTAATAATCGATCAACCCAGCGGCCGGGTATACCGCAAGCGATGTCCCACCCACGATCAGCATATCCGCGCGCATGATGTGCGCAATTGCGCTTCGCAGCACATCCGAATCTAGGCCTTCCTCATAAAGCACCACTTCCGGCTTGATAATTCCGCCGCAAGGGCAGTGCGGAACGCCTTCGCTTGAAGAAATTGCATCAGGCCCAAATACCCTTCCGCACTGCATGCAGCGGTTGCGGTAAATGCTCCCATGGAGTTCAAGCACGTTTTTGCTGCCTGCTTTTTGGTGCAACCCATCCACGTTTTGGGTAATCACAGCTGTTAACTTTCCTCTTTTTTCCAACTCTGCCAATGCAGCATGCGCCCGGTTAGGCTGCACATCCGTAACGAGAAGCGAGCTGCGATAATATGCAAAGAAACGTTCTGGATACTGCATAAAAAAGCTGTGGGACAGGAGCACTTCCGGCGTTTCCCCAAAAGCGCGGATGGCAGAAAAATGGCCTTCCTCACTTCTAAAATCCGGAATTCCGCTTTCTGTAGATACACCTGCTCCACCCAGGAAAGCGATGCGCCCGGATTCGTTGATCATGGCACGCAGTCTGCATATCTGCTGCTTCAAATGCGTCTCCCCTTCCATACATTGCTGCCATCCATTGTAACATCCCGCCCCTGTGCCTGTAAACCGCAAGAAAAGTTCTATATGGGTATTTACTTTGCCATTCTTTTTCGGTACAATTACATCATGAAGTGAATCTTGCATTGATGAAGGAAAACTTGCATTATTGTTGCGATTAGGAGGTTGAAACACAATGATGAAGCTTGAAGAGATGCCGCGCGAGGCACTACTGCAATTCCATGCTGAAGTAAAAGCGGAATATGAAGCCTGCAAAGCGAAAGGTTTGAAGCTGGATATGTCCCGCGGGAAGCCGGAAAAGCAGCAGCTTGATCTTTCAAACGCCCTATTCTCTCTCCCCACTGCAGAATCCTATATGTGCGATGGAATTGATGCGCGCAATTATGGTACCATGGAAGGCCTGCCGGCATGCCGCGCACTTTTTGCAGAAATTCTCGGGGTGAAGCCGTCGGAAGTATTCATGGGCGGAAGCTCCAGCCTTACGTTAATGTACGGTTTGATTGCAAAAGCTTTCACGCACGGTTTGCTGCACTCCAAAACCCCTTGGAGCAAACTTGAAAAAGTAAAGTTCCTTTGCCCCGTTCCCGGCTACGATCGGCATTTTACCATCTGCCAGTCCTTTGGCATTGAAATGCTCAATGTTCCCATGACCGCATCCGGCCCGGATATGGACGTGGTGGAAGCCTATGTAAAGGATCCTGCCGTGAAGGGCATCTGGTGCGTTCCAAAATATTCCAACCCCGAGGGCATCGTCTATAGTGATGAAACGGTTGCGCGCCTGGCTTCCCTTAAGCCTGCCGCAGAAGATTTTGTCATCATGTGGGATAACGCCTACTGCGTGCATGAATTCAGCGGAGAATTTGTCCCGTTCCGGGAAATTCTATCAGAATGCCGCAATGCTGGCAACCCGGATATGGTATTTGAGTTCGCTTCCACATCCAAAATTACCTTCCCAGGCGCCGGTGTTGCTTGCTTTGCATGCAGCGAGGCAAACATGGCTTATATGAAAAAGCTGCTCAACGCAGAGTGCATCAGTTTTGATAAAATCAACCAGCTTCGCCATGTGCTGTTCCTTAAAGACCGTGCAGGCGTCCTCGCGCACATGAAAAAGCATGCTGCGTTCCTTAAGCCAAAGTTTGACACCGTAATTGAATACCTGGATCGCGAAATCGCTCCGCTTGGCTTTGCCTCCTATCATCGTCCTTCCGGCGGCTATTTCGTGAGTCTTAACACCATGGAAGGCTGCGCAAAGCGCACGCATCAGCTCATGAAGGAAGCGGGCGTGGTCATGACCGGCGCAGGCGCAACTTACCCTTACGGGAAGGATCCCAAAGACTCGAACCTGCGCATCGCGCCAAGTTATCCCCCGATTGAAGAGCTTCGGCAAGCGATGCAGGTGCTTTGTGTTTGCCTAAAGCTCGCTGCGGCAGAAAAGCTTTTGGGTTAATCCTTTTGGTTCTTTTCGGGTGGATGTTAAGCATCCACCCGTTTTTTGTTTCCGCATGGCTTGCGTTTTCACAATTCGTACAAGTTTCTACACAAAATTGGCGTAATGCGGATATTGAAACGCCAAATTTGGAATCTATAATAAGGCCATAGTAAAAATTCAAGATACTTCTTGAATGGAAAGGGGAATCGTTATGGAGAATAACAATTGGAACTGGTACGAAAATGCTACCCCAAACTCGGGCAATGGCAATTTTAATAATGTTCCGCCAACGGGTGGAAACGAAAACAATGGTGGGAAAAAAGATCGCAAGCGCAACGTAACTTGGACACAGCTAATCGTTTGCATGTTGGTCATGGCACTCATTGGCGGCGGGATCGGCGCTGGTGCTGTATATTTTGCAAATCCCAATTCTGAGAGCCAGCAGGTACTAAACAATTCGGGCAATACCGTTGTTACCACGCCGACGCCTGAAGCGGATCCATCCTCTTCGCAGGGAACAACCGGTACGGACAGCAGCGCCACCTCAACTACGCCGCCATCTTCCGGCATTAACGTAAGCTCCGGTACAGGGCAAACCAGTACAGACGATACGGGCGCGATCATTCGCACCTGCATGAGTGCAGTAGTCGGCATTGACATCGAACAAGAAGTTTCCAACAACTATGCTATGTTCGGTTACGGGCAGTCGCAAAGCGGCGAAACTTCCGAAACGGTAGGTTCCGGCTCCGGCGTAATCGTTACATCGGATGGCTATATCGTTACCAACAACCATGTGGTGGAAGGTGCGGACACCATCAAGGTACACTTGGAAGACGGAACGGAATATACCGCTACCTTAATCGGTACGGATAGCTATACGGATCTTGCTATCATCAAAATTGATGCGACTGGCCTCCCTGCCGCAACGCTTGGGAATTCCAGTGAAATGCTTGTGTGCGATACAGTCTATGCAATCGGTAACCCACTTGGTGTGTTTGCAAGCAGCGTTTCAGAAGGCATCATCAGTGGGCTTGACCGCGTGATTGAAATTGATGGAAACCAGATGACCCTTATGCAAACCACTGCTGCAGTCAACCCCGGCAATTCCGGTGGCGGCCTGTTTAACAGCAAAGGCGAGCTGATCGGCATCGTGAATGCAAAGAGCAGCGGTACAGACGTGGAAGGCCTTGGCTTCGCCATCCCCATCGACTCCGCAAAACAAATTATCACGGATCTGATTGACCTTGGCTACGTAACCGGTCGGCCGTATCTCGGCATTACGATGCAAAACATTAGCATCCGCACGAATAGCAGCAATGGCAACAACGGCGGGTTCTTCCCCTTCGGATCCTATGGCATTTATGGTTATGTGAACCGGGTGCAGGTTATGGGAGTTGAGGAAGGTAGCGCAGCGCAGGCAGCCGGCATGCAGGTGAATGA
Organism: uncultured Clostridia bacterium; assembly: GCA_944366945.1. Taxonomy (GTDB): domain Bacteria; phylum Bacillota; class Clostridia; order Christensenellales; family CAG-138; genus UBA1685. Next base: position 35,734 of record CALVWJ010000002.1, read on the forward strand.
CATCATCGTATCCCTCAATGGGACAGAAATTAACGGTTCATCCGACTTGAGCTCCCTTCTTTATGAATACAATGTCGGCGACACGGTCACAATAACAGTGCAGCGCGGCAGCGAGCTGGTCGATCTTTCTGTGACGCTCGGCGAGCGTAAAAACGCATGATCGTTTACACGGTCATCCCGTGAGGAGTCCCCACTCCTCCGATGACATACCCCCATCCATCATGGTGCTGCGAAATCCCCAACGCAGCACCGCAAAAGGAGCGGTTTAAACCGCTCCTTTTGCTTGCCTTTGGTTTTTCGCACTGAAGTTTTGAAAAAGCCGTGTTTCAAAATGGATTTTGTTATCAGCAGGCAATTTGAGCCTGCGGTCTGCATGCGAATTGCACACCATGTACCAGCAGGCGAAAATGTGAGTTCCACTGATCGTGCAAATCCCATGTTAGGCATCCCATAAACCTTCGTTCAGCTGCATTGAGCGCCGTGCCGCCGTGCAAGAGCTCAGTTAGCTTCTTCTCAAGCGTTCAAAATAAAATGGTTCTTCGCAAGTTCTATGTGATTTTCAGCTTTCCCGCAATAGTTGCCTCTTGGATTGGAAGCGTAAGCGCTTTGCCTAAAAGGGCAAAGCGCTTACGTTATCCTCAATTCAATTCAAACAATTGTTTGCAAATACACCCGCATGCTGGAAAAGGATTATGGGTTCCATGACCTTATTCCCGGTTATTTCCACTCAATCTGCAAACAGCCTGTCCAATAGCCAATCCGCAAGCGCGCGTTTTTGCATGATGCCGCTGTGTTCAGAAGAACCATCCCGCTTATAAAGCGTTACTGCATTGGTGTCGCCCGCAAAACCCGCACCGGCAGCGGTCACGTCATTTGCGGCAATCATATCCAGGTTTTTTGCATTCAGCTTTTTGGCTGCGTTTTCAGCCAGGTGCTCGGTTTCAGCCGCAAATCCCATTACGCGCTGCGCGCCCTTTCTTTCGCCAATACTCTTTAGGATATCGCGGGTTGCGGCAAGCTCCAGCGTCATGCCTTCACGCCCGTTTTTCTTGATTTTCTGCTCTGCTGCTACGGCCGGGGTGAAATCCGCCGGTGCAGCTGCCATAATCAGCGCATCGCAATCATCAAATGCCGCATGGATTGCCTCAAACATATCATAGGAAGAAACCACGTTCACGCGCTCCACACCTTTAGGCACAGGAAGCGTTACCGGCCCGCTTACAAGCGTAACGCGCGCACCGCGCGCCGCAGCTGCCTCCGCCACCGCATAGCCCATTTTTCCGCTTGAGCGGTTGGTGATATAGCGCACGGGGTCAATCCGCTCCTGCGTGGGGCCTGCGCTCACAAGCACATGCTTTCCTGCGAGATCCTGCCGCGGATACAGCAGCGCCATTGCCGCCGCAACAATCGTTTCGGGTTCGGCAAGGCGCCCTTTTCCAACATCGCCGCACGCTAGGAGCCCTGCGTCCGGCTCGATAAACTGCCATCCCCGTTTTTTTAGGGTTTCAATGTTTTCCTGCACCACCGGGTTTTCGTACATATTTACATTCATCGCAGGCGCGATAAGTACCGGTGCCCGTGTAGCGAGGATGGTCGTCGTTAGCATATCGTCCGCAATGCCATGCGCCGCCTTGCCGATAAAATTTGCCGTTGCAGGCGCAACGAGGAACACATCCGCGCGCTTGGCAAGCGCAATATGCTCTACCTCCCATGGCGTTTCCCGATGGAACATATCCACCACAACGGGGTTTGCACTTATGGTCTCAAGAGCAAGCGGCGTAATGATCGCTGCTCCTGCGCGGGTCAAAATCACGCGCACGTCCACATCCTGCTTGCGCAGGCGGCTCACGATATCGCAGGCTTTATAAGCGGCAATGGAACCCGTAACCCCAAGGACGGCGTTCTTCTTGGTCATTTTGCGTAGTCCTCTGGGAATTTAATGGACAGCTGATCGTGGTACAGCTCGTCCACAGCATAGGAAACAGGTTTGCGGTTCTGCAACCGTTCCTCATTCCCCATCAGCTGGCGTGCACGCTTGGCGACGACCGTCACCAGCATGTAACGGCACCCCACCTTGGATTGCAATTCGTTCAGCGGTGGTTTGTTCATCATAAGTCAGTTCCAGCCTCCTTGCAAAGATTCGTAAGATCCGTGCGGCGCCATGCGCGCAGTCGCTCGGCTTCCAGAATGGTTTCAACGCTGCGCACAGCTTCCTCCAGCACATCGTTTACAACCACATAATCGTATTTCGGCATTAGCTTCATTTCTGCGAATGCCTCCTGCGTGCGGCGTTTTACAGCCTCCTCCGTTTCCGTTCCCCGGCCAACCAGCCGTTTCTTAAGTGTTTCCATGGAAGGCGGCGCAATAAACACCAGCACCGCTTCGGGGAAAATCCGCTTTACGTTCATCGCCCCTTTTACGTCGATCTCAAGCAGGACATCATCCCCCGCAAAAAGCTGCTGTTCCACATAGGCGCGCGGCGTGCCGTAATAGTTCGTCCCGAATACGTCCATGTATTCGAGGAATTCCCCCGCTGCAATCATGCGTTCGAATTCCTCCCGGGTTTTAAAGAAATAGCTTACGCCTTCCACCTCACCCGGGCGCGGCGCGCGCGTTGTCGCCGAAACGGAGAGCTTTACCTCCGGATTGCGTGCAAGCAACGCCTTGCATACGGTGCCTTTTCCAACGCCCGAAGGGCCGGAAAGCACCAGAAGCACGCCTTTTGCTTCATTTTCTATCATAGAAAAGCTTCCCTTCCTAAAAATATCTCATTCCGTTTCCGCCGCAACGCGGCCCGCCAGCGTTTCCGGCAGCAATGCGGAAAGAACCACATGCATGCTGTCCATCACGACCACCGCGCGCGTGCGCCTGCCGTGCGATGCATCAATCAAGCGGCTGCGCTCTCGTGCTTCTTGCACTACGCGCTTTGCAGGCGCGCTGTCCGGCGTAACAATTGCAACGATGCGCTGCGCGGCGACCACGTTGCCAAACCCCACGTTGACCAGTTGAACCGCCATGTCCTTACCCCCGGTATTTGCATTATTCAATATTCTGGACCTGCTCGCGAATCTTTTCGATTTCCCCCTTGCCCGCAATTACAAGCCCAGCGATCTCTGCGTCATTTGCCTTCGAGCCAATGGTGTTGAATTCCCGGTTCATCTCCTGCACGATAAAATCGAGCCGGCGCCCGGCCGCTTCATCCGAAGCAAGGGCTTTCCTTAGGCCAGTTACGTGGCTTGCAAGGCGAACCAGTTCCTCGTTGATGCTGGCTTTATCCGCAAATAGAGCGACCTCCATCGCTAAGCGTGCTTGATCTACCGCGACGCCGCCGAGCAGGCTTTCAATGCGTTCCGAAAGCTTTGCGCGGTATTCCTCCACCACAAGCGGAGCGCGCGTTTCAATTTTGGCCGCAATGGATTCTACCGTTGTTACGCGGTTCAAAAGGTCGTTGCAAAGGCGCTCGCCTTCTCCCGCGCGCATGCGTTTCATCGCGGTCACCGCACGCAGTGCAGCCTCGCGTGCAAGCGCAGCCACGGCTTCACGATCTTCTTCTGCTTCGATTACATCGGTTACATCCGGGAAGCGCATCGCGGCAGAAAGGGTAATGTCATCCCTAAGTTCATATTGTGCAGCCGCACGGCGCGCCGCAGAAAGATAGGCTCCCATGAGCGCATCATCGATCACAACAGTGCGTGCGTCCGTGCGCGTATTGCGGTAATTCACATAAACATCGACATGGCCCCGCGAAAGCTGCTCCGCAAGAAGCTGGCGCAGGACGTCCTCAACAAAGCCGATATGCCGCGGCATGCGGAACGAAAGATCGAGATAGCGATGGTTTACGCTTTTAAGCTCAATCGTAAATTCACGCCCATCCTCTGTGACCGTTGCGCGTCCAAAGCCTGTCATGCTGCTGATCATGCCGTGCCTCCTCGATTCATTCAAATCGGTTTATTATATCATATTTTTTAGCGAATTGAAACGCTTCCATGTGTGCATTCAAACCGTCTCCGCAGCCAGCCGGTAAAGCTCATCCGCACCCGGTGGTTCAATGGGCGTGCCATCTGCGAAAAACGTCCCTTCTCCCTCCTGCACCACACCAATCTTTTCCGCGGGAATGCCCGCTTCCAAAAGGCCACGCACGAGTGCTTCCCCATCTTCGCAAGCAATGAGCATGGCACCGCTGGAGAGCAAGCGTAGCGGGTCAAGCCTCAGCGCCGCGCATATATGTACCGTTTCCTTCCGGATGGGCACCGCTGCACGGTCGATCACAACACGGCAACCGGCGGCCTCCGCCATCTCCCAGGCTGCCCCAAGCACACCGCCTTCCGTGACATCGTGCATAGCAACCGCGCCGTGCTCCGCGGCGAACAAGCCCTCTTTTACGACGCTAACCTCCTGGAAAAATGCACGTGCTGCCGCAAGTTCTTCTTCCGGGACAGAACCGAGCCGCTCGGCATGGTCGCTTGCAAGGATTGCCGTACCTTCCAATCCGGCAGCCTTGGTCAGCACGAGGTCGTTCCCCGGGCGCATATTTCGAGCATCCAGCACACCGCGGCTTCCCGCTCTTGCAAGCACTGTAGCACAGGTTACCATGCGGGATACGGAATCGGTCACTTCCGTGTGGCCACCGATGATCTCAACGCCGGCAATTGCCGCTGCATAAGCGATTTCATCCGCAACGCGGCCGATGTCCTCCTCCGATGCAGAAGGCGGCACAAGCAGCGTGACCAGGAGCCCGATGGGCTCTGCGCCTGCCGCCGCCGCATCATTGCAGCTTACATGCACCGTAAGTTGCCCGAGGTTTTTCGCTGCAGACGTAATGGGATCCGTCGAAAGTACCGCAAGCCGCCCGCCAAGATCCACGGCGGCGCAGTCCACACCCACGCGCGGCGAACAGATAACCTCTTTGCGGGTATGCTTAAATTTCTTTAAAATCAGCGCATCTAGCTGATCGTTATCCAGTTTCCCGATTCTCATTCGGCCTCCCCAATCCATTCAAAAAATTTTTCTTCGCTCAACACAGGTACACCCAGCGCCTGCGCCTTTTCCAATTTGCTTCCGGCACCTTCTCCGGCCAGAACATAATCCGTTTTTTTGCTGACGCTGCCAGCCGCTTTGCCACCAAGCCGCTCGATCAGCGCTTCGATCTCCCTTCGCCCCATGCGTTCCATCGTTCCAGTTACAACAATGGTTTTGCCGGCAACAGGGCTCGCGCTTTCCTGTGCCTGCTCTGGCACAGGCGAAACGCCATGGGCAAGCAAGCGGTCGATTTGCGCAGCGATGGATGGATCCGCAAAGAATGCAAGAATGCTGGACGCAACAACATCTCCAATATCTTCAATGGCTATAAGCTGCTCCCACGTCGCAGTCCGCACTGCCGCGAGCGTGCCAAAGCGCCGCGCCAGATCCCGCGCTGTTTTGGCACCAACGCCCGGGATGCCGATTGCAAAAAGGAATGCGCCCAACGGCCGATGTTTGCTCTGTGCAAGCGCATCCATTAAATTCTGCACCTTCTTTTCTTTAAAGCCGGGAAGCGTAAGGAAATCCTGTGCCTTCAGATCATAGAGATCCGGGATGGTGGATAGGCCGAGCTGCTCTACAAGCTGTGCCGCCGTTTTTTCCGAAAAGGTTTCAATATCCATCGCCTCGCGCGAAGCATAATGCGCAAGCCTTGCCGCGATCTGGGGCGGACAGGAAAGCGAGTTGGTGCAATAAAGATGAACCCCGCGGTGTTCCACATGCGCCCCGCAGGCAGGGCAACGCTGCGGCTTTTCTACCGGGCGTTCCGGCACATCCCCCTCTACGGCGGAAAGGATCTCTGGAATCACATCGTTGCTGCGCCGGAGGAATACGCGCGAACCGATGCCAACGTGCTTTCGCTGAATGTCATCCCAATTGTTCAGCGTTGCATGGCTGATGGTCGCCCCTGCAAGTTCCACCGGTTCAAGATGTGCGCGCGGCGTGAGTTTGCCTGTGCGCCCCACTTCCCAGGTTACATCCCGCACAATAGCCGTGGTTTCTTCGGCAGCAAATTTAAACGCAATCGCCCAGCGCGGGAAGCGGTCCGTTGCGCCCAAAGCTGCGCGGGTGGCAAAATCGCGCACCTTGACTACCATACCGTCAATGAGGAAATCCAGCGTTTCCCGTGTCTTTTCCGCTGCGCAAATAGCGTCATAAACATCTTCGATGCGCTCAAAGGTCTGCAAGAATGGGCTTACCGGCAAACCATTCTCGCGTAGGAAGTCAATCATCTCAACTTGATCGGAAAGCGTTTTCCCTTCAATATAGCCCACATTATAAAGGTAACAATCCAGTCTCCGCCGGGCCGTTACCCGTGGATCAAGGTTGCGCAACGCGCCCGCCGCAGCATTACGTGCATTTTTGAGCTGCTCTTCCCCCGTGCGGTTGAGCTCTTCCAGTACGCTTAAGCGCATGTAGCATTCGCCCTGCACCTCCATTTTCCCCTGAAAGGGGATGGTAAGCGGAATGCAGCGGATGGTTTTGATCTGGGGCAGAATTGCCTCGCCTACTACGCCGTTCCCGCGTGTTGCACCACGCACGAGTTTACCGTTTTCATAGGTAAGATTTATGGTGAGGCCATCAAATTTGTATTCAAGCGCATAGCGTGGCTTGGGAAGCATGCCGCCATTTTGTGTATTGTATTCTGCGCACAGGCGTTCAACCCGCGCCCCCCACTCCAAAAGCCCTTTCTGTGTGCGCACTTTGTCCATGCTCCAAAGGCGGGCCAGATGGCGCTGCTGCTCAAAGGCAGAAAGCGGCTCGCTTCCCACGCGCTGCGTAGGAGAATCGGGCAAAACAATGCCCGTCTCCTGTTCCAAATGGAGGAGTTCATCAAAAAGCGCATCATATTGCGCATCGCTCACCTTAGGCGCATCAAACGCGTAATACGCGCGCGCATATTCATTGAGCAGTTTCACAAGTTCCTGCATGCGTTGCTGCATAAAGCGGTTCTCCCTTGGCTTATTTTCGGTTTCCATTCGCTTTATTCTTCCACAGGCGTCAGCGGAGCATAAGCTGCAGCAAATCGTTTTACGCCGCAGGAAGCGAAATCCACCGTTACCGTCATAGCATTGCCGCTTCCTGTGGTTTCAAGCACCGTGCCCTCGCCAAATTTTTCATGCCGCACGCGCATGAACGGCTTAAGCTGCCACTCCGGCGCTGCGGCCTCCGGCGCATGGTGCGTTGCTGCTGGCGCCGCTGCCGCAATGTCCCGGCGTATGCCGAACCCCTGTGCAGAAGCGTATTTGGGCATCTCCGCATCCCGCCGCCAAGGCGCACGCTGCTGCATAGCGCGCGTTTCCTGCTGGCATTCGATTAGTTCTTCCGGGATCTCCGCGATAAAGCGCGAGGGCGGATTATAGGCGCTGTCACCGAAGAGCGAACGCTGCTGCGCATGGATGAGATAAAGCTTTTCCCGCGCGCGCGTAATGCCCACATAACAAAGCCTGCGCTCTTCCTCAAGCGCCCCTTGGGTCATATCCATGCGTGCCCGAAAGGTGGGGAATACGTTTTCTTCCATGCCAGCAAGGAATACTACCGGGAACTCCAGGCCCTTTGCGCTATGGAGCGTCATAAGCGCAACGGTGCTACTCCCTTCTTCCATTGCATCAATATCGGAAATAAGCGCAACGTTTTCCAGAAAAGCACTCAACGCGTTTTCGCCTTCGGGCAGATCGCGTTCAATCTCCTTGATGTTGCCGATTAACTCCCGCAGGTTGTCCATGCGCGCTTCCAACTCGCCTTTTTTGTCGTCCGCTTGCAGATAGGCTTCATAGCGGATCTCTTGAATCAAGTGTTCCACAAAGGAGGAAAGCGGCATCACGGCGCAAAGCGCCATAAGTTCTGAAATACAATCCGTAAATCCCTTGAGTTTGCGCGCGGTCTGCGCCGTGAGCAAAGACCCATCCATTGCTGCAAAAAGCATGGAAAGCCCCTGGGTTTCGGATGCAAGGCGCAATTCATTCACAGCCTTTTCCCCGATGCCGCGGCGCGGCACGTTGATGATACGCATGAGAGCCACATCGTCATTGGGATTGGCAATCAAGCGAAGATAGGCAAGAATATCTTGAATTTCCTTGCGCTCATAAAAGCGAAACCCGCCGTATACTTTGTGAGGAATCCCATAATTGAGCAGCGTTCCTTCCAGGACGCGGCTCTGGGCGTTCATACGATAAAGAATCGCAAAATCCGAATAGGAGCGGCCATCTCGTATGCCTTCGAGGATTTTATGGCAGATGAAATTGGCCTCATCCCGCTCGGAAGCCGCAATATAATGCTCGATAGGCTCCCCGCCTTCCTGCGCAGTCCAAAGCGTTTTCCGCTTGCGGCTTTTGTTGTTTGCTATGACTGCGTTTGCTGCACCGAGGATTTTGCTGGTGGAGCGGTAATTCTGCTCCAGACGGATCACCTCTGCACCTCCAAAATCCTTTTCAAAGCTCATAATGTTCCGAAGATCTGCTCCACGCCAGCCGTAAATGCTCTGGTCGTCATCGCCCACAACGCAGATGTTGCGGTGTTCCCGGCAGAGGAGTTCCACGAGGCGATACTGCGGCATGTTGGTATCCTGGTATTCATCCACAAGCACATACTTGAACTTATCACGATATTTTTCAAGAATATCTTGATTACCTTCAAGCAATGCAAGCGTTTTTACAAGCAGGTCATCAAAATCAAGCGCGTTCGCTGCCCGCAGGCGCTTTTCGTATTGCCTGTAGACGCGCAGCGTGAGCTTTTCACTATCGGCATACGTTTCTTCCAAAAACTGCTCCGGTGCAAGGGACCTGTTTTTTGCGTTGGAGATGCGCTCCTTCATCTCGCGCTTGGGCATGTTCTTATCATTCATGCCCATATCCTTTAAGATATCGCCGATCACCTTGAGCTGGTCACCATCATCATAGATGGTGAAATTGCGCTCATAGCCCAGGCGTCCGCAATCAATGCGCAGTATTTTAGCGCAGCAGGAATGGAACGTGGTAACCCACATTTCCTCTGCGCCTGTCCCTATGAGCGCTGCTGCGCGCTCACGCATTTCAGCCGCAGCCTTGTTTGTAAACGTAAGCGCAAGGATGTTCCAAGGCTTTACACCATGCTCGATGAGGTTTGCGATACGGTATGTAAGCACGCGCGTTTTCCCGCTACCTGCGCCTGCGAGCACAAGCAGAGGGCCTTCCAGGCACTCCACTGCAGCGCGTTGTTCTTTGTTCAACATCGAAAGATCCATGCTGTATGGCTTCCCTTCTTTTGTGCAGTATGAGAACAGGCACCCGCGCAAAGATACGCGAAGCCTAACCAATTTATTATAGCACACAAAATTTGGTTACGGAAACAAAAAACAGCATAAAACGTAAAATCCTGCGCCCCTTTGCACCTGCAAATCGCGGCATTGTCGCTTAACCTAAAGCGTATATTCCTGCTTATTAGGCAGCATTACCAGACTTGCCACCGCATTACGAAAGCATTAAGATAAAGCAGCGATAAAAGCAGGCTAATAAGTGATGCTGCCATATCAAGCATCGGCTTCCTCGTAAGCTTGGCAACAGCTAGTGGCACAGGGATAAGCGCGATTAAGTATCTTGGCGCGCTCAAAAGCCAGGTAGCGCCTATTGCTATTATAAAGTATGAAAGATACCACGCTGAATAGCTTGGCCGCAATTGCTTCACAGCCAAAAGCATAATTACAAGGCTCAAAAAGCTCGCTGCCAAGTTGGGAATCCATAGTCCAAGCAGATTATGCGTATTTGTTCCATAGCACTTTATTGCCATTTCAAGCTGGTAGCATGCAGTATTAAAGAACCATCCCAAATGCTGACTCCAATGCACGCTTTGATATTCCATAAATTTAAACGGATCACCTGCCACGATGTAATTTATATAGCAATATGCAGCAAACCCTATGGGCACGAGGAACAAGGCGGCAAATTGCAGCATAAACCGTTTTAGGAAGGCCTTTGATTTAACCTCTCCCCTTTCCCGCACAAAGTTCGAAACCAATTCAAAAAAAAGCGGGACAAATAGGGTAAGGCCAAGTGAGCGCGTAAACGAAGCCATTGCGCCAAACAGGCAGCCGCGCACCCATTTTTTCGTTCTTGCGCAATAAATGCAAGCCGCACACAAAAGTAGAAAAAGGCTCTCGCTCATAGGAGCTACGAAGAAAAATGATCCCGGAAGCAGGCAGAAATACTTGATTGTTCGGATGGCATCGGAGTGAGGCGAGTCAAGCCGGAGCAAGCGGTAGATTATGCAGCCGGCGCCTGCAAAGGAAAACGCGGAAACGAGCATGCCCGCATAAAGCACATTGTTTACAATCGTGTTGAGAAGCCGCACTGTAAGCGGATAACCCGGGAGAAAAACCAACTGAACAAGCCTTTCCCATGGGCCTTCTGAAAGATACCAGTCCCGCGCGATGTCAAGATAATGCCCGCTGTCCGTGCACGTCCAAAACGAAAGATCGTTGCAGAACGATTCCGCATAGCCCATGGCGCGGCGCAATAAGAATACGAGCAGCACAACAAAAGCATCCACCAGCAGCAGGGAAAGAAAAATCCTCCATTCAACGTGCTTTGGCGGCACATCCTCCAACAACCTTGCCGCTTTCCATTTTACGTTTGCATTAGGCGTTTTGCGCCAAAACTGCATCCATTCCGGAACGAATCGCAGGCAAACAGCCGCAAACAAGGCTGCACTCAAAAACGCTGAAATCCTCCCGGCCATGCTAGCGGCGCCGCTGTTGCAAAGCCAACATAGGAATGCTGTTACCAGCCCTGCCAACCCAATCGAAGAAATCCAAAACTCCGGTTTTTGATAACGTTTTTTCATTTTTGGCATCGTTTATTACAGGGTCATGCCAAACGGCGTTTTTTCATGGCCCGTAAACTCCTTTTTTATGTTTTGTCCTTGCTACACTGTAACGGTGCAGCGATTGATGTGGATGGAACCTGCCGATACATTTACGATAAAGAACGCATAGCGTCCATCTTCTGGAATGCTGAGTGCCAGCGTTGTAATTCCGCTTGCAATGCGTGGCATGGATGCCACTTCATAGACGCCGTCTTTCAGATACCCCACATACAGGCTCCACCCGTTTCCTTCGCCTAGAACACGCTCCACATGAAGGCAAAGCGTTACGGTTTGCCCCGCTTTTAAATCCCATGTCCCACCAGCATTCGTGTAAACTGCCATTTGCGCATTTCTTTCCTCATGCGCTGGAGCAGTTCCGTCCACGCAATTGAGCGTTTCACTGTAAAACTCGGTATGGCCAATCATAGCACGTACATAGCCATCGTACGCTGCGTCGTTTCGATTGGCGTAAATGATTGTTCCGCCGCTAGTGAGTATTTCTTCTTCATGCGCTGTTTGCGTGCTTTCTCCGGCGTTAGAGTCGCCAGATGCCGCAAAAGTAGTTGTGACCCCCAACACCAGCAACACAGCCGCAGCTACGGCCAATGCAGAGGCTTTCTTGTACTTCATGATCGAGATAATCCTTTCCTCTGCGGCATTGCGGCTAAAATAGTTGCCAATGGGAGAATCCTTACTCCTCGTCTCAGCCATTTGAATAAGCGAATAAGCATATGCCTTTTTTTCTTTTATCCCCCCGCCCAAATGCCGCAATACTAGTTCGTCGCAGGCAAGCTCCAGATCCCGGTTGAGCAGTGCCAGCATCATCCACACCAGGGGGTTCATCCAATGGATGCAGGCTGCGCAGATGGCAAACAGTTTCCACACCATATCAAAACGGCGAATATGGAAAAACTCATGCGTAAGAACGTAGTTCAAAATCGGCGAGTTTCCTTCTCCCATCGTTTTAGGGAGGATGATGCGGGGACGGAAAATGCCGATTGCAAGCGGGCTTGTGACCCTTTCTGATTGCAGAATCCGAAGTGGTCTAACGAGTTTGTGCGAAGACCTCCATTCCGTAAGCGCAGCGTTTTCCTCAAGGGGAATGGCAAAGCGAAGCTCTCGATAGGTTTTTAAAATCAGTACGGCAAAAACGGAAAAAAGAACAACCATGATGGAAAACCACACCATCGCAATGGCCGAAGGTGCACACCATGCCAGTTTTTCCATGTTTGCTCCGGCTAGCAGCTGCGGTAGCATTTCATCCAGCGCAACGGCAGCCTTATACCGCGTAGCATTGGAGTAGGCGCTGCTAGAATCCAGCAAACTACCCAAAATGCCATAAATGCTCCATTTTGTCGAAAAGGAAAGCGGAATAAGAAGCCGCGCCAGCGCAACGACCCACAGCCCCAAAATGCCCTCTTTCGGCAGTTTGTTTTGGGCGGTAACGCGAACGATTGCTGTTATAACAATAATCAGCCCGCCCTGGACGCTCATTTGCAGCAATGTCATCATCGTATTATTCCAAGCTTTCAACCAGCTGTTTCAAACGGTCAATTTCAGCGTTTGACAGTTTTTTCCCGCTTAGATAGGCCGACAAAAACAGTTCCGCAGAGCCGTTGAACAATTTGTCGATCAGCGCTGTTGTCTCCTGTTGTTGCACTTCCTCTTTGCTGATACATGCATGGCAAGTAAAATTGGGTTCACTTCGCGCAACCGCGCCTTTCTCAATAAGCTTTTTGATTACGGTATATGTCGTATTGCGGTTCCAGCCGGTTTGAGCATGAAGGGCCTTTGCAAGCTGCCCTGCCGTAAGATCTCCCTTCTGCCACAAGTGCTCCATAACTTTTAGTTCTGAATCAAACAGCTTCAATTCCATGATATACCTCCGCAGACTATTGTAATAGTCATATAAAGATACTATCATAATAGTCATCCATTGTCAATGACGATTTAAATCGTCACACCGTGGAATTATAAAAAAGCAGCATGGCATTTTTCCATGCTGCCCTTTCTTACACGAATCTGCATGCATCAACTTTTCTGGAACATGCTTCCCCCGCGGCCCGATTTTAGGTTGATTGGACCTCACTTAAAATATTTCTTGTTCGTTTTATAGGAGGCCACGCAGCATGCAATTCCAACTGCAATGGCGATCCCCAGCCAAACATAACTCAACCAGACCACGCTATTGAATCCAAGGATGAGGTAGATTGCGCAAAACGCAAAATCTGCGCTCCAAACCAGGTTGATCCGGCCATTTTCGACGCACCATGCTTTCCTATCCTGCACATCTTCAATGGCAGTTTGTGCCGTGACCGGAACCACCTTGCCACGGATCATCAAAATGCCTTTCACGAGCATATAAACCGCACAGAAGCAAACTAAAATCGTCAGCATGCATTTTCCTCCTTGGTTGGAATTCACGCGCGTAGCTGAGCGCCAAGTTGCGACGCAAGGGTTTCTATAATGCACTGCATCGCCTTTTGGATTTCATCATCCTTAAGCGTATGATCCGCAGCCGATAGCGTGAACGAATATGCCATGCTCTTTTTTCCCTTCGGAATGCCGGCTCCGCGATATACATCAAACAGTTCTACATCGCCGACGGCTACTTCAATCGGCGCTTTCTGGATGGCTTCCTTTACAGCAGCAGCAGTTACGGTTTCCGCCACCACAATGGCAATATCACGCGGCACCTTGGGGAAACGGGGCAGCGGCTCATAATTGCGCTTCCCACCCTTATGCGCGCGCAGCTTCTCCACATTGATCTCGGCATAATATACCCGCTGTGGAATGTCCCATGCCTTTTGCACCTTCGGATGAATCGCTCCGAATTCGCCGACAACCTCGCCATCCGCGCGCAAAAGCGCCTTCTGCCCCGGCTGGAAATATTCTCCCCCTCCGGGTTCAACCGTGCAGCGTTCGAGCATGTTAAACGTTTCAAGCACCGCCTCAATGCTGCCCTTTAAGGTGAAGAAATTTTCGTCCTCTCCGCTGAAGGCAAGTGCCAGCATCTTCCGTTCCTCCGGCAGATCTGGGTTGTTGTCCAAATGGATATTCCCTACCTCAAAGAAACGCGCCTGGTGCGTTTTGCGGCTGAAATTGCGGGCAAGGGAGTCCAGCACGCCTGCGAGCAGCGTTGTGCGCATGAGGCTCTGGTCCTCGCCAAACGGGTTGAGCAGCTTCACCGCAAGGCGTTTTTCATCCCCTTCCGGGATGCGCAGCGCATCGAGTGCAGCGGGGCCCGTAAAGTTATAATTGTACATTTCGCAGCAGCCCTGGGCCACAAGCGTGTCCTTTATGGTATCCTCATCCTTAAGGTCTTCGCCAATTCTACCGCGGAAGGTATTGCCCCGCATCAGCGTGGGCGGGATATTATCGTAACCATAAATGCGGCCTACTTCTTCTGCGATGTCCCAATCCGCCTCGATGCCGCTTTCGATATCCGTGCGGAAATGCGGCACGCGGACGCGCAGCTTGTCGCCGCACACCTCGGCTTGAATGTTGATGGTTCCAAGCATCTCCACCATGCGCTCCGGTGCAAGATCCGTGCTGAGGATTCTGTTCACATGCGCATAATCTACATCGATCACGCGCTCGGAAACATCCGCTGCGCAGACATCGATGGGCTCTCCGATCACCTTGCCCGCATGCAGATCATCTACAAGCTCGATCGCCCGTTCCAGCGCAAGGTAAGCATTCACCGGTTCAACGCCTTTGATAAAGCGGGCCGCTGCATCCGTTACATGGCGAAGCTTGCGGGTCGTTGCGCGGATGTTGCTGCCCTTAAAGGCCGCAGCCTCAAAGAGCGTTGCTTTTGTGTGCTCCGTGATCTCAGAATTTTCTCCACCCATTACGCCTGCAATACCAACACCCTTTTCCGGGTCTGCGATGAGGAGCATATCCGGCGTAACTGCGCGCTCCTTGCCGTCGAGCGTGATGACCTTTTCGTTTTCGTATGCATTGCGCACCACGATGTGGCCATCCGCTACGCAGGCAAGGTCAAATGCATGCATCGGGTGTCCATATTCAACGAGCACATAGTTCGTAATGTCTACGATGTTGTTAATCGGGCGCATACCTACGGCTCGAAGCCTCCGCTGCATCCACTTGGGCGAGGGCTCGATCACAAGATCCGTTACGACGCGCGCAGCATAGCGCGGGCAAAGCTCGGAATTTTCAACGGTAACAGAAGCATAGTCCGCCGTGTTGCCCACGCCCGCCACCGGGCGAATCTTGGGCTCCTGGAATTTCTGCCCAAGTGCGGCTGCAGCTTCGCGGCAGATGCCGATAATGCTCTGGCAATCCGCGCGGTTGGGCGTCAGCTCAATGTCGAAGATGATGTCATCCATTCCAATGGCGGTCTGGATGGGCTGGCCCAGCGGGTGCGCTTCCTTAAGGATCATGATGCCGTTGTATTCTGCGCCGGGATAATCCGCTTCCGTCAAGCCCAGCTCTTTACCAGAGCAAAGCATGCCGCAGCTTTCTACGCCGCGCATGTTGGTGGTTTGAATGGTGATCCCGCCCGCAAGCTTTGCCCCGTCAAGCGCCACGGGTACAAGTGCACCTTCAAACACGTTGGTTGCGCCTGTTATGATGCAAAGCGGCGCTTCCCCACCCACATCGATGGTGCAGATCTGCAACTTATCTGCATTGGGATGCTTTGCGAGTGCATCAATACGCCCCACAACAACGCCGGAAATGCCTGGCATTTCCTCCAGGATGCCCGCGGTTTCAAAGCCGCGCCACATCATGCGCTCCACAAATTCTTCGGGCGTTACATTCCATTCCACATACTCTTTCAACCAGCTCAATGGCAGTTTCATTTTACAATCCCTCCCTTAGAATTGGCGCAGGAAACGGGCATCGTTCTCATATTCGAGGCGGATATCCGTAATACCGTATTTAAGGCTTGTAACGCGATCCACGCCGATGCCGAAGGCGATAGCCTTCCACTCGCGCGGGTCCAGCCCGCAGTTTTCAAGCTCATGCGGGTTTGTGACGCCGCAGCCGAGGATTTCAATCCAACCCGTGCCCTTGCACACGCGGCAACCCTTTCCGCCGCAGATAGAGCAGGAAATGTCCACCTCCGCAGAGGGCTCCGTGAACGGGAAATAGCTTGGGCGGAAGCGCGTGCGCACCTCTTCGCCGAACACTGCATGCACGAACGTATCGAGCGTGCCTTTCAAATCGGCCAATGTGATCTCCCGATCCACCACAAAGCCTTCCATCTGCATGAACACCGGGCTATGGCTTGCATCCACTTCATCCACGCGGAACACGCGGCCAGGCATCACGAGGCGGAACGGAGGCTTCACATTCAGCAACGCGCGCGCTTCGCAAGGGGAAGTATGCGTGCGCAGCACAACGCGATCGTTGACATAGAAAGTATCCTGCATGTCGCGCGCGGGGTGATCCAACGGCAGATTCAGCTTGGTGAAGTTATAATCGTCATATTCGATTTCGGGGCCTCCAAACGTGGTAAAGCCCATGCCGATGAGCGCATCGCGGATCTCGCGGTAGGTTTTGGTCATCGGGTGCAAATGCCCTGCAGGCAATCTGCGTTTGCCGGGCTCCGTTACATCCAGCGCTTCCTCGGCAAAGCGGCGCTCCAGCATCATCTCCGCGATTTCCTCGCGCCGCGCGCCAATAGCCTCTTCAAGCTCCTTTTTTACGGCGTTGGATGCCTGCCCCAGCTTGGCCCGCTGTTCTTTATCCAGCTTGCCCATGCCGCGCAGGATTTCCGTTAAAGCGCCGTTGCGCCCCAGCACGGAAACGTTAAGCGCCTCCAACTCCTTTTCTTCGCGCACCTCTTTGAGGCGGGCAAGTGTTTCCTGCTTGATTCTTTGCAGTGCTTCGTCCATTGCGAACCTCCGAATCATGAAAATAAAATAAGCGCGCCTCGTCGAAGGGACGAAGGCGCGCTCGTGGTACCACCCTAATTCACCCCGCCAGCACGGGGCCTTTTCCGCTATAACGGGCTTACCCGGCACCGACTACGCACCTGCAATGTGCAGGCTTCCCCGGCACGGCTTGGGAGCGAACTTCCTGCGCCGCCCTTCCACAGGCCGCTTTCAGCTTTGCGGCCCTCTCTGAAGCGGACAAACGACGCTTTTACTCCGTCAACGCCTATATTCCTTGCTACAGCATACCACAAAGCCAACCATTTTTCAATGGCTGAATTGCACAATTTCGCTGTTTTTCCAACGTTTTTTCGCACTTAGAGGAAGTTTCCTTGCGGCAAAAGCGTTCCATTAAGCCTTATTCTGCCCCCGCTTTATTCTATGGCTTCTGCAACGCTTAAAAACTCTGCCGGAAGCGATCCGCCATATTCGCTGATCTCATAGGTTTCAACGTTGCGGATCCGCTCCGCATCCATGCCATATTTTTTTGCCAGTGCATCGCAGACTTCTGCGCGCTGATTTTGGCCTGCCCGGTGGTAACGTTGCGCGAGATCCGCAATCTGCTGCTCCCGCGGCCACCCGATCCGCTCCACGCGATCCGGCCAGTACATCCAATCGAAATACTGGCATACATGGCAGCTGGCAAGCTGCACCTTGAAATCCACCCGCGCATCTGAAACCGGCACAATTACATCCGCCACATGCGCATAAGGCTTTTTAAAATCATCCGCCCAAAACAGAATGGCAGGCGTGTGCATAAGATACGGCGTGTCCGCGCAAATATGCGGGACCGTAAGCAGGAAGGATGCATCCTGCACCAGCAACGACACTGTTCTGTGATCTACATGATAATCGTTGGGGCGGTTCGTTAGGATCACATCCGGTTTAAAACGGCGGATATACCGGATGAGATGCTCGCGCGCTTGAAGCGTTGCCTCAAGGCGGCCGTCCGGATAATCCAGCACATCATACCGCCCGCCAAGCAGCCTGCCGCTCGCCGCAGCTTCACTGCGGCGCTGAAGCTTTACTTCTTCTGCTGCTTCCTCCATATGATAGGTGCCTGCGCTCCCATCCGTCAACGAAAGCAGGCGCACCAGCCAGCCTGCATCGCGCAGTTTGGAAAGCAGCCCGCCCGAATAGGTATCCGCATCATCCGGATGCGCGCCGATGCTTAAAATCCTTTTCTGTTCCATGCAATCCTCCCGTTTGAATTCTCGTTCAACATCAAGTAAGCGCAAAATCGCAGAGTACTGTTACATCTGGATGCAGCTGCAGAAAACTGGCTGGCACCGCTGGGTCTACTTTTCCATACAGCGCTTTTTGTACAGCCTCTTTTTTCTGTTCACCCGATGCAAGCAACAAAATATGCCGCGCTTTTAGAATACCGCCCATGCCAAGCGTGATTGCGCGATGCGGCACCTCGGAAAGGCTCGAAAAGTTCCGGCTGTTAGCGGCGCGCGTATTTTCAGAAAGAAGCGCCACATGGGTGTTTGCATCCAGCACGGCGCCAGGCTCGTTAAACCCAATGTGCCCATTTTGGCCGATTCCAAGCAGCTGCAGATCTACCCCGCTCAGCTGCGCATACAAAGAATCATACCGTCTGCATTCAGCCTCCAGATCCGCAGCAAGGCCGTCTGGCAGGTGCGTATTTTCACGCTTTATATCAATATGACGGAACAAATGCGTTTCCATAAAGAAACGATAGCTTTGCGGATCGGCTTCCCCCAGGCCAACATATTCATCGAGGTTGATCGAACACGTTTTTTCAAACGTGATCCGCCTTTGTTGACATGCCATTGCAAGGAATTCATAGGTCCTTATCGGCGTGCTGCCCGTTGCAAGGCCCAATACGCAAGAAGGCTTTTCCTGCACCATGGCAAGAATGCGTTCCGCAGCAGTGCGGCTGATTTCTTCATAATCCTTTTTCTGAATAACTTTCATATGTCTCCTAAATTCCTGCGCTAGATTTCATCAGCATTCGTTTGACCGTTTCTTCCACCACAATGCAGCTTATGCCATAAAGCCCTGCATTGGAGCCCATTTTTGTCAAACGAACCGTTAGGTTTGGTTGAATGGAGCGCGTTAATCGTTTCTGAACAAATTGCATCACGGTTTCATAACAGCCGATACAACTTGCAAGCAGATTTCCGCTTAAAATGATCGTATCCGGGTTGTATGCACAGGAAATATCGCTGACCGCAATTGCGATATATTCGCATACCTCCTCAAACATTGCCCGCAAACGCGCATCCCCTGCGCGCAAACCTTCATTAATGCTTGAAAGCGACCCATATGCCGGGTCAATGCTTTTTGCGCGCGAAATCACGGCAGATTCGCTGATTGTGCATTCCAAGCTGCCTTTGTATTCGCATTTTTCCGCATGCATTCCTTCCAGCTGGGCATTGAACCGGCCGATCTCACCCGCTGCATTACGGCTCCCGCGCAGAAGCCTTCCATCTACGATCGCAGCGCTTCCAACGCCTGCCCAGCCAAGTTTGAGATAAACAATATTTTCCGTGTTTTCTCCAGCGCAAGAAAGCAGATATTGTTCACCCAGCAGCGCCGCCTTGCAATCGTTTTCTACATAAGCCGGCATGCCCAGCACGCGTTCGAGAATGCCAACGCCATCCACATCCGCCCACTGGAGCTGGCTGGAAGCAGAGATTCGCCCGTTGGCAAGCACATGCCCGGAAACGCTTACCCCGCAACAGGCTACCTGTTTGAACGAAACGCCCGCATCGCGGCAAAGCTCCGGCAGCATACCCTTGAGCGCCTCAGCCATCCTCTGAAACGAGGCGCCTGCTGCAATAAAAAGCTCCCGGTAAGCCACGTTTCTTGCTGCTAAGTTTACAAGCGTTACCTTATTTAGGTTCGGCATCGTATCCACACAGAGGCAATAGGCTGCGTCCGCTCGGACCTCAAGCAGCGTACCTGGCCGGCCAGACATTCCAGGTGTCGCGGTGATCGCGTGCTCTGTAATTAGCCCGATTCTCTGCAATTCGTTTACAATGCGCGTCATGCTGGTCGCGCTTAACCCTGTGCGTTTGGCAAGTGCGGCGCGTGACATCGGGCCTTCCCGCTTGAGGAGGTCAAAAACAAGTTGCAGATTGTGATATTTCAAGTCTGCCTGCGACCTTGGTTTTTTAGAATCCATCGCTTCCTCCATCCGCTTTCTTGTTTTGCACAAACAAGGCCGTATACCGCATCCCTATTCAAGGCTGCATGCAGCGAATGAGCCAATTTTAAGAGTTATGTACGTTGTTTGTTTCTCTTTGGAATAAAATCGCGGTCTTTTGTTCCCCGGCCTGCTATGCCCATCCTTTGAAAGCCCTGCCATCCCACTAAATTATAGCATGTACTGTATCCGTTTTTCCAGCGTTCTGTTCAAGTAAAAGCATGTTTTGTCGAGGTCGAAGTTCCCCAAATGTTGTCTTGGCTTTCAAACGTGGTTCTTGGGGTCGGCAGCATCGGAGAATGCATTCCCGATAATATAAAATGCAATCGTTATAAACGCCGCAACCGCCGCAGGGAAGATCAGCTGGTACCGCAGCTCCTTCTGCATCATAAGCACGCGCCCATCTTCTACTAGATTTCCAAGCGACGCTTGCGAGGTAGGAAGGCCCAACCCAATGTAGGTTAAGAACACCTCATCGCCGATCGCACCAGGAATTGCAAGCGCCGTTTGCAGCATAATGACGGAAACCATCTGGGGCAACAGGTTTTTCACCATGATGCGCAGGGTGCTGGTGCCCAGGCAGCGTGAAGCCAGGTTAAAATCACGATCCCGGAAAATCACAACTTGATTGCGGATAAACCGCGCCATCGCCATCCATCCCACCACGCACATGGAAAGGATGATCGTTGTAATGCCCGGCCGCAGAATGTAGCTGACCAGAATAAGGATGAGCGTTTGCGGCACATTGCTGATGATGTTGTAAACTTCGGTCATGACCTTATCCACCTTGCGCACATAGCCCCAGATCATACCAATTATTACGCCTACCACAAGGTCGCTCAGTGCCACCACCAGCCCAATGAATACGGAAACACGGGTTCCAGCCCAAACGCGTGCCCAAAGATCCTGGCCGATTGCATTGGTTCCAAACCAATATTCTGCGCAGGGTGCAAGGTTCATAAGCTGGATTCCTGTTTCTGGGTCGTTATTGATCGTCACCGGATCATGTTGTCCTGGAAAGAGGGGCTGCAAAAACGCAAAAAGCAACACAACCAGCAACGAGATGATCAGCACGCGCGCAACTTTGTTGCGCCAGAAATTCTGGAATGTGCTTGCCCAATAAGAATAGTTGGAATAGCTTACGCGCTCCGCTTCCTGCTCGTCAAACTCAGCGAATGCAAAAAGCGCGGGATCAAGTGCTGCGATTTCCTCCGATGTGAGATCGGATGGTTCTTCACCGCCCCCCTGCCTCATGCGTTCTGCTTCTTCACGGGCAAGGCCTTCCTGGATATGCGCATCGAGTTCGCTGATGCGGCGCATTGGGCGGTTAAACAGCCATTTTTTAGCAGCCATCAGCGATCATCCCCTTTCTTCACAAATCTGATGCGCGGATCGAGCACTGCCATCAAGATATCCCCCAGGAACATGCCGATAATGCCGATTGCAGCATAAAGCAGCACAAGGGTTTGCACCATAGTATTATCCTGCCGCTGAATCACATCAATGAGAAGGCCGCCTGTGCCTGGGATAGAATAAAGATGTTCTACATAAATGGAACCGATGATCGTAGAGAGCACGGAGCCCGGCAAGAACTGCGCCATCGGCACGAATGCATTTTTAAAGATATGTCGGAACATCAACCTGCTACTACGCACGCCTTTTGCGCGCGCGAGCTTCACATAATCCATGTTGATGTTATCGATCATGTAGCGGCGCATCCACATCGCATAGGTACAAATGCTAAGCAGAGAAATCGACAGGATCGGCAAGATCCAAGTGGATGGCCGGTTTTTATCAAAAAGTAGTGAAAGTTTAAACCAACTTGAAAAATACAGTTGCACAAACAACATCAGCACCGCCGTCGGCAGCGCCTCAACGATTGCAATAAACGCGGTGCCGATTTTATCCCCCAGCTTGCCCTTAAAGCAAGCCATCATCGCGCCCAGCGGAATGCCGGCGACTAGCGAAAACGCCATGGAGATCAATCCGATTTTTAGGGAGTATGGAATCTTGGATTCAAGGATTTTTACAATTGGGTAATTTGGCCTATAAATCCACGATTTTCCAAGATCGCCTTTTAATAGGTTTTTGTAAAAATCTACAAGCTGCACCAGAATGGGTTTATCCAGCCCTTTTTCTGCGAGCAGGCTGGCGCGCGTTTCCTCGCTAAGCTTATCGTATTCCGCTCCGAAATACCCTTCCATCGGCATCATCCGTAGCAAAAGGAAGATCAAAGTAATTACAATAAATAGCGATGCAATGGCGCCAAGCGTGCGTTTTACAATATATCCGAGCATTTTGCATCATTGCGGCCCGCCTGCGCGCTTGGCCGCAGCTCCTTTCCCCTTTTTCGACCATGCCGATTGATTCAGTGCGCAGCTTGATCCAGCGCAAGTATCCCGGCATAAGTTCGGGCGTGGAGCAAACGTGCTCCGCGCCCGGATCGTTCAGCCCACTGGGCTTCTGACTTATTCCGCCGCCGCAAGCGCAGCTTCGCGGTCCAGTTTCCATTGGGCATACTGTTCCTGATATTCATCAAGGCTCATAGCTTCCTTGAGCACATGCTTTCCCTTATAGCGCCAGACCGAAACGCCGAACGAGGAATACTCCCCATCGAACACGGTAAGCTTGCTTGCAACATAACCATTGGAGAACACGCGGAACGGGATCACGATACCCTCGTTAATCAGCCAGGCTTCCGCCTTTGCAAACAGCTCGTAACGCTTTGCAAGATCCACTTTCTCCGCAGTGGCTTCCTGGATCATCTTGTCATAGATCTGCTGTTCCTGGCCAATGTATTCGGGATCATCGATTACGCCATTATCATAATCTTCTTGAGTGTAAACATAACCCGTCAAGTATTCTTCCTGCGTGCACATGGAGCGGTTGTTGTAGCTCCAGCTCAAACCCCACGGATCCGCATAGGTAACCGGGTCAGCATAGTCGGGGCCCCATCCTTCTTCCATGAGCCCATATTTGCCTGCGCTACGCACTTCTGTGATGTAGTTATTGGCAGGGCCGGCGATGGTCACGATGTCGATGTAATCCGTGCCGAGCAAGCCTTCAAGCTGTTGCTCTACAACCTGCGCAACAAGATCTTGATTCGCCTGGTCTACGCGGTAGTAATACGGGAACACAATCGGGAACGTGCAGCCAGCTTCCGTCAGTTCAGCAATAGCCTGCTCCTTATATTGCAGGGCCGTGTCACTCTGGAACCAATCCTGTTCCGTAATAGCCTTGAGCTCGCCGGTCATGGTGTATTCTTCACCATCCACCGCAACGAAGTTCGGAGGGGTAATCGTGTTGATCAAGTATTCTTCCGGGCTATAGGGATCATAGCAGGTCATTGCCTTGACCCGGTCAAGCCCATAAACGATGGAAAGACGGAATGCCCGGTTGTTGACTGCGAGTTTGAAGTTTTCACTATCATACGGTTCATCAAAGTGCGGATCAAAATCAAAGAACCACCACATCGCATCATAGGTTGGGCGGTTGGGGCGGACGATCTGGTTCGTTTCCGGATCGTTCATCCAGCTATCCAAGATCTCAACGGGGATTTGAGCCTCGTCGATCTCGCCGCGCAGATACATTTCGGGTGCAAGCGCTTCGGCCTCAGCATTGTATTTACCCGCTACCGTTTTGATGAAAACGTTGGCACGATCCCAGTAATTATCGTTGCGCTCCATCACAAGCTCGCTCTGCGGCTCCCAGCTGGTGCAATAATATGCGCCATTGTACAGGATGCTATCATTGGAAGTGCCATAATACTCCCCACACTCTTCCGCAAACGCACGGTTTGCAGGCATGAATGCCACATAGGTCAGCATGGACAAGAAGTAAGGGCAGGTGTCCTTGAGGGTGTATTGAAGGGTATAAGGATCAATAGCCTTCACGCCCACCTCAGAAAAGTCGGTGATCGTGCCGTCAAAATACTCCCTGGCATTTTTGATAACGCTGCAAACGGTGTCCACGTTGGAGGATTCATTCGCTGGATTCAAGATCCATTCAAGCCCAAACACGAAGTCATCCGCCGTCGTTTCAGCATACTCTTCCAATTCATAGGTATACCACTTTACGCCTTCGCGCAGCTTGAGCGTCCATACAAGCCCGTCGTCAGAAACGCTCCATTCCGTTGCAAGGCAGGGTTTGACCACGCCGTACTGATCGTATTCGATCAGCGTGTCTACAAAGTTCGCCGCCGGCTTAAAGTCTGCCGTGGTTCCAGTTTTCAAATAGTTCATCGTGCCAATTTCAGATGCATACAGATAACGGAACGTTGCATCTTCCACATAGGGGCTTTCTTCCGGGTTCGCCGGGTCGGTTTCATCTGGCGTACTTGGCGCAGCTGATGGATCCGGCTCAGTTGCAGGCGGCGTAGGTTCGCTGCTGCCTGGCACGGCACACCCTACAACGCTGAGGAGCATTGCAAGGCAGAGCGTGAACAAAAGGATTCTTTTCATGGTTCTTCCTCTCCTACCTTTTAATCTTAGGGTCTCCGAGCGGATTTTGATCCGCAAAATGATGTTTTTGGTAGCGCGTTTTGTTTTTCAATTTCTAATGCCATGTTAGTATTATAGTAGCACCGTTCTTCTTTTTTGTCAATTCACAATAAATTCTATTTAATAACATGATGTAATATTATAAGGATCCTCATTTTTCCCTTGCATCCAGAAATTGGAATACTGCCTTGAGGAACTGCACGGCGGCGTAGCAAATGGCGCAGGCAATGCCTGCGCCATAATCGGTTTTGTTTATTCAGCCTTGCATGCTGCAAGGAGTTCATCCCGCAACGCAACGATGCGCTCCACTGCATCCGCTACCGGCACCTTCTCTGAAATCCGTTTGTCCCGCGTAGCGAGTTCAATGCAGCCATCCTTCAAGTTGCGTGGACTTGCAATCACGCGCACAGGCACGCCGAGCAGATCTGCATCCGAAAACATCACACCTGCGCTGACAGCACGATCATCATAGATGACCTCCACCCCTCGCGCCTGCAGCGCCGCATAGAGCGAATCCGCATAAGCATGCACCTCCACATTGTCTGCACGCATGCAGCAAAGGTGTACCTGCCAGGGGGCAATGGACATCGGCCAGATGGGGCCGTAATCGTCATGATGCGCTTCGCACACGGAAGCCGCCAGGCGGCCTACACCGATGCCATAGCATCCCATGATGGGATATTGCAGCTGCCCATTCTGATCAAGATACTGCATCCCCATGGATTTGGTATATTTCGTGCCAAGCTGGAAAATGTTTCCGACTTCGATACCGCGCGAAACGCTGAGCGCATGTTTCCCGCATTTCGGGCAGATGCCTCCTTGCTTCACTTTCGAAAAATCGTGGAATGCCACGCCCGGCAGATCCCGTTCAAAGCAGAACCCCGTGTAGTGGTATTCCTCCCGATTTGCACCACAGCAAAGGTTATTCGTGCCGGCAAGCGAAACGTCAAACAGCGCAGTCACGCCTGCAGGGAGCCCAAGCGGCCCAATGTAGCCGGCGGCAATACGGCTTTCCGGCGTAATCACCGCCGGGTGGATCGCTTCGCCCAGGAAGTTAGTGAGTTTCGTTTCGTTGGCCTCGAGATCTCCACGCAAGAACAGCACCACATATTCATCCGTCGCATTTTTCTGGTAGACGACCGCCTTGCAGGATTTCTCCACCGGCAGTTTCAAGAAATTGCAAACGTCTTCGATGGTCTGCTGCCCTGGCGTATGCACCTGCGTGAGCGGTGCATCCTCCGCGTCCTTTTCATTTTCCAGGATGCTTTCCGCAGCTTCCATGTTAGCCCGCCAGCCGCATTCCGGGCAGGTGACGATCGTATCCTCACCCACGGGGGTCAAAAGCATGTATTCATGGGAAACGCTGCCGCCCATCATGCCGGAATCGGAAAGCACTGCCACGGTTTCCGGGATGCCGGCGCGCGCGAAAATGCGCTCATAGGCGTGATAGCAGCGGGCATAATACCGTTCAAGATCCTCCTGTGAAGTATGGAAGGAGTACGCATCCTTCATGGTGAATTCGCGCACGCGAATCAGCCCTGCGCGCGGGCGGGCTTCATCGCGGAATTTGGTCTGGATCTGGTAGATCATAAACGGGTATTTCGTGTAGCTCTGGCCATATTCCCGCACAAGCTGCACAGCCGCCTCCTCATGCGTCATGCCAAGCACCATCGGGCTTCCGTTGCGATCGCTCAAGCGCATCAGCTCGCTGCCTACGCTCTGATACCGGCCCGATTCCTCCCACAGGGAAGCTGGCAGCACGACCGGGAATTGAACCTCCTGGCCATCAATTGCATCCATCTCCTCGCGGATAATGGCCTCGATCTTGCGCGTAATGCGGCGGAGCGGCATAAACGAAGAAAAAATCCCGTTGGCAACATATTTCATGTAGCCGCCACGCAGCATTAACGCATGGCTGTCAATTACGCAATCGGACGGGCGCTCTTTGAACCTGTCCCCCACAAGGCGTTCAAGCTTCATAACAATTACCTCCGCAATGTGCGGTGCCCGCCGGCAACCGCGCCTGTTTCTTTATCCGATTTATTGTAGCAAACCCTGTGGAAAGTGGCAACGCTTATTTCACAAAATCTGCATTGCTTCTATAAATGCGCGTGTAAAAAAGAATGTTTGCTGTTGGCGCGCACATATGATATGATGTATGCGCAATTTTTGTCCAACAATGGGGGTAAAGATTATGAATGCATCTGTGAGTAAACGGAAATCCGTTGGAATTTCCCTTCTGGTTATCGGTATCGTATTCATCGTGCTCGGCCTTATCTCCTTATTCAACGTGCTGCGCGATCTGAATAAGTTTGAAACGGAGGGAACGCGGAATTTCAACCTGCTCAGCCCAGCCGAGCTTTCCGAAGAGCCTTATGTGGAAGGCCGGGTGGAATTCGTTTTTGAGGTATTTGCAGAGGAATACACCACCAATTATGGCGTACGCACCTCCGATGCAAGCGATAAGCTGTATTACCTCATCCCGCTCGTTTCCGATGGCTACATTGAAAATTTCGTCACGCTGGAAGCCACACCCCGCTACTATGATACGCTGGACCAGATTTACGACGAAACCTGGGATCCAGAACTCCCCGAAGTTTATACGGAACTCTACCTGGAAGATGCCAGGGTTAAGCATCTCCCTTCCGACATTGAAGATATCCTCTATGATTGGTGCGAAACTGGAGAGTTTTATCAAAACGGAAGCTTTGTGGATTGGTGCATTGAATCCGACTTTTTTGGCACAAGCGACCCGGAGGTGATCCTCGCTTCCGTGCTCCCCTATATGATTGTGCCGGACAGCAAGCCTGGAAGCATCGGCATTTCCGTCGGTGTTGTCATGCTGGGTATCGGCTTAATTCTGCTTCTTATCGCTATCGTGCGGATAAAGAAAGCCAAGCATACGCCTGCAGCGCAAGCCTCAGAAGATGGCGCTTCCCCATATTTTGATGCGCAAGCGCCTGCGGCTTCTACCAATTCCTCAAAGTTCTGCCCGCATTGCGGCACGCCGCTGGAGGATAACGCGCATTTTTGCCCTTCCTGCGGCGCTAAGGTAGACGATATTACCCAGTAACTTAACTTCACATTTGTTCCTAACCCCGGGCGGCAATGCCCGGGGTTTTGGCGTTAGAAAACCGCTCGTATGACTTTTATAGGTCTACAGGGCAGTATATGCAAACTCCTGTATACGAGGTTTATGGATGACCCAAACGGCATATCCACCCGATGACCCTTGGGATCATTAATTCAGCACTTTAAATGCATGAATTCATGGCTGCCTATGCCCTATGCAGTGCAATCGCACACTTTGATTGTTGTGCGGTTGTTTTTTTCTTTTCCCCATGGTATCATGAATAGCATTCCATTCAAAAAATCCATTTTAGAAAGCTGGTATCCAATCATGGCGTTCGATGCACAAACCTTATTGCAGGAGGCTAAAGCCTTACAAGAAGAACTCGTTTCCATCCGCCGCGATATCCATGCGCATCCAGAACTTGGAAGCCACGAGGTGCGCACCACGGAAGTCATCCGAAGCTACCTGGAGTCGCTTGGAATTGAGATCCGCCCCTGCCTTGAAACCGGCGTTTTTGGCATCCTTTATGGCGGGCAGCCTGGCAAAACGATCGGCCTAAGAGCCGATATTGATGCCCTACCTATCCAGGAAGCAACAGGGCTGGAATTCGCTTCCCAGAACGATGGCGTCATGCATGCCTGTGGCCACGACCTGCATGCAACCGCGCTGATGGGTGCAGCCAAAATTCTTGCAGCGCATCGGAACGAACTGCATGGAAACGTGAAATTTTTCTTCCAGCCCGATGAGGAAGGCAGCGGCGGTGCAGAGCGCATGGTCAAAGCGGGTTGCCTGCAAAACCCCAAAGTAGACGCAGTGTTTGGAGGGCATAGCTCCACAGGCCAACTCGCAGGGCAATATGGCCTTAAATATGGAAAAACCTATGCTGCCTCCAACCCATTCGTAATCCGCGTGCACGGCCAAGGTTGCCATGGTGCTTACCCTGCCAATGGAATTGACTCCATTGCCGTGGCTTGCCAAATTGTAAGCGCATTGCAGATGCTGGTTTCCCGCAGGATCAGCGCTACGGATTCTGCAGTCGTTACAGTCGGCAGCTTCCATGCCGGAACGGCTGGAAACATCATTGCCGGTGAAGCAGAGCTTAAAGGGATTATTCGTACGCTCGGCCCACAAATGCGGGAAAAAATGTGCCGTCTTGTGAAAGAGACCGCGGAAGGTGTTGCATCGGCGCTGGGCGCAAGCGCTGAGGTTGAAATCCGCACCAGCTACCCCGGCGTCGTAAATGAAGACGCTTTCACCGCATTCGTTCATCGGGTGATGATAAGCCTCGTTGGAGAGCAAGGCGTTACGCTCAAGGCAACGCCCAATATGGGAACGGAAGACTTCGGCTACTTCATGGATGGAATTCCAGGCTGCTACTGTGCTTTCGGCTTTGGCGATGGCGGTAAGGAATGCCGTTTCCCGGCACATGGTCCTTACTTCCGAGCCAATGAAGACGGCCTCGCTTATGCCGCAGCCCTCCATGCAGCTGTTGCAATGCAATATCTTAACGAAAACATTTAAGAAAAACCAACGCATAACGCCGGCGCCTTAAAACGTAATCCGTATTGAAGGCGTCGGCTTTGAATGACTATTTGTAGCGACCATTTGAAGTTCTCAAAAGCTATTACAGAGCAGCGCTACTGCATTAATTCTAGAGCAGTAACAGATATATTCGGCTAATTCTCCGTCACATCCCCCCTGCGCATGCTTTAGAGGTTTAAGCCTATTTGCAAATACGCATCTGTATTTCTTTTGCGTAGCTATTGCAGTGCGCCATAAAGATGCCGCCAATAGCGCTGTTGGAAATGCTGCACTACTAACCGATCTGAATTTAGGCCTGCTTCCGAAAATAATAATACAGAGAGTTTGTCTCTCGATCCTGCTCGAGCAGATGGGAGTGAGCAGCAGCCGTCCTTCTCATCTTTCAGCATAACCGGCAGCAGACATTCAGAGGCCGTTCTTTTTCCAGCTCTGCGATTCCAAGATCGTGCCCGCCTGTTATGAAAAGGCGTTCCTCGCACATTCATTTCCCCCTCCCCATTTTCCTTGCGGCCGCCGGATAGCGGTGATAGCTGCTGGCATTTTGCAAAACTTGCAGCAGATGCCATGCGTACGCGAGGGGGTATTTCAATATTCTGTGTGCCTGCCGCGGAAGATCTTCCTTTCTGCGACAAGAGAGGAAGATGCAGCTTTGGCTGCTGCTCCTCGTGTTCCATCAACAATGGCAGCCATCAACGTTGGAGCATGTACGTCGCCCATCTTAATGGTTCCTTGTTTTAGCTGGATTCATTACCATTTTACAGGTCAACTTTATTAAAGCGTTTCACAGAAATGCGATATGCAAATAATAAAAGCGCTGCGTAGCAGATAAACCCTGCGGCTAGGATGGGCAATTGCATCAACAAATGTTTAGGCTGATAGCTGTCCAGCCAAGTAAGTGCCGGTATATGGGGCATTACTTCTACCATAAGTATCAGCAATACCATTGGAATTGACGCTAGGAGAAATGCCTTTCCTGCCTTATAGCCGCTCTTATAAAACGATGAAATGAACACAAAGTCAAACACAGCGTATACAGTAAGGCCAAAACCGTACCAGGCGAGTGTCGCATCCAACCCCACGGGGTTGTTTTCTATGTTTAAAGCGCTGCGAAGAAACGCAAACGGGATGGAAAACAATAACTGGAACAGTTGAAAGGAAGCAATCAGCAGGCACTTTCCCAGAACGCTTTCACGCTTTGTAACAGGGAGAATAGCCGTATACCAGGCATCGTTTGTTTCCCGTGCATTCAAGAATGTGATGTAGGGTGCCAGACAGCCAAACATAAAGATTACACTGTAAGGATAAGCAGGCACAAGAACAAGGCAGCCCAAAAAGATAAATACAATCGAGGTAGGATGGGCAGCAAGCCTAATTTCTTTATACAGCAGCGTCGTCATCCCACTCGCTCCTTTCTGTCCGTAGCATGATTTCTTCCAGAGTGAGGGGGCCTGTGTCCTCTGGTGTTTTTAGATGTTCAAAAGAGCGCAGAAATGTGTCTTTGTCTGCACTTTTCAGTACGCGCCCATTTTGAATATAGGTGATGTCATCTGCACATTTGTCCAAGTCGGAAGTGATATGTGTAGAAAACAGAATAGAGCAGTTCTCGTTTTTTACGATTTGGCGGAACATATGCAGTAGTTCATCGCGGGATACAGGGTCAAGGCCAGAAGTTGGTTCATCCAAAATCAGCAATTCGGCATGGTGAGACAGTGCCAGAGCAAGCAGATATTTTACTTTCATGCCGTTTGAAAGCTCTTTGAATTTTTTGCTTTCATCTAAGGCAAACCGTTTGATGTACTTCTGGTATTGTGTCTGATCCCAGTTTGCATAAAACTTTTGGGTGACAGCTGTAATGGCGGAAAGCTTCTTCAACGGGTAAAAATCGATCCCGCCAAATACAACGCCGATACGCTGCTTGCACTCTTTTTCGTGTTGAATAAAGTCCTTCTGAAAAATCTCCACGCTCCCACTCTCCGGGGACACCATATTGAGGATGGATTTTAATGTCGTGCTTTTCCCGGCTCCGTTTTTACCGATTAACCCCATGATGTGTTTGGGCGCAAGAGCAAAGCTCACATTCTCCAGAGTAAATCCAGGGTAATGTTTGCAAAGGCTCTGAACATGCAGAACGATTTCCATCACTTTTTCTCCTTTTCATTGGGAACATCAGCTATATTTAAGGTGGTTCTAAAAAGCTGAACAATGCCCAAGAAAAATTCTTCTTTCATAAGGGCAAGTCCTGGACGTTCCAACGATTCATCCCCTAAAACTACCAACCGATCTCCAGGCTTAATTTTGAATACATCCCTGGCTTGTTTGGGAAGTACGATCTGCCCGCGCTCACCTACACAGACCGTGCCGAAAATGTGTTTGCCTTTAGGTGGAACATGGAATCCGGTTTGCTCTTGGTCGTGATGAACCAGGTCATCGAGTTCCACATTATACAACTGCGCCAGTGCATCACAGTTTACAATGTCCGGCATGGATTCGCCGGATTCCCATTTTGCTACAGCCTGACGAGAAACACCGATCTGCTCTGCCACATCTTCTTGCGTGTATTTATTAAGCTGCCGCAATGTGGTTAAATTGTGGGCAATATTGTTTTTCTGCATTTTCATACTTTTCATATCTCCTAAAACGATTATACCCCTAGGTTTCTGGAAGTTCCACCAACCACTGCAAACAAAAAATGTTATGTTTGGTTGCAAGTAGCTCATATTGCTTATGAGCTACTTGCACACTACTTTATGGCTCACCAACATACTTTTGCGGTTTCCGCCATTATAAAAGCTAGCAATTCTACGTATACGGGAATTTCTGGGCAGGCCTTAAAGCGCCGTGTAAATGCTAAGCATGCATGCTTTCTGCCGCTAAAAATATCCTCCGGCGTACCACCGGAGGATATTTGATCTTTCCATTTGTTTTTCTTACAGGTTTTCTTCAATGGCATCCGCAAACGACTGTTTGGGCCGTGCGCCGATCATCTTTTCCACAACCTCACCATCGCGGAATAAGAACACCGCAGGAATGGACATGATTTTGTAACGCTGCGCGAGCGCGGGCTCATCATCCACATTCACCTTGCAGATTTTTACCCGGCCAGCATATTCCTCTGCCAATTCATCAAGTACCGGGGCAATCATACGGCATGGCCCACACCAAGTGGCCCAGAAATCCACCAGTACGAGCTGTTTGCTCTTGAGTACCTCCGCATCGAAGGTCGCTTCCGTTACATGCAATATCTTATCACTCGCCATCGTTCGTTCCTCCTTCTGGTTCAGATGCTTCCGGTTGATCGAGGATTTCAACCATGCGCGGTTTAAACTCCGTCATCCGGGAAAATTTCGGTTCCAGCGCCCGCAGAATGAAAAAAGCGCCTGCAGCAAAGAGGACCCCGCCAAGCGCTGCATATAGATCTCCCTGCAGAGAACCGAGATACGCGCCTACAAGCAGGGCAATCAACGGAATGCCATAGAGGATCAAGCTCGCTCGCAGCACGCTCTTTCCGTGCATTTCGATGCCAACCATATCTCCGGCTTTTGCGCCCAGCACGTTATCAATGTCAATATCCGCCTCGTTGCTGCCCAAATGGAAGCAGGCATTGCAGTGCCCGCAGGCATCGCTGCGCACAAAGCGCACAATTGCCTTTTTTCCCTTTGTTTCAATCACTTTCCCCGTTTGGCGCATGGCAATTCATTCCTTTCTTTGCCCGGCAAACCTGCCTGGAACCAAATCTGCCATTTATTATACCATATTTCACCTAAAGTGCTATCATCAGTTTCAGCCCGCACCACCTTTTTTATTCATTTTGCGGTAGATCAAGACGCCAACGAGCGCAAGCGCAGCAGCCACGCCAAATGCAATCAGCGCAAACTGGTAGTTTTGAAGGCCCAGCGCATCGCCGCCGATGGTAGAGGTAACGATGGATGGGATGCGCGCCGTGGATGAAATCAAAAGCCAGGTTCCAAGCGGCATTTTGGTAAGGCCAACACAATACGTCATCACATCCTTCGGCGTACCTGGGATGAAAAACAGCAGGAATACGAGGAAGTTCAGCTCTCGGCCAGCGCGCAGAAAACGAACGGAATCGATCTGTTCCGGCGTGAAGAATACCTCTGCGGCGCGCCTCCCATAGGTGCGCACGAAAAGGAACACCAAAAGTCCTCCTGCAAGCGTGCCTAAGATGCAAAGGCCTGTGCCTTCCCAAACGCCAAAGGCGTAACCTGCGGCGATTTCCAACGGTTCTCCCGGAATAAAGGCGATGATTACCTGCAGCGCCATCATGCCCACAAAGGCAATGCGCCCCCAGATGCCATGTGTGTCTACCCAATCGCGGAATTTTTGCGGGTCATCGATAAACTTGAGCAGCGGGCGCCCCACTACAAAGCAAGCAGCAACAAGGAATGCCGCAAAAACGATGATCGCAGCGATCGTGCGTTTCATGCGCCGCTTTTCTTCCGGCGTATGGTTCTTAAAATCAAACTTACGAGCCATTTTGCTCAAGAAACTCCTTTTGTTTGGATGCCAGGCTTACTTTTCCCGGCTCACGAAAAAGTATAGCATCAAAACATCAACAATCTTTCAACAGAGAATTACGGTTTTCTTAATTTTACGAGCCGCTCCTAAAACGTCCGTCTCATGCATCCAGATCCGTGCGGATATGGAGTTCGCGAAGCTGCTTTTCCTCCACAATGTTTGGCGCATCCGTCATAAGACAGGCAGCCGTTTGCACCTTGGGGAACGCAATGACGTCGCGGATGTTGGTGGTTCCGGTCATCAGCATCACAAGCCTGTCCAGGCCATAGGCAAGGCCGC
Organism: uncultured Clostridia bacterium; assembly: GCA_944366945.1. Lineage (GTDB taxonomy): Bacteria > Bacillota > Clostridia > Christensenellales > CAG-138 > UBA1685. The sequence continues at coordinate 69,598 of CALVWJ010000002.1, forward strand.
CGTGCGGCGGAGTGCCAAACTTAAATGCATCAATGAAATAGCCAAAGCGCTCCTGCGCCTGTTCGGGCGTAAAGCCGATGGTTTCAAACATCTTTTCCTGCAGCTCGGAAGAATGGATGCGGATGGATCCGCCTCCCGCTTCGTAGCCATTGATAACCATATCGTATGCTTTAGCGCAAGCCTTGCCCGGGTCGGTGTCAAGCAAGGGGATGTCCTCATCCCGCGGGCTTGTGAACGGGTGGTGGCAAGCGACATAACGATTCTCTTCCTCATCCCATTCCAAAAGCGGGAAATCCGTAACCCAAAGCACGTCAAAGCGCGTTTGGTCGATCAAATCAAGCCGCTTCGCGATTTCCAAGCGGAGGGCGCCGAGGGAGGCGTAAACGACTTCGTTTTTCGCATCTGCAACAAAGAAAAGGATATCCCCCGTTTCCGCACCGGCTGCCCGCTGGATTGCCGCAATCTGCTCTTCGGTGAGGAACTTTGCAAACGAGCACTGGAGCCCATCCGGTTTTAAGCTCATCCATGCAAGGCCCTTGGCGCGATAGATCTTTACGAATTCCACGAGTTCATCAATCTTTTTGCGCGGGAATTTTTCCACGCCGCCTTTTACGTTGATGCAGCGCACGCTGCCGCCTGCTTCAACCGCTGTTTGGAATACGCCGAAGCCACACCCACGCACAAGCTCGGTTACGTTCACAAGCTCCAGCCCAAAACGGGTATCCGGCTTATCGGAGCCAAAACGGTCCATCGCTTCCTGCCATGGGATGCGGCGCAACGGCAACGGGAGATCAATTCCCTTGATTTCCTTTAAAAGGCGGGCAATGAACCCTTCGTTGACCGCAAGGACATCGTCCACATCCACGAAGGACATCTCAAGGTCGATCTGCGTGAATTCCGGCTGACGGTCCGCGCGCAGGTCCTCATCGCGGAAGCAGCGCGCAAGCTGGAAATAGCGATCATACCCGGCAATCATCAAAAGCTGCTTGAATTGCTGCGGGCTCTGCGGCAAGGCGTAGAACTCACCCGGGTGCACGCGGCTTGGCACGAGATAGTCCCGCGCCCCTTCCGGTGTGGAACGGCCCAGCATGGGCGTTTCAATCTCAAGGAAGCCCTGTTCGTCAAAATAACTGCGGGTAACCTGCGCAATGCGGTGGCGCATCATCATGATCTCCTGCATGCGCGGCCTACGCAGGTCAAGATAGCGATATTTGAGGCGCAGATCTTCCTTGGTGTTCACGTTATCATCGATGTAGAAAGGCGGGGTCTGCGCGCTGGAAAGGATTTTGAGCTCCTTTGCAACCACCTCGTATTCGCCCGTTTTCATATCCCGGTTCACCATCTCCGGCGTGCGGCGTGCGAACGTGCCGCGCACGGCGATCACGTATTCGCTGCGAATGGTCTCCGCCAGCGCAAATACCTCTTTGGGAAGCTCCGCCTCATTGAATACCACCTGCATGAGTCCGCTGCGATCCCTTAACCCAATGAAGATGAGCGCACCCAGGTTGCGCCAGGTGCCCGCCCAGCCCATAAGCGTGACTTCCTGCCCAATCTGCGCCTGCGTTAATTCGCCCACGCGGTGCGTCCGTTTCCATCCCTGCAATAATTCGCCCATTGTTGTTCTCCTCCCTGTTTACCGTTCCAAAAGCGTTTTGATAATCCCCGTAAACTCTTGTATCGGCGTTGCCGCCTCTTCGCCTGTTTCCATGTTTTTCAGTTTGATTACGCCGTTTTTGATTTCGTCATCGCCCAGGATGGCCACAAAACGCGCCCCCAGCTTGTCCGCATACTTAAACTGCGCTTTGAAGCTGCGTCCAACATGGTCGAATTCAGTTTTTACGCCCTCGCTGCGCAGCGCTTTTGCAAGGCGCATGCCTTCGCTGCGCGCCGCTTCCCCCATCGCCGCAAGGTAAACGCCAACGCGCTCCGGCTGTGGAATCGGGCGGAAGCTTTCCGCCACCAGCAGCAACCGCTCCATACCAAGGCCGAAACCAACGCCGGGCATGTTGGGGCCTCCCAACTGCTCGAGCAGGCAGTCATAGCGCCCGCCGCCGCAGACCGTCCCTTTATACTGCCCCTCGGTCGAGATGATCTCAAAAACGGTTTTTGTGTAATAATCCAGCCCGCGCACGATCATAGGATCCACCGTGTAGTGGATGTCCATGGCCTGCAGCGACGCCTGCAGCTCGTCAAAATGCGCCTTACAGCCATCGCAGAGGCAATCGATGATCTTGGGCGCGCCGGCTGCGATACGCTTGCATTTTTCCTCTTTGCAATCGAGGATGCGCAACGGGTTTTTCTCAAAGCGCGTGCGGCAGGTTTCACATAGGTCATCGTAATTTGCGCGGAAATACTCCTTGAGCTTGGTGTTGTAGGCCGGGCGGCACTCGGGGCAGCCGATGCTGTTGATGTTCACCGAAAGCCCGCTGATGCCAAGCTGCCCAAACAGATCCAGCGCCAGGGCAATGCATTCCGCATCCACGCTGGCGCGGGGCGCGCCGAAGACCTCCACGCCAAACTGATGATGCTCGCGCAGGCGGCCGGCCTGCGGTTTTTCATAGCGGAATACCGGGCAATAAAGATAATACATCTTTGTGGGTTGCGCTTCATTGAAAAGCTTGGATTCCATGAACATGCGCGCAACGCCAGCTGTACCCTCCGGTTTTAAAGTTACCGAGCGATCGCCCTTATCGGTAAAAGTGTACATCTCCTTCTGCACAACATCAGTCGTATCGCCCACGCTGCGCAGGAAAAGCTCCGTGTGTTCCAACACTGGCGTGCGCGTTTCGCTAAAGCCATAAACGCTGCACAAATTGCGGATCAAACCTTCCACATACTGCCATTTGTAGCTTTCCTTGGGGGTCACATCCCGCATCCCCTTGGGTACCTGGTATTGCATTGCCTGTTCTCCTCACACATATAAAATAAGGGTTTCCTGCCCTCCAAAGGGACGGGAAACCCGCGGTGCCACCCTTGCTTGCGCGCTGCCTGCGCGCCGCTCAAACCCGTTAACGCTGGAAAGCGGCCATGCATTTCTGCATGCGGCTCACGGGTGTCGTTCACGCGGTGCGCTGCGGGGTGGCTTTCAGCCGCGGCCTGCCCTCTCTTCTCGCTTGCATGCGCGCTACTCTTCCGATCATAGCCTTTGCGACATTATAGCCGCAGGAGCAAAAATTGTCAACAGTAAGTCGTCCAAATCCCTTCGTTTCAGCTTTGTGTTTTCTGCGCGCAATCTGCCTTTTGCGCGCAATGAAAAAGGATGACTTTTGCACGAAGCATCCAAAAGCATTTTTGCACATCCACACAGTCATACCGCTGAAAAGCACAAGAGGATGCCTTCTTGTGCTACAGATGTTTTCCATGCATCCGTTTTGCATGCGCCCCATCGCAAGCGATATTTCTTTATCCTCTTTTACATTCTAAGCCGGTCCAACATGCCGCAAGCCGTTGTGAGGCTTCTGCTAATAAAATCCATACGTTCCCTGTAAAATGCAAAGTACAGCCGCCTTTCCGGCCTCGATTGCATAAGACTACGCCACCAGATGCAAATCTTCTCAGCCTAACCTCATCGCTTCCGCAGCACGCAAATCATGGGTTTTGTTTGCGAAATGTTTACTCTTTCTATGCTATGCCAATGCTATACTCATTGGGAAGATTGAAGTATGGAGGAATCTGCATGAACAAACCGCTTATCGTATCCGTTGTACTTCTCATGCTCTTAAGCCTGTGTTCCTGCGCGTCCGGGAATGTCACCATTGATTATGGCGAATCAAAGCTTTATTCCAATGACGATATGGATGCTGCAATCCAGGTGATCCGAGAAACCTTCGATACCTTCGATGGTTGCAAGCTTTATTCCCTTTCCTATGCAGGAGATGAAACCTGCGAAGAAAGCTTGCCATACTGCCAATCTCTCAGCGAAGAGCAAGAAATTACCCAGTGTATTGTTTTTGGTTCCTCGTTCCGCTCTCCTAGAAATGGCGGAGGCGCATGGGCAGCAAACGCAGAATATACCTGGACGTGGTATCTTGCAAAAGGCGCGGCCGGCGATTGGGTTTTGCTCACCTATGGTTACGCATAATGCGGGCGCATGTGCGCCCCTTTTTTAATTTTCTGCGCAAGCTGCGCGCAGCAAAAGCAATCGTACCCTTTTGCGGTCAAATCGTAAAAGCGCGCGGCTGATTTCTGACGCCGAATCAACCTGCTTAAGTTCTGCCTTTTTGTGCCTTCCGGTTTTCCCGACTGATGCTTCCGTTGAACAGGCAAGCAATGCAAATCGCTTTCAATTTGCATTGCGTTTGGCATATCGATTCGCTCATCCCGAAAGCATGGAAATCCTCTTTTGAACTGAATAATAAAGCTCCTTGCATCGCAAGGAGTTTTTTAGATGCCCCGCCCCATAACAAGGTGGCGTGGCCACCCAGATGAAGCGATTCAAGGCAAGCACTTTCGAGTTGCTCGCTGTTGCTTTAATGGATATCACATGCAAGCGCCATTTCCCCATACCGCCCGCTCAATCTCTTTTGCTATGGCGGAAAGCCCCGCCTCGTCCGCTTCGCTGAAACGGCCATACACCGGGCTATCGATGTCTAGCACCGCCACCGGCGCGCCCTGCGCGTCATGCAGCGGGATCACTAGCTCCGATCTGGAAGCGGGATCGCATGCAATATGTCCCGGGAAGCTATGCACATCCCCAACACGGAACGTTTGATCCGCTGCAAATGCAGCGCCGCAGACGCCCTGTCCTGCCCCGATGCGCACGCAAGCCGGCGCCCCCTGGAACGGGCCAAGCCACAGTGCACCATCCTTTGCAAGGTAAAAGCCCACCCAATTGATGTTGGGCAGCGCCGCATTAAGCAGCGAGCTCGCATTGGCAAGGCAAGCCACCTGGTCTTCTACGCCCGCGAGCAGCGCGCGCATCTGCTGAATCAGCAGTTCATATTCCATCCCTGTGCACCCTCCTTTTAGACGATTGCATACAGCCTGCGTTTTTCCTCTGCAAGCTTGTCGATCTTTGCGCTATAAGTAGCGATGTCTTTGGGATTTGGCACCCGTTCCACGCGGCGCTCCGCATCGTAAATGCATTTGGTCATGGCTCCCGCGCCATGGGCCATAATGGAGGTGGTATCCTCCATCATATCGATGTTATAAATGCATTCCTGCCCAGGCAAAGCATAGCCCACATTTTCGAGGTTCCCCCGCATATATTTCTGCCGGTACATATAATAGGGCCGCATGCCAAGCGCCCGCGCGGTTTCAGCACCGCGCGCCACCATGGCTTCCGCCGTTTGCGCGTCTGGCAAAGGATACTCTTTGAGCCGTTCCACCAAGCGGGAGGAGCGCTTCAAAGCAAGCGTATGCACGGTCAAATTGTCCGGCGCAAGCGCTGCCACCGCATCGAGCGTGCGGCGCATATCCGCCTCTGTTTCGCCTGGGAGCCCCGCAATTACATCCATGTTGATGGAGCTAAACCCTGCATCCCGCGCCATGTAAAACGCGGTTCGTATTGCTTCCGGCGTATGGCTTCTGCCGATAAGCTCCAACGTGGATTCATTCATGCTTTGAGGATTAATAGAGATGCGCCCAACACCCGCTGCGCGCAGCACGCCCAATTTTTCCGCCGTGATCGTATCCGGCCGCCCAGCCTCTACGGTCAGCTCCCTGCCGAAACCGCCATAGGCGGAAAGGGCATCCGCGAGAAGGCGCTTGAGTTCTTCCGCTGTAAGCACCGTAGGCGTACCGCCGCCGAGATACATGCTGCGCACTTTGCGCCCGGTTTCCTGCACAATGCGTGCGCCAAGCGCAATGTCACGCCCAAGCGCGGCAAGATATGCGCCCATATCCGTATCCTTCGTGCGCACCGCAGAAGCAAAGGAGCAGTAAAGGCAGCGGGATGCGCAATATGGGATGCCGATATAAATATCTACGTCCTCCCGCGTCTGCGATTCCAGGATAGGTGCCTGTACGCGGACGATCTCCGCCGCAAGCGCAAGCTTTTCCGAAGACACATCGAATGCCTCGCGCATCATGCGCATGGCTTCCGCCTCCCCTTCTTGAGCGATAAGCTCCCTAAGAAGGCGCGTGGGCCGAATGCCCGTTAACGAGCCCCAGGGCAGCTCCATGCCGGTTGCAGCCTGCATTGCGCGGAATGCAGCGATTTTTACGGCACGTTTGCGGCATCGCTTTTCTACCAGCGCATTGCCCGTCACGGCAGGGTGGGTATAGGTAGCAGCTGCTTCCTTCCCATCCAGGCGCACGCGCGCGCAAACCACCCAAAGTCCTCCCTGTTCTTCCAAAACAACAGAAACCTGCGCCGTCTCCGCTTCGGCAGGCTGGATCTCCTCCATGGCGCGGAACAGGCGCAGTTCATCTGCAAGATCCGCAAAAAATGCGGGCTGATTTGTATAAAGCGTTACCATAGGCCTGCGCTCCAATCGCGCATAATGGGATTATGTTGGCGTTCAAAGGCAAGCGTTGTTTTGCGCATATGCCCGGGGTAAACATCATAATCCCCGGCAAGCGGGAAAAGCGTATACGCAATGGATTCATAAAGTTCCCGTTCGCTGCCGCCCTTAAGGTCGCTGCGGCCAACGCTTAAACGGAACAGCGTATCCCCCGAAAACAGGATGCGCTCCGCTTCCAGCAGATAGCATACAGAGCCTTTGGAATGCCCCGGCGTATGCAGCACTTTTATCGAAAAGCCCGCCGCCTCAAAGGTTTCGCCGCCCTGCCACAGCACATCCGCATGGCACGGCGGAACCTCCATGCCGGCAAGGACGGAAAGGCTTGCGCGCCCATCATAAAGCGCGTCCGCTTCCTCCGCATGGATGCAGACCTTTGCGCCAAACTCCTTTTGCAGCTGCGCAACACCGAGGATGTGATCGAAGTGGCCATGGGTCAAAAGAATGTGCGTGGGTTTTACGCCAAGGTCTTTCATCGTATCCCGCACAAGCTCTGCATCTGATGGATCCACAAGGAAACACTCCCCCGGCCGCATGCCGGACATGATGTAGGTGTTGACCTCAAGCGGGCCCGTCAAGAGGGTAATCGGTTGCATGGTTAAAACATCCTTTCGCTGTCAAGCAGGATAGTCACCGGCCCATCATTCACCAGGGAAACCTGCATGTTTGCGCCAAACTCCCCCGTTTCTACAGGAAGCGCCGCGCGCAGTTGCTCGATCATTGCTTCATACAGGGGGATCGCCTTTTCGGGCCGCGCCGCACGAATATAGCTGGGCCTGCGGCCTTTGCGCGCGTCGCCATAGAGTGTAAATTGCGAAACGAGCAGGATTGCGCCACCTACATCCAGGATGGAACGGTTCATTTTGCCATCCGCATCCTCAAACACGCGCAGCCCCAAAAGCTTCTCGCAGATATAGGAAAGGTCTTTTTCGGTATCGTTTTCCTCAATGCCAATAAGCACGAGGTACCCCTTGCCGATTTTCCCCTTTAGATCGCCCGCCACGGCCACGGATGCTTCCTTTACGAGCTGCACGACTGCGCGCATGCCTCAATTCTCCTTTGCTACAAAATAAGAATCCTTATACGTTGATGCGATAGACCTCGTTGACAAGCCGCACATGTTTGACCTGCTTGATGATGGAATCCAATTGATCCGCACCACTTACATCAAACGAAAGCTGCACATGCACGATGTCGCCCGTAGTTTTCGCATTCATGGATTTGATGCTGATGTTCAAGTTCATTAAAATCTGCGAAATCTCCATCAAAAGCCCCGGGCGCTCGCCCGCTACCACTTGGATGCTGGCAGAATAGGTGGTCTTTTCGCTCTTGGTCCACTCCACCTCGATAATGCGCTCCGGCTCCACCATAAGGTCCGCCATGTTGGGGCAGTCCGCGCGGTGGATCGAAACCCCGCGGCCGCGCGTGATATAGCCGATGATAGGATCGCCGGGAAGCGGGCTGCAGCAATGCGCAAAGCGCACCACCATGTTCGGTTCCCCTTTTACGATTACACCGCGGCCCTGCTGGCCGCTCGGCTGTGGGCGCTGGCCTTCCTTCTGCTCCAGCCATTCGGCCGCCTGCTGCGCTTTTGCTTCCTTGCGGTATTGTTCAATGAGCTTGTGGAGCACCTGCCCTGTGGTGATGCCGCCATACCCGATGGCCGCATAGACATCATCCAGATCGGACATGTTAAAGCGCTTTAAGATATCGTCAAAATATTCCGCCTTCGCAAGATCTGAAAGCTGCCGACCCTGCCGCCGCGCTGCCTCGGAAAGCATCTCCTTTCCGCGTTGAATATTCTCTTCGCGGTTCGCCTTCTTAAACCATTGGCGGATCTTCGCCTTTGCCTGCTGCGTTTTAACAATTTTCAGCCAGTCACGGCTCGGTGTTGCATTCGGCGCAGTAATGATCTCCACCACGTCATTGTTCTTTAGCTTATAGTCAAGGCGCACAATCGTGCCGTTGACCTTTGCATGCTGCGCATGGTTCCCCACGTTGGAATGGATGCGGTAGGCAAAATCAAGCGGTGTAGCACCCGTTACAAGGTCGATGATCTGGCCGCGCGGGGTAAGCACATAGACGTAATCGCTGAAGAAATCCTTCCGAATGTTCTCCACAAATTCGCGCGTGTTATCCGCATAGTTTTCAAGCTCAAGCGCCTCCCGCAGCCAGGCGAGCTTGCTATCGAGCTCATCGCGGTTGGCGCGGCCTTCTTTATACATCCAGTGCGCAGCGATGCCGTATTCCGCTGTGCGGTGCATCTCAAAGGTGCGGATCTGCACCTCAAACGGCATGCCCGTTTCTGAAAACAGCGTTGTGTGCAGCGAACGGTACATATTCGTTTTCGGCATGGCGATGTAATCCTTAAAGCGCCCCGGTACGGGTTTCCAGATTGCATGGATCACGCCCAGTGCCGCATAGCAGTCGTTGATGGTGTTTACGATCACGCGCACAGCGATCAAATCGTAAATATCCTGCACCACACGGTTCTGCCGCTGGATCTTTTTATAAATGCTGTAAAGGTGCTTCGGCCGCCCGTTGACCTGCGCTTCGATGCCAACGGCAGCTAAATGCGTTTTTATGGTGGAAATTGCAGACTCAAGCGTTTGCATGCGTTCGCGCTGCTGGGGCTCAATCTGCCTTTTTAAGTTTTGAAATTCCTCTGGCCAAAGATATTGGAAGCAGCGATCCTCCAGCTCACACTTGATCGCGCCCATGCCGAAGCGGTGCGCGAGCGGCGCATAAACATCAAGCGTTTCGCGCGCTTTATGAATCTGCTTCTCCTCGGTGCAATATTCCAGCGTCCTTAGGTTGTGCAGGCGGTCCGTAAGCTTGATGATCACCACGCGCACATCCTTTGCAATTGCAAGGAACAGTTTGCGAAGGTTTTCGGCCTGCGCTTCTTCCTTGCTCAAAATTTCGCTTTTTCCGGTTTTGGTGAGCTTTGTAACGCCATCTACCATGCAGGCGATATCATCGCCAAAATGCGTACGCACGGTATCAAGCGAAACCTCGGGACAATCCTCCACTACATCGTGCAAAAGCCCGGCGATGACCGTATGGCTGTCCATTCCCATATCGAACAGCATCTGCGCCACCGCTTCCGGATGCGTATAATAGGGCTCTCCGGATTCGCGCTTTTGATCTTTATGCGCCTCCTTAGCAAAGGCGATCGCGTGATCCAAAAGCTCCATTTCCTCCGGCGCAAACCGCTGCGCACAGGCTTCACGCAAATCAGCCATTCGCTCTCCTCCTTCCAAAACCGTTTTTGTAACTCCAATTAGTATTTTATGACGGCATCTACATCATAGCCCGCAAGCGTTTCACGCCCGGGAAGATCCGTAAGCTCCATCGCAAAGCGGATCGCTTCTACGGAGCCGCCCGCCTGCTCCACCAGCTTTGCCGTTGCAAGCGCGGTGCCGCCCGTTGCAAGCAGGTCATCCACGATTGCGATGCGCATGCCCGGCCGAATCGCCTCTGCATCGATTTCAAGCGCATCCGTGCCATATTCGAGGGCATATTCATAGCGCAGCGTTTCGCACGGAAGTTTTCCCGGCTTGCGCGCAAGCACAAAGCCTGCACCAAGCGCATAAGCAAGCGCCGAGCCCAGCACGAAGCCGCGCGCTTCAGGGCCGACAACAAGGTCGATCTTGCGGTCTTTGAGCTCCGTAACGAACGTGTCAATTAAGCACTGGAGCGCCTCCGGATTCTTTACAAGGGTTGTAATATCCCGAAACAGAATGCCCTTTTTCGGGAAATCCGGGACGGAACGGATGGTGTCTTTCAAATTCATGGTTGCTCCTCCTCATGATGATGCTGATGCGTTTGCGCGTCCGCTTCGTTGCAGCGCGTTTTTTGGATTGCATATTCATGCATCTGTGCAACAGATGCAAGGATTGTAAACGTTGCGCTTTGGGAAAGCTCCTGCCGCCCCTCCGGCGGAACAAACCGCAGCGACGAACCCTCTCCCCCAGACAAAAAGCCAAGTTCCAGCGCAATATCAGCCGCAAGCGCGCGTGTATGGCGCGGTGCGCGCGTTTCCCGCGCAAAGTAATCCAGCAGGGCTTCCCGGTTATAAAAGCCGTTTTGCGCCCGGCGTAACGCTTGATAAAACGGAACAAACGCCGCACGTTCGAGCTGCAATGCAGAAAGCAGTTCCTCCGCATCGCCCGGCACGGACTTTCCAACCGCGAGCTGTGCATCCGGCGCAAGCGCAGAGATGGCATCCAGCAAGCCAAGCGTCAGCGGCGTATCATATACGAGCACCTTGCGGAACCGCCGGATGGTGAGCGCATCCAGTTCCGGCGCAAGCACCGCCGCATGGTATGCGCAAGGTTGGGGAGCATTCCTGCCAAAGCCGATCTCCATGCCTGCATAAAGCCCAGCCTGTTCCGCAAAGCGCAAAAAGCGCTGCGCACCCGCAGGCGTTATGCACATTACGAGCAGTCCACCGATGCTGCTACGCACCTGCGCAAGCAGGAAATCGTCCGCATCCACCACGGAATACGGCACAGCAGCATGCATTTTATTATAGCGAATATTCGCGCAGATTGCATCTATAAATTTCTCTTTGCGCGCGGCAAGATACTTGGCAATATCGGGCGGAGGATCTGGCCGCATCGCACGAAGTTCCACTTGAAGCGATTGCCTCCCATTGTATTCGTTGATCGTCGGCACATAGAGGAGGCCGCAGCGCCCATAATCGTTGATTTGCGCAAACCGGTCGCCCCCATAAAACCACACGCCCTGGGCGTATTGATTTCCCTGCTCCAGCGTCAAGCGCAGGTGCTTTCCTTCATCGCCGATCCGCTGCAACCGTTTCACGAGCGCATTCTCCGTGAGAAACACCGGCATAGGGTTCCCCTCCCCAAAGGGTGCAAGCATGGAAAGCTCCCCTGCGAGCTGCATGGTAAGCTCGGAAAACGGCACTTCTGCTTCATAGCGCTCCACGGGCAAAAAAGCATCTTCCGGCGCAATGCCTCGCACGCTCTCATCAAACGCCCGAGAAAACGCTTCAAAGTTCTCCACCGCAAGCGTCATGCCCGCTGCATGCGCATGCCCGCCAAACCGAATAAACAGATTCTCATTTTCCTTGAGCGCTGCATGCAGGTCTACGCCCTCAATGGAGCGCGCAGATCCCGTAAGAATGCCATCCCGTTCACAAAGGAGCACCACCGGGCGGTAATATCGCTCTGCAAGTTTGGAAGCTGCAATTCCTACTACACCCGGGTTCCAATCCGCACTTTTTAAAACGATGCCCCGCTTCTCGGTGAGGTCATCCATCTCGATGGCAGCACTCGCGGCTTCAAAGATAGCGCTTTCCTCGCGTTGGCGGGCTGCATTGAGCTCGTTTAAGCGCAGAGCAAGCGCTCGCGCACGCCCTGCATCGGTCTCCGTTAAAAGGGCGACGCCCAGCGACGCATCCGCCATGCGCCCCGCAGCATTAAGCCGCGGCGCGATTGCAAACGCAAAATCCCGTGCGGTCAACGCACGTTTTCTCTCAAAGGCAGCCTCTACAAGCGCGCTAAGCCCAAGCGGGCATTCGCCACGGTTGACCGCAGCAAGCGCAAGCGCCGCAAATACCCGGTTTTCGCCCGTAAGCGGCACCACATCTGCAACCGTCGCAAGCCCCGCAAGCGCAACATAAGGAAGCGCTGCAACGCGGCCCCCGAGCGCTTCAACCAGCTTGAACGCAGTACCTGCGCCGCAGATATGGCGGTTTGGGTACGCACAGCCGGGGACCGTATGGCAAAGGATCGCTTCGCATTCGGGCAGGGCGTCGCCTGGCAGGTGATGATCCGTTACGATGGCATCCATGCCAAGTTCCCGGCATCTTGCAAGCTCCGCGTTTGCTTTGACGCCATTGTCCACGGTGAGGATCAATTTGACACCCTCCTCCGCCAGCCGCTCTACTGCGCCCAGATTCATGCCATATCCCTCTGCATGCCGCGAAGGGATATGATAGGAAACCTCTGCGCCACACGAACGCAGATACAGCAGAAGAATGCTTGTTGCGCAGACGCCGTCCACATCATAATCGCCATAGATGCAGATCCGCTCCCGCTCCTGGATGGCGCGCGCGATGCGGGCAACCGCTTTCCCCATATCCTGAAAGGCAAACGGATCGCAAAGCATATCGGCGCTTGGATGCAAAAAGGCTTCCGCCTCTGCAGCACCTGCAACCCCACGCGCGATTAGGAGCCGCGCAATGCGCGGCGCAATGCCGAGGGCGCGCGCAAGTTGCGCTGCCTTTTCCCTTTGCTGGGGTACTTCACTTGGATCGCTTTGCGAAAGCGGAAGAAAGCGCAGCATGCTCAGCCTTCCCGTTCTGCGGCAAAAATGCCGATGGCGCACTCCGTGCGCTTCTTTTCGAACGTGCAGGTAATCTCATAGGGTTTGCGAATGTCGCCATTGTATTTCCAAGCGTTCGCCGCACATCCGCCACTGCAAAAATACTTTGCCCAGCAGGCATGGCACTCGGGCTTTGTGAGAATGTTGCAGGAAAGGAACTCCTGTTGCATCCCGGCATTAAACTCACCCGTTTGGACGTTTCCCATCTTCCATTGGGCTTCCCCAACGAATTGATGGCAGGGGAAAATATCCCCATCGGGCGCTACCGCCACATATTCCGCCCCTGCTCCGCAGCCGGAAACGCGCTTTTTCAAGCATGGGCCGCCGGAAAGGTCTACCATAAAATGGAAGAAATTAAACCAGCGCCCCGCCTTGCGTTCGGAAAGCAGAAAGCCTGCGAGCTTATCGTATTCCGCAAGCACCTGCTGCACATGCTCCGGCCGAATCGCATAGGGGCTCTCCTCCGGCAAGACAACAGGTTCAAGGGAAATCTGCTCAAATCCCATTTCCCGCAGTGCTTTTACATCGTTTAGGAAGTCAAGGTTGCGGTTGGTAAATGTGCCCCGCACGTAATGTTCCTTTTCGCCCCTGCGGCGCACGAGCTCCTGCGCTTTGGGCGCGATGATATCAAAGGAGCCCTTCCCGTTTGCAGTTGGGCGCAGCGCGTCATGGATTTCACGCCGGCCATCCAGGCTCAAGACGACATTGTGCATTTCGCGGTTGATAAAATCGATTTTTTCCTCATCCAGCGCAACGCAATTGGTGGTGATAGTAAAGTGAATACACTTATCGTGCTTCTTTTCGAGCGCACGGCCATAGGCCACCGTTTTTTTCACCACATCCCAATTTAGGAGCGGTTCGCCACCAAAAAGATCCACCTCAAGGTTATGGCGCTTACCGGAATGCGCAATAAGGAAATCAAGCGCCGCATATGCCGTTTCTTCCGGCATGAGCATGCGCGCACCATGGAACTCGCCTGTATCCGCAAAACAGTATTTGCAGCGCAGGTTACAATCATGGGCCATGTGCATGCACATGGATTTCACAACCTGCCCCGCCGCACCTTCTGGCGGCGTAAGCTCCTCTGCTTCAAATGCACCCGCCTCATGCAGCGCATTCAGCTCGGCCACAATCTCTTGTACCGCATCGGCCGGATAAGGCAAGTTCTCCAGTGGGCGGCCTTCTTCCATAGCCCGCACTACGTCGTATGCCTGCTTGTCCATGCTATGCACGGCGCCGCTCTCTACATCAAGCGCCAGATAATATTGCTGAAATTGAAATGCGTGAATCAAGTTTTCCTCCTAAACAACACAAAGAGGCCGTCCGAACCGCGGAAGGCCAGGCAGGCTCTCCTGCCCATAGCCATTCCGTTTCCGGGCAACCTCACATGCTTACAGCCAAACAAAAGGAACGCCTTATTTGTTCTCCTTCTGGCACTTCTGGTTTGCAACCGTGCAGGAAGTTTTGCAGGCCGACTGGCAGGAAGCCTGGCACTCGCCGCAGCCGGTATGCGCAGAAGCATTGATGCAGGGCTGCTGAATGGTCTTAATGTGTTTCATTGGAATCTATCCTCCATACGTTTAGAGTAATTTCACTTTTGTTATTATACACAAATCACACGCATCCGACAACCCCGTTTATTTTCCAAACACCTGTGCAGCCATCGCGGTCAGCATACCTGCAAGGAGGCCCATGCCAAGATCAGAAAGCAGCGCCACCGAAACGATAAACGTATCCGCAAGAATAGAGAACACCATAAATGCAAGCGCTGCATAAAACAAGCCAGCTGCGCCACCGTAAAGCCACCGCCGTTTTGCACAACGCCGCACCGCAAGAAGCGCTGCAACTGCTGCGGAAAGCACTTTGATGACCGCATTTGCAATGGGCATGCTGCTTGCAGGCAGGATCTCCTTCCAGAGCGCAAGCGCATACAGCACGATCAGCACTATGCTGATGACGGACGCGAGCAGCCCGCCTTTTAGGATTTCAATCAACATGTTCGGGGCGCGTTCGCCCGCCTTTACGCTTCGCATAAGCACACCTCTCTTTTGGTTTATGCATATGCGCAAGCCAGGTGAATATGATTGCGCTACGTCAGCTTAGAAAAATTCCTATTTACGCAGCATATAGCGGGTTAAAAAGCGCTATGCGATTGGAAAATCGAAATAGGTGTCCGGGTGCGGATCCGGCGTTACGGAATAATGCCACCATTCCCCATCATACCTGCGGAAGCCATTGGCACACATAACGTCGCAAAGCAGAGCGCGGTTTGCTTCCTGCAGAGGGGTTAGGCCCTTTGCGCCATGGTTGGAGCGTGCATCCATGAAATCAAATATGCTTCCCATGTCGAGCTCCTGCATAGTCGTCCGATCCACGAGCGTCAAATCCACCGCACAGCCGCGCGTATGGCCGGAACGGCGCGCAATATAGCCAAGCTCGAAAATCTGCGCTTTCTCTACGTTTGGGTAATGGATGGGTTTGCGGCGGTCATCCTCCACATCCAACCCCCAGCGCACAAAGTCATCCACAGCGCGCTGCGGACGATAGGAATCATAAAACTTCATTAAATATCCTTTTTCCCGAAAGATAGCTGCTACCTTTACCAGCCGCTCCGCCGCTTCTTTGGTTACCACAACAAGCGGCACCGTGTAGCCTTCCGCAGGACGGCCCATAAAGTTGTCCGTGCCCGCATATTTTGCATCGACGATGCAATCCTCAATTACCTCATCCACGTATAGGAACCCTTCCGGCAGCCCTTTTTTGGGGATACCTTTCGTGCTTTGATTCACGCAAAACGCCCCTTTCCTGTAATGGTATAGCATGGCTTTATCTTAGCAAGCCTTGGTGAGAAATGCAATGTATTTTGCTTGCAAAGGGCCACATAGCCAACCCGGTAAACGCAAGGGCAGCCGTCTAAACAGAAGGCTGCCGTTTAAACTGGACCGCTCTTTATTCTTTCACAGAAGCGTCAATTGTGCCGGGCTCGGTATAAAAGCTGTAATGCGCCGTGCCGCCATATGCTTCTGCATTTTCCCAGGTTGCAACAACTTCATAAATAAAGCTGCCTTCCTTTAAAGGAATTTGAAACACGGGTTGATCTGCTTCCCCATCGTATTTGGAAACTGCTACAGCTTCGCTCTCTGCATCGATATGATCCCATTGCTCCACGCTCCAGCAGCAGACAGTCAGTTGATTGGGTACAGTTTCAAATTGCAGGTAAGCGCTAAAAGGCTCGATATGTGAAAGCGTGCTTCGCGTTAGGTGTAAAGATGGCATATATTCTTTTGACTGCAAAGGGTGCAGGCTATCGGATTCTATGCCCATGAACGTTTTGTCCTCGTCCTGGTATGTCCAAGAGTAAGTGCCTCTTAATGCCGTTATCCCCTCATCAGCATACATAATGGTCAATTGCGGTGGTTCCTTTAAGACGGAAGTATTGCCCGTTTTGGCGGAAGCATCCTCATAAGCACTGCTCTCCGGCGTGCAAAAACGCCATTCGTTTTCGTAAAGTACCGCAACTCCGTTTTCCACCTTTGCAATTGGCATATTTAATTCCCGGTTAAAATTGGTTGCATTGTTTTCTTTCGGGAATGCATCCGTGTAGGACTCTGTATAGCCAATGACAGCACTCTTGTCAATTTCCGCAGGCATTGCTTGAGAAGTCAGATAATATACCGTATCCCCCACCATAATCGCAGCAGGATAATCGGATGCAACGCCGTATAGCGAGCAACCGGCCATGGACACGATGAACAGCAGCGTCAAACCGATTGCAATGGACTTTTTCATACTGCTCGCCTCCCATCCTAAATATTTCTTTAATGAGTAAAACGCATGCATTCCCCAAAAAGTTCCCGCCAAAACGTTGGAGCCCAAACCATCTCAAAACGTTGAATGATTTTTAAGGTAAGCACAGAGCTTTGCATTTTCACTCTCCATATACCAAGCAAGCGCAAGGCGCAATCCATGATATCTTTCTTCATCGGCTATTATGGCTAGGCTGCAATACAAAAAAAGCTCCGGTATACCGGAGCTTTCTGCCTGTTCTAATACCGTTTTGCCGCTTCACGCGGAACAAAGGGGATTAGCCCCAAGCACGGGGGGCGCTATGCCCTGTTGCAAGCGCGTTTGCCTTTAGCCTCTGCGGCTCTGGAAGCAGGCGCTGCAGTAAATGGGCCTGTCGTTCTTGGGAACGAACGGGATCTTGGTGGGCGCGCCGCACTGTGCGCAAACCGCATCATACATTTCGCGGTCATTTGAGCGCTGGCTCTTGCGGGCGTTCCGGCACGCTTTGCAACGGATGGGCTCGTTCTGGAAGCCTTTCTCAGCATAGAATTCCTGTTCGCCTGCGGTGAAAACGAATTCTGCGCCGCAATCCTTGCATACCAATGTCTTGTCCTGGAACATGTGTCTGTTATCCCCTTGTAAAATTATTTTTGTTATGCCAAATTTCGGCTGACCTGGTCTTTGACCCCACACCCGCCAGCTGGAAGGTTCGCTCCTAGGCATATGCCCCCCACTACTGCTCCTCTCGGGGCATATACCCCGGCTGGGCTTACCTCTAAGCCGCACCATGCTCACGGGGCTTTTCCCCGCTTACGTGGATCGTTTTGCCTGCGACTGGCATCGACTTGCAACCACAGACCCGAAACTTTGGATAACTTTTATTATTATAATGGATTCCCTATAGAAACGCAATGGTTTTTCGGAAAAAAGAGCGGCCATTTTCACGATCCGCTCTTTTTCGCTTAAATAATTTATTGCGTTTTGACCTGCGCATCAAAGGGCGCCGCCTGCTTAGGCTTTGGGTTTTGGCATTTCATCATATTGTGCGCGAGGGCCGCCTACATATTTGGGACGCGTGCGGGCCATAGAAAGATTTGCCTCGCCAATTTTCCGTGTTTTAGCATGCACGGGAACAACTACTGGATGCAGATGCATGCCGATAAACGTGCCGCCGATATCCATGCCCGCACAAGCGCGGCCATGCAAGTCTTCCACCATCACAGGATCCTCGAAGCGAGCAACCGCTTCCATAGAAAATGCGCCACCAGCATGAAGCTGCGGCTTCACCCATACCTGCTGAAGATCAAATTTCTCCATGCAACCGCGTTCCACTACAAGACAACGGTTCAAATGCTCGCAGCATTGCGCCGCAAGAAAGAGCCCGCGTTCCCGCACACGTGGCAAAATCGCATCCATGATTGCCTTTGCAGCATCCACGTTTGATCCTGTTCCAATCATCTTCCCCATAACTTCACTGGTAGAGCAGCCAACAACGAAAATATCTCCTGCATGCAGCGTATCTGCCGCCGCAAACAGCTCGTCCAGTGCAGCGTTTGCCTGCGCGTTGATCGTTTCAAATAGTCCCATGCTATCCACCTCGTTCAAGCGGCACATCCTGCCGCAATTTCCCTATTATTATATGCTTACTGCAGCCTGCTTGCAAGGGGCTGCAACCATAACGGCATGCATCTTCATCTAATGCATGTGCTTCAATTCTACGTTAACACATATAGCTCAAAAGCAAGATTGCATTTGAAAAGGCGCAAACAGCTGATTGGATTTGCGCTATATTCATTGTGTCTTATTTTAAATCAGCAGGTTCTAGCGGATTCTATCCCCAGCAACACGGAGCATAGCGACTAAGTCCTGTATGTAATGCATTCTTTTATAATTCTCCCGTGCCAGCCAACGTGTTATTCTCGAATCAGCATTAAACCAGGATTCTGATATTGTGCCCATTTATCGGAGCCGCGCAGCCGCATTAGCATGTCTCCTGCCGCTTCAATTCAAGAAGGCTCCCATGAGTATACTCATGGGAGCCTTTTAAACGTTTCTAGTTTAGTTTTCTTCAACCATATACACGTCGTTGAGATAGAGGCTTCCAGTTGGCGTCGATATGATACCTTGGAGTTTACTGCTCCAACAGCGATAAGCTGTTCCCCTTATTAAGGGCAAAATCGTTGCATAGTCAAACAGTTTATACTGTATTTCGCTGATAACTTCGGTACGTTCATCGTAGTCAACCGTAGCACGCGCTTTTGCAACCAATTCAAGATAGCCTTCCCGGTCCAGATTGCTGCACTCTGCTGCAATGTCGCTGCGGTTGCAGAAATTATCTACAAGCAGCATCGGCTCAGACCACCCCAGGTTCAAGAATGCCATATCGTAATTGCCATCCACCACGTCTTGATTCACATACGACCAGTCCTGCGTAGTAATCGTCATTTCAATGCCAATTGCCTTTAAGTCCTCTTGCAGCGCTTGCGCTACAATGATGGAATTGTTTGCATCTCGTGAGCTGAAAACAAACGAGAGCTTCTTTCCATCCTTATCAACATAGCCATCGCCATCCGTGTCCGCCCAGCCAGAGTCTGCAAGATACTGTTTAGCCGCTTCTACGTCGTAACCATAGTTCTCTTTATAGTACGCTTCCACTTCGGGATCGTAATTCAAACAGTTATTCTGAACCAAGCAATATGTGGCATCGTTATAATCATCGCTGTATTGTTCATATTTATCGCGGTCAAACCCGCGGATGATTGCCATGCGCACATTTTTATCAGCGAGGAATTCATTCTTGATGTTAAACTCAGCATAACCGATCATTGCGCAGCAGCTTTCAACCAAAGTTACCGCATCTGAAGCCTGCAAATCCTCAAGGTAATCTGCCGGCGCAGAATTGAGCAGGTCGTAATCCCCGTTGATCAAGCCTGTATAGTAGGTGAAATCTTCGCCACCCATAACGATGTTAAGGGTTTCAACAGGCATCTTTCCTTTGTTTTCAACCAGCGGATTATGCGTGACATACCCTGGATTCGCTTTTAAGGTAACGTATGCGCCCGGAGAGAATTCTTCTACATAGTATGCGCCGTAAGGATGGCACCCCCAGAGCAGCTCATCGTTGCTCATCGTATCAAGCTCATCTTTATCAATCACGCCTACAAAGCTGCTCATGAAATTATACTCCATATCCGCCTGGTACTCCGAAAGGTGTATAATCACATTCCGCCCGTCCACTTCCATAGATTCAATCGTCTTATAGCCGTCTGCCCAGGTGCTATATTCAAGGCCATGTTCGATGCTGGCTACAACGTCTTCCGGTTCCAGCTGTTCGCCTGTAGAATAATACATACCTTCCGGGAAAGTGAGCGTCCACGTTAAGCCATCTTCACTCCAAACGGACTCCGAAGCAATGTTGGGAAGTGCTCTACCGTCATCCGCCATGGCGAGGATGCTGTCTGCAGCAAGCGATTGCGCACCATCGACCCAGGAGTCAATCAAGAACATATCCATGCCTTCCCAAACATCTGTAACGATGGTTAGGGATTCGATTGGTGTCGTCTGCTCATCAGTGTCGCCTTCCTCGTCAGCGGTGCCGGGATCGGTGTTTTCTACATTAACCGGCTCCTCTGCATTGTTGTTCACATTCTCTGCCCCCTCTTTGCTGCACGCGGCAAAGAGATTCAGCATCAATATGAGTACCAAGAACAGCGCTAAATACTTCTTCATTATGTGCCTCCATTTAGTATTATTCTCATGCCGACACCGGCCTAATGAGTCAATAAAATCATTTTTGCATGCAAAGATGGCAGCGTGCCCAATGGTTTTCACCGATCCGCTCCATTTCCGGCCTTTCCTGCATGCAGATTTCTTCCGCATAACGGCAGCGCGGATGGAAGCTGCAGCCAGAGGGGAAATGAATTAAACTGCCCGGATCACCTTTCATGATTTCCTTTTCGCGCCCGCGCATGGTAGGATCAAGGATTGGCGAAGCTGCCATAAGCGCCTTGGAATATGGATGGCTGGGATTGGAACACATGATTTTTGTTTCACCATACTCCACAAGTTGCCCCAAATACATAACCGCTACTTGATCGCTGATATATCGGATGACGTTCAAGTCGTGCGTAATAATCATATAAGTAAGCTGATGCTGCTCCTGCAGGTCCAGCAACAGGTTCAAGATTTGTGCTTGCACGGAAATATCAAGCGCGCTCGTGGGTTCATCCAGAATCATGATTTGTGGGTTCATTGCCAAGGCTCGCGCAATCGCGATGCGTTGGAGTTGCCCGCCGGACAGCTGATGCGGATAACTGTTAAGATAATGGGCATCCATTTTAACGCTTTCCAAAACCTCACGTGCCTTTTCTCTTGCCAATGCGCGTTTCATGCCATGAAGCACCATGGGCCGCATGATGCTGCTCATCACCGTTTCGCGCGGATTGAGATTGGACAATGGATCTTGAAATACCACAGCGATATTCTTGCGGAGCTCTTTTTTCTCTGCAGCGCTGCACTTTGACATATCAACGCCGTTAATTAATACCGTTCCTTCGGTTGCCGAAGTCAAGTTTAGGATGACACGCGCCAAAGTGGTTTTTCCAGAACCGGATTCGCCTACCAGCCCAAGTATCTTTCCTTTTTCAAGATTGAGAGTAAAATCATTAACCGCCTTAACGGTTTTCTTTCCTTTCGTAAAAAAGCCGTTGTCTATTGAGAAGTGTTTTGAAAGATGTTCGATCTGTATCACAGGCTGCATTTTCTCCATTACACTTCCTCCTCTGCAAAGTGGCATCTATAGGTATGTGTTGCGCTTAAAGCTCGAATTGCAGGATCTTGCTCATAGCAAATTTTTTTTGCCATTGGGCAACGGTTCGCAAACCGGCAACCAGGTTGGACTTCCATTAAACGCGGTACCGTTCCATCTATGGTCTGGAGGCGTCCTTCCTGCTTCGTGCCGCGCGGAAGCGCCTTCATCAATAAGCGTGTATATGGGTGCTTTGGAGCACGGAAAATCTCAAATACATCCCCCTGCTCAACCAGCTCGCCGGCATACATAATTGCAACGCGATCCGCAACCTCTGCAACCAAGCCGAAATTATGGGTAATCAGCATGACCGCCGTTCCAAATTCCTTTTTGAGCTGGCTTATGATTTCAAGTATTTGCGCTTCGATCGTAACATCGAGCGCAGTGGTAGGTTCATCCGCAATCAACAACGATGGGTTTCGGCTCAGCATCATGGCGATCATGACCCTTTGCCGCATACCGCCGCTCATCTCGTGTGGATAGGCCTGTACCCGTTTTTCTGCATCAGGCATTTTTACGTTCCTGTAGAGCTCGATCACCTTTTTCCAGCCTTCAAGTTTGCTGATTCCATCCAACCGTATCGCTTCATTAACCTGCGCGCCCGTAGTATAAACCGGGTTCAATGAATCCAGTGGGTTTTGAAAGATCATTCCAATATCATGACCACGAACCCCTGTGATCTGCTTGTTGGACAGCTCCATCAGATTGGTGCCATTATACTTGATGCTCCCTAAAACAACTGCATTTTTATCCAGCAGGCGCATGATTGAATGCGCAACCGTGGATTTCCCGCAGCCGGATTCCCCTACCACTGCGAAGATTTCGCCGCGATTTACATGAAAGGAAACGTCCTTTACTGCGCTTAAGTATCCGCCGCGCACCTTATAGTTAATAGAAACATTTTCTAATCGAAGCAGTTCGTCATTCATAAACAGCACCTCGTTAACCCTGCGATTTCATGCGGGGATCCAGCAGATCGCGTAACCCCTCACCGAGAATGGTAAAGCTCAAAACCGTGTAAACAAGCGCCAATCCTGGATAAATCGCAAGCCAGGGCGCCTTGGTGATATATTGGATGCCATCGGAAACCATTAACCCCCAGTCTGGCGAGGGCGGCTGCGAACCTACACCGAGAAACGAAAGCGTTGTCGTTGACATGATGGTGCTCGGAAGCGCCATGGATACCATAACGATCAGAGCTGGAACAATATTGGGCAAGATGTAGCGGAACATTAATGAAAAGTCACTTTCTCCAAAGGCCACACCGGTTTCGATAAAAGCCATGTTTTTGAGTGACATTGTTTTTGCACGCACTGTTCTCGCCATTGACGCCCAGTTCACAAGCGCAATTGCAATGATGGCATTTGTTAAGTTTGTTCCGATCACCGTAACGACTGCAAGCGCCATCACCATGCCGGGAACGCACCATGTTAGGTCTGCAAGGAACAGCATTGCTTTATCTACAACACCGCCAAAGTAACCGCAGAACAACCCTACAACTACGCCTAAGACCAATTGGATCGAGCCGCCGATAAGGGCAACTTTTAATGTGATGCGCGTTCCATATACAATGCGGCTGAAGAGATCTCTTCCCATTTCATCGGTTCCAAACAGGTGCTCCTTGCATGGTTCCGTTAATTTGGCCGCAGGATTCCCGGCGTCATATGCATAGGGTGCGATCTGGTCTGCAAACACCGCAAGAACCAGTATGCTGATGAACATGATCAATCCCAGCATAAAGTTGAAGTTTTTCAAGCTGCTGCGAAAAAATTCCTTGATAGGGCTTTCGTACATCACTTGTCACCTCCACCTATGGAAATCCTTATCCGAGGATCTAAGAGGCCGAGCATCAGATCAGCCAATATATTGCAAATTACCGTCATAATAGAAATTAAGAAAATCAAGCATTGCACGACATTGAAATCCTGGTTGATAATAGAGGTTATCATTAACCCGCCCATTCCAGGGATTACAAATATTTTTTCAATGATAATATAGCCCGAAATCAGCCAGGGCAGCGATTGAAACACCTGGACGCAGATGATAATTAAGGAATTGCGAAGCACATGTTTACAACGAACGGCATTTTCGCGAAGCCCTTTTGCATACGCTGTAAGGATATATTTTTCGCGCAAAACATCCAGCGCCTCGCTTTTGGTTAAACGCATCGTTGTGGCCAGCCCGCTTAAAACGCCGGCTGTGATCGGAAGAACATAGTGTTTCCATGTGCTAAAGCCGCTCAATGGGAACCACTGCCGTTCAACTGCAAATGCAATCATCAACAAAACGGAAATCCAAAATGATGGAACAGATGTCATAATCATCGAGGTAATCATTGCCGCTCTATCAAAGATGGTATCCTTTTTATAGGCGCATAGCAGGCCCAATGGAACAGCTACCGCATATTGAATCAACGCAGTAATTACCGTTAAACGCAAGCTTACGGGAATCCTTTCTTCTACCAGATCCCATACGGGAAGCCGGTATTTGAACGATATGCCAAAGTCCTGTTCAACCGTTACGCCATACAGCCAATCAGCATACTGTACTAAAAGCGGGCGATCCAACCCATATTCTTTTTCAATCTCTTCCAGCCGCTCCAAGCTTGCTCCCTCGCCCGCCATCAACGTGACGGGACTTCCGGGCATCATATAAAGCATGCTGAATACCAAAAACGACACGCAAATTACCAAAACAATACCGAGCAGCAATTTTTTGACTACATATTGCAAGGCTATCCCCCCTTATTTCTGAATTGCGATTGTAATGATCCTAATTCCACATATTTGTTCGAATGCTATTCAGCTATATAGGTTTCATAGATTTCTTTGGAAAGCTGTGCCAAGTAGTTATCGCCATACCGCCCACGATCGTTTGAATCATAATCTTCTTTGCTTGCAAGGTTCCCATTATAGAACATGCAAAGGATATAGTCTCCCGCCGGGCCTGCATAGACAATGCCAATATCTACGTTGAGTTTGTCGAGCGATCCCGTTTTATGCGCAACTACAATGCCGGGCGGCAACAGATGTGGAATACGCGAGTTGGTTTGGCATTGCTTCATTATATTGAGCATGCCTTCGCTGGCTTCACGGTTAACCCATTTTCCGCGATACAATAGTTCCAACATTTTCATCGCCTCGCATGGAGCCGTTTGATCGTTTTCATCTGTAATGCACTGATACCATTTGCTGTTATGATAACTTGGAGCGCGCCCTCCATTGTCTTCCCAAAGCTGTTGGAAATTCCTTCCGTTCATGCCATAGTAAACATCAATAAGCTTATTGCAACCCCAATCGCATTTGGTTTGAGACAGCCCCAAATAATCTATTACGTTATGCTTGATGTTTTCTCTGCCAAGAAAATTAAAAAGGAAATCCGTTGCGGTATTATCGGATATGATCATCATAAGGGTCGCATAGTCCTTCAGCGTTAGGTTTAGACCGGCATCCAGCTGTTCCAGCACACCGCTGCCAATAGATTTAACGGCATCCGTCAACGGATAGCGATCATTTAGGCTGCACTCACCCGCATATGCCTTGCGATACAGTTCAGCAAGAATATAGATTTTATATGCGCTCGCCGTTGGGAACGGCTCATCCGCATGAGCCAGAACAGTAGTTCCGGTTTTAAGGTCTTTAAATGCAACACCAAGCGGCGCACTCGTTCC
Organism: uncultured Clostridia bacterium; assembly: GCA_944366945.1. Lineage (GTDB taxonomy): Bacteria > Bacillota > Clostridia > Christensenellales > CAG-138 > UBA1685. The sequence continues at coordinate 94,676 of CALVWJ010000002.1, forward strand.
GTTTTGATATTGCTTCACGATTTGTTTGATTTGCTCAATACGCATAATTTCTCTTATTCCTTTCGCTAGAATCCTCTAATGTGCCACGAATTAAATATCTTAAAAATCAGGGATATCTCGTTTTTTCTTAAATATTAACCAACTTGAATCCTTTTTGTTTGCTTAAGTTTTTTTCAATTATATACTCTTTCAGCAGTTCCAATCAAGCAACACAGCATACGCGCTTCTAGTACTAAGGAATTTTGAGCTTTGTTATAATCCATCAGTAGTCTTACAGCAAGTTCCCAGCAAGGGCTGTAATAGCTGAAATTCTGCGCTGATTCATGCTGCGTTTCACCATCTCAGCTTACTTTCTTTTCATTTTGTGCGTTTTACAGAGCGCTCATTTGAATTTGTATAGCGCTGCATCGTCTCCAAACGTACCAGCAAGCGCTGTTCCTGTCACAAATGCCAGATACGCTTCTTTATAATCTTTTCCGTGATAGCGAACCACCGTTTCTCCTAAGCGCTCTGCATTGGGAGCTGCCATTGCTTTCCAGGCCTGTGCTTCTGCGCTGTAACGCACATCAATCTCCACAGCTCCTTCCACGGTCATGGGTTGAATTTTTTCTGTTTCGATTTCTTCGAGCGCCCGCTTCACTTCCGCTCTGATCATGCGCGCTGTAACGTTGGGATGAATACAACTCGCAGCCCCATTGCTAATGCATTCTTTTACAGCGACAGTATGAATTCCAAGGATATTCTGTTTTGCATCGGCAGTCACTATGTCATCACCAGAAATAAACACCACAGGGGTACCATAATAGCCGATCATATGGCCAATCAGTTCGTATTCGGAAATAATCTTCCCATTTAGCTTCATTTCTACCATTGAGCCATACGCATAACTATGGCTAATCACACCTTTGGACCCTTTGCGCGCGTGGTAGCCAATCAGCAAAGCTGCATCGAACCTTTTTTGGGCCCCTTCCGCCATAGTATAAGGGCGGTCTGCGCCCGAACAGAGCACAATCCGTTCGTCCAAATCGGTAATACGCAAGTTGTCGCCATTGTTGTGCGCATCGTTCACAAATACTGCATCCGCTCCTGCATCAAACGCTCCAGCTGCTGCAGCATTAATATCACACGCCATCAGTTTTCGTGCATAATCATACTCAGAATTGCCAGGCATCACTTGAGCCAGCTTGTAAATCCCCGATATGCCTTCCGCATCCATTGAAATATAAACTTTCATTCACTGTTGCTCCTGCTTTATTTCCCGTTTGCTTGTTTCCCACTTTACTTTTTTGTTTAGGTAGCATCGAATTGAAGAACGCATTTAACTATATTTATTATATTAGCATTTCAGAATGCTTTGCAATTGCATTTTGTGTTTTTCTGTTGAAACGCAATTGCATTTTATCCATAGTTTGTTTATGATAAATAAAATATAAAAGATCGGGAGAAGCCATGAGTCTTAGTTTTTATCGACAGTTTTTATTTCAAAGCAAAGGCAGCTATCATATTTATATTGGTGAAGGGTATTCTGGTTCAGTCGCCCCACAGCAGCATGAGTTTTATCATTGCACTTATATCACGGAAGGCCAGATCTTGGAAAACCAATTTGGAAAAGAGTTCCTCCAAAGTGCTGGAGAATGCTTCTTTACACCAGCCGGCACAAATCACAGCTTGTATATCTTTGAAAACACGAAATACTTTTGTCTTTCTTTTTCGAAAAGTATCGCCGATATCCTATTTTCTTACTTTCAAAACTTGCGTCGGGATTTTTCCAATCTGCCGCCGATCATTAAATTGACAGAAAACATGCAGAATCGCTTATGCCTTTGCCTTCGTTGCCTGCTTGATGAACAAGAGTATGCCAGTGCTTCTGCATTCGGAACCGGGCAATTTCTTACCATTTCAGCTCTTATTATTATCCTCCGTGATTCTTACAGTGCGTGCTTTCCACCCATTCCTTTCCCAACCAATACGAAAGAAAACTATGCTGCCCAAATTCAGCGTTGCCTTCAACATATTGACACGAATTTTGACCATCCATTAACTGTAGATGAGCTTGTTCAAATCAGCATGCTTTCAAAGAGTACCTTTTACAAGGCTTTTGAACAATATACTGGAATGTCAGCGAAGCAATATCTGGCAGAAACACGCATAAAACAGGCAATACAGCTTATGCGTATTAGCCACATCCCATTGAATGAAATTGCACGGCGTGTTGGATATGATGATTTTTCCACATTTTATCGCAATTTCATCAGAATTAAAGGTGTCTCACCCGCGCAATACCGCAATGACTTCGTGCTGCCGGCATTGCAGCAGGAATGATGTGCCCAACTCTAAATAGCGAACTTTTCAACCTGCATACAAGCAACCAATACGGCGTTGGGAACTACATTGTTATAGGTGGTGGTAATTGCTCAGTTCCAAAAGAGCTTGCTAACTTCTCTGTAGCTTCAAAAGCTACATGTAAATAAGTTGTACTGCTTACAGCATATACAGCAAGGTGGCGCGTTGCTTGCTTTTTGTTTATATACAGACCAGCTCAATGCAATGCATAATTAATCCGCACCATATGCACATGGTCTTCCCAACGTCCGTTAATTTTAAGGTAATGCTTTGAAAGCCCTTCGTTTACAAAGTGGTTCTTTGCAAGCACCCTTAGGGATGCCGCATTTCTTGGCATCACATTGCCTTCGATGCGATGGAGCCCCAGCGTGTCGAAGGCATATTGTACCACCATCTCCACCGCCATGGTCATATAGCCGCGGTTAATATAGGCTGCATCCAGCTTGTACCCCATAAAAGCGGAACAAAACGCTCCCCAAATCACATTGTTAAGCCCAATCATGCCTATGATTTTTCCCGATTCCCCAGCCGGCCTTATATAAAAGCGAAACGCTGTTTTTTCCCGCCAGGCGCTCACTTCCTTTTCCAAGATTTCCCTTTGATATGCTGCAGAAAAAATGCCTCGCTGCGTGCAGGTTCAAATGCTTCTAAAAACTCTCTGTTGCGCCGATAATACTCGGCCAGCTGCTCCGCAAGCGATGCATCCGCTGGAATAAGCTCAATGTATTCGTTTTGCATGCTTTCTTTCCTTTCTAAAATCCAGCTTGCGCCAGTTCGCGTCCAAGCCGATGGCAATCGCATCCACTATTTCCGAAATACGTGCACATCTCCAAGCAACTCGATTGTTCCATGATCGATTAGGATCGCGCCGGCGTTGTATGCGGTAGCATATACGGTTTTTCCTCGTTCCGCAAGCACGCGCTCAATGGATGCGTTCTACTCTTCCGTGCCTTCATAATGAACCTCCAGATAAAAGCCGTGCAGATACGGGATCCCTTTTTGATAGGTAAACCGGGGATAATCCGTATCGGGGGAAAGATGGTATTCTGCAAGCTGAACAAGCGCTCCTGCGCTATAGCCCATAGCGATCCCATCATGCGCCAGCAAAACATCCTAAAGCTCCAGCGCATGGATCCGCTCCATCATCCGGTCTGGCAAGCCGCCGAGAAAGTAAACGATGTCCGCCATCTCCACTGTCCGTGCTGCGGTTTCTTTGGTGTCCTTAAACCAATTTAGAAACGAAATGTTTTCTTCCTGTATGCCATAGGAGAGCAATCCGCCAGCGATGCTTCCATAGTATTTCCCATTTTCTTTGCTGTAGAGCGCATCCCAATCCTCAAGATTCCGAACGCGGTTTTCCTTAAAGGAAAGCGCAACAACGGCAACCCGGGAATTGGGCTTAATATACTTTTTAAGCGATCCATAAAGCCACCGCGCATCAATTTGTGTATTCTCAAGTAGTATGTTTATCACTTTTGCACATCCTCCCAAAAATCAAGCTGCGCTGCCTTAAGCGACACTGCATTCCGCCTGGAAACGCGATCCTCTGGTCCAGGCACGCTGCAAAGCAAAGCGGCTTTCGGATCATACGCGCTGCATTGGCGTTCCACGCGTGTTCCATTCAAGTTGGCATAACAATAAACACAACCATTCTTGCAGGTGTTATATGCGCCGATGTCTATGCTTTCCAGGCACCCGCACGCAGCACGTTGATTTTTATCTTTTGCAGCGTTAAGCGTGCATTGCCCGATCCGTTCCAAGCGGCGTTTTTCGATGCACTGCGCCCGCGCGATCCCAAAACGCGTTAGGTCGATCTCTTCTGCGCATACATCCAGAGCAATCGACCGCGCGCAGGCGATCTCGCTGAAGCAACCCATCAGCTCTTCTATCTGCGAATCATTCGGCGGGGCGATACCATATGGCGCAATGCTGCGCTGGATTTTCCTATACAAATCGATAAAGCTCACCGTACAGTTTTCCGTGTAACCCGAAAGCTGATCGCAAAGCCTTAGGAAACATGCTACATGACGCTGCACCGTATACGTTGAATTGATAAAGATGGGGTCATAGCGCCAAACAACCCGCTCTTTTCCAATCGCCGCAGACAGCTTTCGAAAGGTGGCAACAATTTCGTTCTTGGGCGGGAGCCTTTTTTCTATGTCCGCCCCGTATGGCGTTAAAGTAAACTGAAAGTAATAAGCATAGTCCTGCAGAGCATCCAGCCTCTTCAGCATAGGCGCCGGGTTCTTCGTCCAGAACACGATCCCGTCTACAACCTGCGGCGACAACGGCACCCGGCTGACCGCATGTGGATGCATGGGGTTACGAACATCAACATACCCCGCTTGAAGGCGATTGCAAAACCATTCGGAATAGAAGCAAGGAATATCCGTTCTCCGACTTGCGCTTAGGATCATGGCATCAATCTCCCGCCCATTTGCGCCATAAATCCATTTTTGCACACCCAGCGTTGGGACTGTTTGAGCCCCTCGGCCGTTTTTGTTTCCAAAACCACCCGGCATCCCGTTGCTTCCGCCAACGCTAAATATGCGTTTAGCTCCAACGCGCCGGAACCGAGCGCTAAATGGTCTTTCCCATCCTGTGCATCATGCACATGCATATGGCGCAGTTTACCTTTGTTTTGCATGATGAATGGTTCATCAAGGCCGCCGCAACTATGGTTGTGGCCAATATCATAGGTTAGCCAAAAACAGGAGATTCCAGCAGCAGGCAGATCGCTTCTTTTTGAAAAGGAAGGAATCCATTGCTGTTTTCGATGCAGATCATGATACCAGAGTCGCCGATTGCCTCTTCGCACATCACCCGAAAGTCCAAAATGCTTTCCAAGTAACGATGGCGATAAGCGGAAAAGAGATACGTTTTCCCTTCTGGAAGCGTAAAATAGACGCCGCGCGGAAAATGCATTGTAAGAATGGGGATTTCGAGCGTTTTGCAGATTCCGATGGTCTCCCGCACAGTGCGCCGGTATCCTTCCGCGATGTACGGGTTAAAATCGCTTACGTTGAGGTTTTCATCAAGGTGAATCGTATAGCCGATTCCATATTGCGCAGCAATTCTTTTAAAATACGAAACATCAATTGCGTCCAATTGGTACTGAGGCAGGTTCATATTGAGCTCTACAAAACCCAGGCCAAGTTCCCTGCAAAGCGCTGCGCACGCCTCAAGCGTATTGGTTTCCAACAAAGTGGGCATTCCGAACTGCATTTATATCCCTCTCCAATTTCCGTTGGATGCGGCATTGCCGCAGCTTTTCCAAGGATTCTTTCATTTTTGAAAGCATCTAAACTATTCCTAATTTGCACCCAAGCATATAAGCACATTCTATCAGATCGCCCCTTTTCCTACAAGGTAGCTTAGTCCTTGTTGGTGCTTGCAATAGATGTTTGGCAGAAAACGCGCGCATTTGGCGGCCAAACTTGGCTCTCCTTATCCGTTTGGTCGTAAGTTGAACATAAACCATTGTCTGGAAGATACAGGTATCAAAAGAATATAGTTTCGTGATGCATCTATAGAATGATAGAATGAATTAGGGCGTTGGCGTTGCAATTAACAGCCAAATGCTCTGCCATCCATGTGGAATCATTTGGGATACGATCAATGAAATGCCATACTATGATCTCTACAATTCCAGTTTACCGTGCTGCAAGTTCATTTTCCCTATTCCTTCGACGTGCTCAATACGCTTCTGCATCTTTAGCGTTTTAAAGCACTTTACGATGCAGCCTTTTCTTCGCCTCTGGAGCATCGCCGCATCTGCTTTTCCCATGCGATAAAACATGGGATATATCCTCCATCCGTCCCAAGGCATGAATGAAATTTCAGAAAACATATCATCCATAAATGCAAAATCAAAGCTGTTTCACCCATATTTCGCTATATTGATGAATCTTCTGACGTTTGCCACACTTTTCTCTTTTAGCGTCCCATTGTCCCCCTATGGTACCCCATATAATGTCGCAAAACATCCCCATGGTTGCTGCATTTAAAAAACATATCGCAAGCATCATTCCAGTCTTGTTTGAGGTATGTATGGCTTGATATCCCTAAACGAATTTCAGCCTTAGGAAACTTTTTAAAACTATATTGTTGTTTCTGTCCCTTTGTGGCACAAGATATGCGAATTAATAATTAACTGGATCAATGAAAGTCATGATTGCCACGCATTAAATTGCAGCATTCATGTAATGCTCTATTGTATATGGAGCATTACATTGGGGGCTTGATGAATGTGCTGTTTAAGCTTGCGGCATGGTTGATCTCAAAATGATGGATTGGGTAGGGGGATATTATTATGCAGCATACTATTTTAACAATCGTTGAAAATTTATGCGAATATCGTCAAGTGTGCGCAAAAGCCGCAATCATTGGAAATATGTTGCAAATGCAAAATGATTTTCCCTGCGGGCAGTACAATTACACAGCATTGAAGCAGCAGCACACTCAATTGCTTCACAAAAAAAGCATAATTGATTGTTGGTTGCAGTTGTTACCGGACGACGAGCGATTCGTGATACAGACTCACATGATCCAAGGGCTCGACTGGGCCAAAACACAAACTGAATACGATAAAGTTTGGGGGATTATGAATGGGCGCTCCGAGCGAACGCTCAAACGGATGCAGGCTAAGGCCATTCGGCGCATCGCAGCATGTATGAACCAAATCGAAGCGCTGGCTTGCTCTACGGACGTGGAGGTTAAATAGGCAGCATTCCGTGCTCGTTAAGGTACTGGTGGTAGAGATCAACTTGCCCCATGCATCGTATGTATATTTTACCACCTTCGCGCCGCTGCCGTCCATTAGCCCTCTATATGTGTTAAATAGCCGGCAGCCAGTTATCTGGCTGCCGGCCCTGGTGCATGTTATTTCTCTGCCATCTCCATACCATCGTCAGATTTGAGTAGAAGTGCAATGTCCACCGCAATTAACGCAGCAATCACGCCCACTAAGATATAAACAACGATGTCATAAACGATTGAATCACTTCCAAATAATCGGATGCTGTTAATAATCACAGTTAACAGCAATAATGCTAAACTCCCCCAACAGTAAGTCTTATAGCAGATAGCCCAGCGCGTTGCGCATTCCTTGCCTCCCTGGAACAGCAAACGGTATAGTCGCAGCCATTCGCCAAATGAAATTACTGCAAAAAGGCTAAATTGAAGTCGTTCCACAATTAAAGGCGGAAATAATAGCAAAGCTGTAAACAAAACATCGGCTACAATTCCTATTGAATTCCTACACGATCGAATCTCTGCTTTTAGCCGCTCGATTACGGTCATGTTAATCTATCTCCTCCTTCCCCAATGCTGACCTTGACGCTACTTCCAACATTTTTGAGGCTATAGAGTTACAGCAACAACCGAAAGGGATTGTTTGCGCCCCATATGTTTGACACGATGCCTGCTGGAACATTGGAAACACTCCAGACGTAAAACCGAATGCGGTATGCCTTTAGAACCGCTCATTCCAGCTTGGGCAAAGATACTGTTTATCAATATAAGGCGCGCTTTCCAGATTGTATTTGAGCACAACCGATCCGTTCTTCATAATATGGAATTCCCCCTTTTGAATGGGGCGCATCTCCCATCTTTGTCGGAAATCCCACCCGTTATGCACAAACCCGACTCCGGGGCGCAGCATGGGCGCCAGAACATTTCGAATCGCATACATATCCTGCAGGTTCATCTCCATCAGCCCTTTGGTAAACCGCACAATCGTATTTCCATTTGCAAGGCGCGTTACTTGAAAGCGCCGATCATCCTTTATGGTTTCCAGCCGGGGTTCCAGTGCCGCATAAAAACGCTGCGGCAAGATGTTGAACCATTCTGCTCCCAGCAAATAATGGCTGTTATACCAATTATAAGGATTCCTTTCCTTTCCATCCAGCCAGAACGGTTTATAGGAGGGGAGGCTCGAGAACATGGATGCATGGGCAAAGAGATATTGCCCATCATTAGAGTCCAGCATTACAGCGCCTTTACAGGTGTCATTGATCGATGCCAGCTCCGTTGCAAGTTCCGCAAAAAACGCAATCAACTCCTGCTGCTCGAACGCTGAAACTGCTGTTTCCAATTTGAGGGTTATCGAATAGCGGCCTGCCGTAAAGCTGGAAAGATCGCTTGATAAAATCATTCCGGCTTCGGACCAATTCGGCGTAGCGAGAAATTGGGTTTTTTCAATTGAAACAAGCTGCATGAAGGAATCTGCATCACACGGGCCATTTAATTTTTCTCCAAACATCTCAGCAAGCGTTCGCCTATAATCAGCCGATACATCGGAATATGGATTAGGCCGGCTTCCATGCTGTGGATAGTAAAACTCCCGTAAATCTCCCTTCTTTTTTATCGGGCCGTCCTTGAAAAATATATCCGCCGTAGCTGATGGATATCTATTCTTTTCCAGGTGCATCATGAATGTTGCCTGTAATTTCTCCGCCTTGAGCCTCCGATCTTCACATTCTAGATCGCAAACGCATTTAGACGAAAGCGGTATAAGAAACCGTTCCAATATAATACTAAGTACATCTTCAACTTGATCCATTCCCATATCCGAAAAAGAGAGATCCAACACAAGATTTCTTCCATCTATTGGTTCAGAACGTATAAGAATACTTTGTTTCATGATATCGGTGATATCCACGCTGCTTCCTCCTTCAATTCGTTTTGCTTCATGCCGCTATGCAGTGTATGATATCGGTGGCATAAGGCTTCCGGGCGATGTAGAGAAGCCCTTATACTCAATCAGCCCGCCAGTGTAATACACGATTAATGCTGCACCTACTGCTACCGCAATACCACTACCCACGGATGCGGCCTTTTTCCAATTATAGGTTGGAGTGTATACAACCAAGCCATTCTTTTTACTGCTACTGCTATATTCTACATCCCATAGCCCATATGAAAAGCTCCCAGAAAGCTTTGCTTGTCCTGGTTTAGGTCTTTTCCCTGTAGATACAACTTTTGAGCTCTCATAACGAGCCATCTATCTTTCCGTAGTAGCTCTTTGGGATGCGCCCTTGCTTTTGACTTCATAATACGAATTGTTGCTCAAATCATAGACATCCAAAAACCCGATTCGCCCATTGTCCGCTTTTACATAGATCGCATCTTTACTGTACTTCCTAATTGTTCTTTTACAATACTGATCTGTACCATCTTATGAATTGCGCTGAAATCTATTAAGTTTAAAATAGGCGTAATTGGGTTGGTTCCATCGCTGTCATAAAACAGTATCGGATCGTTATTGCAATAAGCAAAACGGTTATTCCCCAGCACACCCTGCCCAGTGGAAAGATATACATCCGCCGAAAGGAACCGCCCCACCTCCGGATCGTAATACCGCGTCATAAGGTAATACAGCCCGGTTTCTGCGTCGTAATAGTAGCCCCTGTAGCGGAATGGATTATCTGCTCCCAACGTGCTTGCCAGGGTGCCGCTGGTTGAGATCAACTTGCCCCATGCATCGTATGTATATTTTACCACCTTCGTGCCGCTTCCGTCCATTATGGTATTTCAGTTGTTATAGAGGTATGCCCAAAGTAATTCATAAGTGTCCGTAAAGGCAGGGGGCCAAAATCCCCCTGCCTTTGTTTGATCCTTAGTTGAGGCACAACTCCCAACCATTTTCATTCAGCTTATATGTAGCAGCAATTTCGCCATCAATGCCAAGCTCTACTCTAGTTGTATTTGCCGGTAAAACATAAACGCGATCATAATCGGTTTTTCCGTCTAAATTTTCTGCCTCCATTATAACTTTAGGCAGCTCGGCATTTAAGGTTACAATGCTTTCTCCCACGCTTCCATCCATGCCAAATAGAAACCAATAAGTTTCATCTAGTTGCGGATAGGCAAGACAGGCAGCACATAAAGCTGTTTTATATTCAAATGCATTTTTAAATGAAAATGAAAACGGTGGAGTGATATACCATTTTCCTTTCTTCTTTAGCAAGATGCTGGGGAAAACATTGTTTGTTCCTTTACGCGTTATAAGCAACGTTGATGTTTCACAATCAATCATCTGTTCATAGTCTGCTTCTCCAGGGCTTTTTACATATGCATATGCAGCCAAAGGTGAATCAAAGCCTATTAAGGTGGCTTCCGGAACGATGAAGTTGCACAAAAATATTAGCAATACATATCCTGCTACAAGAATCAACCACGGAGTTTTTCTTTTACGTAGCCACTTCTGGAACGGCTTACAAGCGAACCATAATCCTGCTATCACAGCAAGCACAGCTATGTTGCGAACAATGCCAAACATCAGTACCCCCCACTCGTTTATTTGATTATAATCCTAGAACCGATTGCTGGTGCGGGGCGTCCAATACCACTCGTGCCATAAACTGTTCCTATGATCACTGCAACAGGAATTAAGTTAACTCTTACAGAAGCACTCTTGGTATGGCGCTTTTTCTTTTCAGCTTCATGACTTCTTGAACCCGTCAATCCAACAGATAGATTTTTAAGTGAAACATCCAATTCAGCGCTATAGCTTTTTGAGCCAACCCCAACCGAAATGCCACTGCCAACAGACAGACTGTCCGCAGAACTAAATACATAGACGGAAGCTGATGTTTCAAATGCGTTAACACTAACACCAAAATCAGAACGCTTTCCATTTGTATTGTTTGAAAAAAGTACAATTTGTGCATCTGTTTTGCCAAAAGGCTCGCTATGGCTGACCGAATCGCTTACTTCAAAAGAAACAAAAATATAATTATATTCTTTCGTTATCGATTTTTCGACAACAGTTTCACCGCCAACACCGAACAGACTGCCAAATAGTTCCCATATGTCTTCCCATGATTGCCCCAATATCTCCACTCTGCGCACTGGATTATTTCCACAATACGCCCACATATTTCCGCCCAGCACACCCTGCCCAGTGGAAAGATATACATCCGCCGAAAGGAACCGCCCCACCTCCGGATCGTAATACCGCGTCATAAGGTAATACAGCCCGGTTTCTGCGTCGTAATAGTAGCCCCTGTAGCGGAAGGGATTGTCTGCTCCCAACGTGCTTGCCAGGCTTCCGCTGGTTGAGATCAACTTGCCCCATGCATCGTATGTATATTCTACCACGCGCGTGCCGCTTCCGTCCATTGTTGACTGTTAAGGAGAATTCAGAAGTATCTGAAATGTCTAACAACAAAGGCCGGGGAAAAATTCTTCCCCGGCCTTTGTTTGAATTGTTAATTTCCTGCCATCTCTCCAGCAATTTAATAGATGTATGCATCCAAATGTGAACGACAATACGCTAAAAATATTTCTTGAACAGGGCACTACATTAAACGAAACATTATCAGACGCATATCTTAATTCTCAGCGCAATTTTTCTTTATATATAGTCGCCTCCAAAACGTTTTATAAGCAAGCCACATGCTATTGACAATGTTTCTTCAATGTAAGCAACCAAAGCGTTGCTTGTTTATATTAACTTCCACTGAGTTACAACTCCATTTGCACTGTAATACGTAGGTCGCTCTGCTTTATGCGCATAATCATACTTTAATCTTCAATATAAAGTTTATTATATAGCATTTTTTGTAGAGTCATATTCTTAGCAATATCTTTTGGGGTTATACCTCCGCTATCTGGTATGGATGGGTCAGCTCCTTTCGAAGCTAAATACTGTATTTGATTTTGCGCACAACATACACTGGCATAAAACAAGGCTGTACGCCCCTCCGAATCACACGCGTCAATATCCGCGCCGCAACTCAAAAGAAGATCGCATATAGAAAAATGCTCATATTTGCATGCAATCATAAAGGGTGTTGTGCCATCAAATATACCACACAAATCAACAACCGCATTTGCTTGAAGCAGCTTTTCTGCGATTATGTGACTGTTCTCCGCCGCGGCAATATAAAGCGGTGTTTGCCCAGACGATTCCATTTGATTTACACAGCATTTATTCTTTAGCAGCAGAGAACATACGTCACGGTAGTCTTCTTGCGCCGCCCAGTGCAAACCATTCCTTCCAGTCTCATCCACACCACTGGGATCTGCTCCCGAAGACAGTAAATAGCATAAGACATCTACTCTGTTTTTGGCGGCAGCGTAGCTTAACTCATAACGTTCTTTCTTGAATTTGATTTCATTCTCATACAACCATTTGACCATACTCAAGTCTCCACAAGTACAGGCTTGTTCTAATAACGTATAGTCTGACTCTTTTTCTATTGCAAGAAGATCACATCCACTTTTTAATAAATCTTCCATTGCAGAGACCGCCCCCGCAGAAATTATATCCCAAATTTTTTCAATCAAACTATTATTTTGTGCGCACACGGATTCCACTACCTCCATAGTAATAATGATCATAGGGCCTCGGCATTTTAGGTGTTAATTTGGACGGAAGCTTTATGTTAGGATGATAATGGGGGCCATGGCTTCCGTTAGGATGATGTATGGGCTCATTGCCCTTTCCAGCTTTCTTAGCTGCTTCTTTAGCCTCTTTTTTTGTTTTATACTTTTTTCTCCTACCAATAGGCTTATCGGATCTTTGATTAATATCCGTGTCTTTTGATGCGACCGTAATTCCACTTCCCCTGGATACAACGCCAGTATGGGTTGGCATAGGTATTACGGTTGAAATGCTTTCGGCCACAATGGCAGCACCATCTGTAACGGCTGAGACTACAACTGCTGGAAGAGACTCAGTTCCATTGATCAAGACATCCACCAAGGCAACCACGAGCAGTGTACCCACTAAAATTTCGGCTACTGTAAAAGTTATACCTAAAACACAAACCGTTACACTAGTTCCACTGGTATCCGCAAAAATAATGGGATTATTAAGGCAATACGCCCACATATTGCCGCCCAGCACACCCTGCCCAGTGGAAAGATATACATCCGCTGAAAGGAACCGCCCCACCTCCGGATCGTAATACCGCGTCATAAGGTAATACAGCCCGGTTTCTGCGTCGTAATAGTAGCCCCTGTAGCGGAAGGGATTGTCTGCTCCCAACGTGCTTGCCAGGCTTCCGCTGGTTGAGATCAACTTGCCCCATGCATCGTATGTATATTTTACCACCTTCGTGCCGCTTCCGTCCATTAGGCCCACTATATCCGACTATCCATACCAAACCATAGCTTATGGCATCCGTGGTCGTCCCTAACGTTTCGGCACCGTAGGCATATTTCTTCTTTTCAATAATGTTGCCCGCGTTATCATAGTGCAAATGAGATCTTAAAGATCCGTTTTTAAGCATCCTATGCTATTGTAAAAATGAAAGCAGAGAGAATTCTCTGCTTTCATTAATGCTTAATAACTTTCTGGTTGCATTGGCACTAGGATACTTTAAAATATTGCCTTTGAATTTGTTTCGCTCTTTTGTTGTATTCTATCCTAAATCTTAGAATTCGTTTGTTTTTATTGAATTTGATCAGTTCTGCTAGCGTTTCTTTTACAGAATACATCTTGCATTTTTAATTCATGCTCAGAAAAACTGATAATAACATCTCGAGTTTCACCTGAAAGAATTTCTTATTGTTTGCATATTTCTCAACGTCATATCGTTCGCATAAGTCAACTAGCAGCACCTCTTTCTTATTTTATTTCATCTACGCGACATTCCTATTCTGATCCTTCTAATTAATTTAGGATTTCTCGCGTTTTTTGCAATCTTTTCTGATTTTAATACGTCGTGGAGTCTCAGTCTTGGACGTCTGTCTTCATTTAATTTTTACGGATGTTCGACATCATCAGCATACTCATCCAAAATAATGCGCGCATACCTCGACGCCTGCCTTTCTTCTCCAATTGTTGTAAGCTTAACATCATTGATCCATTGAAAATAATGCGTTAGTTCATGCGCAACAGACAGCAGAACAGAAGCAAGCGCGTCATCACGTCCCATCTCTTCCTTTAGTTGTTGATAATCCCCAGTCGCAACACGTGCATATGGTTCATCATGCTTGTTAATCGGCTCGAAAAAGGTTGCGCAAACCATTTCTCCGTCCATCGCTCTAATTCTCTCAGCTTGTTTAAAATAAATTGGGATTCGAATTGGGAAAAAATACTCCGCACGCAACCATACACAAAACCGTAGGCACGCGGCTCTTACTTCGGGATCAATCCCTTTTTCAAACCGAGTACGCAGTCCCGTTCTTTGTTTGGGATTAGACAGATCGTAATATTTTTCCCAAGTTGTAAGTGTCCAAATATGCATCCAACGCCTCTTCAATACTTTTGATGTTCTCGTCCAGGGGTATGCTTTTTAGGTGGTTGTATCCGTCGTTTCCCCGAACGGCTTTTAAAATTGTCTTTTTTCCTCTTTTTTTCTTTTACTTCACGATTTTGCTTTTTTTGCCCTGGCCGCGCATATGGATCTGGATCTTTCTTATCCTCAACGATTGATATGATTGACCCAATAAGAGTCCCCGACCCAACAATAATGCCGGATCCCGTTGTAAATCGTTCTGGATGCGTTATTACAGCTTCTACAGCTTTCCAAATTTCAGTATTGGTTTCAGCGGCAGTTTCAACAGCTTCCGCTACGCTGGACGCTGCCCTTGCTAATAATGAGTTTTCTCCGTTTATCAGCACATCTGCTACAATCACAATAGCTGCAACTGCAACAACCAATTCTACCAGACTGAACGTTACACCAAGGATACAAATTGTTACGCTTTCCCCAAATGTATCTGAATAAAGGATTGGATTATTAAGGCAATACGCCCACATATTGCCGCCCAGCACACCCTGCCCAGTGGAAAGATATACATCCGCCGAAAGGAACCGCCCCACCTCCGGATCGTAATACCGCGTCATAAGGTAATACAGCCCGGTTTCTGCGTCGTAATAGTAGCCCCTGTAGCGGAAGGGATTGTCTGCTCCCAACGTGCTTGCCAGGGTGCCGCTGGTTGAGATCAACTTGCCCCATGCATCATATGTATATTCTACCACGCGCGTGCCGCTTCCGTCCATTAGGCCCACTATATCCGACTGTCCATTGCGCAAATAGTAGTATTCTGTTCCTTTGTAGTTTACGGAAACAAGCTGCCCGTTCGCATCATAGGTGTACAGCTGTTTCACCTCGCTCGCTCCGCTTCCCTCAACCTGCGCCATCAGCAGGCTTCCATTGTAGCTGAACGTTGTGGTGACTTCGTTTATTGTTTTGCTCGAACGCACTCCCTGCTCATCATAGGTATAGCTTCCCGTGATACTGTTGCCGCTTATGCTCTGCAGCCTCTTCCCCTGCCAGCTCAGCGTGTAACCTCGGTAGCTGAGTGGGTTGCCGATCTCGTCATACGTGATGCTCTCTCCATCGTAGCTTACCAGCTTATCTTTCCATACCGAATCATAGCCATAGCTTACGGTATCCGTGGGCGTTCCCAGCGTTCCGGTACTATAGGCATATTCCTTCTTTTCAACAATGTTGCCCGCGTTGTCGTAGGTATAGGTTGTTGTTTTATCCGTAAACCCATCGTTCACCCGCGTAAGCTGGTTCAATGAATCGTAGGTATAGGTTGCGCTTGTACTGCCTTTGGTGATAGACGTCACGTTGCCATTGTCATCGTAGGCGTAAGTGTAAGCATCCTCGCTGCCATTTTTATAGCTTTGCAGCATGGCGGTCTTGGAGCCGTTTGCGCCCGCAAGATAGGTGAAGGCAACGGTATACGGTGTGGTAAATCCATAGACCCGGCTGGCCCTTGTTCCGGTAGCATTGTAGCTATCGGTTATAGTCTTGCCATTCACTTGCACCGTTACCGGCCGGTTGTCTTCATCGTAGGTGTATTCCGTCGTCCAGCTGCTGCCACCTGCACTTTGGTGCAGTTTCGTTAAGTTGTTGTTCAGATCATATTCATAGCGGTATTCGCTTCCGTTATCCGATGCGGAACGTATCAACCTGCCCGTAAGGTCGTAATAATAGACCGTCGTGACATCCCGTTGGTGGTCCACCATCCGTTGCAGGTTGCCATCCCCATCGTAGGAATAGCTGTACATCCGGGTAGTGCCGAACTTCACTTCCGTTACCCGGTCGAGCACATCATAGGTATAGTGGATCTCAAGCCCATTTCCATACTCGGTTCCGGTGAGCAGGCCGCAGCTAACGTCATATGTGTTCTGGGAAAGGATGGAATCGTTTAACTTTGTAGCAAGCGTATGGCCAAACAGGTCATAGGTCATGCTGTAAGTAAAGCCATTGTGAGTGATCCCGGTTAGGTTATCATCCTCATAGGTGTAGCCTACATGCGCTTCGCCCTGCGTCAGCCCCGAAAGCCGGTTCATGGAATCATAGGTGTAGGTGGATGTGTTGTTTTTCGCATCTGTAATCGTCGTGCGCAAGCCCTTGTCCGTATCGTAGCCATAGGTTACAGATTTTCCGCGCGCATCTGTTAGGGAGGCCGTAAAGCTTCCTTCGTCCGTATAGCTTGCAGAAGTTTGGATGTATTCGGTATCGCTACCAACTTTTGAAGTAAGGGCGTTCCCTTTGCTATCATAGGTGAAGGTGTACTTCATCCCAGAATCGCTTGTAGCAGTGAGCAGGTTATGCTTGTTATCATAGGTATAATTAAACTTATTGCCCTTTGCGTCCGTAGTCTTCACAAGGTCGTTTGTGCCATTGTATTCAAACGCACCGTTTTGTTCTGCAAGCCCCTGTACGCTCACAACATTGCCATCGCTGTCATACGTATAGCTTTCGCAGAACTCCTCTTTGAACACCTGCATGCCATCAAAATAAGCTTCGTTGCAGTTATAGTTGTATTCAAAGCTGAACACGATCGAGCTGTAGTTAAAAGGCGCCACTGCCGCACCGCAGATATATTGCCATTCGGTGCTATCCGGGTTAAAGCTGATTTCGTAATACCTTGTTTCTCCGGAGCCAACAAAGCCAAGCCGCAGCTTGCGCTGGCCATAAGTAATTTCGTTGCTCTCACCCTCATTTTTTACAAAAGAAGGCACCGTATTCATCTGCGCCCACCCACCAAAGGTGTAGCAATCACCTGTTGAGCCGGAGACCGGGATGGTTTGGGATACTACTTTATCCGCTGTAGTGCTGCCAACGAGCTTATAAGCACTGTTCGAAAATGCTTCAGGATGAAGCGCACCGGAAACGGTTACAAGGGTATCATCGGCTGTTAGGCTGCTGCCGCGCGTCCATGCAGTAGCATCGTCTAAGTCCGCATCTTCCAGCAGGTTGTAGCGGTTCATGGCGTCTGCCCGTTCAAGCAAGACACAATCGGCATATGCTGTGCCCGAATTCGGGAGCTTGATCTGCACCGTTACCGAGCTGCCTGCCGAGGATGGCAACGTAAACGTAAGGCTCTCTCTTTGCCAGGCAAGCGTTGCCCCACTCACGCCGGTGCTTTGCACAGTCGTATCGCCATATGCAGCGGAAAGGCACGCGCCATCTGCGCCCTTAAAATAGGCCGATAAGGTATATGTTTCACCCGGCGTCAACGTTACGCTTTGTGAAGCTGCCGCACTTGCGCCACTGAGCTTCACACTTCTGCTTCCCATGAATTTGTCCCCTGTGCTGTAAGAAGCACCAGAGCCCATGACCCAGGAAGCGGACGTTTCCATGTTATGGTTCTCGAGCAGGTTAATCGATGTTTTCTGCAGCTTGGATATGGTTTTAAGCTGCGTTACAGTGCGTTCTCCATCATAAAACGAACAGTACTGCGCGCTTCCATCTACATCACGGATGGAAACAGTCTGACCGTGGTTATTGAACTGATAAATGCTTTTACGGTCTTGGTTGTCGGTAAACGTTGTGCTATTCCAGCCGTGTGAGATGGTAAGGCTACCGCCCTCCGTGGATCCTGCATATTCGCAAATGTTTACCACGCGGTAGGGCGCAGCGCCAGTGTATCCATATTCCACCTTATAACCATCATGGTTTTGTGCCACAACAAGGTTACCATTGGCGTCATATGTATAAGCGCTCTGTTTGTTGTCAGCATATGTAATGCCCGTAAGCCTGCCTGCAGAATTGTAGTTATAGCTTAAATCCAGTCCATCGGGGGAATCAATGGAAGCAAGTTTCCCGTTCGTGTAACTGAGCGTAGTTGTGCGGTTCGCTCCATCTACAATGGTAGAAATCTGGCCACTGCTATTGTAGTTTATGGTTAGCGTGTTTCCATTGCAATCCTTAACTTGATAGAGCTGTCCAGCGCCGTTGAAGATGAGCTGGTTGCCAATCTTGTCTTGAATTGTTTTTGTGGAGCCGCTTACAGTAAGTGTTGTTTCTTTATCGAGCTCATTTTCGTACAGCGTACTGTTAGCGGTAGATTGCTTATAATAATGCGCTGTTCCATCTCCATCGATGTGCTGATAATAATTCGTTTCGCTGATCGTAATGGGGACAGCGGTTTGAGCATAGTTCAAACGCCACCCATAGCCATAGCCGAGATCGGTGTCTTTATCATGCGTATTAAATACATGGCTCAGTGCGATGGGCATCACGCCGCTTGCAATGCTTACATCGTTATGCGTCAGCACGAGGTTTCCGTTGTAGTCGTTTACGGATACCGTACCTGCTCTGCCTATGTTCTGGCTATGGTAGGTCCATGTATCCTCCAAACCGGTCGCATTCACATATACGATTGAAGCATATGGATGTGAGCTATAGTAATACTGGGCGTCTACGGAATAATACTCCATATAGCCCCAAGTCTCGTCATGTGCCTTGATCACGCAGCCATAGTTCGGGGTTCCGTCATACCATTGCTTCACAAGCCCCGTTATGTCCCATGTGTTGAATGAACCTGGCAATACAGAGTAGGATATGCTCTCAACCTTTGCTGCATCATATGCTGCACGATTATTCCAGACAAGCGTCGAACTTGTCCAGTCTTCTGTCACGCGATGGACATCGAGTCTAAGGTCATTTGAAGAGTTGGAGTTCCTGCGGGCGATATTGAGCGATGCTTTGATCACCATATCTCCTGCGCCAAGCTCTGGAAGATTGGGGAACTTAATATAAATGCGGTTTATCCCGCTTGATTCACCGTATCCTACTTTAAGCCTGGAAAACAGGTAGGTGTTTTCAACTGGGTCAAGCGAGCTGATAAACGTGTCGTGTACTTGAGAGGAGTCCAGGGACGTTTGAATGTCCGGATCGATTATGATAGGAAACTCGCGCTCCGGTGCCTCCATCCATGCGCGGGAAGGGAGCATAGAGTATACAAATGTGAGTTCACCATTTGTTGTTTCTGCATTGCTGATCCGATCCACTGATTGTCCTGCATCAAGCTTTTCCTGTAATTCCTGCAGTTCTTGCAGTTCTTCTTCCGACAGCGAGATAGGCTGTTCAATCTCTTTTTCCGAAGATTCTATGCTTGTACCAGCCTCTAAAATGACTTCATCCGATGCGTCTATATCAGTAGGAATCGCAGATTGTGCTTCTTCTTGCCCCTCTGCCATATCGGATTCCGCAGGAGCTTGCCCACCGGGCACATCAATACTTGACCCGGAAAGGCTGATTATGGCAGATGCCTTTTGGCACGCCAACGTTTCACCATCCGCTGGGAATGCATCTGCCGTTTCTGCTTCTGAACTGGGCGCATGCTGTGTATCTTCCGATTCAGTCCAAACTTCCGGCTCGTTCGGTGCATCTTCTGTTTGCGGAGTTTCCGGTTCTTGCGTTGTGCTTTCCGGCGCTGAGGTTTCCTGCCCGCTTGGCAGTTCAGTTAGATTCTCACTTTCTGGTATCTCCGTTTCATTTGGAGCGACTTCCTCTTCTGCAGTAATTTCGCCGGAAGGCTGTATTTGGATTGCAAAGCTGCTTTCCACTGCTTCGAGAAGTTCCAGCTCTGCAGTAGGCACGAGCTGAAGCGCAATATCAGATGTGGTCTCGCCAGCAGCATCCATAACAAACGGAGAAGCGATTTTAAATATCTCATCTTCTTCGGAATCAAAAAACTTGATTTCATTTCCACATACCGTAGGGGTGAGTCCGTCGCAGATCACTTCCATAGTATAGTTGCGTGACAGCTGCGCGGCGCTCTCAATGGTGATGAGTTCCCGCACGCCAGTTGGCCCTACAACATAAGCGATGTCCGTACCATTCAAAGCGCCTTCATATGTTATGACTGAAGAAAGATTGGGAAGTCTGCGCATGTCTGTCAAAGCCGAATCGCTTTGCTCCGCAATGGCGCTTTCTTCTAATGCTAATGCCGCTGCTCCTTGCGAGCTGACAACCTGCGCAGCAGCCGATGCGCTCCGATCTGAAAGGCGCCACGCGATAGTGTATCCGTTCTTTTCTACTTTTACAAGCTCGTCGCTGTTGGAATTGGTTGCGAAGCTGATTTGATAATTGCCTGCTTGGTTGGTATATACCTGCGTTCCGTCTGGACGCGTTTGCAGCGTCAGCCGGTTATCGATATCTTCCCATACACCGTTTTTCATGTAGTGTACAGGATATGGATAAATTACCGCCTCTACAGCGCGATCCTCGCGCACAAAGCGCTTAATGTTTTCCTCACGCCCTGCTTCATCTTCATATAATAAGGGACTGTCGGGCAGAGTTTCTGCCGGAGGTTCCGCAATATGCTCCGCCACACTTTGAATATAGTTTTGATATTGAAATTCCGATGATAATGCATATACTGTGTCCCACAATGCAAAGCCAAACAAGCATGCAACTGCAAGCATTATGCTGATGATAGATTTTACAGTTTTCTTCATCTGATTGTTTTAAGATGCTATCGCATCTCTCTCCTCTCTAATATTTTGCAGAAATGGCGTTTTCTAAGAAATGGATCCCTTGGAGAAGTGTATATGCAAGCTTTGCTGTTTTTCTTTATCACCTCTGTTCTCAATATTCGACAATGTGTGACATTATCAGTTTAGTCCGGCCGCTAAGATGGTGAACAGTGATAATTTGGCGACATATATGTGCCAATTTCAAAGAAACTCATATCCTAATGTATAGTAATCAAGAGTCTGTTGAATTCACCTTTATCATTTCCTGCACCGTAGATACTTTCATAGCGTTTATTCTGAGCGCCCATAACTATCGCTTAACTCTTTCGTACATTTCCAAGGTATATAGAAGTCCGCACCAACGTGCCTCCATCCAAGGCCCAGTAGTGCCAGCTGGCAGCATTTTCTTATGCCATTGCTTTTGTTACAATAGAATTGGTATTCATCTGTAGGGTGTTGCGTATCATTTTTCCTTCAATTTTCATTTTTAAGCGGGCACACTAGCATCCATTGGGATGGACGCTAGTATATCACTCCCGCTTTTGTTAGGTATAGCACCAGCAGAAAAGCATATACGGATTAACAAACATGGTTTCATACTCTCTGTAAAGCGGTTAGCGCTGCGGCTGTTCAGCAAGTACATACCTGTTTTTGGCGTTTGGGCGAATCACAGTATTTAATACTTAATAGTAAAACAAGGAAGGGCGGTAGATACCCTTTTGGATTTTCTACTCCCATGCATTTTATCTGTTATTCGTCTATACAATCCCTGTTTATCTGTTTTTATTTGTTTTGAGACCAATTTAGAAATAAACAAAGGTCCGCAACCTTAACGTTTGCGAACCTTTGCTGCTTGGCTGCGGAACTAGGATTCGAACCTAGACAATACGAGTCAGAGTCGTAGGTGCTACCATTACACAATTCCGCAACATTCTTTTGTAAAAGTAATCCCAGAGTGCCGTATGCCCTCATTATAACACCCGCCTCTCGGCAGGTGGGTGTATTGTGGCGGCTTCTGCTTACCAAACGCAATGAAGGTGGCATTAGCTAAGCCAACGCATACTCCCGATGTTACTCTGTGGGTTTATAAAGAGAACCTACGAACACCACAGGATTATGAATGGTGGGATTAGTTGGGATCGAACCAACGACCTCTACGATGTCAACGTAGCGCTCTGACCAGCTGAGCTATAACCCCGTTTCGCTTTGCGCAAGTACTATTATACATATTTTTCGGCTCTTTGCAACCCTTTTTTCTCCGTCTGCACTCCGCGAGGCCAGAGGCTTAGACAGTACGGGCTTTTTTTATTTTTCCTTCACTTTGTCCAGCGCATGCATTTGCCCAACCAGCACAGCCGGGTCCTTTGCCTTGAACAGGCTGCTGCCGGAAACCAGCATTGTAGCCCCTGCTTGCACCGCAAGCGCGGCCGTTTCAGCATTAATCCCGCCATCTACCTCAATTTCATAAGTATAGCCATGTACGCTAGCCAACTGCGCCAACCGCTCAATCTTCTCCAGTACGCCATAGATGAACTTCTGACCGCCTGCACCTGGGTTTACGCTCATCACCAGCACAAGATCGCATACCTCAAGCGCCGCCTCAACCATGCAGACAGGGGTCGCAGGGTTGAGTGCGATACCAGCCTTCATGCCAGCTGCGCGGATCTTCTGCAACGTGCGATGCGCATGGCGATCCGCTTCTACGTGGATGGTAAGATAATTTGCGCCTGCCTCTTGAAAAGCTTCGATCTGGGTTTCTGGATGCTCTACCATTAAATGCACGTCCAGTGGGAGTTCTGTATAGGGACGCACGGCCCGGCACATCGCTGCGCCAAAGGTAATTGCCGGCACAAACGAACCATCCATCACATCAAAATGGACCACATCCGCACCCCATCCAGCTAAGCGTTTCACATCACGCCCCATATTAGCAAAGTCCGCCGAAAGGATTGATGGTGCCACTTTAATCATACTTATGTTTCCTCTTTTCTTTGAGTTCTTCTAAAATCAGTAAATATCGCGCATAGCGTTCTTCAGAAAGCGCGCCGCTTTCTATCAGCGGTTTGATGGCACAGCCTGGTTCGCTCGCATGCAGGCATTTTGCAAACCGGCATTCGGCCAGATGCGGACGCATTTCCGGGTAGAGTGCCGCAAGCACTTCTGGTTCAATGGCCTCCGTTTCCAGAAGGCTGAACCCCGGCGTATCCACCAGTGCACCGCCATAAGCAATCCAGAGCTCCGCATGGCGCGTCGTGTGCCTGCCGCGCTCCGTTTTGCGGGAAAGCTCTCCCACGGCAAGAGAAAGTTCCGGCAGCAACGCATTGAGCAGTGAAGATTTCCCAACTGCCGATTGCCCTGCAAAACAGCACACGTTCCCTTGAATTTCACGGCGCAATGCCGCAAGCCCTTCGCCGTTGTGCGCGGATACGGCATAAACCGAATAACCGCTCTTCTCATATTGTGCAAGGATCGCTCCAAATAGCGCTTCTTCCCGTTCATCACATTTGTTGAGAACAAGCACAGGCGTAATGCCTGCCTGCTCGCATTGAATCAAGAGCCGGTCCACCAGCAACAGATCTGGCTTTGGCGTGGATGCTGTCATAACGATCATCAGCTTGTCCACGTTGGCGACCGCTGGGCGCATTAGGATGTTCTTGCGCGGCAGGATCGCAAGGATACGGCCATCCTCGCCCTCATTGTGGGAAAAGCTCACCCGATCTCCCGGTACAGGCGTTATACTCTCCTTGCGGAAACGCCCACGCGCCCTGCAAACATGCTCTGTGCCCTTCGCATCCAGGACCGTGTAAAAGCTCCCAACCCCTTTTAAAATCAACCCTTCCAAGCGTTCCCCCCGCGCTCAGCGCAAAGCGAATTTTGTCGTTGTCCGACGGTATTCTTCTCCGTCTACATAGACGATGTATTCATAGTCCCCACCCGTGCGCAGGTATGCGGTAAACGCAACCGGTTGTTGCAGGCCAGGGGAAAGTTTGGTTTCATAAAGAACCATCTCCACGCCTTCTTCGATTTCCGTTGTAACAATTACATTCTTTTCCCTATCTACAATGTCGATATTGAATACAATATCTGCGCAGTATGCTCCCAAGTCCGTGCGGCAAATCCAGATTTCAGCCGTTACTCCAGATGGCACTGTGACATTGGCAGATGGGCTTTGGCGCAGCACGATATCCTCCGTGCAAAGATTATCCGGCGTAATAGGATGAACCCAGATGCGCGTGAACCCGGCTTCCTCCAGTGCCGCAATGGCATCATCCAAAAGCATCGATTTTGCAACGAGCGATGGCATCTCACTGGTTCCACTTGGCGTTCCGCTTACCCAGATATCCACTACGTCCCCTGCAAAAGTTTGTGTATCCGCCACAGGTTCCTGCCGGAAAATCTGCCCTTCTGGGAGATCGCTCTGGCCATATTCCGTGGTTCCTATTTCCAAATCCACATCCTCCATCAACGCAATCGCCTCCTGCACGGACCGGCCTACAAGGTTTGGCACAAGCTCATAATCGCTTCCACTGCTGACTATGACCCGGATCACATCCCCTTCTTTGCCTTTTGTGCCAACGATTGGATCTTGATAGATGATTTCGCCTTCTTCGAATTCCTCGCTGCCGCGGTATTCAAGCACTTCAAGCACAAAACCCCGCAGCTGCGCGAGCGATTCCGCTTCGTTCACCTGTTTGCCAACAAGTGTGGGCACCACATACTCCCCGTTGCTGACAGTTTCATCATCCCGCATGGCACGCGCAATAAAGAACATGGTTGTAAACAGGCCAAGCACGACCACGATCATCAGTGCGATGTTGCCAATTCCAATGGAGCTGCGCCGTTTTCTCTCCTGTTTGGGCATTTCAATCCGCGCGAATTTTCCATGGGGCTCACGCAATGCACGCTGCAGGTCAGCTTTCATGCGCCGCGCAGTAAAATAGCGCATGCCGATATTTTTTGCAGTTGCTTTTACCACCACATCGCTCAAAGCGCGCGGGATTTTAGGATTCACCTGGATGGGAGGTGCAATCTCCTCCTGCAGATGCTTGAGCGCAACCGTTACGGAATTATCTCCCGAAAACGGAACACTTCCCGTAAGCATTTCATAAAGCATGATGCCGCAAGAATAAATATCGCTGCCAGCAGTTGCATTATCGCCCCGCGCTTGCTCCGGTGAGATATAATGCACAGAGCCAATTACATTTGTGCCCGCAAACGTCCTCGTACTAGCAGCAGCATCACGCGCAATGCCGAAGTCCGTCAACTTCACTTTGCCACGCGGCGTTACAATCACATTCTGTGGCTTCACATCCCGGTGGATAATCCCCCGTTCATGTGCATGTGAAAGCGCATCCAGCACTTGGCATACATAGTTCACAGCTGTTTTCGGTGGAAGCGGCCCTTCTTCCTTAATAATCTCCTTGAGCGTTTTCCCTGCAACGTATTCAAGTACGATATAGCTTACATCTCCATCTTCCCCTACATCATAAGAACGAACGATATTCTCATGTGAAAGCATGAGAACCGCCTGCGCTTCCCGCTCAAAACGGCGCACAAATTCCATATCGCCCTTGTGCTCATCCTTGAGCACCTTGAGTGCCACAATACGGTGATCTTCTTCGTCATAAGCCTTATACACATTTGCCATACCGCCCGTTCCGATGAGGCTATTCACACGGTAACGGCCGGAAACCAGCTGGTTTATCTCAACCATTACCATGCCTCCCCATTCTTAACTAGAACAACGCTCACATTATCCTGTGAACCGGAATCGAGCGCAAGCTCGACCAATGCAGCGCATGCCGCATCCGGCGTGGTGCTTTTCTCAAGCGCGCCCACAAGGTCTTTCCCGCTCAGTTCCGAATACAGGCCATCGGAGCAGAGCAAAAGCACGTCATTTTCTTCCCACTCGCATTCAAAAATGTCCACGCGCTCACAGGCCCGTGTCCCAAGCGCTCGTGTAATGAGATTGCGGCGGGGGTGGTGCGCCGCCTCTTCCGGCGTAAGGTATCCGGAAGCCACAAGTTCAGCCACGTAGGAATGATCCGCCGTTACTTGATGCAGCTGGCCTGCATGGAAATGGTAAAGCCTGCTGTCTCCAACATTTGCCGCCACAAAACGCGTTTTAAACAGGAGCGCCATCACAAGCGTGGTGCCCATGCCCCGGCATTCCGGGTGCACTTTGGCATATTCAAATACAGCCGTATTTGCATGGTTCACCGCATCGCGCACAAGCGCCGCTGGGCCGCCAGGGCCTCCCTTTTTCAATTCTGCAACCAAGATCTCCACGGCGATTGCACTTGCAACGTTGCCCGCATTGTGCCCGCCCATACCATCCGCCACGGCAACAAGCGAAATTTCCCCACCCTTTGGGATGAATACGGCATCCTCATTCTTTGCCCGTTTCCCCGTTACAGAGCGTGCGGCGTAAATCATCGATTCTCCTCCCGTCGCGCTTCGAGTACACGCCGGCGAAGCTGCCCGCATGCACCCTCGATGTCCGTTCCCATTTCCCGGCGGATCGTAGCTGAAATGCCCAACTCCGAAAGCCAGCCCATAAACGCCTCCGCTTCCTGGCGCGTTACTCCCATAAGCGACCGCTCCTCCACATGGTTGAGCGGGATTAAGTTTACATGGCAGTTGATCCCGCGCAGGCGTGACGCCAGTTCCTGCGCATGCTTGCGCGCACTGTTCATGTTTTGGATGAGCGCGTATTCAAAGATCACGCGCCTTCCCGTGTATTCCGCATATTCTTTGGCCGCGTCAAGCAGCTCCGCCATGGGATACGCCGCATTCACCGGCATAAGCATGCTGCGGATGGCATCGTTTGGCGCATGCAGCGAAACGGAAAGCGTTACATGCGGCGCCTCCCGCATAAACTTCCGAAGCTGCGGCACAAGCCCGCAGGTGGAAAGCGAAATGTTCCGCGGGCTGATGTTCATGCCTTCTGGCGCAGAAACCAGGCGCAAAAAACGCACAACGTTTTCGTAATTGTCGAGCGGTTCTCCGCTGCCCATCAAAACAATGTTCGTAACGGAACGCTTGCGTCCTTCTTCGCAGGGCACATCCCGCTCTGCGCAGGAAACAAAGCTTAGAATCTCACCCGCCTCCAGATCCCGCACGCAGCCATTGAGCGTGGACGCGCAGAATGCGCAGCCCATGCGGCAGCCTACCTGCGTGGAAACGCAAAGGGTGTTGCCATACTTATAGCGCATCAATACCCCTTCTACCAGGTTCCCATCCTCCAGTTCGAAGAGATATTTGATTGTTCCATCCTTTTGAGAAACCCGCCGGTCGAAAATCGACGCGCCGCCATAGGGCATTTGCGCCAGCGTTTCCCTAAGGCGCCGGCTCAAGTTGGTCATCCCCTCGGGCCGCACGCCGCGCGCAAGCCACGCAAATATCTGCCCTGCGCGAAATTTGGGCTCGTTGAGCTCCGCCATGAGCGCTTGCAGCTCTTCCATATTTTTTGACGCCAATCCCGTCATGGTTCCTCCGCTTGCTTACGCACAAATTTTGCAAGGAAAAAGCCTTCCATGCCATCCAAATGCGGAAAAAGTTGCAGCATCCCGCCCGCCGCCCGTTCCTGTAGAGATTCCGGCAGGCATGCGCTGAGATCTCCGGCAGAGAATTCCCGATGCCGGTTCAAAAACGCCTTCGCGCACGCCTCGTTTTCCAAAGGCGAAATGGTGCATGTAGCATATACGAGCGTACCGCCCGGTTTCACATAGCGTGCGCAACAATCGAGCAGTTGCATCTGCAAAGTGGCGAGTTCCGCAAGAATCTCCTGCGACTTTGCATAGCGTGCATCGGGCTTTCCCTGCACACCAAGCCCAGAGCATGGCGCATCCACCAACACCGCATCGAAAATTCCGTCGCATTCCGGATGCGGCTTGGATGCATCCCGTTGCTGCACCACGGCGTTCTTCACATGCAGCCGCGCGAGCGTCTTTCTCATGAGTTCGCAGCGGTGCGCATGCAGCTCCCACGCATCGATCTTGCCCCCGTTTTCCATTAGCATGGAAAGATACGCCGTTTTGCCGCCGGGGGCAGCGCAGGCATCCAGCACGCACATGCCATTTTTCGGTGCAAGCGCGCGGCAAACCAGCATCGCGCTTTCGCTCTGCACGGTGATGGCACCCTCTTGAAACAGCGGCTCTGCCGCTATATCAAACCCTTTTTCAAGATGCAATGCATCTGCAATGACAGCGCCGCGCGCAAACGGGATTCCCCGCGTTTTCAGTTGCGTTTCAAGCATTTCGGGCGTATACGGCGCCTGGGCGCGGATGGTAAGCCCCCGCACAGGCGATGCGAGCAGAGCTTCTGTAAACGGCTCGCCATATGCGTCCGCATAAAGGTCGATAAGCCAGCGCGGATAGCTGTATTGGACGCTCATGCGCTCTCGCGGGTCCTCCGGCAGCGGCACCGGCTTGCCAAGATCGCGGCACAACGCGCGCAAAACCCCGTTTACATAGCCCGCAAGCGCGCCTTTCCCAATTTCTTTGGCAAGCTTTACGCTTTCATTGCAGGCCGCGCTCGGCGGCACATCCATGAACATGGCCTGGCAGGCCCCCATCCGTAAAATGCCGCGTATGGCGGGTTTTTGCCGCCCGGAGATATACCGTGCAAGCACATAATCGATATAGAGAAGGTGATCGAGCGTTTCATAGACCGCCGCACTCACCCATTTTGCATCCGTTCGCGCCAAACCGCGCTCAGCTTCCTTGAGGCGCAAGTTCGCATATGCGCCGCCATCGGTAATATCAAGCAGCGCTGCAAGCGCAACGCGCCGCACGCTCATACAAGCACCTTCCCGGAAAGGTCATGGCCGCGCAACGCCGTTTTTGCGTCCATGCGTTTCGCGCCGGGGAACTGCAGTTCCAAAATCTCCAGCACACCATCGCCTGCATCCACAAAAAGCCCCTGCCGCGGATCTGCAATGAGGCATGTGCCCGGCCGACCTTCCGGCGGGAGCGCTGTTTTTCTCGTTCTCCAAAGTTTCACCGTTTCCCCTTCGCACAGCGCATATGCGCCGGGCCAGGGATTCATGCCGCGCACGCGGTCGTGCGCCTGCTGCATGCCATCTGCAAATGCCACATGCCCGTCTTCTTTTTTCAGCATGCTGCATTTTGTTGCACGCGCTGCATCCTGCGGGGTGCGCGTGAGCGTCCCATTTTCAAGCGCCGCTATCGTATCGGAAAGCACCTCAGCGCCCAGAACAGCAAGGCGTTCAAACAGCTCACCCGCTGTTTCATCCTCCCCGATGGGCGTGCTGCGCGCAAGCAGGATATCCCCCGTATCAAGACCGACATCCGTCATCATTGTGGTCACGCCCGTCTCTTTTTCCCCATGGATCACAGCCCATTGAATGGGCGCTGCTCCCCGGTATTTGGGAAGCAGGCTCCCATGCACGTTGATGCACCCATATTGGGGAATGGAGAGATTTTCGGCCGAAAGGATTTGCCCAAAGGCGGCCGTAACCATCAGCTCGGGCGCAAACGCACGCAAAGCGGCTACGCCTTCCGGCATGCGGATCTTTTCACATTGAAACACCGGGATTCCATGCGCGCATGCAAGCTTTTTAACCGGCGGCGGCGTCAGCACAGCATGGCGCCCGACGGGCCGGTCCGGCTGGGTAAACACCTGCAGCGTATGCCCTGCACGGATAAGCATTGCAAGCGACGGCACGGCAAAATCCGGCGTGCCGAGGAACGCAATCCTCATGCATCCTCCTCCGTATCCTCTGTATATCCTTCGGGCGGCTCGGTTACAAGGCGTTTATAGTTTAGGCCTTCCAAGTGGTCCGTTTCGTGCAGAATGGCACGGGCAAACAGCTCTTCCGCTTCATATTCGCACAGGTTCCCCTTGCGGTCGTATGCGCGCACGCGCACATAATTGGGGCGCACAACATAACCTTTTTCGCCCGGGAAAGAAAGGCAGCCTTCAAAGCAGCCCTGCTCACCGGAAGTTTCAAGGATTTCCGGATTGATCAGCTCAACAAGCCCATCTCCGCAGTCGATCACAACTGCGCGGCGCAAAATGCCGACCTGCGGTGCCGCAAGGCCAACGCCTTCGGCATCATACATGGTTTCCGCCATGTCGTCCAGCAGCGCGCCAAGGCGCGCATCAAAATGTTCTACAGGACGGCATTTTTTATAAAGGCATGCCGCGTTTCCCGTAAAGATTTTCCGTTTTCCCATTCGTTTTCTCCTTCGCTGCATCACATCGTGATTGCGTATCATAATATTATAGCCCATTTCTCCCCATAGAAGCAAGCAAACGCCGCAAAAAGCCGCATTTCCTGCCGCTTTTCACGCATTAGACCATGCTTCCTGGGTTAATCTCCACATCCCCCATGCCTGCCTTCCAATGCGCATCATGATAGGCATACGCAGCCCGCACCGCTGCGGCTGTATGCTTGGTGCGCGCAAGCCGCGCCAACACTTGATAGCGATAAAGCCCTTCCCGGCGCTTTACCGGGGCAGGCGCTGCATCCAGCAGCAAAAGCTCCTGCGCCGTGCCGCCTGCCTGAACGAGCGCATCTTCGATCGACTGGCGGAGCCTCTCTGCGCAGCGTGCGGCATCTTCTGCAAGCGCAGCTTCATCATGTCCTGTAAGCACGACCCGCAGGAACAGCGCAAACGGTGGGAAGAGCGCTGCCCGGCGCATTGCGATTTCATATTGGTAGAAACCTGGATAATCATGCCGTGCCGCAAAGCCGATGACCGGATGCTCCGGCGTGTAGGTCTGCACAATCACGCGTCCAGGCTTATCCGCGCGGCCTGCCCGGCCGGCCACCTGCGTCAAGAGTTGGAATGTGCGCTCCCCACTCCGGTAATCGGGGATATAAAGCATAGCGTCCGCTGCGATCACGCCAACGAGCGTTACGTTTGGAATGTCAAGCCCCTTTGCGATCATTTGCGTGCCGATAAGGACCTGCGCTTCACCGCGCGTAAAGCGGCCAAGCAGCGCTTCATGCGCATTTTTTGTGCGCGTGGTATCAAGGTCCATCCGCACGGCGGAAACGCCCGGAAACTGCGCTGCAAGCTGCTCTTCCACCTGCTGCGTTCCTACGCCAAACCCTTTAAGATACGGTTTTCCGCATTCCGGGCAAACCTTTGGGATGCGCGCAGTGCGCCCGCAATAATGGCATTTCATCACGCCTTCGAGCTTGTGGTAGGTCATCGAAACATCGCAATCCGGGCATTTCACCACATATCCGCACCCGCGGCAGGAGACGAACGTGGAATATCCGCGCCGGTTCATAAAGAGGATCGCCTGCTCCCCCGCGCTGAGGCACTGGCCGAGCGCAGCATGCAGCGGTGCGCTGAAAATGCTGTTATTCCCTGCGCGAAACTCGTTGCGCAGATCCACGATCTCCACTTGCGGCATAGGCTGGCCGTTGATGCGTTCTGGAAGCGTTAAAAGCCGGTATATGCCCTTGAGGCCGCGCCGATAGCTTGCCACAGAAGGCGTTGCGCTTCCAAGCACAAGCACTGCTTGATTGAGCTTCGCGCGCTTTGCAGCGACCTCCAGCGCGCTATAGCGCGGAGCAAGTTCGGAATGATAGGATGGCTCGTGCTCCTCATCCACCACAATAAGCTTCAACCCCGTAAGCGGCGCGAACACCGCGCTGCGCGCGCCAATGACCACATCCACTTTTCCTAGCCGGATCCGCCTCCACTCATCATACCGTTCGCCCGGTGAAAGGCGGCTGTGCAAAACGGCAACGCGCGCGCCAAAACGGCTGCGGAAGCGCTCCATGGCCTGCGGCGTGAGCGAGATCTCCGGCACGAGCACAATTGCCTTCCCGCCTTCTTGCATCACGCGGGCAACAGCCTGCAGATAAACCTCGGTCTTTCCGCTTCCCGTTACGCCATAAAGCAGGCATGTGCCTCCACCCTGTTCCACGGATTGCATGATCCCATCAAACGCGGCCTGCTGCTGCGGCGTAAACGGCAGCGCCTTCCCGGGTGTTTCCACCGCCGTACGGAACGGGCTGCGGAAGGTCTCCTGCCCTTCCTCTTCCAGAATTCCCTTTTTTAGCAGCGCCGCCACCGCGCCGGATGCGCCGGGCACGAACGCGCAGAGATCCGCTGTGCTCATATACGTTCCCGCCTGCGCGACGAGATCCAGGACTTCCGTCTGTTTGGGCGCGCGTGAAACGCCTGTTTTCGTTAAAAGCGCTGCCTTTGCTGCCGCTAGATCTACGCCGGGCCTTAAGCGCACGGTGCGCACCGTCTTTTCTTTTACACGGCCTCCGCGCATCTGCGCTGGAATCAAAAGGCGCAATGCATCTACAAGCAGGCAATGGTAGGCTTCCGCAATCCAGTACGAAAGAGCGATCTGTTCTTCCGTCAGCGCAGGATAGGGTTCCATTGTGCGCAGGATTGGCTTAAGGGCAAGCTGTTCCACATCCGTTTCCGATGATATTGCCAGAACGAAGCCTTCCGTTTTCCGGTTCCCCGCGCCAAACGGCACGAGCACCCGGTGGCCCGGCTGCACGGCGATGCCTTCCGGTATTTCATAGGTGAACAGCCTGTCCACATTCGCATGGGCAATATCGATGATAACGCGCGCGTACATGCTGTTCCTCCTAACTTCCATAAATCTTCAATTTATTATAGCATATGCATGGATGCAACAAAAGAGGGCCATGCCGAGGCCTCATCATGCAAAAAGCAAGCGGTTTTCCTTTTACGCGCCGTTCTCTCCATTCTGCAAAAAGCCCTCTGCCATTTCTGGCAGAGGGCATGCGTTTGAACACACGGTATTTGCTTTACCTGCGCTTGAGGATGCGCTCCCACTTGTCCACAAGGGTCCGCACGTCCTCTTCCATGATCTCGGCGCGCAGCGCGGCAGAAGCGTCTGCTTTCCAATCCGTGCTGTCCAGGAGGGCCCGTAGGCGCTCGACTTGCGTGCGCAGGTTCTGCGCATAGCGCAGCTCGGCAAGCTCCTCTGCGGCAGCAGGCGCAACTGCGGTTTCCGGCGTTTTGGCCACGCCGCCCGGAAGCAGCGTAAACTCTTCAAGAAGCGCAGGAACCTCAACATTATAGCCGAGCGCATGCACCGCGCTTGAAAAGCTATCCAGCACTTCCGCCTCACCATGCACAAAGAACGTGCAAATGGGCTTATTGCCAATACCCTCAATCCATTCGATCAGCTCATCGCGCCCGGCATGGCCGGAAAAGCCTTCAATGCGCTCAATCGCAGCGTTTACACGCACATCTTCACCGAAAAGGCGCACCTTTTTCACGCCATCGAGCAAGATGCGGCCCAGCGTGCCTTCTGCCTGGTATCCTGCAAACACGATTGTGGAATCCGCACGGTACAGGTTATGCTTAAGATGGTGGCGAATGCGGCCTGCATCGCACATGCCGGAAGAGGAAATGATGATGTTGCAGCCAGGCTGCGTGTTGATGAGCTTGCTTTCATCCGCAGTCACCGCAACGCGCAGCGTTGGAAAATCAAACGGCGAACCGGATTTTGCCATCTCGCGCGCTTCTTCATCGTAATACCCTTCCGCGCATTTTTCATAGATCTTTGTTGCGTTAATGCCAAGCGGGCTGTCGATATAAACGGGCACATTTTCCAGGCCTGGCACGGCGTTTTTCATCAGAAGGCGTTTAATATAATAAAGGAGTTCCTGCGTCCTTCCAACCGCAAAGGATGGGATCACGATGTTGCCACCGCGGGCGATACCCATCTTGAGCACAGAAATCAAATGTGCTTCTTTGGCCTCCGCAGTAGATTCTTGATGGTTGCGGTCGCCGTAGGTGCCTTCGATGACGAGGTAATCCGCGCCTTTCACCTGCTGCGGATCGCAGATGATCGGGCGTTCCTCGCGTCCGATATCCCCGGAAAAGACGATCTTCGTAGTCTTCCCATCTTCTTCCACCCACACCTCGATGGAAGCGGACCCCAAAAGATGCCCAATATCGTTAAAGCGCGCCGTAATACCGGGAGCTATTGTAACGATCTTCCCATAGGATGTGGAAACAAATTGCTTGAGAGCGTTCTGCGCATCCTGCACAGTATAAAGCGGCTCTGCAGGTGCCTTGCCTGCACGGAGATTTTTGCGAGTTTGATATTCGGCTTCCTGTTCCTGGATGTGGCCGCTATCCGGCAGCATAATGCTGGAGAGCTGCGTCGTAGCTTCGGTTGCAATCACGTTCCCCGTAAAGCCCTGCTTAACGAGCAGCGGGATTAAGCCCGCATGGTCAATGTGCGCATGGGTTAAAAGGACAGTGTCAATCTCCGCCGGGCTAAATGGAAATTTGTCCTCCCCAAATTCCGTCTTTTTATCTGCCCCCTGGCGCATGCCGCAATCGATTAGGATCTTCTTGCCGTTTGCGCTGAGCATATGGCAGGAACCCGTTACGCTGCGCGCTGCGCCGCAAAACCGTAGTTTCATAGCATTTCCCTTTCTTAATTTAAGCGTTCTATAAACTGCTTTTAACTTTTTTATTATACGCCATCTCCGCAAAATGAACAAGCGGCGTCAGTCCATATCCGGCTTCCCAAAAGTGAAATTTATGGAAAGAAGCCCTGGCATTTCTGCGATCGAATGCATGCCCTCCCAGTTTTTTACGCAGGCGCAAACCGTGTGCTCCATTCACTTCCGCTTCTCTGCACCCCTAAATTGGCACTTTGATCAGCGGCTTGCTTGACTCAACACCTATGTGTGCCCGAATGCAAAAGCGTGCCGCGGGAATTCCCGCAGCACGCAAAGCTTTTTTATTGATCTTTACCGCAGCACTTCTTGTATTTCTTGCCGCTGCCACAGGGGCAGGGGTCGTTGCGGCCAATATTCTTTTCTTTTACAAATACCTTGGAAGCACGAAATTCCTTGGTAATCTCATGGCGCTTTTCCTCGGAGAGCACAGCGTCCCACTCCTTTAAATGATAGAGCCAATCTGCCTTTGCATCGAGCATGTTAAAATAGAGCTTTTCGAAATCAACATCCAGCGTAAGCGCTGTATCGCTCGCAAGGCTTTCCAGATCGAGTTCCTGTTTTAGGCTCGTGTTGATACCATCCAGGAAGCCAAGAAAGGTAACTGCATCCATGCCAAAGGTTTCTGCAAGCGCACTCAGTTCGCCCGAAAACGCTTTTTCATGGTTGGCAAGAATCTTTTTGTAGTTTTCCGTTTCGAGATCAAAATAATCGTTCCAAAACTTTTGCTGCTCGTGTGGCGTGCGCTGCGCATCGGCCCGCTCACGCCAATCCGTATAAAGGCTCATTCGTATCTCCCCCATGATCGGGCGGGCGGCAAATGCCGCCCGCCGCAGTAATTTCTTCTCTTATGGTACTGGATTTACAGCGCCGCGTCAAGATATTCCTTAACTTTGAGGATAAAGCCTTCGGTGGAAAGAACGGTTTTATTCTCCATATCGGCAAGGAGCGCAAGGTCCTTGGTCATGAACCCATCCTCAATGCACTTCAAGGAAGCCTGCTCCAGCTTCTCGCCAAAGGCTACGAGTTCGGGAATATTGTCCATCTCGCCGCGCTTTTTGAGCGCGCCCGTCCACGCGAAGAGGGTCGCCATGGAGTTGGTGGAAGTGGATTCGCCTTCCAAGTGCTTATAATAGTGGCGGGTCACGGTGCCGTGCGCAGCCTCATATTCGTAATTGCCATCCGGAGAAACCAGCACGCTCGTCATCATAGCGAGGGAACCGAATGCGGTTGCCACCATGTCGCTCATAACGTCGCCATCATAGTTCTTGCAGGCCCAGATGAAGCCGCCTTCGGAGCGGATCACGCGCGCCACAGCATCATCGATCAGCGTGTAGAAGTAGGTGATGCCCGCCTGTTCAAACTTCGCCTTATACTCGGCATCGTAGATTTCCTGGAAGATATCTTTGAAGGTGTGGTCATACTTCTTGGAGATGGTATCCTTGGCTGAGAACCAGAGATCCTGCTTGGTTGCGAGCGCATAGTTAAAGCAGGCGCGCGCGAAGCTCTGGATGGAATCATCCTTGTTATAGGTGCCCATCAGCACGCCAGGGCACTTAAATTCGAACACAGTCTCATGGAAAAGCTCTTTGCCATCCGCATCCTTGAAAAGGATCTCCGCAGTGCCCGGGCCGGGGACGCGGTATTCCGTGCACTTATAGATGTCGCCATAAGCGTGACGGGCGATGGTGATGGGCTTTACCCAGCTGCGCACGGAGGGTTTCAAGCAGGGCAGCGTAATGGGCGTGCGGAACACGGTGCCATCCAGGATTGCGCGGATGGTGCCGTTCGGGCTCTTATACATCTTTTTGAGGTTATACTCGGTTACGCGCTGCGCATTTGGCGTGATCGTTGCGCACTTCACGCCCACGCCGTATTTTTTGACGGCCTCGGCAGCCTGCACGGTAATCTGGTCATCCGTCTCATCACGGGAAGGAAGGCCGAGGTCGTAATACTCGGTTTTTAGGTCAATATAGGGCGTCAGAAGATGATCCTTGATCATCTTCCAGATGATGCGGGTCATTTCGTCGCCATCCATCTCTACGAGGGGGGTACGCATCTGAATCTTGCTCATTGCTGCTCTGCTCTCCTTTGTTTATTTCTTGATTGATTTTGTGCCGTTCATCATCTTTGTCAAGATCTCGGAATCATATGCAAACGTGGATTCGTTCTTCTGCACCAGTGCTTCATGCGCATATTCAACGAGTTGGTCCACAAGTTGCCGGAAGGAAATGCCCATTGGCTCGAAAAGATAGAACGCAAACGAACCCGGGATGGTGTTGATCTCGCAAACATAGAGTGCATCTGTTTGGGGATCAATCATGTAATCGACACGCACGACGCCCTTGCACTCGAGCATCTTAAAGATTTCCACGGTATAGTCCTGGATCTGCCTGGTCATGGCATCGGGAATCGGCGCAGGAATCTTCCTGGCCAGGTTTTCCATGCCCTTTCCGCCACCGCGCATATATTTTTGATCGAAGCTCAAAAACGCTTCCCATGAAACCGGCTGCTCGCACAACGAAGGGGTCGCCTTGCCGCCAAACCCCAAGCAGGCACAGTTGATCTCAACCGGTTTTTCCAGCCCTTTTTCAATCAAGATGCGCCGGTCGTAAGCGCAGGCAATAGCCATTGCCTGCTCAAACGAAGCGCGATCCACCGCGCGGCTGATGCCAATGGAAGAGCCGAGATTTGCCGGTTTCACATAAACCGGGTAACCGAGCGCCTCCGCCCGAGCTGTCACCGCAGCGGGATCCTCCTGCCATTCGCTGCGGTGGCAGAAGGTGCTTGCAAGCACGGGGAGCCCCATGCTCTGAAACACGGCCTTCATGATAATCTTATCCATGCCGACGGCAGAGCCTGTCACGCCGCAGCTCGTATAAGGGATGTTTGCAAGCTCCAGCAGCCCTTGCACAGTGCCATCCTCGCCATGCATGCCATGCAGCGCAAGCAGTGCGCAATCGATCGCAGCAACTTTCTGCGATTTTCCTCCAAATAGGCCGCCCTGCCCGAGCGTATAAAGGCCGCCCATACCCGGCACGGGGGGCAGGATCACGCGAGTGATCCCCTTCGCTTCCGGGTTAAAATCCCGGTAAGTTTCCACTTTGCGCAGCGGTTCGCCCGTAAACCATTCTCCCTTGCGGGAAATATATACCGGGAAAGCATTGTATTTATTCTTATCCGCGTTCTCCAAAACCTGCAGGCCGGAAATGATGGAAACATCGTGCTCCGCCGCACGGCTGCCAAAAATCACAGCAAGGTTCTGCATCGCTTTCTTTCTCCCTTCTTCATTCACGATAATTGTCCGGCAGGTCGTTTTCAAACAGCACCACCGCGCCAGGCTCCGTATAAGCGGGGAGCTTCTCGGTTGCCTCTGCAAGCGATGTGGCGCGCACAATGCAGCTTTCTGGGAAGCCTGCCTCCCGCAAGCCTTCGCAGATGGGGTCGGCATGCCCTTTCCCAATCACGATTGCAATATCCACACACTGCGCCATATGCCGGCCGAATGCCTTATTAAGCTCCGCCTCTTCTGCGCCCAGCTCCACCATGCCGGGCGTAACGCAGATGCGCCTGCCTGCAAAGGAGGCTAGCACGTTGAGCGCCTCGCGCGACCCAACAGGGTTTGCATTGAACGCATCATCGATTACCGTTACCGCCCCTTGAATCAGCTGGAGGCGATGCTCTACAGGTTCAACTTTTGCGATCCCTTCTGCAATCTCGGGAAGCGTAAGCCCCAACCGGTAAGCGCAGGCAGCAGCCCCGGTTAAATTCACAATATTATGCCGCCCCAAAAGCTTCGTTTTGCATTGCACGACTTCCCCATCCGCTGCGCGGAGCGTAAACGTGCTTCCTTCCGGCCCAACCGCAATTTCCTCGGCCGCCAGGAAGAGGCCCTCTCCCTGCGTTCCAAACAGATATTTCTCCGGGAGTGCGCACCGGTTATACAGCGCCCGGCAGTTTTCATCGTCGCCGTTGAAAAAGCAGCAGCCATCCGGCCCGAGGCCCTCCATCAATTCGCCCTTGGTGGCAATCACGCCTTCGAGCGAACCAAAGGTTTCAAGGTGCTGTTTCCCAATCGCCGTGATGATGCCGAATTTCGGCTGAACCAGGCGGCACAGTTCCCGAATATCGCCGCGATAGCGGGCGCCCATTTCCGCGATGAAGATTTCATGTTCATCAGAAAGTTGTTCACGGATTACCCGTGTAACACCCATGGGCGTGTTGAAACTGCCCGGAGTGAAAAGCACGTTGTGCTTTTGGGCGAGGATGGTGCCGAGCG
The DNA here is from genome assembly GCA_944366945.1 of uncultured Clostridia bacterium. Lineage (GTDB taxonomy): Bacteria > Bacillota > Clostridia > Christensenellales > CAG-138 > UBA1685. The sequence continues at coordinate 133,433 of CALVWJ010000002.1, forward strand.
CATATTTGGTCCCCGTTTTTCCGAAGCTTCCGGTGATGCCGATCTTCGTTACATCCGCCCGGGCAGCAAGTTTTTTCTTTGCGTCGTTAAAATACCAACGCTTTATAGCCGCTTCCAGCGGGTAGGTCACGCCGTAAGCCAAGAACACGAACAACGGCAGCAGCAAGCCTGGCAAATAGCGCACGAGGTTCTGGAGCAAAAACGTGCCCCACTGCATCGCGCCTGTATCAACGCGCACGATGAAAAAGGAACTCCCCGCAACCAGCGCCCCCAGCACAAATTCCGCTGCAAGCAACCGCTTCACGCGCCCGGTAAAGGCAAGAGGTTTGATCTGCTCACGCCGTTTATAGCCAAGAAACAGGAGCAACTGCAAAATAAGATAGACGGCATCCGCTCCGATATAGCACACCTGCGCCAATACATACGACGTATTAAAAAGCATCGCATAGCTGCACCGCAAAAGGAGCGCCGCCGCGCCCACAAGCAGATAGGGCATAACATCCGAAGCGAAATGCCGGCCAAGCCACTTTAGATACATCCTGCCCTGGTAGCTCTCCAATTGCAGCATATGCACAAGCGGGAGCGATGCGAGCACCAGCGCGCAGGCCGCGGCGGCAAGATATGCCCAGTTTGAAATCACATTCCAATCCAATTCGTCACCTCAAGCGAAAAACGCTTTCATCACAGCGCAAAACTGCGCGTATTTCTCAGCATAGGAAAAATGTCCGGCTCCTTCGAGCACTGCAAGCCCCGCTCTCTTGATGCGCCGCTCCATCAGTTTGGCATCGGAAAGCGGCGTTGCAGTATCCCGGTCGCCCCAAACGAGCAGCGTCTCGTTTTCAATGCGCCCAAGCCGCCCTGTTAAGTCGAGATTGACAACGCGGGAAAACGTTGCGCGCATCACATCGCTGCGAAGCGCGCGATAATCTGCGCTACCGGCCTTTTTCTGCTTTTCGCTGAAATGGAGCAGCCGGTCGATCCATGCAAAGCGCGCGAGCCGTTTCGCAAGCTTATAGGAATATGTGCGCAAATAATAGCCAACCGTCCGTTTTGGGCGAATGCCCGCCGCGTCCACCAGCACAAGCCGGCGGAACAGTTTTGGATCCTCGGAAGCAAGCAAAATCGTAACCCTGCCCCCAAAGGAATGGCAGATCAGATCGCACCCACGAAGTCCTTGCGCTTCCATAAACTTGCGCGTAAGCGCCGCATATTCCGGCACGCCCCATGGTTCCGGCGGCTCCGGGGTTTCCCCAAATCCGGGGAAATCCAGGGCAATGGCCGCCCGCCCCAATCCTGCCATGCAATTCATAATCGGGCGCACCGCTTCAATGTCGGCCCCCCAACCATGCAGGATGAGCACCGGCTCCCCCTCTCCTATGCGATCATAATGGAGCTTTATGCCGTCGATTTCACAATACAATGCGTTCTGCTCCATTTCTTATTTCTTTTTGAGGCTGCGGAATTTTTCCACATAACCTTCCTTGTTGTTTTGCCGGGCACGGGCAAACGCCATTGCGCCGGGGGGCACATCATGGGTAATCGTGGAGCCTGCTGCGGTGTAAGCCCCATCGCCTACCGTTACCGGTGCTACAAGGTTCGTCTGGCAGCCAAGGAATACGTTATCCCCCACTGTAGTGCGGTGCTTGGCATAACCGTCATAGTTTACGAATACGCATCCGCAGCCCACGTTTACGCCGCTTCCAATATCTGCATCTCCAATATAGGAAAGATGCGGGAGTTTGGTTCCCTGTCCCACATTGGAGTTCTTGACTTCAACAAAATCACCGATCTTGCAGCCATCCGCTATGCGCGTGCCCGGGCGGAGGTTCACAAATGGCCCAGCTGTAATGCCTGCACCCAGCTCCGCTTGATTTGCAACAACATAAGTAAGCGTGCAGCCATCCCCCACGCGCGTATCGGTGAGCTGGCAGCCACCTTTAATAACGCATTTTGCGCCGATCTCGGTTTTTCCCGCAAGCACAACATTGGGCCAAAGCACGGTATCCTGGCCAATGAGCACATCCGCGCCAATGGAAACCGAAGCCGGATCCAGCATGGTGACGCCATTTTCAAAGTGACGCTGCACGATGGCTGCATTCGCAAGGGATTCGCACAGGCTCAAAGTCCTCCGGTCCACTACGGCAGGCATGGATGTTTCCGCTACCATCAGCGCATGCGCTTCCACGCCAAGTGCGCGCATGGCGTTTACCCATTCCTCCAACGGATCCTCCGGCGCACACCGCTGGGCAGCCTGCTTTAAAAGCGCCGCCTCACAGCAGTATATGCCGCATGCATGCATCTCTGCCGTATCTTCATCCGCATAGGTGAGCATCGCAGCCCGGTCGCGTTGAGCGGCCTGCATGACCGCCTCCAAATATGCTTGATCCACAAGCGGCAAGTTGCCGCAAAGCACAAGGACAAGCGCATCCCCCTCCGGGAGCAGCCCGCATCCTCGCTGCAAGGCGTCCGCTTCGCCGATGGGTTCCGGCTGCACCGCATAGCGGGCGCGTTCGCCCACATGTGCTGCAATTTCTTGCCCCGGCCTGTCTACAATCACCGGCGGCATTTTTATGCAGCTTTCCATCTCCCCAAGCATCCAATCTATGATCGGCCGGCCTGCCACCGCGTGCAGAGCGGTTGGCGTTTCAGAATGCATCCGGCTGCCGCGTCCGGCTGCCAGGATTATTGCTGTTTCTGCCTTCATGGCATTCCTTTCCCTTTGCTCATGCAAAGCTCACATTTTTTATTGTAAGTTTTTCCGCATTCCCCTGTCAAGGCAAGCGGCGATTGCATACAAGTATATTTCTGTTCGCTTAAGCCTCAAGCGTCTTGCTGCTGTTGCGCAGGCAATTCTGCCGTGCAATGCGGGCACCGCGTTGCTTTTGCATGGATTTCACCAAAGCAGTAAGGGCAAAGGCGCGGCTTCTCTGCGGGAGCAGGCATATCCTTTCTGCTTTTTTTAGGCAGCGCGCGCAGGCTGTTGATTCCCTTCACCATGAGGAAGATGCACAAAGCCATAATAAGGAAATCCAGCACAGCCGTTAGGAAGGATCCATAAGCGAAGCATGCCGCGCCTGCCTCCTTTGCGGCGGCAAGCGAAGGATATTGGCCGCCATCAAACGCGATAAAAAGGTTGGAAAAATCCAATCCTCCCGTCAGCAGGCTGACCAGCGGCATGAAAAGATCATTTACGGCAGAAGATACAATCTGGCCAAATGCGCCGCCGATCATCACGCCAACGGCCATATCCACCACATTGCCCTTGAATGCAAATTGTTTAAATTCCTTAAACACAGTTCTCCCTCGCTATTTTATTCCATGATACTATACCACCATGCACTGTGCGAAACAAGAAATGCACAGAAAGTTCATTTGCTTCCTGCAATGCAAAACGTTATAATGAATTAAATTGAAAGGTTCCTTTGGGAGGAATTTTAGTTGTTTACATTGGAAACGCTGGTTTTGTTGACCGTACTTGCCATCACCACAGCATGCTTTTTATTTATGCAAAGGCGCCGGGGCGCCTCAAAGCCGCGGCTTGTATGTACCGCGTTTTTTTTCCTGTCTCTCTTTGGTGCGTATCTGTTAAAGCTTCAGAATACCGCGCCTGCAGTAAATACCCCAATCCCGCTCTACAAGCTTTTTTCCATTAACGAATATGGATATAAGGGGATTTTCAACGACTTAATCGCCTATGCGATCCCGTTCCTCGCAGCTGGCTTGTTCCTTGCACCGGCGTTCCCTTCGTGCGGCCTTTTTGCTGCGTTGCTTGTTGGCGTTGGTGCCTCGCTGCTTTTGAACCTGTACCCCTTGTTTAACGACGCACCGTTTATCGCAGATGAATATTTGTTTGCCGGCTTCGGCTGCATGGCGGGCTATAGCGTCTATGTGCTGCTGACTGCGCTGTTGAAAAAAACCGGTTTTCCGGAGCGCTTCAACCTCATTAAGCCCTCAAAGCGGGCGCGCATCGCAGCATTTTTGTATTTGGCAGCATTGTATTTTGGGATTGCGTTTGTGATGATTCTGGATCATGGCGAAACCTATGCGCCAATTCAATTTTTTGAAAGCGAAACGCCGCTTCCCCAGACGATGGCCTTGAACTGCACGCTCAGCACGGAAACTGCAAAAGCAAGCATTTATGGCCCTTCCACTCAATCCGCATACGAACGGGCTTGCGCAATCGCGCTTGCCCTTGGAGTAGATGCTCCATTCACATCAAGCGGCAATGTTTATACTGCACAAACGGATTCTGCGAGCTTTACAATGACGGAAAGTGGAAGCTGGACCTATGACCTCCTTGCGGAGCCCACGGGAAGCCTTCCTACCGAAGTGGAAGCGATCAAAGCGGTTTTCGATCTTTTTAACAGCAAAACGCTCCTCACCGTATCGCTTGATACGGTAACGGATGTCGTTTCCCGCCACGATGAAAATGCAGTGTCAATAGGGTATGATGTCTACCTTTCCACCGCAGTTGAAGGGCATCCCATCATCGGTTCTTCTTCGCTGGTGGTGTCCGTGCGCGCAGGTTCCGTCATTACAAAAATCCGCCGCTACGATGGCGATATCCTTCCCATTACGCAAACGCAGATTATCTCGCAACAACGCGCTTATGAAAAAATGGAAAGCGGAGATTGCGCCTATACGCTTTTCACCCCTGCGGTTTCAGCCACCATCAATAATTGTTATCTTTCCTATATGGCAAATAGCTCACAAGGCTATTACCTTCCAGTTTGGGTTTTCTCATGCACTGCCACTCTTGAGGATGGTACACGCTCTGCCTTCGATGTTTATGTGGAAGCAATGCGCTAAACTAATAACCGCTTCAGCTTAAATACTACCCTGCCAGCAGATCCCTTTCCCTATTGTATACGCTTTGTGATTGGATATAGTATTGCCCTGTCAGCCTTCGTTTTACATCTTACATCGATCAATATTGATCTTTTATCTGATAGCTTAGTTTGCCCCATTAATCAAAACCTAAGCCTTATATTTCGTGCTTTTTCTTTGCATTTCGCCCTGCAAGCGTTGCGCTATAAATGCAAACATTGTTAATTGTGCGGACAACGTATAGAAAACTGCCGTAGTACCAGGCAGTTTGTTCCATGATGGAAGCGGATATTTTAAATTTGCAAATATCCATTCAAAACGCATTTGGTTTCATGGAATTCGATACGCGCCCTATTATTTCGGATTCTGCTTTTGCTAGGCTGATAGAGACACAACCATACCCACATGGGAGACGTTTTCTAAGCCTATAAAAAGTCGGAATCCAAACGATTAGTTTGGATTCCGACCCTTGTTCAATTGGCGTACCCAAAAGGATTCGAACCTTCGGCCTTCAGAGTCGGAGTCTGACGCTCTATCCAGCTGAGCTATGGGTACACTATATTCTTTTTGGTTTTGCTGATCAGTTACAACACATGTTCAACTGCACCATAACCTAAATTATTATAGCACATCCATTGGGAGATGCAAGGCCTTTCGCTCATTTTCCCGATTTCGTTAAAAGGCGAACGGCATCTGCAAGCGTTGCAACCGGAAAGTATGCTACGCCATCCAAACGCGGGAGCTTGCCGCCTTTGGGGACAATGAGGTTTGTATATCCTAGGCGCACGCACTCGCTGATGCGTTTATCCAGCCTGCTCACAGAGCGCACTTCACCGGTGAGCGCAATCTCGCCAATGCATGCGGTCCCTCCAGGAAGCGCCACTTCGAGCAAAGCGGATGCAATGCACATTGCAGCTGCAAGATCGCTTGCCCGCTCTTCCAGCCGGATGCCACCTACTACATTGGCATAAACATCCTGGTTTGAAAGCGAAAGAAACGCTTTCTTTTCCAGCACGGCGAGCAGCAGGATCAAGCGGTTTCCATCCATGCCGGCCGCCATGCGGCGCGGATTGTTAAATGCCGAAGGCGAAATAAGCGCCTGGATTTCCACAAGCATGGGCCGTGTGCCTTCCATCGCGCAGGTTACAGCGCACCCGGGCGCCTGCGTGCCAGAGAGGAAGATGCAGGAAGGATCCGTGATCTCCGCCATGCCGGTATCGCGCATCTCAAATACGCCGATCTCGTCCGTAGAGCCGAACCGGTTTTTCACAGCACGCAGCAGGCGGAACGCATCATGCCGGTCGCCTTCAAAATACAGCACCGTATCCACCATATGCTCCAGCACCCGCGGGCCAGCCAGCGCGCCTTCTTTTGTTACATGGCCCACGATAAATACGGCGCAGGAAAGCCCTTTTGCGATGTGCGTAAAAAGCGTGGTAGCCTCGCGCACCTGCGTGACTGATCCCGGGGCACTGGCGATTTCCTGCGAAGTCATGGTTTGAATCGAATCAATCATAAGGAAAGCGGGGTGCGTTCGGGAAACTTCCGCTTCAATCACCGCAAGGTCGGTTTCCGCAAGGATTAGCATCTCCCCTGTTACGCCGAGGCGTTCTGCGCGCAGTTTTAGCTGTGCCGCGGACTCTTCACCTGTAACATAAAGCACGGTCCCCCGTTGCGCGAGGTGGGCGGCAGTCTGCATCAGAAGCGTCGATTTTCCAATGCCGGGATCGCCTCCCAGCAGCACCGTGGATCCCGCGACCACGCCGCCGCCCAGCACGCGATCCAGCTCTGCCATGCCGGTGGAAATGCGGCGGGCGCCTTCTGCTTCCACCTGCGAAAGTGGCAATGCACGCGAGGACGCAGAGATGCGCCGGGCTAAGGCAGGGGCTGGCTCCGCTTCAACCATGGTATTCCAGCTGTTGCAATTGGGGCAGCGCCCCATCCATTTGCCGCTTTCATAGCCGCATTCCCCGCAGATATACACGGTTTTCGGTCCTTTTGCCACGGGTTCCTCCTTTCATGCAAAGGGGCCGGCAATCCGGCCGGCCCGCCTACGATCCTTATGGGATGGCGGCGAATTTCATGATATCGCGCGCACGCGTTGTCACGTCCATCCAGATGACCTTATCATCCGAAACGCCAAGGAATTGCGCCATTTCTTGATCGGAAGATATCAGATACGAGCGTCCATTGTCAAACATATATACCCAAATGGCTTCATCCTTTGAATAGGCCACAAAATGGCTCCCAAGGCCAAACTCCACTACACCCTCTGCGATCTTGACGGGTTCGCCTCCGTCTTTGGAATAATACAGCCCGCAATCCGGCGCATGATGGCTATCCAGCCAAACGGAATAGGTGCCATCGCACTCCGGATCATGCACATATGTCCCCGGAGAATAGGCGCGCACCGTGGAAGAAGATAAACGGATGGAATAGATCACGCTCGTATCCGCCCCCGTACCTGTTGCGTTCTCCGCATCGGCCCAGCAAAGGAGGCCATCCCGCAGGGAAGGGAGACTTTGGCCATACACGGAATTGCTGAACATGTTGAGGGTGGTTGTTTCCAGGGTGTTGAGATCGCACACAAAAAGCTTGTCCATCCGCGTTCCTGTGCGCTCAATCCAGGCGACATAGTCCCCATCGAGCATTGGCTCCGGCTGCCCGGTATACACCTCTTTGATGATTACGGGATCCGCATTGGGGTCGGTTAAATCATACGCCATTAAAAATCCGCCCCCATCGAGCTTCGCATCCAGGTAAATCAGCCATTCGCTGTTAAACTTGGGGAACATGAAATGCGCATTTTGCAGCGTTATGGGTACCTGCTCCGCCGTGCGCGTTTCCGGATAATAAAAGTACAGGTCCTGCATCACAGCATAGGAATCCACGAGCTTCCCCGCAGAAAACACCATTACGCCATCATAAAAATATGGGTCGCCAAACCATTTATAATCGCCCGAGTTGGAGAACACAACTTCGTTTTGCGCCTCCGCCGCGTTAAAAGAGGACATAGGATGCGGCGTTGGGGTAGGCGCCAGGGTTGGACTTGGCGTAGGTGTAGGCATAAATGGCGCACGATAATCCACGCCGACAAGCGGAAGGAGCTGCGGCAATGCAACGTATACGATTAAAGCGATTACGGCAATTATCCCAAGCACCGTCCCCGAAAGCGCAAGGATGGGCCCCCAGTTGCTCGCGCGCAGGCTCGAGCGGCGGCGTTTGATTCTGCGCCGATTGCGCCGGCTGTAACGCTTCATGTCAAATTTCCCCGAATTTAGAATTGTATTCATTATAGCATAGCCCGCGCGCAACATTCAATGCGAGCAAATGTGAATAATCTTTTCTTATATAGCATGTGCGTGGCTGCGCATGCTATAATTTTTGTATGAAAAAACAGGTAAACCACATTCTTTTGCTCGTTCTATGCTTGGCGTTTGGAGTCACGCTGCTTTCGAGCTGCGCGCAGGATAGCTCCCCACAGGTGCTCGACCTTTCGCCTTCCCCTACCCTGCTGCCAAGTGCAGCGCCGCTTCCTTCCGCTCCGCAGGCTGCAACCGCATTGCACCTTTGGCTCATCAATACCGGAGAAAGCGATGCGCTGCTGTTCCAGACCGATTCGGGTTCATTTATGATCGATACCGGGCTCAAAGGGCGGTTTGATGCGGTGGAAGAAACCCTTTCGCGCGCCGGGATTGCATCGCTTGATGCCGTCATTTTAACCCATGGACACAAGGACCATATTGGCGGGCTGAAAAAGCTTCTCAAGCGCTGCACGGTTGGGACGATTTATACCGCCGCGATAGACGATGAAACGTACTCCGATTCCGAGCTGGAAACCATCCATGAATCCGGCGCGGAGCATGTGCTGCTCCAAAAAGGTGATGTTTTCACGCTGTGCGGCATTTCCTTTTCCGTTCTTTCGCCGGAGCGCAAATATATTGAAGACCTTGGCGAGGACGATAACAATAACTCCCTTGTGCTGCGTGCAGAAGCAGCGGGCTGCTCGCTTCTTTTGATGGGCGATGCAACGGAAACCATTGAGCAGATCCTGCTGCGCGAAGGGGTTTCCCTTGCTGCGGATCTTCTCAAGGCCGGGCATCATGGCAAAGACGACGCTTCAAGCGCCGCTTTCCTTGCAGCGGTCTCCCCGCGCATCGCGCTTCTTACGGGCAGCCACAGCGATGGCGACACCTCACCATCCGAGGCGGTGCTTGCGCGTTTTGCTGCGCTTGGCACAACGGTGTACACCAACGACACGGAATTGCTCGCCCTTGAGCTTATCATAAGCGCCCCCGATTCGATCGAAGCAGTTGAACATGCATGGTAAAAAAAGTTGAATCCTGCCGGTGCGCTATGCTATGATGATAGCGTTTTGACGGGTATGCCACGGCATTCCCTGTTTGTTCAACTTGTTTTTGAAAGGTATTGCTTCGATGATTGCAACGATTGTAAACACCGCCGCAGTGGTCGCAGGCGGGCTGATCGGCCTTTTGGCAAAGAAAGGATTGCCGGAGCGGATCTCAAAAGGCATCATGGCCGCCATTGGCCTCATGCTGATCTGTTCCGGCGTAAAAGGATATTTTGACGGCCAAAGCTCGATTATCGCAGTGCTCTCCCTCGCGCTTGGCACAGGCCTGGGCGAACTGCTCCGCCTCGAAGAACGACTCAACCACCTGGGGGAACGCATCGGCGCGCGGGTATCCCGTTCTGGCGGTTCCCGCATCGGGGAAGGGCTCGTTACGGCAACGTTGCTTTTCTGCGTTGGCGCTATGGCCGTGCTCGGCTCCCTGCAAAGCGGCCTTGCAGGGGATCATACCACGCTTTATACCAAATCGCTGATGGACTTTATCTCGGCAATCCTGCTTGCTTCCACCTATGGCATCGGCGTTGTGCTTTCGGCAATCGGCGTGCTGCTTTATCAAGGTGCGATTACGCTGCTTTCCGGTCTGCTTGCCCCGGTGATGACAGAGGCTGCCATTGCAGAGCTTTCTGCAGTGGGTTCCATCGTGTTGGTCGGCCTTGGCTTGAATTTAACCGGCGTCGCCAAACTGCGCGTAATGAATATGGTGCCTTCTATTTTCATCGCCATTGTGCTTGCGCAGATCATGCATTAAGCGAAAGTATGCGCCACTTCTTTTCCAAACCTCTTTTCGGTTTGGAAAAAGGCGCTTGGAAGCCGTTTCCAGAATAGTACGCATGGAATTGTTGCAAGGGGACGCTGCTCTGGAAGCGGCCTGTTCCCAAGGCCTAAGGCAATAAGCTTATGATGTTTCCCAAAGTTAAGAGGCACAAGCCTCTTTTTGTTTTCCGCATCACCGTTTTGCATGAAAATGCTCTCTTCGCCTGCCTAAACCAAGCATGGAATATTATAATTCAATGTAAATTTAGCGCGTGTGCGCACGTTATGTGCGTCCTTAGTGCGCAAATGATGGCAAGCGCTATGATTGCAGGCATTTCGCTGGATTGCCAGAAACGCTTCCTTATGATAAGCTGGGTTTAAAATTGCAGGGAGACAATGCATGAAACCGCTCTATGTCCTAGTGCAATGCACGTGGGGAATGCTGCAAACCATTTTGGGCTTGTGCGTGTACCTATTTCACAGAAACGATCCGCATTTTCATTATCATGGCGCGATTGTAACGCAATGGGAGCATCCATCCAGCGTATCGCTGGGTTTGTTCGTTTTCGTGACGAGTAAACCCTATTTCGCAAAAAAGTTCGAAAGCACCATTCCCCTTTCGGAATTGTCCCGAGGATTGCTGGTGCATGAATACGGGCACACCATCCAATCTCTCATTTTGGGTCCGCTCTACTTGATCGCAATCGGTATCCCCTCTACGCTTTGGGGGTTCTCGCCGCAGCTTGCACGCAAAAGGAAAGCGCAACAGCAATCCTATTTCTCCTTTTTTACGGAGAGGTGGGCCAATGCCCTTGGAGAATTCATAACCAAGGAAATTTTGCTCGGACAATTGGTGATCGACTGAGCAGTGCCTTCAGCTTCCTGTTTTACATGCTTCTTGGTTCCGCCAAACAAACGCGAGCGATATCGCGCCATTCTCAGCCCCTCCAAGGGCGCAGCTTTTTAAAAGACAAACAGAGCAGGCTTTGGTAACTTCCCGTTTTGCTTTTTTTGTTTCTTTGCATGCGAATGCAGTCCCTGCAAAAAACGCTTGGTTGTTCTACGCATTCCTTGCAGGCAGGAATGGTAGCCTCTTGCGAGGCGAAGCTTTCATGGGGCCACAGCTTTATCAAAAAAAGCATCGCAGAGGCTCTTTCCCTCAGCCCTTGGAGGTTGCAACCGAATTTGATGCTCCCCTATGGCCTGCAAACCGGCAAAGCCCTGCGCAGTGCGGCTTTCTTGCATACCCCTTTAAGCCGTTGCGCCACGCGGACCTCAAAAATAGAACGTTCCGCTTTCTTGATAAACGAACGCCCCCGGGAAGGCTGCGCTTTCCGAGGGCCGTTTCTGTTTTCCAGTTTGCTTTTTTGCCGTTTTACTGCGCCTGGCTTACCGCCACAGCGCAGGCCACAGTGGCTCCGACCATGGGGTTGTTGCCCATGCCGATGAGGCCCATCATCTCAACGTGCGCAGGCACGGAAGAGGATCCTGCAAACTGCGCATCCGAGTGCATGCGGCCCATGGTATCCGTCATGCCATAGGAAGCAGGGCCAGCTGCCATGTTATCCGGGTGCAGCGTGCGTCCCGTGCCGCCGCCGGAGGCAACGGAAAAGTACTTTTTCCCGTTTTCCACGCACCATTTTTTGTATGTGCCTGCAACCGGGTGCTGGAAGCGCGTTGGGTTTGTGGAATTTCCCGTGATGGATACATCCACGTTTTCATAGCGCATGATGGCAACGCCTTCGTTTACATCGTCCGCACCATAGCAACGCACCTTGGCGCGATCGCCCTCGCTGAAGGCAGTCTCCCGGGTAATGGAAAGCTGGCCGGTGAACTGGTTGTACTCCGTTTCCACATGGGTAAAGCCATTGATGCGGCTGATGATATACGCGGCATCCTTGCCGAGCCCATTGAGAATGACCTGCAAAGGCTCTTTGCGCACCTTGTTCGCGGTGCGCGCGATGCCGATGGCCCCTTCTGCAGCAGCAAAACTTTCGTGCCCCGCAAGGAACGCAAAGCAGCGCGTTTCTTCCCGAAGCAGCATCGCGGCAAGGTTCCCATGCCCAAGGCCAACTTGGCGCTGATCTGCAACGGAGCCGGGAATGCAGAACGCCTGCAATCCTTCGCCGATGGCTTCCGCCGCTTCGGCTGCGGTCTTTGTTTTCTTTTGCACGGCGATGGCTGCGCCCAGCGTGTAAGCCCAAACCGCATTTTCAAATGCAATGGGTTGGATGCCAAGGACAATCCCGCGCACGTCAATGCCTTTTTCCTTGAGGAGTGCATCCGCCGCTTCAAAGCTTTCGATTCCATATTGTGCCATCACGCCCTTGATCTTCTCGATCCTTCTTTCATATCCTTCAAACGTAACCATGGCTCTGCCTCCTTACTGATGACGGGGGTCAATGACCGTTACCGCCTCGGCAAAACGGCCATAGGTGCTGATGTTCTTCTCATAGGCTTCCTTGGGATCCACGCCTTTTTTGATGGCATCCATCATCTTGCCCAGGTTCACAAATTGATAGCCGATGATTTCCTTGTTGGCATCAAGCCCGATTGCGAGCACATAACCTTCGGCCATTTCAAGATAGCGCGGGCCTTTTGCACGCGTCCCGAACATCGTGCCGATCTGCGAGCGCAGTCCCTTGCCCAGATCCTCCAGGCCGGCGCCAATGGCAAGGCCGTTTTCGGAAAACGCGCTCTGCGTGCGGCCATAAACAATCTGCAGGAACAATTCCCGCATGGCGGTGTTGATCGCATCGCAAACGAGGTCCGAATTGAGCGCCTCGAGGATGGTTTTCCCAGGCAGGATCTCGCTTGCCATAGCGGCGGAATGCGTCATACCGGAGCAGCCGAGCGTTTCAATGAGCGCTTCTTCGATCACGCCGTTTTTCACGTTGAGCGTAAGCTTGCAGGCGCCCTGCTGCGGCGCGCACCAGCCTATGCCATGGGTAAAGCCGCTAATATCGGCGATCTCTTTTGCCTTGACCCACTTACCCTCCTCCGGAATGGGCGCCGGGTCATGCTTTGCGCCTTTTGCGACGCAGAACATCTCTTCAACTTCGCGCGAATATTGCATTTGATGCGTTCCTCCTTTGAATACTCAAGCTTCCATTTGCCCTTTCATCCTGCAGAATCCATAAAGGATGTTAAATATTAGTATACCACACTGCATCCGAAATCACCGCATAAGTTTTTTTCTCAATCTCCATATTTGGTATAAGTTTCACAAGCATATGTGCTATCGCTGCTGCGGAATCCCGCTCCCACGCATGCGCGCCGTGAACGCCCTAATGAATGGAGAAGCCCGAAGCAGGCCGCAATACCCCAGCATCGGGCGCACGAGCGTAAGCGAATCCCGTGCACGCGTTACCCCAACATAAAAGAGGCGCGCTTCCTCTTCTGCTGCGCTGGTGCCCGCTTGGGCTGCATCTCCTTCGGCGGGCAGGATGCCCGCCATAAGGTCGATCAAATACACGCGGTCGAATTCCCGCCCCTTTGCAGCATGGATTGTGGAAAGCGTGATGTGCGCCCCATTTTGGGCCGCGCCCTCCCAGGCACGCAACCGTTCAGCGCAGGGAAGCACGCCGGCCAAATCCCCGCATGATTCCGCAAGCGCGCACAGGATGTTCAGCTTTTGCAGGTCATCCGCCGTTTGCGGCAGCCCGTTGGCTTTGCGCCAGGCATACTGCACAGCGCGCGGAGGCTGCATGGAGGCCATGCTGCGAAGTTCTGCTTCGCATTGCTGCACAGCTTCTTCCCGCCGCGAACCAGCATAGAGTTCAGCAAGCATTGCAAGTGGCGCACGCGCATCGCCCTTTGCCCGGGCGGCAAGCACCGCTTCGCATTCCGCACGGGTGATATAGATCCCCAACCGATGATATACCTTTGCAAAAACATCCGCATTTCCGAAGTGTAGCGCAAAATCGAGCACGCCTAGGGCATAACGCACGCGTGCACAGGAAAAGAATTCCGCAGAGCGTTCCCCCGCGCATTCAAATGCAATGCCTGCTTCTGCAAGGGCTTCCAGCAATGGAAGCGCAGAGCCGTTGTTACGGTAAAGCACAGCGGCCGTCTCTCCGGGCGCTATGCCTGCGAGTTCCTTGACGAGCCAGGGATACTGCGCGCGCAGATGGGAAAACTGCACTATGCGGATGGGCTCCCCTACAGGCTTTGCAGCCCGCATGTTCTTCTCGCTCCGCTGCCGGTTGCGGCGGATAAAGCAGGCAGCCGCATAGGCAATCGCCCCGCTTGAGCGGTAATTCGTTTCCAGGCGCAGAATGGCCGCGCCCGGATAGATTTCGCCGAAGCGGAGGAAAACCTCCGGATAGGCCGCGCGGAACCCATAAATGCTCTGATCCTCATCCCCCACCATGAAAAGTTCGCCCGGCTGGGCCAGCAGGTAGATGATCCTGTGCTGCACATAAGAAGTATCCTGCGCTTCATCTACATTAATATAATGGTATCGTGCCCGCAGCGCGGCAAGCACCCTGGGTTCTTGCCGTATTAGGCGATATGCCATGAGGAGTTGATCGTCAAAGTCCATGCGTCCCCGCGCCCGGTTTTCCGCTTCATATGCTCGATAAAGCGCCGGAAAATCCACCCCTTCCAAATTCTCCGCCTCGATCTGCTCCTTTGAAAAGAGCATGTTTTTCACATAGGTGATGCGTGCATCAACCGCGCTGATCAACGCTTCCTCCGGATATTCTGCATCCGGGAACAGCGCGCGGTATAGCCCACGCAGCACAGGCTTGCGCTCAGAAATCAGATCCGGCAGCGGTATACCTGTGCGCGCGCAATGCCCGGAAAGTACGCTCCTGCAAAGACTGTGGATCGTGCGGAAAGCGGGTGTTTGCGATGGTGGCAGTGCAAAGGTTTCGGTAAACCGGCGCCGCATTTCCTCTGCTGCTGCGCGGGAAAACGTAAGGGTTAAAATTTCGCCTGCATCGATGCCTCTGCAAAAAAGCATATAGCCGGTACGCGCCGTAATCACAGCAGTTTTCCCGCTTCCCGGCACAGCCAAAAGCAACGCATGCCGCCCGGCAATGCGCATGGCAGCGCGCTGCTGATCATCCAGCTCCATATGGAATTTTTCCAGGAATTCCGCTTCCGTCATGGGGTTTTCATCCAGCAACCAGATTTGCTTTATTATACTTGATCCCGCGGCATCCTGCAAACTCGTACGCAACGCCGGAGTTGTCCATCGGCTGATAGCCATCCTAACCATAATCCATATCCCCCACAACGTGCACAAGCCTACCATGCTGCGTAGTTGGTTGACCGCCTTTTTCGATGTGCGCAGCGCATGCTCTGGCTGAATTCAAGCGTAACGCGTGGCTATTGGGCTAGGCAGCGTGCCCGGTTTATGGTAAAATATATCATTGTGAATAAAAACACAACCGGAGGGTTACAGCCTATGCCCATAGTTTTGGCCATTGCGTTTGCAGCTCTTTCCTGCGTGCATTTATACGCCTGTTATCGGAAGCGGATCCGGCTGCGCATTGCAACAAAGCCCTGCCTGCTTGTCATGCTTGCAGCGCTCTATATTCTCTATGCGCCCTCCTTTCAGTGGCCCGTGTTATTTGCGTTGCTTTTTGGTTTGGCTGGGGACATTCTGCTGATTCCGAATGGCCTTAAAGTACACTTTGTGATCGGCGCCGTTTCTTTTTCCATTGGCCACGCACTCTATGCATACACATTATTCTGCTTAACAGGCGCTTTTTCCATGGCCCATGCCCTCTTTGTTATGTTTGCAGCCATGCTTGTTTATGCCACCGCTGTAATACTGATCGCCCGCCAGCTGCTCCCGCATGTGCGGGAACACCAGCTGTATATCCTGCTGCCAGCCTATTTTTCCCTCGTCGCGCTCGTTAACGTGGGCGCTTGGTTAACGCTGGCCGCTGCGCTGAGCGCTGGAAAAGCGGCGCAGATCTTCGCCGCTTCCCTTCTGGTGGGCGGCGCGCTGCTATTTTTCATCTCGGATACGATCCTTTCCTATTCCCTCTTCCTGCGCAAATCCCGGCATGCAAATTTCTGGGTCATGCTTACCTATATTAGTGCGCAGGCATTTTTAACCGCAGGGTTTGCATCTTATTTTTCATAAGCGATAGAAAGGATGGTAACGCACAATGCCGCAAAGCAATAAAGCCGTGCTCCAATTGCTCCGCATCCTGCGCGCAGAAACCGATGCAGGCCATCGCCTCACTGCACCCATGTTGCTTGAACGGCTTACAGCGTGCGGCATACACGCGGAGCGCCGCAGCATTTACCGAGCCATCGCAGCGTTGCGGCAATGTGGCATCCCGATTGAAAAAACAACTACCGGATATTATTATGCTCATACGGCCGCAGAGAACGATGCATATGCTGCGCTTGCCGCAGCCGTGGAGGCGGCCGGGTTTCTTTCCTCCGCGCGCAAGCAGGCGCTTCTCGAGCATATCAAAACGCAGGCAGGACCATGCGCATCAGAAAGTGCGCTCTCCCTCAGCGCCACCATTTCGGGCCCTTCCACAAAGGATGATGCGCTTTTTATCGCTTTGCAATGCGCGAGCCATGCGATTTCTGGCGGTACCCAGCTCACATTTCTCTTCTCCACATCGGAAAGCGAACGCCTGCGCGTAAACCCCTATGCACTCGCATTCCAAGAAGGTATCCCCTTTCTGCTTTGCAATAAGGAAGGCGAGCCCGGGCTTTCATGCTTTCCGCTCGCCTCCCTTTTAAACCTTCGTGAGGAACAACAACCTCGTAGGCATTTTTCCGAAGTAAGCCCCTACAAGGTGCGCTTTGATGTTGAAGATGCGTTGCGGCATACTTTGGGGAAGGAATTCCGATAAAATCCCTTTGCAGGAATGGAGCAATCCGCTGCTGTCAGACAGGTGGCAACGCATTTTAATTTGGAGGATGCAGGGAACATCAAGCTAGCTGAAATTGCCGAAAAAGAAGTGCTGAAATGCTACCATGGGCATGTGATGAGAGCGCAAAGCAATCTCCATCCCCTTGTTGAAAGATTTCACGCTCCGGATTGTACTGCAGATACCTTAGGCAATTGTTGGTATGCTGCATTTGTATATCACTGCGTTCTGCTTTCGGGCTATAATTTGCCTGTCAAAGCAAAAAAGGTGGCGCATAGTTTTGGTTGGGTGCGCGGCTGGGAAGAATGGGCAAAATCCGATGCGGTTAGGCTGTGGAAAAGCGCGGAGGCAGGGCCAGCAATCGGCGATATCGTTTTGTTCGATGCGATTTATGATGGCAATGCGCCGGATCATATCGCAATCGTCATCGGTTTTTCTCCCGAGCATCTTCAAACCGCAGAAGGCAATTTCAACAATGTGTCCGCAATTGTTGAAAGAGGGTATGCGCAAGTGAGAGGCTATATCCAGCTGGGCGCAGCCTAGCGGAAAGTTTCTGGGGAACCTTGGGACGGGCAGGCACAGTTTTCCTCTGTCCACCCGGAACGGATCTGCTGCATGATCGCGCTTAGCGCCTATTGTTGTATCTTCCAAGCTGCGTGGGTGCTAGAGGCTGCATGCGTTTTTCAATGGAATATAAAGGCGGCAGCATTGCCCTTGCTTTTTGTATATACCAAAGTCCCATGCCGTGTTCTGCAAGAGTTGTTTCTTTCCACGCCAAAGTCTATTACAAAGCACTTCAAGCACCTTCTTCACCGGTTTGGCTCTCATTATGCGTTCAGTTCCAGCACAGCGTTTACCGTCCCATCCATACAGTTGTACCAGAAATATCCATCGTGAATTTCATGCTTTGCGTCTTCAAATACATAATAGATCAGCATGGATTCGCTATCCAAGCCCCATTGTAAAAACTGATAGGTAATTTCCGGCCAGCCGCCTTCATCCACGTATCCATATCCTTCCTTAGCGAGCTCCGTCGCGCTGACCCCCATGGTAAGGTAAGCAGACAAGTTGCTGCTGGAGTGCCATTCAAGCCAATTCAGCACAAAATGCAATCCATCCTCATATTCAAGCGCAAGAACGTATTTTTTGCTGTCCGGCGCCCACCAAAGCCCCCGATAGACGCAGTCGCCATAAATAATCCGCGTTTGTGCGCCATCTTCCTCCTGCAGGATTAGGGAAGTGGCATCCTCTAAGGAAAAGCCTGCGCCTTCAAGCGCCTTATTGTAAATCGTAACTTTTTTGGTTTCATCGGGCGAAGTGGTTTTGTCTACCACGAAAAAATATCCATTTTTCCAGAAAATCCCGACGCAAATTACAAGCAGTAACGCTATGCACAGAGCCGTCACACGCAGATAGTTTTTCTTTGTTCGCTTCAGTTTGCGCGCAATTTCATTCATGGAATAATCAATCATGCTTTTTGCCCCTTCTTCCGTTTCTTCGCTGCGTTCCACCTGCGTTTCCCTTTCCCCTGCAATCAAATCAAGCACAGAACACCCAAGAATGCCCGCAAGCGGTTCAAGCAACGCAATATCCGGTGCACATAAACCGCGCTCCCATTTTGAAACAGCACGATCGGTAATATGAAGCAACGCCGCAAGTTCCTTTTGCGTCATGCCTTTCCCTTTCCTTAGCTCCTTGATCAGCTGGCCTGTTTTTGTATTATCCATAAATGCCCCCATGCGTTTTCCAATGCGTTTATTATAGGGAATCGCGTTTTAAAAGTCACCAAACCACCGGTTGATTTTCTGCTGCGCGGGCACACCAAGCAACTTTGTTTTTTGCCTCTCTTCCAGCGCTTTATACTTCGCCTGCAAACAAAGGTTGGATCCTCTGCTGCATTTGGCGCATCCGGAGCCCTTCTTTTCATTCGTTCCAGTCTAAACAGCAACGACGTTTTTTGCAGGGACTGCTGCAGATTCCCTTTGCGACGTTAGCTTCCCGTGTTTTTCAAAATTTCCAGATTTTTGCGTACTGTTTTTGTCCTTGCGGCCTTTTCGCGAAACAGCCAATACCGGCTTTCTGCAAGGCAGCATGCTCCCAACAGAACCCCTCACACCGGCTTGACAATGCGCTGCGCTTGGCATATGCTTATAGTGCTATAGTATCCTTATCATTGGCTATCCAAAAAGCAGGCATGCTTTCTTGGGCAGCCGCTTGTTTATGTTTAGGAGATGTGTACGATGGCAGAAAAGCGTTATGAAATGGATATGTGCTCCGGGCCGCTTTTGAGCAAAATCCTTGCGTTTACCCTCCCCCTTGTTCTTTCAAGCGTGTTGCAGCTGCTGTTTAACGCAGCGGATGTAGTGGTGGTAGGCCGCTTTGCCGGCAGTACTGCGCTTGCAGCGGTTGGCTCTACGGGCTCGTTAATCAATTTGATCGTAAACCTGTTTATGGGCCTTTCCGTGGGCGTAAGCGTTGTTGTCGCGCGGCATTACGGCGCGCAGCAATATGCGGATGTTAACACCGCCGTGCACACGGCGATGCTCATGAGCCTCATTGGCGGCGCCATGTCTGGAATTCTGGGATTCCTTCTGGCTTATCCGCTTCTTCAGCTCATGGGCTCCCCGGCCGACGTAATTGACCAGGTGGCGCTTTATGTCCGCATCTATTTCATCGGCATGCCGGCTTCCATGGTTTACAATTTCGGCAGCGCCATCCTGCGCGCCGTTGGTGATACCAGGCGCCCCCTCTATTACCTCAGCGTTGCAGGCGTGCTCAATGTACTCTTAAACCTGCTTTTTGTGATCCGCTTTTCCATGGACGTTGCAGGCGTAGCGGTCGCAACGGTTATTTCGCAATATGTTTCGGCAGCGCTTATCGTAATCTGCCTTATGCGCTCGGAAAGCTGCTACCGTTTTCATTGGGCCGAGCTGGCACTCCATAAGGACAAAGTCCTGCCCATTCTGCGCATTGGTGTTCCGGCTGGTTTGCAAAGTTCCATTTTCGCAATTTCCAATGTGGTAATCCAATCTTCCGTAAACAGCTTTGGCTCCGTTGCCATGGCCGGAAGCGCAGCGGCAGCAAATATTGAAGGCTTTGTTTATGTTACGATGAACTCCGTGTCCCAAGCGTCGCTTTCTTTTGCAAGCCAGAATATCGGCGCGCGTCTCTATGATCGCGTAGGAAAGATATGCCGTACCTGCCTGCTGCTTGCGGCGTTCTTCGGAATACTTTTTGGAAATGCAGCCTATTTGTTGCACGATACATTGCTCGGCTTCTACTCTCCAGACCCTGCCGTAATCGCAGCCGGCGCAGAGCGGCTCTCCATTATCGGCGCTACCTATTTTCTATGCGGCTTGATGGATACGCTTGCCTGCATGCTGCGTGCAATGGGCAAATCCCTCCTGCCAATGGTAGTAACCATCATCGGTGCCTGCGGGTTGCGCATTGTTTGGGTGTATACGGTGCTTCCGCTTGATCCTACATTCTTCACGCTGTTTTTATCCTATCCTATCACCTGGGGGATCACCGGAGCGGTGCATGCCGTGTGCTATTTCTTCACAAAGTGCCAGATGCTCCGGCGTGCCCGGGAAGAAGGCTCGCTTCATCCTGCCAGCGCCTAGCAGGGCCGAGCACGATTAATCTTAGTGGTTTTTTAGCGTTACCCTGTGATAAGATGATGTGAGGGCGCAATGCGCACGCAAGCTGGATTTGTAACCGTAGATGTACATGGAAAAACGAAAGCACAAGCCAAAGTCGCGATTGAAGCGGCCTTACGGCGCTGCGATGCTTCCGTTTACCGTTTGCGCATAATCCATGGTTTTAACCGCGGTACCGAATTGCGCACTATGCTGCATGCAGAATATGGTGGAGGCGATACGCGCATTCGGCAGGTCCTTGCAGGGGAGAATCCAGGAATCACAGAGCTCGTGCTCCGCGAGCTATAACCCGGCCGATTGGCTACATAAGCAGGAGCTTTTAAAAGGAAAGCAGGATTTTTATGAAAATCGTAATCGTAGGCGATGGAAAAGTCGGCTACACACTCACAAAACGCCTTTCCCAAGAAGGGCACGACATTGTAGTTATCGATAACAAACGCAGCGTTCTGCTGCAATCCCAGGAGTCTTTGGATGTTGCCGTCGTGGACGGCAACGGCGCAAGCGTAGAAGTTCAGCGGGAAGCAGGCGTTGGAGCGAGCGATCTTTTGATTGCAGCTACCTCAGGAGATGAAACCAATCTCCTCTGCTGCATGGTAGCGCGCAAACTCGGTTGCCGCCATACAATCGCGCGCGTGCGCAATCCGGAATATGACCAGCAAACGCGCTTCTTGAAGGACGAGCTTGGACTTTCGATGGTGGTGAACCCGGAAAAGGCAGCTGCGCTTGAAATTTTTCGTCTGCTCCAATATCCATCCTTTCTCAAGCGGGACTCCTTTGCGAAAGGAAGCGTAGAGCTTGTTGAACTCAAAATCAAAGAAAAAAACGTGCTTGCAGGCAGCCGGCTCGATCAGTTTCGGACGCTTGCAAATGTAAACGCGCTGGTCTGCGCCGTAGAGCGTGAAGGGACCGTGCTAATCCCCAAAGGCAACTTCACCTTGCAGGTCGGCGATAAGCTCACGATCGCAACCGATGCCGGAGACCTCGTGCGCCTGGTTAAGAACCTCGGCGTCTATACGCCCAAAGCGCAGCACGTTATGATCGTGGGCGGAAGCCGCACGGCAAAGTACCTGGCGCAACGCCTTATCCGCAGCAAAGTAAAGCTCACAATTATCGAAAAAGAAGAAAGCCGCTGCCTTGAGCTTTCCGAAAGCCTGCCCGAAGCGACCATCGTCCATGGCAATGGCACCGTGCAGGAGCTTTTGATCGAAGAGGGCATCCGCAGCATGGACGCAGTTGTTACGCTTACCGGCATGGATGAGGAAAACCTTATCGTTTCCATGTTCGCAAACTTCATCGGCGTGCCTAAATCCGTTACGAAAATCAACCGCACGGAATATAACAATGTTTATGAGAACAAAGGGATTGACAGCATCGTAAGCCCAAAGCTTCTAACCGCAAACGAAATCGTACGGTATGTACGCGCAATGGATGACACAACGGGCAGCTCAGCAGTCACCCTTTACCGCATTGTAGATGGGAAAGCTGAGGCTTTGGAGTTTTCCGTAAAACATGAAACCCCTTATACCGGCATCCCACTGCATCAGTTACGGCTTAATCCCGATATCCTTATTGCAAGCATCATTCGTGCGCGCAAGGTTATCATCCCTTCGGGAAATGACGAGATTCGCAAAGGGGATTCCATCATTATTGTAACCACTGCAGACCACACTATCGCAGAGCTGCGCGATGTTTTCATCAAGGACGAAGCATGAACATCAGAGCCATTGGATTTTATATCGGCCATCTGCTGCGCATAGAAGGCGTGCTGCTTATCCCGGCATTGCTCATTGCCCTGTTCCGCCAGGAACACGAGCCGCTCAAGGCGCTTGGAATCACCATCCTTATTTTGATCGTACTCAGCATGGCGCTGCTTTCTCTGGGCCAGCGAGGGCCGCTCTGGAAACGCCGGCGCGAAGCCGGCAAGGCGCGCCCAGTTGAAGGTATCCATGCGCGTGAAGGGTTCGTGATCACCGCGCTCGGTTGGATCTGCCTTTCGCTTTTCGGTGCACTCCCCTTTTATCTCAGCGGCATGATCCCGCGCTTCATTGACTGCTGGTTTGAGACCGTGTCCGGGTTTACCACAACCGGCGCCACAATTTTAACCCAGATCGAAGGCCTTCCTTTGAGCCTTCTTTATTGGCGTTCCTTCACGCACTGGATCGGCGGCATGGGCGTTCTGGTGTTCCTGCTTGCGATCATCCCCATGTCCAAAGGCAATGGTGAAACGTTCCATCTGCTGCGCGCGGAAAGCCCCGGCCCTTCTGTTGGCAAGCTGACCCCTACCATGCGCCATACTGCGCGCCTGCTTTATGCGATCTATGTTGCGCTCACCTTGATGATGATCGGCTTCCTGCTGGCTGGAGGCATGCCGCTCTTCGACAGCGTTACGCATGCGTTCGCCACGGCGGGCACGGGCGGATTTTCCATAAAAAATGCCAGCATTGCAGCCTATGACAGCCGTTATCTCCAAACCGTTGTAGCGGTTTTCATGGTGCTCTTTGGCGTAAACTTCAATGTGTTTTATCTGCTGATCTGCAAGCGGGCCTCCCAGGCGCTGCGCAGTGAAGAGCTGCGCGTATACCTTGGGATTATCATCGCTTCCACGGTCATCATTGCGCTCAATATCCTGCCGCAATTTGAATCGTTGGGAGAAGCATTTCACCACAGCTTCTTCCAGGTGGCCTCCATTATGACCACAACCGGCTTTTCTACGGTGGACTTTAACCTTTGGCCGGAACTCTCCCGCATGATTCTCATTGCGCTCATCATCATCGGCGCATGCGCAGGTTCAACGGGCGGCGGCATCAAAGTTGCGCGCCTCATCATCCTCTGCAAATCGCTCACAAGCGAGATGCGGCACATGCTGCGCCCGCGCACGGTAAAGGTTATCTGCATCGATGGCAAGCAGCTGGATAGCGATGTAATCCGCGGGGTTTTTGCATACTTAACTGCATTTATCGCCGTGTGCCTGTTCTCCATCCTGTGCGTTTCAATTGAGAATTACGACATGGAAACCACCGTCACCTCGGTGTTGACCTGCATTGGCAATGTAGGCCCTGGCCTAAGCGTGGTTGGGCCGATGGGGAATTTCAGCCATTTCTCCGTTTTAAGCAAGCTTGTGCTTTCTGCGGACATGCTGATTGGCAGGCTGGAAATCTTCCCCTTTATCCTGCTTTTTGCGCCAACAACCTGGAAAAGCAGGACTTAATCCCACCAAATAGCAGGCGCATGGAATTTCAAGGGATTATTTGCGATCTTCGCATTGACAGCCTCGCGGCTTTCTGTTAAAATACATTACTGTCGGCAGAAACACTGCTGTTGGAGTGTTGAACCCGGCAAGCGCTTTTGCAAAGGGATGTGCGCCTGTAGCTCAGCAGGATAGAGCAACGGCCTTCTAAGCCGTAGGTCCCGGGTTCGAATCCCTGCGGGCGCGCCAGTATGGTGGGTGTAGTTCAGTTGGTTAGAACGCCAGATTGTGGCTCTGGAGGTCGTGGGTTCGACTCCCACCACTCACCCCATTGATTTTATGGTGTGCCGGGGTTTGTTGGGGTGTCGCCAAGCGGTAAGGCACGGGACTTTGACTCCCGCATTCGTAGGTTCAAATCCTGCCACCCCAGCCAGATCTGACCCGTTAGCTCAGTCGGTAGAGCACTTGACTTTTAATCAAGGTGTCCGGAGTTCGAATCTCCGACGGGTCACCATTTTTTCCGGCATGAATGCGGGCGTGGCGGAATTGGCAGACGCGTCGGATTTAGGTTCCGGTGCCGCAAGGTGTATGAGTTCGAGTCTCTTCGCCCGCACCAATCCCCAAATTTCGGCATGCGGGTATAGTGTAATGGTAACACATTAGCCTTCCAAGCTGAGATAGAGGGTTCGAGTCCCTTTACCCGCTCCATCTTCACCACCGCGGACGTTGCAACGTCCGCGGTGTTTTTTTGTAAAAGCCAGGGCACCACATCCCCCCCAATCACCCGTGCTGGTTTTCTCCAGCACGTTTTATCCCATTCAAGCAGCAACGTGTCACGGATTCTGTTTCCCCTTTTGTGTTGTGCCCTATAAGGCTGCTGATGGTCTAAGCAAAGCCATCTTGGGCCTAACACTTGCCCCGTTTTTGCGATTTGCCCGGGTTTTTGCCTTTTCCGCAGAGGCCCCCTCTTCCCTACCTGCACCACGCTCTGATTTTAAGCGGGCGCATTCTTTCCAACCATGCTTGCAGCACGCCGAACACGCATCTTGACTTGCGTAAAATGTAGAATTATAATATGCTTATTACATGCATAATCTATCGTTTATTTTTGATTCTGCCATTTTAATTTTCATGAGGAAAACAGACCATGCACACAAACATTGGGGTGCGGCTCAAAGAAATCCGCAAAAAGAATAAGCTCAAACAAACGCAAATGGCAGAAATCGCGCATTGCAGCCTGCGCAATTATCAAAACATTGAATCGGGCAAAACACAGCCTGGCTATGGCATTTTATATAACATCGTACACGGTTTGCCGCTGAATCCTCGCGATCTGTTTGCCTTAACGCTGCAGAATGACGCGCGAGCCGAAAAAACGCAAAAGCTCCTATTTCTATCAACGCAATTGAACGATTCTCAGCTCAACTTCTTATGCTCCGTTGGAGAGCTTCTGATCAAAATGGAACCAGCAACACAAAGCGAGGGGAGAACATGACAAGGATTCTTACAAAAGATGAAATCGCTGAAGTTTATCTTCGCCAACAGCGCTCACTTTTCATGATGGCATTAACGTATACGCATTCCATGTATGCAGCGGAAGAAATCGTTGGCGATACGATCGTCGCCCTATTGGAAGCGGAAGCAGAGTTCAAAAACGAAGGCGCTTGCGCAGTCTATATGCGGACGATTGTGCGCCATAAGGCAATCAGCATGTTTCGCAAGAAATACACGGTGGAACCGCAGGATGATGAAAGCATTGAGCGCGAGTTTATCGAACGCAACCAAATGGAGCGCCCTTACAATGAAGTCGAAATACAGTTGCTGATCCGCGAACTGTTGCAGGCTTATTCCAAGGAAATCCAGGAAGCTTTTATTGCCTACGTTCTGGACCAAGTGCCTGTTCAAGACTTAGCTGAGATGTATGGCCTCAGCTATGAAGCGCTTCGCAAGCAGTTTCAGCGGATCAAAGCGCGCATTGCAGAGAAGATCCCGGAAAAGGAAATGCGGGCATTTTTGTTTACACTGCTTTTGTATTTATGATGTTGGATAAAATATAGTAACAGGAGGGGGAACGTATGCGTTGGGGGAAAATAAAGCGCAAACTGCAGCAAAAGCCGTACTTGCTGGACCCATACCGGGTAAGGAGCCGCCGGGACGCCAGGAAGATGCTGTACGAGCAGGGTTTGCCCTGCGCCGCGGAAGTGCTGGAAGCGGCGCGCATCCGGGCAGGAAAGAGCCCTAAAGAATGGGAATCCTTGATCGGGATGTCCCGGGAAAAGCTGGCTCGCAAATGCCGCGCCGCAATGCCCGTGCGCTTTGGCCATGTTGCGCTCGTTTCGCGGCGGGCCGTGCTGGGCCTTGGCGTCATCCTGTTGTTGGGGTTCTTCTTCGGTTTCACGTACCCTGGCCGCGCGCTTGCGAAGGCGGTGTATAATGCGGTTTCCGATTTGATTGAAAGCATGCTATACGTCAGTTCAGATGCCGATAACTCTGTGATACACACCGTTCCCGTAGTTACAGAAAACGTCAACGAAGAATATACATTCAACACATTGGAAGAACTTGTGGATTTTGTCGGTTATCCCGTATACCATCTTGCAGGGAGAGAAGATGCTCTCACCAGCATTTTGCTTCGTAGAAAGACATATTCAGGTGAACGGATTTATCTTAACTATCAATTCGGTGATAGAAGAGTGGGGATCTATCAAGCGAATCTGGAATTTGGCTCGTCTAACGGATATTATATAGCAGTAGGAGACGATGAAGTCTGTCACATCGAATTGCCTTCCGGAATTGTAGTAGATGGTCTACGTTCCCGCAAAGACAATTCCTTTATGGGAACAACAAATACCGGCGCATATGCGATTACTTATACTATCAATAACTGTGAAAACATTGATGATATCGCATCCACTCTAAATTGTCTAGCTTTAACAGAATAGTTTCCAAAACTTTTTCAATTTAAAACGAAATGATGCGCGTTGTGCGCATCATTTCGTTTCCCTTGTGGTGCATTTATTAAATAAAATTATATCGTAAAATAATTGGGCCCAGATCCATAAGTCGTCGGAGTTGTAATGGACATCTGGATCTTATAATATCCACTCGTAAGCTGCTGGTTGATTTTTTTCTCAACATATAAGTTGGCTGCATATCCTGAGGTAATCGCAGAATCAATAAATTCCCAACTGCTTCCAACCTGCTTATAAAGCGTGAGTACGAACGTTTTATATTCGCCTTCTTCTCCATCGCATTCACCAGCTATATAATAGGCCTGCTCTACTGTATTATATTTTAGCCATGAATTGCATCCCCCCGGCGCCCGCATTACAATCCTGCTTTCATCGCCCTCCGCAAGAGCGCTTACCGGGCACATGCTCATGAGGAGCATGCACAGCGCCAACAGAACCAAAAACGTCTTTTTCCTCATAAATCAAACCCTCCTTTTTTTCGCGCATTTCTGCGTCCAATGATTAAATCGCAATAAATACGCCAAAAAGGGACATAATTATACAAATTACGACATTTTTTGACATTTGAGACGCTCTAGGCTCTTCAGCGGGGCGGCGCTTCGCTTTCCGCAGGCGCTACGCTACCCTATCGAGCCGGAAAATGCGCACCATCCAATCCCCCCAGGCTGGGCGAAAGCGCATCCCCCAGCACCAGCAGCTTGCAGGGCCCGGCCGGCACCAGCACTTCCTTTTTTGCTTTTCCGGCGTTTCCAAATCTTCAGTGGCGCGGCGTTTCGCTTTCCCCAGGCGCCACCCCGTTGAGCTGGAAAGTACGCACCATCCAATCCCCCAGGCTGGGTGAAAGCGCATCCCCCAGCACCAGCAGCTTGCAGGGCCCCGCTGGCACCAGCACTTCCTTTTTCCGCTTCCGCACGCAGGTTACAATTGCGTTTGCAACAAGTTCCGGAGCCATCTTGGGGGTAATGCCCGGGCAAGCCACATGCGCGATCTGCGGCGTATCCGTACGGCTTGGGAAAACCGTTCCCACATACACGCCGCTCCCCCGCATCTCCTGCCGAAGCACCTGCTGAAACCCGTTGAGCGCAAATTTGGAAGCCACATAAGCAGCATCGGGCGGAACGCCTTT
This sequence comes from uncultured Clostridia bacterium, assembly GCA_944366945.1. Lineage (GTDB taxonomy): Bacteria > Bacillota > Clostridia > Christensenellales > CAG-138 > UBA1685. The sequence continues at coordinate 161,174 of CALVWJ010000002.1, forward strand.
TTTGCCATCCATGGAGCATGTAACTACTATGCTTCCCGCGCGGCGGGCGCGCATGCCGGGCAAAACGGCATAGATGGTGTTGAGCGTGCCGAAAAAGTTGGTTTCCATCACGGTGCGGATCTGCGCCATGGTAAGCGCTTCGGCCGGGCAGCGCAGATAAATCCCAGCGTTGCAAATGGCGGCATCCAGCGCGCCAAAGCGGGCGCATGCCGCTTCGACCGCAGCGCCGATCTGCGCTGCATCCGCGGTATCCGCAAGGTAAGGCTCCGCAGCCACCCCGAGCGCGCGCACCTCCTCTGCAACCGCATCAAGGCGCGCCGCATTGCGCGCAACCAGCGCGAGCGAAGCGCCTTCCCGCGCAAACGCGAGCGCTGCTGCGCGGCCTATCCCGCTTGATGCCCCGGTAATTAGCACCGTTTTCCCATTCATCCGAGCCCGCATTTTAAGCATCCCTTCCTTTCCCATGCCAATTCATTTCTTTGCCACGAGTATAGCAAACGCGGCCCGCCCGGTCAAACGCCGCAGCAGTGCAAAACCGCTTGACATGCCGGCGCGGCGTGCAGTAGCATATAATATATCTGCCTTGGACACGCCGCGTGCAAGGCCAGCCGCTATCCGCGCTTGCATCTCAAAACGATCGAGGCAGAAGGTAAACGAGTTGAATGGCCACAAACGCTGCACGCGCCTCACAGGCCCATGTTTAAAATCCTGTTTGTTATGCAATTGCAGGCATTTTCCCGTTCACGCCGCCTGTTGGCGTAAGAATATTCTAATATGAAAGGAACCCTTCCATGTTCATCCGGGACCTTTTGCAAACAAAACCCGTAACCTTTTCCTGCGAGTTGTTCCCGCCCAAGGCCGGCACCGATTTGGCCCGCGCCGACGAGGTCGTGGAACAGACGGCGCGCCTCAAGCCGGATTTCATCAGCGTTACCTATGGCGCGAGCGGCAACACCTCCCATAACACGCTGCGCATGGCCCGCCGCATTGAGGAGAACGGCTGCACCGCGCTTGCGCACCTAACCTGCGTTTCCGCTTCCCGTTCGGATGTTGCTGTGCGGCTTGACGCCATGCAGCAAAATGGAGTGCAAAACGTGCTTGCCCTGCGCGGCGACCTGCCCGAGGGCGAGACCAAGCCGGCTGACGCCTGCTTCCAGCATGCCAACGAGCTCGTGGAAGCGATCCGCGCGCACGGCGGATTCTGCATCGGCGGCGCATGCTATCCCGAAGGCCATGTGGAAAGCGCATCCCAGGAAGAGGACATTGCCAACTTGAAGCGCAAGGTGGAAGCGGGTTGCGATTTTTTGACCACCCAGATGTTCTTCGACAATAACGTACTCTATCGTTTCCTTTATAAGCTTTATGCCAAGGGGATCACCGTGCCCGTTCTGGCCGGCATCATGCCGGTGACCAACAAGAAGCAGATGACTCGCATCATCCGCTTGAGCGGCACTTCCCTGCCGCCGCGGTTCCAGAACATTCTGGACCGCTTTGGGGATGACAGCGCGGCCATGGAACAGGCGGGCATCGCCTATGCCACGGAGCAGATCATCGACCTGGTTGCAAACGGCGTGCGCGGCGTCCATCTTTACACCATGAACCGGCCGGACATCGCCGGGCGCATCGCAAACAATCTATCCCATATTCTGGGCAAGGACGCATGAGGGTCCGCCGGGAAGAAGCGCTGCGGTATCTGGGCGCAAAGGGCGCGCCGGATGCGCAGGTTGAAGCGCTGCTTGACGGCGCAGTGGAAGCGCTCAACGCCTGTGCTGCGCCGCGTTATGTTGCCTTGCGTGTGCCCGTGGAAGTCCGTGGCGCAGAGGTATCGCTCCAGGCGTTTACGGCGAATTCCTCCGCTCTCGCTGCGCGCCTTTCCGGCTGCAGCGCGGCATACCTGTTCGCTGCAACGCTCGGCGCCGAGGTGGATCGCGCAATGGCGCGCCTTTTCAAGCTGGATGTAGCGCGCGCGTTTGCGTTGCAGGCATGCGCTGCAAGCGCGCTTGAGTGTTTCTGCGATGATTCCTGCGCTGCGCTTGCGCAGGAATGCGCGCGCGAGGGGCTTTTCCTGCGCCCCCGCTTTTCGCCGGGGTATGGCAGCTTTTCCATCGTGCATCAATCGGATATGCTCCGCGCGTTGCAGGCGGATAAGCGGCTTGGCCTTTCTGAAACCGATTCGCATATGCTTACGCCGCTCAAGTCCGTGACCGCTGTAATCGGCCTTTCCGCTGAAAACACCGTCTGCGCAGTGCATAAGTGCGCGCAGTGCGATAATCTCACCTGTGAATACCGAAAGGAACCAAAACCATGAACCTGCAAACCCTGCTGCAAAAGCAGCTGCTTTTTCTCGATGGCGCAATGGGCACCATGCTCCAGAGCGCGGGCCTTCCGGCGGGTGAAGCGCCGGATGTTTGGAACTTGACCCACCCGGAGGAAGTGGAAGCCGTGCATGCGGCCTACCTTGCTGCGGGGAGCGACATTCTTACAACCAATACCTTCGGCTGCACGGCGCACAAGCTTGCGCCCACGGGCTATTGCGCCGCAGAAGTCGCGGCGGCGGCAGTGCGCAACGCAAAGGCAGCCATCGCAAAGGCGGGCGGGAAACAGCGTTTTGTGGCGTTTGATGTAGGGCCCACGGGCAAGCTTCTCAAGCCGCTCGGCGATCTCGCTTTTGAGGACGCCTATCGCATGTTCCGCGAGGCCATCGAAGCCGGCGCAGCAGCCGGGGCGGATCTGGTGCTGATCGAAACCATGTCCGACGCCTATGAGCTCAAGGCCGCCGTACTCGCCGCAAAGGAGGGCGCTTCGCTCCCCGTTTGTGCAACGGTAACGCTGGACCGGCGCGGCAAGCTTCTAACCGGCGGCGATGTTGCAAGCGTTGTTGCGCTTCTCGAAGGGTTGCGCGTGGATGCACTTGGCCTCAATTGCGGCCTTGGGCCACGCGAAATGCTCCCCTTCCTGCAGCAGATGCGCGCGCTCTCAAGCCTGCCCATCCTGCTCCAGCCCAACGCAGGGCTTCCGCGGGAAGTCGAAGGCAAAACCGTGTTTGACGTTGGGCCGGAAGAATTTGCCGCGCTGATGGAAGCGTGCGTGCAAGGCGGCGCAGGCCTCGTGGGTGGCTGCTGCGGCACTACGCCGGAGCACATCCGCGCGCTCGTTGCCCGCTGTGCGGGCCTCACACCCCCGGTGGTAGAAGAAAAACACCGCACGGTGGCCTGTTCCTATGCGCGTACCGTCTGCTTCGGGCAGGGAAAGCCGGTGCTCATCGGCGAGCGCATCAACCCAACGGGCAAACCGCGCATGAAGCAGGCCTTGCGGGATGGGGATTTTGATTTGATTTTGCGCGAAGGCATCCTGCAGCAGGAGCAAGGCGTGGATGCGCTTGATGTAAACGCTGGCTTGCCGGAATTGGACGAGCCCGCCGTGCTCACCTCGCTTACAGAGCAACTGCAAGCCGTAACCGATCTTCCGCTTCAGCTTGATTCGGCGGATCCGGAAGCGCTTGCCCGCGCACTGCGCGTTTACAATGGAAAACCGATTATCAACTCGGTTAGCGGCAAAGAGAGCAGCATGGAAGCCGTATTCCCGCTTGCAGCGCGCTATGGCGGCGTAATCGTTGCGCTCACGCTGGATGAAAGCGGCATCCCGGAGGATGTTGAAGGCCGCATCGCCATTGCCCGGCGCATCCTTGCGCGCGGTGCTGCTTATGGCCTCAAGCCGCACGATTTTCTTTTCGACCCGCTCACGCTCACCATCAGCTCGGGCAATGAGAACGCGCGCATCACGCTCGCTTGCGTGCGCCGCCTGCACGAAGAGCTTGGCGTGTGCACCTCGCTTGGCGTTTCCAACGTTTCCTTCGGCCTGCCCGCGCGCAGCTATCTCAACGCGAACTTCTTTGCGCTCGCTCTGGGCGCAGGGCTTTCCGCAGCGATTTTAAACCCGCATGCCCCCGGCATGATGGAAGCTGCACGCGCGTGCACAGCGCTGCTTGGCGGGGATGCAAACTGTGCCGCTTACATTGCCGCCTATGGCGGTGCACCGGCTACACCCGCGCAGCCGGCCGCGCAGGCGGAAGCCATGTCCCTGCATGACGCAGTGCTGCGGGGCCTGCGTCAGCCTGCACTGGAAGCAGCAAAGCGTGAGCTCGCGCAAAAAGACCCGCTTGCAGTCATCGAAAGCGGCCTAATCCCCGCACTCAACGAGGCGGGTGAACGCTTTGAGGCAGGAACGCTCTTCCTTCCCCAGCTTTTGATGTGCGCAGAAGCGGCAAAGGCTGCTTTTTCGGCCATCCGTGCGCAGATGGGCGATGCAGCCGGCGCCACGCGCGGGACCGTGGTGGTTGCAACGGTGCAGGGCGATGTGCACGACATCGGGAAAAACATCGTAAAAGCGCTGCTGGAAAACTACCAGTTCCGCGTAATCGATCTTGGCAAAGATGTCCCGCCGGAGGCCATCGTGGAAGCTGCGGCTGCGCATCAAGCGCGGCTTGTTGGCCTCTCTGCTCTCATGACTACAACCGTACCCAGCATGAAGCGCACCATCCAGGCCCTTCGCGCGCAAGTTCCAGGATGCCTTGTAATGTGCGGCGGCGCCGTGCTCACGGAAGAATATACCCGCGATATCGGCGCAGATTTCTATGTGCGCGATGCGATGGAATCCGTGCGCCGCGCGCGCGAAGTGTATCCAGAATAAACGGGCATTGCTGCAAGCGCCTGCCTCTTGATGCGGCAGGCGCTTGCGCTTGGAAAGAATGTAGAACAGGCCATATTCCTTTCGGCATGCATCCAAAATCGGCAGCATAGCTTTCTATAACGCACAAAATGCCACCGAAAAGCATGGGCCTGCAGCGGCGCCGGTTTGATTTTTTGCTTGCAAAAACATGCCATTGCATGTATGCTTTTAGGTATCGTTTTGTTTCAACCACGAAAGGAATGCATGATCATGCCGAACGAACAAAAAACAAGCAGCAAAAAAAGAATCTGGCTCATCCCCGTATGCATCCTGGCCGCAGTAGCGCTCATTGCAGCGATCGTATTGGCTGCAAAAGCCGAACGCAAGGCAGTGCTTACAAAAACGCTTACAACATTCTATGATGCGCTCTATATCGAAAGCGACCTCGATGCGATGAAGGCCTGCATAGCCGAAGACGCGCGCGAGGATTTTGAATCCGTTATGTCCATGGGAGGCATCACGCCAGGCTATTATCGGAATTATGTGCAGGATGCACTCCTTGAAATCGGCACGGAGTTTACCATTGGTGTGCGCATTACAAGCCTTTCTGAATATGGCACATCGGATATCGCAAAGATCCAGCAGACTTTCCCCGACACGGAAAAGGCTGTGCGCGCCGAATATGAGATCATCTTTACCGACACAAATGGCGAAGACCATGTTTATACCAATTCCATGATTTTCGTCATGGTGGATAATCACTGGTATATGAGCACGCACCTTGCGCTCCCGATCGGCGCAAACATGTCCATCAGCAACAGCTAAACGATTTTTTCTTGAAAGCGGCCTGCAGGGGCCGCTTTTAAATTGCAAAAAGCTGGCTGCGCGCTTTCCAGATTGCTTCCACGCCCTTGCCCCTGCGGCGCGACCAGAAACGATGTAGGGAGAACTTTGATGCAAGCCTTCTGCGGTTCTTCTGCGCATCTTCCAGGGAGCATGTTCTTGCCCTTTTGTAGTAATTTAGCCTAAGCACCAAATCGGATGCAAACTTCGGGGCCATTCCCCTTTGGGCAAGCTGGAGGCGGTTCGCATACGCTGCCCTTCTATTCAAATTACGAATAGATACATAAGCACCTCATATATTCACTTATGGGGAAAGCATGGTATCATACAGGTGGAATCGCGTGCCTCATTGCACGAGGGCGATTCCTTTGAATCGAATTGATGGAGGAATTCAGCTATGGCAAATTGCGCGATCGTAGGCGTAAACTGGGGCGATGAAGGCAAAGGCCGCATGGTAGACCTCATTGCCGAAGATTATGATGTTGTCATCCGCTACCAGGGCGGCAACAATGCAGGGCATACCGTAATCAATGAATATGGGAAATTCGCGCTGCATCTCATCCCTTCGGGCATCTTCCGCCCTGGCGTAGTCAACGTGCTCGGCAACGGCACGGTGATCGATCTCGAAGCGCTTTTTGGCGAGATGGAAACGCTGCGCAAAGCAGGGGTTTCCGTTACGCCCGAAAACTTCAAGATCAGCGATCGTGCAACCATCGTATTCCCTTATCATAAGCTGCTGGATGAGCTGGAAGAAGCCCGCCTTAAGGATGCAAAATACGGTTCCACAAAGCGCGGCATTGCCCCGGTCTACAGCGATAAGTATCAAAAGAAGAGCCTCATGATGGGAGAGCTTCTCTATCCAGAATACCTGGAACGCCATCTTTCCGGCGTGCTTGCATGGAAAAACCTCACCATTGAAAACGTGTATGGCGCAAAGGGCTTCGCGCTTGCGGATCTTCTTGCCTGGACCGAAGAGTTCGGCAGCAAGCTCAAGCCTTACGTTTGCGACGTAGGTGCCTTCCTCGCGGATGCACAAGCTTCCGGCAAAAACATCCTGTTTGAGGCGCAGCTTGGCGCGCTAAGGGATATCGATTATGGCATTTACCCCTATACCTCATCTTCTACGCCGCTTGCGGCCTACGCACCCATCGGCTGTGGGCTGCCAAGCCTTAAGGTAGACACCGTGCTCGGCATCGTGAAGGCGTATTCCACCTGCGTGGGCGAAGGGCCGTTCACTGCGGAATGGTTTGGCGAAGAAGCGGAGCGTCTGCGCGAGGCTGGCGGCGAATACGGTGCTGCAACGGGGCGTCCGCGCCGCGTTGGCCCGTTTGATGTAGTCGCTACGCGCTATGGCGTGCGCGTGCAGGGCGCAACGCAGATCGCCCTCACCAAGCTCGATGTGCTTTCTTACATGGAAAAAATCCCGGTTTGCACCCAGTATGAGATTGGCGGCAAGCGAGTGGACGAATTCCCCTTCCCCGCCGCGCTCGCCGAGGCAAAACCCGTGATGGAATATCTGCCCGGTTGGGGCTGCGATATCAGCAATGCGCGCAAGTTCGGCGACCTGCCTGCGGCTGCGCGCGATTATGTGCGCTATGTTGAAGATACGCTGCGCACGCCTATCCCTTATGTTTCCGTGGGCGCGGCCCGGGATGCAATCATCCTGCGCTAAAGGGAGGTTCCCATGAAAGATCGTTATGAAAGCCCGCTTTGTTCCCGCTATTCTTCGGAACGCATGCAGCGCCTGTTCTCTTCGGATACGCGCTTTTCCACCTGGCGCAGGCTCTGGGTGGAGCTCGCGGATGCGCAGCGCAAGCTTGGCCTTCCCATCACAGAGGCGCAGGTTGCAGAGCTGCGGGCGCATCTGACGGATATCGATTATGAAGCGGTTGCAGCGCGGGAAGCGGCTGTGCGCCATGATGTAATGGCACACATTTACGCGTATGGCCTCTGCTGCCCCAGCGCAAAGGGGATCATCCACCTGGGCGCCACCAGCTGCTACGTTACGGATAACGCCGACCTCGTGATTTACCGGGATGCGCTCAAGCTCATCCGCGCGGAAATCGTTACGGTCCTAAAAGATCTCGCTGCCTTTGCACAGCGGTATAAGGCGCTCCCTACCCCGGGCTATACGCATTACCAGAACGCGCAGCCCGTAACCGTGGGCAAGCGCGCCTGCCTCTGGATGCAGGATCTCATGCTCGATCTTGAGGAGCTCGATGCCGTGCTCGGCGCCATGCGTTTTTTGGGTTGCCGTGGCACTACGGGCACAGAGGCAAGCTTTTTGGAGCTGTTTGAAGGGAATACTGCAAAGATCGACGAAATGAACCGCATCATAGCAAACGCGTTCGGCTTTGCACGCTGCTATCCCGTCTCCGGGCAGACCTATCCGCGCAAGCTGGATAGCCGCATCCTTTCTGCGCTTTCTTCCGTTGCGCAAAGCGCACACAAGTTTGCGAACGATATGCGCCTGCTCCAGCATGATCAGCAAGTGGAAGAACCGTTTGAAAAGGACCAGATCGGTTCTTCTGCCATGGCTTATAAGCGCAACCCCATGCGGTGCGAGCGCATCTGCTCGCTTGCGCGCTACGTGATGGCAGATGCGCAAAACGCTGCCATGACAGCATCAACCCAGTGGTTCGAGCGCACGCTGGATGATTCTGCAAATCGCCGCATCGCGCTGCCGGAAGCGTTCCTTGCAGTAGACGCGGTGCTTCGGCTTTACCACAACGTTGCTTCCGGGCTCCATGTAAACGAAAAGGTTATCGAAGCCGCGATGGAGAATTTCCTGCCTTTCCTCGCAACGGAAAACCTGCTCATGGAAGGTGTAAAACGCGGCGGCGACCGCCAGGCGCTGCATGAAATCATTCGGACGCACTCGATGGCCGCCACGCGGCGGATGAAGGATGGCGGGCGCTGCGACCTGCTGGAACGCCTTGCGGAAGACCCGGCCTTCCCGCTCAATGGCGAAGAAATCCGCGCATTGCTCAACCCGGCTGCTTTCATTGGCCGCTGCCCAGAGCAGGTAACGGCGTTTCTTGCAGAATGCGCACCGCTGCTTTCGGGCGAAACCGCAGAAATGCAAAGCCTGCGCGTATAAACAGCGCTTGCCTTTTCCCGGCTTTGCCGCCAGGTCGCGGCAAAGCCGTTTTCGTTTTTTGTTTTATATGGGCAATCCCGTTTGCACTGCTCTCATATCTTGCATATCCGCCCTTTTTTAAATGGCCTGTTTTTGGTATAATGTGTTTAATGATACTTTTCTAACGCTGGGGGATTGGCATGAACGATTTGCAGGGATATTATAAGCCGCTTTTCGACACGCTTTATGGGCGCTATGCTGCGCACGCAGGACTTTCCCGGCGTACGCTCCGGGAGGCTCTTGGCGCTGCATCCTTCCCTTCCGCGCTCTATCATCGCGATCCAAATGCGCGCGCTGGGGCGGAAGAGGTGCTCGCACTTTGCAAGCCCGTGATGGATGCGTTTGCGCCTGCACCGGTGGGAGGCTGGTTGCCCTATATCTATGCGTTCCTTGCGGATAAGCTGTTCCCGGATGCGGATTTTACTCCCCCAGTGCAGCCGGCCAAGCAGGCGATCGAATTCTTCCTTACGGTGTTTTCCTGGCTGCTTGCGCGAGAGCAGGCGCATTGCCCATTTGATCCTCTAACGGATATCCTTCAGCTTTCCCAGCAAGAACAGGCTGAAAGTGCTATTGCGCCGGAATATGCCACGTTTTGCGGCGCGGTGCGTGAATCCTGCTTTCCCGCGCTCATGCGCATCGGGCGCGACATCATGCCGTTTGATCCGGCTTCCCACACCATTGGCGTGCACAATGTGGCGGTCCACATGGCGCGTTTGGCGGCAAAAGCGGGGCTTCCCGTCGACCTTGCGCTTGTAAGCGCGGCTTCGCTCAGCCACGATATCGGCAAATTCGGCTGCCGTGGCAAGGATGCGCGGCGCGTTCCTTATCTGCACTATTATTATACTTGGGATTGGCTTACGCGTGGCGGCATGCCGGCCATCGCCCATATCGCCGCCAACCATTCTACCTGGGATCTTGAATTTGAAAACCTTCAGCTGGAATCGCTGCTCTTAATTTACGCGGATTTCCGCGTGCGCGGCATGCGCGATAAAACCGGAAAAGAGCGCGTTGCAATCTATTCCCTTGCGGAAGCCTATGACGTGATCTTCGGCAAGCTTGCCGATATGACGGAGGAAAAAAGCCGGCGATATCGCACGGTATACGCAAAGCTGCGCGATTTTGAGCGTTTCCTTGAAAGCTGCGGTATCTCTTCGGACATTTCAGAAGAAGCGCTCCTAATTCCGCCTCGTGTGGATCCTGCGCTCCTTACACCGAAAGAAAACGCCGCTTCCATCACAAACCTCACGTTCCGGAACAATGTCCTTCTTATGCAGATGCTCGGCGGGAGCGCTTCCTTTGCGGAGCTGCTTGAGCAGGCGCGCAGCGAAAAAAACCTGCACCGTATTCGCACCTATTTGCAGCTTTTTGAAGAATACAGCACCTATATGACGCGGGAGCATAAGCTTCACCTGCTCGCTTTCCTATATGAACTGCTCATGCACCGCGAAGGCGATGTGCGGCGCAATGCGGGGCGCATTTTAGGCCAGGTCCTCGCTAACAGTGGCCCACGTTACCGCAAAGAACTGCCAGAAGGCGCGCCATCCACCGCTATGGCGCCTGCCATGATGGCACTGCTGCAGGAATCCACTGGCCTCTGGGAACATTACGTTGAGCTTTGCCTGCACCCGGATCATAAGATCTCGCTTAAACACGCCCAGCGCATTTCCAATTCGCTTAAAACGGTTGCAGAGAGCCTTTTCCGCTGCGTAGACCCTTCGGAAGCGCGGCACTATCTGCTGCCGATTTACCGTTTGGCTCTCTCCGCTGAAGGCAACGACCGTTTCGTTTTGGTAGACACGCTCTCCCACATTCCATTTTCCCTGTTTGAAGAAAGCGAGCTTGTTTCCCTGCTCTCAGTATTGCAAGGTGCCCTCGCTGCGTCAGAAGCGCGGCTGCAAATCGGCGCGTTACGCTGCCTTCTCAAGTATTCTGCCTTCCCTGCACTACGCACGCAAGCGGCGGAGGCCCTCTCTGCGCTGCCGGATGCGCCGGAAGCCGCAGTCGCATATCTTTGCGGGCATGTGCGGGCCGTGCTCTGCTCCGGTGCGCCAGAACCCCCCGCATTGGATATTTCCGAACTTTATCTCAGCAATCTTAAAAACGCTGTGCACTGGACCGTTAAGCTTGTGCAGATTGATGCGCTTTCGGCGCATGCTGCGGCGAGCCGTGCGGATGCTTTCCACATCGCCATGCACCTCTCCAATCTGCTTTGCGTGAGCGAGCATTTGCCCGTCCGCGAGCATGCGGGCAAATGCCTTGTGCACATTGCAAAATACCTCTCCGTAGATCAATGCAACGAAATTGTGATTGACTTGCTCCGCGAGCTGGAAACCGGCCAGAGCGAGGTTGCGCGTTTTATCTCCCCCTGCGTCGGGCGCTTGATCTGCCGCCTTCCTCAAAAGGAATTCGATGAATGCATCGATATGCTGGAAACGCTTTTGCGCAGCGCAAACGAACAGGCATCCTGCGCCGCCATCCGCACCTTCAGCGTCATTCTTTATACCGTTGCCATCGATGCCGGAAACGCTTTTGACCCCAAGGATGCAGAGCGCATCCTCGGCCTGCTTCTTACCGGCGTTGCGCATTATGACGAAACCATCCATTCCACAGCGCTTGGCGTTTTATGCCGCGATTTCTTTTATAACCACTATGTGCCGCTTGCTGCACGGCGCGCCTGTTTTCCAGGCGTAGTAAAAAAGCTGCGCACGCTTCTGGCCGAGCCACGGCAAGGGCGGCTCGTTTTTTACAATCAAGCCGCAATGCTGAACCACCTTTACCGCTTTATGACCGAATGCGAAATCACCTTCGGCCCATTTGAATACCCTGCGTTGCGCCCGGTTGCGTTTTTCCCGGGCACCTTTGACCCCTTCTCTTCTGGGCATAAGCGCATTGTGCGCGAGATCCGCGCGCGCGGATTTGAGGTATATCTTGCAGTAGATGAGTTTTCCTGGAGCAAGCGCACGCTCCCCCGGCTGCTCCGCAGGCAGATCGTAAGTATGTCCGTGGCAGATTATGCCGACGTTTTTCTTTTCCCGGATGACATACCCGTGAACATCGCCGTGCCGGATGACCTCGCGCGCCTTGCCTCCCTGTTTCCCAAGCGGGAGCTTTACCTCGTTGCAGGGAGCGATGTGATCCGCAATGCTTCGGCGTACCGGGCTGGCATCCACGGAGGCGCCGCTTATTACAACCATATCGTGTTCGTGCGGGACGAAAGCGCAGAAAGCGTCGCTGCCCACCCACTTTCGGACGTAATCCGCGGAAAGCTGATCCAGCTTTCCCTTCCCGCCTATTATGAAAGCGTAAGCTCCTCCCGTATCCGGGAATATATCGATAAGAACCTTGATATTTCCATGCTGCTCGATCCTGTTGTGCAGGAATTCATCTATGCAAAGGGACTATACCTGCGTTCCCCGCAGCTCAAGCATATCCTTACCCTGCGCGAGCTCTCCTTTGAAAGCTGGCGTCCAGGAGATCCTTCCACAGGTTCTGCAGAGCTTGACGCACGCCTTTGCGCCATGCAGCGCCCCCGCGCCGCCCTGCTGCGGCGCCGCGGAGAAGCTTGCCCGCTCGGCTACGCGCTTGGGCGCACGCTCTATGTTTCCGAACTCTATGCAGCACTGCAAAACCGCGCCGCCGCAGAAGCCGTCCGCATGGAAGCATCTGGGCGCATGCTTTTAATTGAAGCGGTCGCTCTGGAAGGCGACCCATTGCCCGAAGGGCTCCTGCTGCTTGCTACAGAATTGCTTGCGCGCGCGCTTTCCGAGGATTATACCTGCGCGCTCTATATTTGCAGGGAAAACGACCCGCTGCGCCCAACGCTGGAGCAAATGGGTTTCTGCCCTGTTCCGGGCCACATGGATGTTCTCATCGTGGACATGCGCGCGCCTCTCGTGCTGATCCAGGATGCGCTTGAGCGCATCAAGCCGCCGCTACATGATGATGAAGCCGTTCGCAAAGTAATATCCGAAGCCCGCCCGGCATTGCGCCGCGCAATCGCGGCCATGTTCCCAGGCACGCTTCTGCTCTGCTTCCATACGGAGCTGCTCAACGAGGCGCTTGTGCATAGGGTGCGCTGCGCGGCGGGCGTGGAGCATCTTGCGCCCGGGGAAGGACTTGGTGCAGATATGTGCGTGCCCTATGGCAAAATCCTCTCCGGCGAGGTTGTTCCCAATGTAGTGACAAAAACGTTGCACGCGGATAAAGTGTTCGATAGCGGGATCACGCGCTTTACCATCACGGAATATCCTGGCTATTCCTCGCTTTCCAACCAGATACGCACGCTCAAATCCTTTCGCCGCCCGGTACTTCTGGTGGATGACCTTCTGCACAACGGTTATCGGCTCGAGATGCTCGACCCAATCTTCCGGCAGGAAAACGTGGAGATTCGCCGTATTATCGTGGGCATCCTTTCCGGCCGTGGAAAAGACTTGATGGATTTGCAGCAGCGCGATGTAGACTGCGAATATTTCATCCCCAACCTGCGGTACTGGTTCACGGAAAGCCTGCAATACCCATTCCTTGGGGGCGACAGCGTGCAGACGGACCGCCGTCCTGGAGCGCTTTTGCCTTCGATCAATCTCATTTTCCCCTACACCTGCCCGCGCTTCCTACACGGCGTTTCGGAAAACGCGCTGCGCCTCTTCTCCCGCGTTTCGTTGGAGAATGCACAGGCGATCCTCAGCGTTCTTGAGCAGCGGCATCAAGCGCTTCTGAATACTTCCCTTACGCTCAAGCGCCTTGCAGAAGCGCTTTATCGTCCGCGCCTGCCCGACAAGGGGAACCATCTCCAATACGATCCCGGCGCTTTTGCCTCTGCCTGCCTCGCGGATGACATCGCTCTTTTTCACCGCTTAGGCCGCTCGCAGGAGCGGGAGCCTTAACGCAGAAAGGAGGAATCCCATGCACGAATATTACGCCTATGAAGGGGCATGCTTGTACCCGTTTGGCGCGGGTTGCCGCCTTCCGAAAGAGGCCGTTCCCGTAGAGCATCCCTTTTCGCCCCTTGTGATCCTGTTTGCGCGCGGTGGGCGCGTGGGCAGAGGGATTTTCGCGATTCAATCTGAAGCTGAGCTATTCGAGCCAGAAGTCCCCTCGGTGCTGCTTCAGCCGGTTTCCATGTCCCAGGCATTGCCATGCCTTCCAGAACCAGTGCGGGCTATCCTTCAGCAGGAGGGCGCATGTGCGCTTAACACGGCATTTTCTCGCTGCTATGCTGTGCTGAAGCGTTTCTTGAACCCGCCCAAACGCCCGCGCATCGTTCTTGTTGGCCTTGGGGATGTAGGCGGAACAGTGCTCATTGGCTTGAAGCTTCTTGGCACGGAGCTCGATTCCATCGGCATATTCGATCCAAACGAGGCGCAGTGCGCACGCTATGAAATGGAGCTCAACCAGGTGCTCCCTCCTGCTGATATTCCGCTTCCACCGGTGTATCGATGCAACGAATCTGCCCTGTTTGATTGCGATGCGCTTCTTTTTACCGCTTCACGCGGCGTACCACCGCTGACGGAAAAAACCGGCGATGTGCGCATGGTGCAGTTTGAAGCAAACCGCGCCATGCTTTCCCATTATGCAAAAAAAGCCCGAGATTGCGGGTTTTCCGGTTTGTTTGCGCAGATCTCCGATCCGGTCGATCCGCTTGCGCGCGCTGTTTTTCTGGATAGCAATCAAGATGAACGCGGCAATTTTGACCGCAACGGTCTTCTGCCAGAGCAGGTGCAGGGATACGGCCTTGGCGTGATGCACGCCCGCGCGCAGTATTACGCCAAAAAGGCAGGGCTTGATGCAGACGCCATCCGCGCATATGGTCCGCACGGCACAGGGCTGATCGTTGCCAATGCGCCCGGTGCAGAATATGACGATGCTCTCTCCAAAACGTTGACCGAGCAGGCCGCTACAGCCAATTTACGCGTGCGCGAACTCGGGTTCAAGCCATACCTTGCGCCGGGCCTTTCCTCCGCATGCGTGAGCGTGCTCAAAACATTGCGCGGCGAATGGCATGACGGTGCAGTACCCATGGGAGGCGCATATTTCGGCTGCCGCTCCCGTTTTACCCCAAATGGGCCAATGCTATGGCGTGAGCCTATTTTGCCGGCGCTTGCCGCGCGCCTTGATGCAGCACATTCTACATTAAAGGAGTTTTTGCCATGATCCAAAGGGCACCGCTTCTCGTTCTGCGCGCAGGGCGCAGCAAGCGTTTGGATGCCGTGCTTGCACAGGCGCTAGCAGGCATTCCCTGCGAAGAGGTCTATCTTGGGAAGGCCCATATTCCACAGCTTTCCGAACGCCGGGTTCTATTTGCACTCTCCTTAGGGGAATACGGTCTGGACATGGATATTTGCACGCTGCTCATACATCTTCGGCGCAATGTTTCGGCTATGGAAGGTTCAGCCGCAGTGATGCTCATCGATGGCGAAGGTGAACTTTATACAAAGCAGCTCGCGCGCATGCTTGCGCATGCCGCAAACGCAGCAGGATGCACATTTCCGGGAAAGCCACTTGTGGAAGGTACAGGGTCGCTCTCCAACCTTCATGTCACGGCAAAGCGCCTTGGTGTTACGCCCGAACAGGCTTACCCTCTGCTGGCACGTGCACTCGTCGAGCGCCTGCTTGCTTTCCAGCCGCCACATTTCGCACGCCCGCATATCTTACTGCTGCATGCATCCGCGCACGCAACTTCCAACACGCTTGCACTGGGAGCTGCTGTCTGCGACCATTTGCGCGACGCATGCGATATGCAGGAAATTTCCCTGCAAAACGGAGAAATCCATGACTGCCGCGGCTGTTCCTATAAGACTTGTTCCCATTTTGCGCAGACAAACGAATGCTTTTATGGCGGCAGCATTGTAAAGGATGTGTTCCCGGCATTGATGGAGGCAAATGCGCTTTTCCTGCTTTGCCCAAATTACAATGACTCCGTCAGCGCCAATATTATGGCCTTCATCAACCGTCTAACCGCACTGCTTGTAAACAATTCGCTTTATGATAAATATCTGTATGCCATTGTGGTTTCAGGCTACAGTGGAAGCGACCTCGTAGCGCAGCAGGTACTCGGGGCGCTCTGCTTAAACAAAACGCTTATGCTCCCTCCACGCTTCTGCCTTGCGGAAACCGCTAACGATCCGGGAAGCGCCATGCGTGTGCCCGGCGTGCAGGCGCGCATTAACGCGTTTGCACATGGCATACGCGAACAGTTGCTGGGATCACAAGCCGTTGCGCTTTGAGGCGTTTGAGCAGCGCCGTACACCCTTCGCATATATCTGCAAAGGCCGCGTTGAAATCGCCCGTATACCAAGGGTCAGCAATATCGCGCGGATTTGCTGCAAAATCCAGCAAACGGCACATTTTCCCGCATGGGTCTCCACCTGCAATGCGGCGCATATTAGCCACATTCATCCGATCCATGCCGATCAGATAATCATAAGCGTCATAATCGCATTTGCACATCTGCCGCGCGCGTTTCTCTGCGCAATCAATCCCGTGTGCATGCAGGATCGCTGCTGCCCGCGGATCCACAGGGTTTCCAAGCTCTTCCTCGCTCGTTGCAGCAGACGCTACAATGACAGTGTCCTCAAGCCCAAGTTCTTTTGCCTTTTCTCGCAAAATAAACTCGGCCATGGGCGAGCGGCAGATATTGCCGTGACATACAAAAAGGATTCGAATTTGTTTTTCCATCTTTGTTTTCCGTTTAGGGGCTCCCAGCCCATTTTCATGCTTTGCGGTTTTAGGTAATCCCTGCCCTCCGAAACAAAGAGAGCAAGTTTGCGTTGAGCAAGCGCTTGCCTGTGAGCTCGCGTGCCTGGCACGTTTTTTCTTTCCCCGCAAGCCGCAGCGCACTAAGTTTTGCCCCTGCATCCTCCTGTTCCGCTACAATCGTTTCATACAGTGTTTCAAATGTGCCCAGGCGCTGGATCGCTTCCTGCAGATCGCCCGAAAGCCTATAGCAGCCCGATTCGTCTTGATACGTTAGGCGCTCCATCCTTCTCCCCCCGAAATCCACATTTGCTTGTTACTATATCACAGCATATGCTTTTCACGCAAGCATGCTTTTACATCCTTTATTGTCTCTGTTCTACGCCTCAAAAATGCAAAATGCGTATGAACGCCTGCATCCCTGTTGCGTGGCTGTATTGTTTCCTATTTGCATTTGTTTCCGCTTCTAGTTTTATTTTTTAACAGCCGTTCTTGTAAAATGCAGCATGCTCAGATGGACCTTAAAGCACGGATTCCCGGCTAAATCGGTTTGGCTTTTACATCCGCAATCCAGCACCCTGCCTCCCGCCATTGGGTTGTAACGGTTTCTCAATTTCAGTGAGCAGGTTCTAACGTTTACAGCCCAATGTCACTTTTGCATTGGAACCGCAACACGCGTGGAATTCTTCCCTCCGCGATCCACCGCAACACAACGTTTTGCTTGTTATTCCGATAAAAATGAGATAAAATTTGTTCATATCATAATAAGCTTGGCAATTCTTCGCCAAGCGTCTTTCCTTTTGCCGCAGGTGCGGTAATTGGCATACCATTTGGAGGTAATTGAAATCATATGGACTTATTCGCAAAATGTACTAACCCCTACGTCGATGGAATCCGCGCAGCAAACATCTATCCTTATTTCCACAAGCTTGAATCCCGGCAGGACGTGGAAGTTATCATGGAAGGCAAGCGCCGTATCATGCTTGGCTCCAACAACTATCTCGGCCTTACTACGCACCCCCGCGTAATCGAAGCTGGACGCAAAGCCCTGGAACGCTATGGCTCCGGCTGCTCGGGGTCACGCTTTCTCAACGGCACACTGGAACTGCACATTGAGCTCGAAGAAGAGCTTGCAAACTTCATCGGCAAGGAAGCCGTAATGACATTTTCTACAGGTTTCCAGAGCAATCTTGGCATCATCAGCGCGATTGCCGGCAAGGATGATTATATCCTTTGTGACCGCGAAAACCACGCGAGTATCTATGATGGTTGCAAGCTCAGCTATGCCACGATGGTGCGCTATCGCCACAACGACATGGAGGATCTTGAAAGGAAGCTGCAGAAAGTCCCAGAGACTGCCGGAGTGCTGATCGTGACCGACGGCGTGTTCAGCATGGGTGGTGACATCTGCAATCTGCCGGAGATCGTCCGCCTGGCGAAGCAGTATGGTGCGCGCGTTATGGTGGATGATGCGCACGGCCTGGGGGTGCTTGGCGCACATGGGCGCGGTACAGCAGAGCACTTTGGGCTTACCGATGAAGTAGATATCATCATGGGAACATTCAGCAAATCCCTAGCCAGCCTTGGCGGGTATATGGCTGCGGATGCGCGCATCGTTGATTATGTGCGGCATGCTTCCCGCCCGTTTATTTTCTGTGCCTCTATCCCGCCTGCAAACTGCGCTACCGCGCTTGAAGCGCTGCGCATTCTGGAAGAAACGCCGGAGCTTCCTGCACGCCTTGCCGCCCTTTCCTCTTACATGCGCGATGGCCTGCGTGCGCGCGGCATCGCCATTCGGGAAAGCACCACACCCATTATTCCTATTTATACTTATGATACAATGAATACGCTTACAACAGCCAAACGCCTTTATGACGAAGGGGTCTATGTCAACCCCGTGTTGCCGCCGGCTACACCTGCTACAGAGTGCCTGCTCCGCACAAGCTATATGGCCACGCTCACCGAGCCGCTTCTGGATGAAGCACTCGATATTTTTGAAAGGGTGTTGAAACAGGATGCCAAATAAAATTGCCATTGTTACCGGAGCTTCCAGCGGCATTGGCCTTGCCACTGCGAAGTTGTTCAACGAACGGGGATATGCGGTTTATGGGCTTTCCCGCAAGCCTTACGAAAGCGGCCCGATTCACCATATTCCAACGGATGTGACGGATCCTAAAAGCGTGCAGGCCGCAGTTGCGGAAGTGCTTGCAAAGGAGGGGCGCATCGACGTGCTCATCTGCAATGCAGGCTTTGGGATCTCGGGCGCAGTTGAGTTTACGCTGCCGGCCGATGCCAAGCGGCAATTTGATGTGAACTTTTTCGGCGCCCTATCCTGCATTCAGGCCGTGCTACCGCAGATGCGCGCGCAACGGGATGGCTGCATCCTTTGTGTAAGCTCGGTTGCTGCCGTTCTTGCCATCCCATTCCAGAGTTTTTATTCTGCCGCTAAAGCTGCTATCAACGCGCTTTGCGCCGCGCTTGCGAACGAAGTGCGCCCCTATGGCATCCGCGTTGCCGCGCTGATGCCGGGTGATATTAAAACCGGGTTTACCGCAGCACGCGAAAAAAGCTTTGTCGGGGCGGATGTTTATCCCGCTTTGCCCCGCTCTGTAGCTACGATGGAACGGGATGAACAAGGCGGTATGGAGCCTTCCTATATTGCTCACAGGCTTTTCAGCCTTGCGCAGAAGCGTGCGCTTAAGCCGCAGTATACCGCAGGCCTGCAGTACCAGTTTTTTGTAATGCTGCGTAAGCTTTTACCTTACCGTTTTATCAACCGTCTGGTTTGCCTGCTCTATGCAAAATAGCTTGATATTGACGCACCCCTGCTTCTTAGGTTAGAATAAACTCCGAGCCCTTTTTACTTGAGGTTCGGAGTTTATTTCTATCATTTCCGATCCCCGGTTCATCTGGAGGTGTTATCTTGGAAAAAAGGCTTCTGCTCATTATGAACCCTTGCGCGGGCGTTAAAAAGGCCAACCGCTTCCTGCCGGATCTCATTCGTCTGTTTTCCGATTACAGCTATGTTACAACGGCATATATGACGGGCAAGCACGGGGATGGCATGGAATTTACAAAAGCCCATGCTTCGGAAGCAGATCTTATCGTCTCCATTGGCGGGGATGGTACGCTGAACGAAGTAATCGACGGCCTCTTAAAATCCGGGGTAAACCGCCCATTGGGTTATATCCCGGCTGGAAGCACAAACGATTTTGCATGCAGCCTCAAGATCTCTTCCAACATTATGCAGGCGGCGCGCGACATCATGGAAGGCAAGCCGCGCACGATCGACCTGGGCAGTTTCAATGGGCGCTGCTTTTCTTATGTTGCCTCCTTCGGCGCATTTACGGAAGCTGCTTATAGCACACCGCAACAAGTTAAAAATATGCTTGGACACATGGCCTATATCTTCGAGGGCATGAAGGAGCTAGCAAATATCCGCCCTATTCACCTGCGCCTTGAAACAGATCGCGGCGATGTGTTTGAAGATGACTATATTTTTGGCGCGATCAGCAACTCCACCTCCATCGCCGGCTTTTTAACCATGGATCCTGCGCGCGTGATTATCGACGATGGGCTTTTTGAAGTTACCCTAATTAAAATGCCCACAGCTCCCATGGATTTAAGCCGGATTCTTTACTCGCTGCAAACGCAGCAGTATGATGATAAGCTGATCCATTCCTGTACAGCTGCGCGCGCAGTAATCCATTCCCCCAGCGCCGTGCCTTGGACGCTGGATGGCGAATATGCAAAAGGCGAAACGGATATTGTAGTTGAGAATTTGCACAATGCATTAAGGTTGGTAGTAAACGAAGCATGATAAAACGATTTTGGAATTGGCTCAAAGAAAACAAGCATGTTTTTCTCGCATTGTATTTGCCCATTTATCTCATTGGTTTTTTCTGGGTGGAAAGCTATGTGCCATCTGACTCCCAGTATTGGGTATCCCATACACCGCTGGATGACTTGATCCCCTTTGCGGAAGCCTTTGTGATCCCCTATTGCCTCTGGTTCCCTTTTATGATCTTGACGGGACTCTATTTAATGTTCTATGATGCGCCCGCTTTTAGCCGTTACATGCTTGCCATTGCCATAAGTTTTACAGCAAGCATCGTTTTCTTCGTTTTTTTCCCAAATGGGCAAAATCTGCGTCCTGCCACCTTTGCGCACGATAACCTTTTTACGCGCGTCATTGGGTTAATTTATGCAGCGGATACGAACACCAATGTTCTCCCCAGCATCCATGTTGTTGGGTCCGTGCTTGTTGTGTTTGCATTGTTTGACACGAAGCGGCTCAAAGCACGACGTTTTCTGTGGATTAAAGCTGCTGCAATCCTCCTTGCAGTCTTGATTACTGCTGCAACTGTTTTTATCAAGCAACATTCCATGCTCGACATTTATACTGGGCTTGTCGTATGCATTCCCCTGTATTTCTTAATCTATAATAAAAGAATGCGCGCCTGGACGGATCGGGTTTTCGGGAAGGCCGCTGCTGCTTAATTGGGATGCAGCCCAGCTTACTTTGTTAAGAACGAACGCAATGGCGATACCCGAGTGCGGCAATGCTGCTTGGGTATCGCCTTTTTAATTTATACTTGCGTGTGATCCAGTGCAAATTTTCTTTCATTTCCGTTAACTGCCTTGCCCTACCCGCACGTTGTCGAAGCAAGCTTTTCCATTTTGCGCAAGCCGCATATGCTATTGTACACCCTCTCTGAATCGCCTGTGCATTGCTGTGCTTCCACTGATTTTCATTCAAAAGATATACATTTTGAAGTGTTACTCGCATCAAGCGGATTTGTGGGCTATTTGGGGGATTCAAATCTATGCTTTGGAGAGACGTTCCATTTCACAAAGAGTCCCAAAGGGCGAAAAGCGTAGAGCGCTGTGATGCAAGGCAATCTTCACCCTAATGCAGCCTACTGCAAGCTTGCTCTGAAAAACGTCGCCCGTTTTTTGGGGGAGGCGCATCCCTGTTCGTTCTTTGTTCGAAAGCAAAAGTGGAAACGGCAAAGCCGTTCCCACTTTCTGTTCGTCGATTGTTTACGCTTCCCGCGGTGTTACAACGGAGTAGTCCACAATGCAGCCACAGGGGCAAACCTTTGCGCACTCGCCGCAGCGCGTGCACTTTTCGGGATCGATTCGGGCAAATCCGTTTTCGACAGCGATTGCACCATATTTGCAGGTCTTTACGCAACGCTGGCAGGCAATGCATGCTTTCATGCAGGCTGCACGCGCCACGCGGCCGGAATCGCTGTTGCGGCAAAGCACAATGACCTTAGCATCCGCAGGCGTAATACGGATAACATTGCGCGGGCATTTGTCAACGCAGTTTCCGCAAGCCACACAGCGGTTTTCATCAATCTTCGCAATGCCGTTCTCCATGCTGATCGCACCGAATGCGCAGACCTTTTCGCAATCGCCCAGGCCAATGCAGGCAAAACGGCAAGCTTTCGGTCCACCGGCTACGCCGGCAGCCGTAGCGCAGCTCTTATAGCCATCGTATTGGTAGCGCTCGGTTGCGACGCCATTGTGCCCCTGGCAAATTACGCGCGCAACCATTTTCTCACCCTGTTCGACCGAAATGCCCAGGATCGCGCCAATGGCTTCTGCGTTGGCAGCAGGGCAGCCATTTGGCCTGGCTTTGCCTTCCACAACCGCTTCAGCAAACGCATCGCAGCCGGCAAATCCACAGGCACCGCAGTTTGCGCCGCCCAAAACCTCGCGCACCTGGCCAATGCGCGGATCCGTTTCCACTTTGAGCTTTTTATCCGCCAGCGAAAGTACGACGCCGAAAACAAGGCCGATCACGCCCAACACCGAAAACGCCAGTATCACAGGAACCCAATCCATGTTTTACCTCCTTAATTTCCAAGGCCCGAAAAGCCCATGAACGCCACGGCCATCAAACCCGCAATGATGAGCGAGCCGGAAAAGCCCTTAAGGCACTGGGGAACTTTTGAGGTCTCCAGACGTTCGCGCACGCCAGCCATCAGCACGATCGCCAGCAGGAATCCAAGTGCACCAAACGTGCCGTTCAAAATGGAATAGAACAGGTTATAGCCGCTGTTGATGTTCAGAATGGTTACGCCCAGCACCGCACAGTTGGTGGTAATAAGGGGCAGGTAAATGCCCAGCGCGCGGTAAAGAGACGGGCTCGTTTTTTTAATGAACATTTCAACCAGCTGCACAAGGCTCGCGATTACGATGATAAAGCTGATCGTATTGAGGTATTCCAGTTGCAGCGGCACGAGCACCAAGTCATACAGCAGCTTGGTAAACAGCGAAGCAATCGCCATAACAAAGGTTACGGCAATGCCCATGCCGGCCGCCGTTTCCACCTTATTGGAAACGCCCAAGAACGGGCAGCAGCCCAGGAAGCGAGAAAAGATATAGTTGTTGGTAAGCACGCAGCTCACCATGAAGAGCAGAATTTTTCCGATCTCGTTCATGCGTGGATGACCCCTTTCTCATCCTTTTTCTTTGCTTTCACGCGTTCGGTGATAAGGTTGCTTATCGCAAGCACGCCGCCAAATACGAGGAAGCCGCCCGGAGCAAGGATCATAAGCAGCATGGGCTCATACCCCGCACCGAAGATGTTGATGCCGAACACCGTACCGTTTCCGATGATCTCGCGGATGATGGCGATGACTGTAATCGCAAGCGTAAAGCCGCAGCCCATGCCAATGCCGTCTACCGCAGAAGCCAGCACGCCGTTTTTGCTCGCAAACGCCTCAGCACGCGCAAGGATGATGCAGTTTACCACAATCAGCGGGATAAACACGCCAAGGCTTTGATATAGCTCATCAAAGAAGGCCTGCATGAGCATCTGCACGATGGTAACGAACGTGCAGATAACTGCAATAAATGCCGGAATGCGCACCTTATCTGGAATGATATTGCGCAAAAGTGAAATTACCACGTTGGAGCCAACCAGCACGAATGTGGCCGCAGCGCCCATGCCGACCGCATTGACCGCGCTCGTTGTGGAGGCAATGGTGGGGCAGGTGCCCAACACCAGTCTAAGCGTGGGATTTTCGGTAATAATACCGTTCATGAACACGCTGGAAAGGCTTTTGTTCTTAGGCATTGACGGTTCCCTCCTTCTTTTGCTCCTTCAGACGGCCGTAAAGCCGGGGCTTATCGTATTTGTCGATCAACGGTGTTACGATGTTGCCAATAAGGATTGCATAGGTAACGCCCTCCGGATACGCACCAAAGTTGCGAATCACGCAGACGAGAATGCCGCAAAGCGCAGCATAGATGAACTGCCCGCGAGGGTTCATGGGGCTTGTTGTGTAATCCGTTGCCATGAAGACCGCGCCAAAGAGCACGCCGCCCATCAAGAGCTCATCCAGCACGTTCTGGCCGACGAGCGCCGAAAGCAGCGCGAATACCGCAAGGAAAGTAATGGGGATACGCCAGGTGATCACCTTGCGCACGAGCAGGTAAATAAGGCCAAGCAGAATCGCAGCCTTGCAGACTTCGCCGATGCTGCCTGGAATGTTGCCCAGGAAAAGATCCAGCGTGCTCGCCTCATAGCCTGCAAGCGGCGTTGCAGAAGTTACGGCATCTGCGCCGCTCCAACAGGTTGGAAGCGCATAGGCAGTCGCGCCCGTCATGCGGGCAGGCCAGCTCGCAAGCAATACGGCGCGCGCAAGCAGCGCAGGATTTAAGAAGTTATCGCCAATGCCGCCGAAAAGCTGCTTGGTGATCACAATCGCAAGCAGTGCGCCCACAACAGGCATCCACCAAGGCGCAGTAGAAGGCAGGTTCAAGCCCAAGATCAAGCCGGTTACGGCTGCCGAAAGGTCATAAATCCGCACAGGCTGTTTGGTCATGCGCTGCCAAAGATATTCAAACAGCACACAGGAAACGATCGAAACCGCGATCACCATCGCAGCCGAAAGGCCGAAATAGTAGATACCTGCGACCGTTGTAGGGAGCAGCGCAATAAGCACATCCCGCATCAATACATGTGTATCAGCTTCGCTGCGGATATGCGGCGCCGTAGAAAGGTAAAGCTTCATGGTTACTTCTTCCTCCTTGCTTCAAGCGCAATCGCGTCCTTGGTATTTTTGAAGGACGCCGTCAGCCAGCGCCTTGCCGGGCAATTGTAAGAGCAGCAACCGCACAGAATGCAATCGAGCACATGATGCTGCTTTGCCGCTTCAAGATCCCCTTTATCACAATAATGCTTGATTCGGTAGGGATCCAAGCCGATCGGGCATGCTTCCACGCAGCGTCCGCAGCGAATGCAAGGGGATTCATCCACGCTGCGCGCATCTTTTACGTTATATACAACAATCCCGTTGTTTGCCTTAGTCATGGGAACGTCCGTATCCGGCACGCAGAGGCCGGTCATGCCGCCGCCAAATACGATCTTTCCCGGTTCTTCCGAAAAGCCGCCGCATTCGCCGATCACATCGCCGATGATCGTTCCGATCCGCAAACGAAGGTTCGCCGGGCGCTGCACGCAGCCGGTTACTGTAGTAATGCGGTCGATCAACGGCCGTCCATCGATCACAGCATCCGCCACCGCCGCTGCCGTGCCCACATTCATTACAATCGTGTGCACTTCGATCGGGAGTTTTCCGCTCGGAACTTCCCGGCCTGTCACAGCCTTAATGAGCTGCTTTTCACCGCCTTGCGGGTACTTGGTGCGCATTATGGCAATTTCTACGCCTTCACGCCCAGATGCCGCCTTGCGCATGGTTTCAATTGCCTCTGGTTTGTTATCCTCAATTGCAATTACGCCGCGCTTTACGTTGAGCGCACGCATCACAGCGCGCAGGCCATCCACAATTTTGCCAGGGCATTCCAGCATGAGCCTAAAATCGGCCGTAAGGAATGTTTCGCACTCGGCGCCATTCAAGATAATCGTATCGCAGGTTTTTCCCTCGGGGATCGAGAGCTTTACATGCGTTGGGAAAGACGCGCCGCCCATGCCGCAGATGCCAGCCGCCTTTATAGCCGGGATCACAACCGCCGGGTCAACGGTTTCAACGTTGCCATAACCTTGAATGCCTTCCACCCATTCGTCCGCAAAATCATTGCGGATGACAACGCACATGCCGGGTGCTGCGCCCAAAAGTTGGCGCTCCTCCACAGCTACAACCTCGCCGGACACGCTCGCATGCACAGGCAAGCCCAGCCCGCCGACCGGCTCGCCAATCACCTGGCCAAGCTTTACAAGATCGCCCTTGTTCACACAGGGTTTTGACGGAGCGCCCAAGTGCATGCCCATGGGAATGCACACCGTATCGGACACAAAGTCTCGAATCGGGATGTTGCGGGTAGGCAGCTTCCCTTCATGCTGATGATGCATAGGGTGCACGCCGCCCTTGAAAGAATACTTCGGCAAATAAAGCACCAGCCTTTCGGAGTTGAATAAAATCGCTCATGCAGAAATTGTATGAACAGAATTCCAAACGTTATTATAACACATATATTTTCGAGTTGCATCAAATTTGTGCGATTTTTTGCCTTGATTTCAGTTTTTACCGGTGTTTCCAGACTGTGTTTCGGATGACGTTCCTGTTATTTTTTTAACCTTTTTCCAAACACCCTTAAACAAGCCAGAAGGACAAGAAAAACGCCGAACATGCGCCTAAGCCAGGGAGCCTCCAGCACGCCAGCAAGAAGCGATGCGCCCAATGCGCCCAATGCACCCGCAAGGATAATCGGCACACACGCGCGCAGCTGCAACCGCCCGGCCTTTGCATGCACAACCAGCGCCGCAACAGCTGCCGGAAGAAAGGCAATTACATTCACGCCTTGTGCCGCATGCTGCTCCAAGCCGAGCGCCAGCGTAAGGACGGGGATCAAAAGCGTCCCACCTCCCATGCCCATGCCCGCTACAATGCCTGCGCACAAGCCTGTTATGATGTACCAAATCCAATTCATGCAAATGCCATCCATGCCCCCGCCAAAAACATGAGCGCGGTAAAAATGTGGTCCAACCAAGCCGGCTTTAACTTGCCCGTTAAAAAAGCGCCCGCAATGCTTCCAGCCGTGAGCGCAGGTGCAATAAAGGCGAGCACGTCCCAGTCTACCGTGCCTTGCAATGCATAAACCGCGCCCGTAACAGCCGACAGCGGCAGGATAATGCTGATCGCATTTGCATGGGCATGCGGGGCCAGCATGCTGCATATTTTCTCCAGAAGCGGTACTGCTATCATACCGCCTCCACCGCCGAATAGGCCGTTACATGCGCCTGTTATAAGCCCAGCAACCCATTTCTTCCAAATTTTAGTATTGTGTTTCTGCTCCATGCGCATAGTATTCCACGTAGTGCAACGGCTCATGCGGGCTTTACAATCGCGCTACAGCTTGGTATGATAACGGCATACCTTCGTTATATTTAAATAAAATAGCTTAAATTCTGCATGTGGCTCACTGGAGTTGCATGCGAAGGAGAAGAAAAACAAAATGACTGCGAAAGAATATGTCAGCTTCCTACTCCTGTTCCTTCTTTGCGTGTTAGGATCGGCTTTTAAACTTTGGGATTACTTGCGTGTGCGCCGTGCCGTAAAGGAAGAACGCGCGCGTGTTGGTACGATCCCAGGGCGCGTTGTAATCAAAGTGGATTGGCGCGCTTCCATAAGTACGCTGTGTCTCTTGCTTGGCGTTCTAGCTCCACTCGTTACCGGAACAATTACCAAAGTATTTCCACTCATAATTTTTATCCTCTTTGCAATCGCTGCATTATATTATTTTGTGCATGGTCTAATTTGGCGCATCACACTTGAAGACGAATCTTTTATATGCCGCAGTATGACCGGAAAGCAATCCTCTTACCGCTACGCGGACGTACGCCGCATTGTTCCCATTGGGAGGAGCAAACGAAAGATGGACGGCACGCGGGTGGTAATGCGCAATGATACCGTTATATTTATAGACCGCACACTTTTTGGTGTTGAGACACTGGAGCGCCGCGTGCGGGACGCCCTTGGTGACAGTTTTATCGAGGAGGCCTCCCTTCAGCCCATGAAACCCCTTCGTTGAGGGAGGCGGCGCAAAACAGCCATGGGAGGATTTAGGCAGGCGCGCTGCTATCGCGATGGTAGCGCGTAGCTTTTCCGCTTTGCGCGTTTTCCTCAACCGGTCCACCGCAAAACGTTGGCATCTAGTTCAGCTTTGGTTCCAGCGCAGGAAATCCGGCAGCGAGTAAATCTTTGGAACTACAATGTGGTTAAACATACATTTCCACCGCCGCATTGTATCGGCCCTTTTTCGTTGTGCCGCAAACCCCTTTAAAAATAAAGCGCCCATACCCGCGCGCGGAGAGAATATCCCCTTCGTGTGGCGTCGTTGCGCCGCTCTCGCAAAGCTGCCCATTACGGAATACACGCCCCGCTTGAAAAAGCGCTAGGCTATCGCTGCGCGAAAGATTCCACACATGCGCGCAAAGTGCATCCGCCCGTATGGAAGCAAGCTGCACGATTTTTTCTTTTGTTTGAAAGAACGTACCCTCGGGCAATTTCTGCGCCAGTTCGCAACGCACGGGCGTGCGGCGCACCGAGGTGAGGTTTTCCATTAAAAAGGGTGCAAGGCGCTCCATGCAGAATACATAAGCTTCCTTTTCCCGCACTATAAGATCCCCCAGCGCATCCCGTTCTATGCCAAGCCCCATAAGCGCGCCAAGAAAGTCCCGGTGCGAAAGCGTTTCGGAAAACTTTGCGCAAATGGGGCGTACTGCAACGCAGGCAATCGGGAACGGCTGAGAATAGCCGCAAAGCTCCTCCGAACCA
>CALVWJ010000003.1 GCA_944366945.1 uncultured Clostridia bacterium
GTATGCTTTTCAGTCCTACAATACCGCCGGCCCAAGCGCCGGCATTTACATCGTTGGTATAGCCGCAATACCTGGCCCTGCCTGAGCGAAATGCCGCCCGGGATGCAAGCCGAAGGAACGAGCCCATCAACCCCTTGCCTGTAGGTATGTGGGCACGGGGCAGCTTGACCCATTCGTAGGTAAAGAGGCATTTCATGGTTTTCGACTCCCAGCTGGAATAAAGTAAAGGAAATGCTGTAGATGGGCATTTCCTTTATTTTGTCCGCATAATTATGATTCAATTTACGTGCCAAGGCATGTCCCGGGCCGTGTGGCCTAATTGTTAATTTAGATAAGCAACCTCTCAATGTTTTAAAAAATCCTCACAGGCTCTCGCCCCCATGCTGCTCTTATCAGCAGCTTTTTCCTTGTCTTTGCATTCTGCTATGAACCATGCACATGGTGAGTGCCTGTTTGCCGCATGCATGGCAGCGTTTGAAGCAATGGTCCAGATTAAAGGCTACACGGGGCAGATAGCCCAGATCTTCCAGCAGCGTAAACAGCGGGAAGAAAATAGCCATGGGGGGTAGCATAACGGAAACAACCCAAGCAAGAACCCGGTACATGCCAAGCACCAGTGCATCATGCAGCCATGCAGGTGCATTGAGCGACTGAAAGAGCCGCGTGAGCTGCTCTTGCAGAGCAAGCGCCCATTTGGAAAGGAGCGCAGACGGATAATTTGCACCGGCAAGGGTAATATAGAACACCAGCGATAGCAGAAGCAGCATCACTGGGATACCGGTTATCCTGCCGGTTAGCAGACGGTCAGCACGGAAGCGACGCATGTCGGCGGTAGGGTTCTCACGCGTTACACAGATGCGGCAAATCCGTTCAGCTTCCTGGAAAATCGCTTCCGTGTTTTGGATTGGTGCAGAGGAATTTTCCGTGGAAGGCGGAAGGCAGGCTATGCGCTGCACTGCATCCATAAGCGCAGAAAGCCCCTTCCCGCTGCGGGCGCTCGTTCCAACAACAGGCATGTTTAACTGCTTGGAAAGCTCTTCAATGTTGACTTGGATGCCCTTCTTTCTCGCCTCATCCATCAGGTTTACACAGAGGACTGCGCGATCTGTAATGCACCGGGTTTGCAAAGCAAGATTGAGGTTACGCTCGAGGCAGGTCGCATCACAGACGATGATGGTGACGTCTGCCTTGCCGCTGAGGATAAAATCCCGCGTGATTTCTTCTTCCTGCGAATGCGGGCTAAGCGAATACGTGCCAGGTAAATCCACAATCACAAATCCTTGCCCATTGTGTACGCAATATCCCTGCGCGCTGTCTACTGTCTTGCCGGGCCAGTTTCCCGTGTGTTGACGCAAACCGGTTAAGGCATTAAAAACGGTACTCTTTCCGACGTTCGGGTTTCCTGCAAGCGCTAAGATTAGATCCGTTTCGCTGCGTTTTAAAATGGCTCCGTCACGCATATTTGCGTGCGCATCTATTGAAGCTGCCTTTATTCGCATGTTGGCCCCTCCAAAATGCATATGTGTGCAGCATCTTCCTCCCTAAGGGCAATGACTGCACCGCGCACCAGGTAAGCGCGTGGTTCACCGGATGGCGCGGCATAGAGGCATGCAACTTCTGTGCCGGCAGTAAACCCGATGTCAAGAAGCCGCTGCCCCATAGGCCCGCTGAGATCCATATATGCTACTTCGGCCTTGCAGCCCAACGGGAGCTCAGAGAGCGCGTGTTTTGATGCCATAAATGCTCCTCCACAACCGAATGAAATGAATGCATATGCATCTTTGAACGCTAAATGCCGTTTTACGCAAGGATGCATATATGACACAATATGCATTCCGCGAAAGGACGGTGCGAGGTAGAGTAAAAGTATGTCACAGCATAAAATCCTCAATAAAAAGAATTTTTGTGCGGTTGTTGCGTAGAAGAAGGAAAAATGGCAAAAAACTATGGATCGGAATTTTTAGGAAATAGGGGCATTTTCAGAATGAAAAGACAAACTGTGTAGATGTAAAAACGATAAAAGAAAGAGCTGGCGGTGTATGCCGCTATGCCATAAAATATGTGGAGTTCTCAATTAACAATTTAGCATCTATCTCTATATCATGTGCAGGTTCTCCATTGATTAAATGGATGAGCTGCTGCATGCAGTGCTGACCGATTGTATAGTCTACGGATGAGATACTCGTCAGTTTAGGCGATACTACTTTGGCAATGAGGTCACTATCAAGACAAACAAGAGAGATCTGACTTGGCACATTAAAGCCCTGTTCTTGCAGGAAATTTAATACGCCTGCGCCGCAGCGATCATTCGGAACAATGACTGCATCAAAACTGACACCTAAAACAAGCATTTGTTTTATGCAGGCATAGCCTGAATCATAGCTGAATCCTCCAAACATCAATAAAGAAGGATTCGGTTCCAAACCGGCTTCTCTTAACGCACGGCAATAACCTGCATAACGATCATAGGCGGTAAAGCATCCATGGTTTGAAGAATCGTATTCCTTTATAAAATCCTCGTAATTCCGAATATGGTCTGCCCAATAGTAAATAATGAATGCGATATTTTTCCGCCCAAGACGTAGAAGGTAGCGTGTGCTTAAATAAGCTGCTTCTTCATTATTTAGGTGAACATGCACGAGGCCATCCGCAATATGACGCGGCCCTGTAACTACAATTGGAATATGACAAAGCATAGGTGAGACGCTCCTTGGATCCCGATTTGTGACAGGCGCAATGATAATTCCTGCTGTATCAGAATTGCAAGCGTCAATAAGACAATCTGTTTCTTGCATCGGATCGGAATTTGAAAGAGAAATATTTACGCGATAACCCGATTTTTTAGCAATATCAATAATTCCAGTGGCAGTGTGGGAGTAATATGTGTCGGAAATCCCTGGAACGATTAAAGTCACGTTTTTTTTTCGATCTACCTTATCTATGGGATATCCCAAGGCACGTGCTGAAATAAAAACGCGGCGTGCTAGTTCTGCGTTAACACTATTATTTCCATTCAATGCCCGGGAAGCTGTAGCGGGGGATACGCCAGCATGAAGAGCAACTTGGCGAATATTTGTTTTTTTGGCTTTAGGCATTGTTTTTCTCCTACAATTATAATTAATTGTTTTAATATTATAGCAAAAGAAAGCGATTCAAGGCAAACAGATTCAGATAAAACACTCTGAGAAACTGTTTCTCAGAGCATAAGAAAATGAGCAAAAAAATGGAGCGAGCTGAGAAAAAGACAATTGAAAATTACGATTGACAACAGATAAAATGAGGAATACAATATGTTTATATAATAAATTAAAGCTAGAAACAATTAGAAACAAATGAGTATTTCGAGAAAAGCCTTGCAGATATTTAGGATATCTTTCTTTTAAGAAGGGGTGACCGCTGCTTTATAGGAAGAACGAGAATTAAACGGAGTACTGCAGAGAAATACGCAAAGGCTAATGAAAGCTATTTCTAGTGCAAAAAGTATGCATTGCGTTGACGCTGCGCATAAACGCATAAATAATAATGCTAAAAGGAGCCTAAAGAATGAACGGGAACACGTTTGGAAGAGTATTTCGAGTAACAACATGCGGCGAGTCGTATTCTGGCTGCTTCCGGAAAACGCCAGATATTCCCAAAGAGCTCTATGGTGGACTGCTGTGCATTGTAGACGGTTGTCCGGCTGGAATTCATATTACTGCAGAGGATATCCAGAAAGAGCTGGACAAAAGAAAACCGGGTCAGTCCAAATTGGACTCACCTAGGCTTGAAAAAGATCGTGTGTTCATTTTTTCTGGTGTGATGGAGAACCAAATGTCTACGGGTGCACCCATTGGAATCGTGATTCCCAATAATGACATTGAGGATGTCCATGTAGGGCAGTACCACGATTATAAAGATATGGCTCGTCCTGGTCATGCAGAATATACTTTTATGAAAAAGTATGGTCAATTTAATGATTGGGTCGGCGCTGGCCGTGCGTCAGGCCGTGAAACTGTCAGCCGCGTTGCTGGAGGCGCGGTTGCGAAGTTGATCCTTGATCGATACGGCATTGACGTTATCGCATATACGGTAGAATCTCATGGCATAAAAGCAAAAAGAATTGATTATAAGACAGCCAAAGAAAACTATCGAAAAAATAATATTAACTGTCCAGATTTGGATGTTGCGCAAAAAATGGAAGAAGACATTTTGGAAGTACGTAAAACAGGAGAAACTTGCGGCGGCGTCGTTGAGCTATTGATTGAGGGACTTCCAGCCGGATTGGGTGAACCAGTTTTTGACAAGCTAGAAGCTACACTAGCCCACGCATTGATGAGCATTGGTGCTGTAAAAGGAATTGAGTTTGGCGCAGGCTTTGATGTTGCGACGATGTTAGGCTCAGAGTGTAACGATGAAATGTATTGGGATAAGGAAACTGGACGCGTAAAGTTTTATACGAACCACGCAGGTGGATTCCTCGGTGGCATTTCGAATGGCGATGAAGTACGCGTGCGCTTGGCTGTAAAGCCTACGCCTACAGTGGATGTAGTGCAAAGGACCATTGATGCTGAGACGAGGGAAGATGTAAAACTTGCCCCGATTACACGTCGCGACGCCTCCCTTTTGCCACGCATCTATCCAGTAGCGGAAGCCATGGCTCGGATTGCAATTGTAGATGCGTTGATGCAGTTTAAAGGATATCGTGCAATGGAAAGCCTTGATGAGAAATACGATAGAATGTAATTTATAGAGGCTGTTGCAAAAAAAGCCGATGTCAACCGTGGTTGGTATCGGCTTTCTTTATTCCGTACAAAAACAGATGGAAGGGAAGACTTTTACAGCCATTAAGCAGCTTTGTTAGCAGCATAAAAGGACAGAGACACAAAGCTATTCGATCCCGTTAGCCTTAAAATACGCCTTTGCACGGTTGATGCAGTTTTGTGCATGCCCAGATGGGCCGTATTTCCGGATGTTTTCTAAATTCGGAAGCTCTATGGAAAGTGGAAGATTAGGAAGTGCCTGCATCATCCCACATATATCCATGACGCCATCACCTATATAAAGGCGACCTTCTCGTGCTGTGAAAAGCATTAATTCATCATTTACATTGTCGAGCACCGGATCTCCATCCGGGCCAGCAGGACCATCACATAAATGAATAAAATGGAAGTATTTTGCAGGAGTACGTGCCAATTCGGCTGCGGTTACGCCGGCACGGCCAGCATGCAACGTATCTACCATGACATAGACATTGTCGCACTGCAAACTATCAATTAGCGTAATAGCTTCTTGAAGATTACGCACACCAGCCCAAGGGAGAAACTCGATATTGTAGTTTAATCCATATTGTTTAGCCATGGCGGCAACACGTCCTGCTGTTTCAGTGTACCAAAGCTTATCTCTAGTCCAGACACTTCCAAGTATATCTGTTGCGCCAAGTTCAGCAGCTTTTTCAAATGCGGGCTCATATTCTGCGATATCAAGATCGGGGCGAATTCTTGCAAGTTCAATATCCATAAGTGGCATGTCGTATTCCTTTAGCGCATCCTTCGTAGCTTTAAAAAGCAATGGATCCTTGTCAAGTAAAAACTCGGGTTCTCCTGGTAGATGCATGGGGATTGTACGCAGGCTTACAAAATCATAACCACATTCTTTAGCGATTCTAATTTGTTCCATTGGGTTGGTACCTGGGATGGTAAGGTACGCGAGCGAAAACTTGCGCATAGGGCTTTCTCCTTTTGTAGGTTGATCATATATGAATTAATGAAGTTGCACAAATCGGAAGTAATGCTTGAAATTGTACCCGTCTAATCATAAGCAATCTATGGCTCAGCTGCCGAGATGTATTGTAGCTCAAATATAACGGGCTAAACAAAACATTAAAAATATCGCTTGGCAACAATCGACTTGAGACATCATTTCCATTGTGCATTTGTCTGCAATTTGCTGCCGCATACAAAAATAGTGGGCAAAAATGAGTGCTGCGCGTTATTCTCAAGATTTGATGCATCCCTAATGCATCAAAGGCATTGCATATAAGCGTTACGTAGTTGATGGAGCGCTTTTTGAAGAGTAGCTCTGGGACAACCAATATTTAAACGAACAAATTGTTCTCCTTCCGCACCAAAACTTTCCCCTTTGCTGATGCCCACAAGAGCGCGGTTGACAAAAAAATCATAGAGCGAAGCTTTTTCGAACCCTAATGCAGAGCAGTCTAGCCACGTGAGAAAAGTAGCTTCTGGCTGTACTAATCGTATACGTGGCATGTAAGAACGCAAGAAACTGTTGAGGAAGGTAATATTTCCTTCGAGATAAGGTAGAAGCTGCTCCAGATAGTCATCGCACTGTGTGTAAGCGATAACATAAGCGGGGAGCGAAAACAAGCATTCCTGCACGCTGCTGTTGCAAAGCAATTGATGCGAAAACCGCTCACGGATGGACGAATTTGGAATAACCGCGCAGGAGCCACGGAGACCAGCGATATTGAATGTTTTTGTTGGAGCATAGCATAAAATTGTATTGTTTTCCCAACAAGGATTGCCAATTGCAGCCGGAGTATGTTTATGGCCGAAAAGCATGAGATCGGAATGGATCTCATCGCTAATAAGCAGGACGTTGTTTTCCACGCATATCTTTGCAACGCGGTCAACTTCTTCTTTTTTCCAACAGCGACCAACCGGATTATGAGGATTGGAGAAAATCATCAGCTTTGCTTCCGGCTTTGCACACCGGGCAGCAAGATCATCAAAATCAATTGTATATTGACCACAGGCATAGCGGAGCGCATTATTTGAAAGCCTCCTCCCGTGATCCCGTATGGCATGAATAAAGGGATGGTAAACGGGCTGCTGAATAATGACCTCATCGCCCGGGGAAGTAAAAGCCTGGATTATGGTATAGATTATGGGCACAACACCAGTTGTAAATACCATCCACTCTTCTTGAAGTTCCACTTGGTGCTGTTTTAGAATCCATCGTTTTGTAGCCGCGCGAAATTCGTCTGTTCTATAAGGGTAACCGAAGATGCCGTGCTGGATGCGCTCTTCAAGCATTTTGCGGATGGGTTGCGGCGCCACAAAATCGGTATCAGCCACCCACATTGGTATGGCATTTTCATTGCCTACACGTGCTTTTACGTTATCCCATTTGGAAGAATTTGTGTTCTTCCTGGAAATGACTTGATCAAAATTATACTGCATCCCCTTATCCTCCTTGCATAGATACCCGCGCATGTACAGTGCAAAGCCCAAACCTCTGGCGCGCATGAACTGAAACATCAAAAGATGCTCCGAAAATTGCAGAAATATATAGAAATACCGTCTTTATGTTTTTAACATAACATCAAGGATGCAATCGTTCGTTTCCCGCATACCGTCTCTTGCAATTGTACAGACATTGTTAATGGAATTTTCAACGCCTTTTTTAACAATGCCTTCCCCATCATAGAATTGTTTTCCATGAACGTACATGGTATATCCCATAATCCCTGCGTCTACAGCGGAAGAAATCTTGGCAGCACAAGAGGATTTTGCCCCATCACAAATCATTCCCGAAAGGATTGCAAGCGCATTAACGATCGTGTGGCAAATGGCCTTATAATCTGCACCTTGAAGATAAGCAATTCCGCATCCGGCCCCGATACCCGCACAAACAGCGCCACAAAAAGCGGAAACACTACCGATTCCTTCTTTTTGATGGATGGTAACGAGGTCGGCAAGCACAAGCGCACGAAAAAGCTGTTCTTGTGTGCTGGCAAGGTGCTGCGCATATACAAGCACCGGCATGGTGGCGGTAATTCCCTGGTTTCCGCTGCCGGAAAGGATAACTGCTGGTAGCTCGCATCCATTCATGCGCGCATCACTGCCCGCTGCAGCGGCAGCCTGTGCCAGCATGCGAACATTGCCATTGCTTTCCTTCTGCAAGATACGACCGATCTCTGCACCCCAGCTATGCGTTAAGCCTTCTTTTGAGAGTGCGCTATTATATTCGATTTGGCGTGTAAGTGCAGGGGAAATATCCGATAAATCAACGGATTGGACATAATCCCATATTCCCGCAATGGTTAAAGATGTTTTATCAGCATCCACACCTTTTTGGGTAGCGTCCTCCGTTTTATCAAACAGAATATCCCCGTCTTTTTCAACATGAACGATGTTGGTGTGATGATCTGCAATGATTAACCTTGCAGTATGGCCTTGCCCCCACACCTGCATGTCAATATAAAATACAATTCCATTTTGGGCGCGTCGGATTTCAACTGGAGTGTTGCTTAAATAGGGCTCAATTTGTTCAATTTGCGCTTGCCCCATTTCAGCGATCACTTGCAATTCTGCTTCCGCATTGCCTCCCACAATTCCAGCGGCAACGGCAGCGGCAATCCCTTTTAGACCGCCAGTATTCGGTACGGTTACGCTCTTAGCATTCTTGATGATACTGCTGCTTACTTCTAAAATACAGCGCTCTGGCTTACACCCTAACAGGTCGCGGCATTTGGCGGCTGCATATGCAATCGAGATCGGCTCTGTACACCCCATCGCAGGGCGCAGCTCAGCTAAAAGGATTTTTGTGTATGTTTGATATAAAATACTGTTTTTTTTCATAACGGTTTAACGAAAAATTTCATAATTACAGGATTCGTTTTTCTTGGTGCTGTTAATACGACGACTCTTCTGGATGAACTTTTGCTCCTTCGGCAACAAGTGCGTCTAAAAGAATTGCATAGGGGAGCGTATCTGCAGTAAAACCATGCTTTAAGCAAAGCGCAGCGGCTAGCCCGGCTGCCTGGCCAGAGCAGGCGCATCCTGGAATCACGCGGACTACAACCCAAGCCCATCCATCGGCAGAAACTGTGCGCCCAGCCGTCCAAAGATTGGGATAACTGGGGTTGTATAGAGCCCGATAAGGTATCTCGTACCATTCGCCTGCTGCCGAAAAGTCGGCTATGGGCGCAATGGAGTCTGGCAGCCTGCAGCATAAATCGGATTCCTGTATGGAATACGCGCCTATAATATGGCGTGTTGTGCGGAATTGGGCCATGGTAGGGAGGACAGTAAGATCTCGAGAAAAACGGTCCTCGTTGCGCATGGAATCCAGCATCATCTTTCGACCCGCTAAAACGTATTGTGTTACTTCTTCCGCAGTTGTGCCTTCGATAAATGGGATTCCCTCTGGATGCCCGTTTCCTCTGGGGCCTGCGCCAAGAAGCGTCCATTTGCGTGCAAGGAGGATATTCTTCTCAGCAAGTGCAGATGATACGGCTTCCATATCCGTGCGGTAAGCGAGATAGGTCATATAGTTTTTACCGGTTACGCACGGCGCGCCTGCACGGTAAAAAATATCTGCGTCTCCGGTAGCATCAATGACAGCGCGTGCACGGTAAACGCCTCTGCCGGTTTTATTCTCTATAATTAACCCTGTGCATTGCCCTTCATCCATTACTGGAGCTACGATCTGTGTGTCAAATAGAATATCGACACCAGCATTAAGAACAAATTCATCGAGTGCCATAGCAAACATGGCAGGCGAAAAAAATGTTTTATATTTTCCACAATCGGGAGAAGCGGCATCGGGATCATCACGCCATTGCATGGGCAAAACATCTGGACCATACCGCATGCATAGTTTCATCAATTCCGAGCCCATGCCATATACGATCTTATGTCCCTGTCCATCGCATATCGGCTCATAAAGAGAGATTAACCCTTGCGTTGCCAATCCGCCAAGAATAATGCCCTTTTCCAGCAACAATACTCGCTTAATGCCAGCACGTTTTGCTGCTACGGCGGCGCAAGAACCAGCCACGCCGCCGCCAGCAACAATGATGTCATATTCCCCTAAAATCGGGGTACTTAACTGCTCAACATACACCTGCATAGTTTTTCCTTAAACCTAAACCAGCATCAAACTTTGGGAAGCGTTTGCAAGGTGCTCAGTAAAGAAGAGAGATCTTCTTTGCGCGCAATCGCCATTGCATCTTGATATATGCTTTTTTGCTGGTCGGGGGTAAGGATACCGTTGGTAAGCCCACAATACTTTTCATATAGCATTTCATCCGTATACTCCACATGAACATCGGTTGCGTTGTATTCGGTTGTATATATGGTGCCATCCTTCATATGGATTTCAATTATGCAGGCGCGGATGCCTTTGGGGCCATCTCCGTAGGCATCATGGCGTTTCGCGGTTATTTTGTTGCACAGCTCAGCATATTTGGGACTGTGCAGTTTTTCCTGCGTAAAAGCATCCGGCGTAAGCGAACGTTCAATTAATGCAACAGCTACAGTATAGTAAAGAGAAAGCCGTCCAGAGGTTGTGTTGGGATTTCGCCCCACTCCGTTGTTTAAATCATAAGAATAAGGATAGGAATCCACGAGCACGGATTCTATCTGTGCAGTATCGATATCATACTTTTCCTGCAGAGCGAAAGCAGCGTTGACCGCTGGATTTACAGCAAAACAGGCAGGATATTGCTTGATAGAAAGCCAATTAATAAGGTATGGAGAACCAATGCCGATCTCTTTTCCGTTTTCGCCTTGGAATACGGTATTGAGCGATTTTATGCCGTCCAGGATATGTTCTGCGCCTGTCAAACCGCGCGCAGCAGCATCAACTGCAAACATGGCCAGATATGCGCCCCAACCGCCATATAGATCTTTGGCAGTTGCCCCTTCAACAAAGCTGATGAAGGGGCATACGGGCAAAAGCGCCGCAACGATTCCGAATGCATTGCAAAGCTGATCGATGGTCAAGCCTCGCATCAAACCTGCCGCAGCGACAGCGCCAAGACCTCCTACGAACCCTGGATTATGCAATCCCAGTTCGCGAATTCGTTCAATAGAAAGCATAGCCATGCGCGTGCACACATCATAGCCGAATACAACGGAGCGAATCACGTCCGCCACGCTTCCGCCATACTGCTGATATGTTGCGAGGACAGAAGACCAAACATAGATTCCGGGGTGGGCAGAAGCTTTCGTCCCATCATTCAGTTCAATACTGGAAAGACGGCATGCATTTGAAAATGCAGCAATTGCGGGGGCGACACATGCGTCATCCGCCCAGATAGTGGCTTGTCCACTACTTGCAGGATTCATGGTTTTGATCAAAGCGAGCAA
The DNA here is from genome assembly GCA_944366945.1 of uncultured Clostridia bacterium. Taxonomy (GTDB): domain Bacteria; phylum Bacillota; class Clostridia; order Christensenellales; family CAG-138; genus UBA1685. The sequence continues at coordinate 11,094 of CALVWJ010000003.1, forward strand.
CTCTGCACAACTTTGATGTGAGGCGGTGTAGATACTGCCGCCGAGATAATTTACCAAGGAACGACCAACCTGCCGCAGCGTAGCTTGATCAAAATCCGTTACACTACAATGCACAAAATGCTCTGCAATTGTACGAAAATAACTCTTTTCCATACTTTCTCCTTATAGGCCATTAATCGTGCGCACATGGTGGCATGCCACAAAATGGTTCGGCAGAACCTCTTCAAGCTCGGGTGTGCAGTGGCTGCATTCTTCGGTGGCATAAGCACAGCGTGCGGCAAAGCGGCAGCCAGGCTCCGGATCAATGGGGGAGGTGATTTCGCCCCTTAAGATTGTGCGCTTCCGTTCTTTGTGAATATTGGGTTCGGGAATGGCAGAAAGCAACGCTTTGGAATATGGGTGCAACGTGTGCTCAAACAATTCATCCGCATCCGATTTTTCCACCATGTTGCCAAGATACATCACGATGATGCTGTTGGAAATATGCTTTACAACAGACATGTCGTGCGTAATGAACATATAGGTGAAATTGCGTTCTTCCTGCAGATCCTGCATCAAATTCAGAATCTGTGCCTGGATAGAAACGTCCAAGGCGGAAACTGGCTCATCGCATACGATAAATTCGGGTTCAAGCGCGAGCGCACGCGCGATGCCAATCCTTTGGCGGCGACCACCGTCCAGCTCATGGGGATATGCGTTAGTAAAACGTTCTGCAAGGCCTACAGTGTCCATCAAAGTGCGAATCCGTTTGTCCAGCTCTTCCTTACTTTTGCATACATGATGGATGTTGAGAGGCTCCGCAATAATCTGGCTTACCGACATACGCGGGTTTAGGGAAGAAAAAGGATCTTGAAAAATCATTTGCATCCTGCGGCGATCATCCAGTGTGCTTGGCCGCGATGTAATATCTTCTCCTTTAAAAAAGATCTTGCCTTCCGTTGCTTCCAACAGCCGTATAATAACTCGGCCAAGGGTAGACTTACCACAACCAGATTCACCTACAACGCCAACTGTCCGGCCCTGCTCGATCGTAAAGCTTACATCGTCAACCGCATGAAGCATGCCATGGTTGGTTTTAAAGTATTTTTTTAAATTTTGGACTTCAATCAATGTATTTGACATCCTAACCTCCATCAATCGCCTTACTCATAACGAAGGCACCGAACATAATGCCCAGGTGAAACCTCTGTTTTAACTGGCGCGCGCGATTTACAGCTTTCTTTGCAATCTGGACAACGCGGGTGGAATGGGCAGCCTGTAGGAAGATCTACTGGATCCGGCATTAGACCATCAATGGGAACCAGTCGCTTGCTTTTCATGGATAAGCTAGGGAGAGATCCAAACAGGCCTTTGGTGTATGGATGCATCGTATTATCATATACATCTTCCAAGGAACCCATTTCTACAATTTGTCCAGCATACATAATTGCAACTTTGTTGCAAGTGTCCGCAACCACGCCCAAGTCGTGGGTAATCAAAAGCATCGCTGTACCTAGCTTTTCTTGAAGCTCACGCATCAGCTCTAGCACTTGCGCTTGAATCGTAACATCAAGTGCGGTGGTGGGCTCATCTGCAATAATCAATTTAGGGCTGCATGCGAGTGCAATTGCAATAACAACGCGCTGCTTCATTCCGCCAGAAAACTGATGGGGATATTCTGACATCCGTTCGGCGGGAATACCTACCATTTCAAGAATTTGAGCAGCTTTGAGGTTTGCATCCTTGCGGGAAAGTTTTTCATGCAGGCGAATGACTTCGGCAATTTGATCACCAACCGTTAGAATTGGATTGAGAGAAGTCATCGGATCTTGAAAAATCATGGAAAAGTCTTTTCCGCGATGGAGGCGCATTTCCAAATTAGAGGCCTTGAGTAAGTCCTTACCTTCAAATAGGATCTCACCTCCGACAACACGCCCGGGAGGGTTTGGAACTAAGCCCATGATGCCGCGCGCAGTGGTCGTTTTACCAGCGCCGGTTTCACCAACCAATCCCATGGTTTCACCACGCATCAGCTCAAAATCAATGTTGTTTACGGCACGTACTACTCCTTCTTCCGTGAAGTAGTGGATAGATAGATCTTTGATCTCTAGAAGTTTCTTTGTTGTTTCCATCGTGTTTCCCCCTTATTTCTTCAGCTTAGGATCCAATGCGTCACGCAAGCCGTCGCCAAAGAGATTCAGCGCAAGAACAGTGAGCATGATGGCAATGCCTGGAGAAATAACCATGTACGAATAGTCGCGCATAAAGGTTCTGGCATTTGAAAGCATGCTGCCCCATTCGGGCATGGGCGGTTGTACGCCAAGGCCAAGGAAGCTCAAAGAGGCGCAGAGCAGGATGGACTTGCCAATGCCAAGCGTTGCCTGCACGATAATAGGAGCAAGAATGTTAGGGAAGATGTGGTGGATAATAATGTGGGTGTTATTGCCGCCCAAAGAGGCAGAGGCCTCCACATATTCTTGATCGCGTACGGTCATGGTTGCTGCACGTACAACACGTGCAAAATTTGGAACGGAACTGACCGCTACCGCGATTAGAGCGCTGGTAATGCCTGGGCCAATGGTGGATGCGATCGCAATTGCAAGGACAATTTGAGGAATTCCATGAAGCACGTCGCAAGTACGCATAATGATATTGTCGGTTTTCCCGCCGAAGAAGCCAGCAATAGCGCCGAAAATGCATCCGATCAGAGCGCCACCCGTCAATGAAATGAAACCGACATATAGGGAAGTGCGACTACCATAAACTACGCGGCTGAAAATATCACGCCCATATTCATCTGTTCCCATCAGATGCTCAAGGGAAGGGGACTGAAGCGTTGCATTATAATCCTGCTCATCATATGGATAAGGCGCAATAAGGTCTGCAAAGATTGCTGTTATTACCAGTACCGCCAAAATCGCCAACCCAACCATAGCAAGCCGGTTTTTGGAAAGCCTTTTCCAGGTTTCTTGGAATTGGCTGCGCTTTTTAATGTGACCGTGTTCAGCTTGTTTTTTTATCATAGCAATCACTTCCTTTTGTTTGCAGCCATCCCGGCATTTGCGGTAACTGCACCGTTAAGGGCTTTCTTTTTCTTTTTATCCCTGCTGTACTGAGAACGAATCCGCGGGTCGACAAAGGCATACAGCAAATCAATGAAAAGGTTAACCATACTTTGCAGAAGCGAAAGGACTAGGACAGATCCTGTTACAAGAGGATAATTCCTTGCTTTAATAGCATCTACCATTAATTTGCCGATGCCGGGAATTGCAAATACCTGCTCGTTTACAACAGCACCACCCAAGCTTCCTGCAAATTGGATTCCAACAACCGTAAGGATGGGGATCAAAGCGTTTAAAAGAGCATGCTTGAATAGAACCACGCGCTCTTTTTGCCCTTTTGCACGGGCGGTATCAATATAATCCTGTCGGATAACTTCCAGCATGCTGGAACGCGCTGTACGCGTAATAATTGCAATGGAGGCTGCGCTTATGCTTATAATAGGCAAAATATAATAGGACGGTCCATAGAGACCAGAAGCTGGAAGCCATCCTAGCCTTACAGAGAATAACAGAACCAATAGCAGTGCGAACCAAAAGCTTGGCATGGTAATTCCAAGCAAGGCAAGAACACGGGTTATGCTGTCAATAATGGTATACTGACGCACTGCTGAAAGAATGCCAATTGGAACGCCTATGATTACAGCGAATAAGATAACAAAAAATGCAACCTTAGCTGTAACTGGAAGCCGTACAGAGATTTCATCCCATACGGGTAATTTGGTCGTATAAGATGTACCCAGATCACCTCGGAGAAGATCGCCCATATATCTAAAATAACGTTCGAAAAATCCATCGTTAAGGCCCATTTCCTCACGAAGCGCTTCAACATCCTCTTTGTCGGCCATATCGCCAAGGATCATTTGTGCCGGATCGCCAGGCGTAAAATACATGAGCAAAAAAATAACAAAACTGATACCAAGCAAAACTGGAATCATGAGAAAAATTCTCTTTGCTATATATCGTAGCATCGCTTGACTCCTTTGGATAGAATGCCGGCTCCAGCCGGACTGCTAATGCAGCTGAAGGGCACTCAGCATCAAACTGGAATGTCCTTCAGCTTTTGCAACAGGATGGGTCAATTACGCAGTAAATTCAATTTCAGCAAAATCGGGTACGCCGGATGCAACAAAGTCAAAGTTGCCAATGTTTGCGCGGGCGCCGTAGCCGGAGAGAGGATATGCCAGGGGAAGAATGTAGAGCTTCTCCCAAAGATAATCCTGCAGCTCTTCATAGATCTTAATGCGGTCTTCCATGGCGTAGGTGCGTTCACCTTGATCGAGCAGGTCTTGAATGTGCTGGTCGTTATGGCGCAAGGAAATAGTCCTTTCAAGCGGCCAAGCAGAAAGCGCAACCGCTGGATCAGAGATAGACGAACCATTTGCCATTACCGTCATGGGGAGTTCACCGTTGTTGTTCATAGAAGTGAACGTGGCAAGGTCTACCATTTCAATCGTGCATGTAATGCCTACTTCGCTGAGCATGCTCTGAATGATTTCGATGCACGCATTGTAATACTGCTGCTGGAACGTTACAAACTTGACTTCAAGGCCATCGGCATAACCTGCTTCAGCAAGCAGCTCTTTGCTCTTTTCGGGATTGTATTCCCAAGGGCCAACTTTCTTGTAGCCCGGGATACTACGGGCAATAAAACCGTCAGCAGCATCAGCCTGGCCTTGGTAAGCGGTCTTTGCAACCGCTTCTACATCGATTGCATAAGCAATCGCTTTGCGGATCAATTCATTGCCATAAAGCTCCATGGAATTGTTGAAGCAAAGGTAGGTCATGCTCATAGAGTTACCGGTAAGCATCTGCGTTTCAGGATTCTCTTCCAAACGAGTCCAATCAACCGGCGAGATTTGGAACGCGACGTCCACGCCGCCAGTTTCAAGCTCTACCGTACGGGAAGATGCTTCCAGGATAATACGGAAAATTACGTTGTCAAACGCAGGCTTCTCCCCCCAATATTGGTCAAAGGCAGTAAGCTCAATCCTATCGCCGTTGACCCAGTTTTTGAACATCATGGGACCAGTACCAACTGGAGCCCGGCCGAATGCATCCGCACCCATGGACTCAAAAGCAGCCTTGCTCAAAATTGCACCGCGATAGCTTGCCAGGCCTTCCAGGAGGGGAGCATACGGATAGAGAAGCTTTAATTCCACAGTTTGCTCATCAAGCGCTTTGGTGTTTTCCACGTCAATCGCACCAAAAAGTGTACTTGTAAAGGAGCTGGTCGCACCATAGGTCAAGGAGAACACAACGTCATCCGCGGTCATCTTGTTCCCATCGTGGAAATAAACATCGTCACGCAGGGTGATTTTGATAGTAAGATCATCAACAGTCTCATAACCAGTAGCAAGCCAAGGGATCAGCTCGCCATTTTCGGATTTGAACAGGGATTCGAAAATTGGTTCCGAGCTGATAAAAGTAGTTTCATGAGACGCTGCATAGGGGTCAATCGTCTGGGGTTCTGCTTGAATCGCAACAATTAAGTTTTCTTTGCGGATTTCAGTTGCAGGATCAGATCCTTCAGGTTCTTGCCCATCTGGAGCAGGCGTCGCAGCTTCATTTGTTGCGTCCGGAGAGGATGTGTTTTCCGGAGCGGGTGTAGAGGGTTCTGAGCAGGCTATGACGCTCATGAGCATCATAAAGGCCAAAGCAAGAACAAGTAGCTTTTTCATATGTGTCCTCCTGTTTTTTAAATAAAATCTGAATAACCAGATTTATTTCATAACGCAGCATAACGCATCATAGCGCATTTGTCGCCTAAAAATTTCCTGCCTAACCAACTTAAAAGCGTAAAGGCTTGCCTTGTTTTTAAGCAGATAATGCTCAGCACAAGGTTATTTTAGCACCACAAGACTGCATTTTTTGGTAAAAGCCAGGGAAAGTGACGCTCGCGCATTCAGCAGACTGAATATCTGTATACCCCTCTGCAGATAAGGCAGCTACGGTAAGCGCCATTGCAATGCGGTGATCACCATGGCTGTCCTGCAGACAACCGTGCAGTTTTTTTCCTCCATGGATTGTAATTACATTTTCTGTTGCCGAGATGCTGGCTCCCATGCGGGAGAGCGCATCTACCATAACAGAAACACGATCGGTTTCCTTGAGCCTTGCTCCGGCTACGTTATCCAATATCGTAGTTCCCTCTGCCATGCAACCTGCTACACACAAAATTGGGAGAGCATCGGGAGTGTTTTTCAGATCCATGCGTATGCCATGCAACTGATTTCCACCGCGGATGGAAAGGGTTCCTGCTTCAACGTGTTTTTGGATATTCGCGCCCATCTCTACCAGATGATCGATGATAATTGCATCGCCTTGGCTGTCGTTGAAATCCATATTGTGAATCTTGAGTTCTGATCCAGAGATCAAAGCGGCCACAGTTGGGAAAGCTACGCTTGACCAATCGCTGGGCATATATTTATCAAATGGCTTGTACTGTTGCCTGCCTTTAATTTCAAAAAACTTATGTTCAGCTTCGTCATAAGTTATTTGGATCCCAGCTTCTTTTAGCCATTTGATGGTCATATCCAAATAAGGAATTTCGGCCGGATGGTCTGTCGTGATGCGCATATCTCCGTCACACATCGGTGCAGCAATCATCAGCGAAGAGATATATTGTGAAGTTGTGCAGGGCACATTCACTTCTCCGCCATGAATCGGCCCTTTGATGAAAAACGGTGCGCATCCATTGCCGCTGCGTGTAGTAGAAGACTGAGCACCAAGTTGATTCAAAGCATTAAGAAGCGGTTGAACAGGACGCCTGCGAATAGATTGATCTCCAGTAAAAATCGTATAATCTGGCAGCAACGCTGCAATGGATGTCATGAAATATAACGTTGTACCAGAGTTGTCCACGTTGACAACATCATCGGGCGTTTTGAGGCCATCTATTGGCCCATCTACAATCCAAACCCCTTCTTCTGTTGCGATAGTGGAGCCAAACTGCCCGGCGATGCGCATGGCAGCTTTGCAATCATCGCTTAATAACGGATTGCGGATATAGGAACGCCCACCTGCAAGCGTCGCAATAATTAATGCCCGAATGGTATGGCTTTTCGAGCTGGGGACGCTAATTTCTCCTTTTATAGGGCCAGGATTAATTTTTGCAATCATGTGAACGAAATCCTCCTTATGCTTTGCTGCCAATGCTTTGTTCTAAAGTTTGCCGCATTAAATCCACAGGTGCCGGTTGCCCGGTCCAAAGCTCAAACTGAGCCGTGCCTTGGTAAAGCAACATCCCGAGTCCATTGAAGGTAGTGCATCCACACTCTTCAGCATCAGCTAAAAAACGTGTAACCGAGGGATTATAGGCAGCATCAAATGCTGTCATACCAGGATGGAAAATCGCCTTATCTACAGGAGATTCACCAACATGTGCCCCCATTCCGACACCAGTAGCATTTAGGATTAGGTCTGCAGGCTCAGCTTCCCTTTGTAATTTCGCCTGCTGATCCCACGGGATCATAGTAGCAACTGGAGAAAACCTGGTGTTAATATCCTGTACCAGTTGTTCGCTTTCCCAATCGAATAGACTACTGATAATGATTTTTGAAGCGCCTTGATAAGCAAGCGAACTGCAAATCGCCCGTGCGGCTCCACCTGCGCCTAAGCATACAAAAATGCTTTCGGAAAGCGGCTTTGCATAGTGTTCGTTGAGTGAATGTAAAAAACCGATGCCATCCGTGTTGTAGCCCTTCAAACGGCCATGCTTGTCTACGACAACTGTGTTGACCGCCCCCATTTTTTGGGCGAATTCATCCAATTCATCCAACAAACTAATTACGGCAATTTTATCGGGTTTTGTAACGCCGAACCCGACAAAGTTCATGCACCGGATTGCAGAAACAATCGTAGAAAGTGATTGTTCCGTAGTTTCAATGGGAAAGTATTCGTAGTCCAGGCCACAAGAATGGAACGCAGCATTTTGCATAAGTGTGGATAATGATTGTGCCAAAGGGTTACCCAATAAGGCTACAAGCTTTGTGGAAACCGTTATCATGCATACACCTCGTGAATATGAAATTGAAGAATTATCCTAGTGCTAAAGAGGGGTAAACTATATTGAAAACGGATTGCCTACGGAAAGAAAAACTTCGATGATTGAAACCGCTAGCTCCCCTCAAACGTAATACTCAATCTTTATATGGATTATATCATTACGTTCTAACATATAATATAGGGTTTTAGCGGAAAAAGATGAATTTAATTCATTGATATATTAAAAACATTGCCAAGATTAGGCGAATGCGGTAAAATAACATGAGGTGATTTCATGAATTTGCAGCAGTTAACATATTTTTGTACGATTGTTCAAAAGAAGAGCTATACGCGTGCATCTGAGCATCTTCGGGTAACACAATCAACATTAAGTCACTCGATTAACGAATTGGAAAGAGAGCTAAATGCTCCATTGCTTATCCGGAGCGGGAGAAGTATCACGCTTACGCCGTTTGGTGAGATACTTCTTCAATATGTAAAGCCAGCGCTTTCCCTTTTAGACGAAGCGCAATCCAAGCTAAAAGATATGACCGATCCAGAGTCAGGCATGATTTCTGTGAGTTATTTCAGCTCTTTAAACGATTTGGTGATTTATGCAATCTCGCGCTATTATGAAGAATCCGGAAAAATCCAGCCACATTTTAGGTTTTTCCCAGCGTCTACCACTGAGATTGAAGAGGCCATTATAAATGGGACAAGCGACTTGGCTTTTACAACGCAGATCGACAACCCGATGTTTGAATATCATACCATCGGCTATCATGAAACGGTGATTATTGTTTCCAATCGGCATCCGCTTGCACGTTATAAGGAAATTCATCTTTCGCAATTGAGGAATGAGAACATTATTGCATATGAAGAACAGTGCCAGATTCGTGGGTATATAGATCAGTTATTTGCAGATGCTGGTTTTAAACCCAAGGTAATATTTGAAACTACGAATGATAATATAATTCTAAGCTCGGTATCCGCAAATTTTGGGATTGCGCTGGTACCCAAACCACTGACGGAGCATGCTAGGCCAGTAAAGGTGATCAAAATTAAGGATAAAATGCCCCCCCGCCCAATTGTGTTGGCACGGCGGAAATCACGGTATCTATCGCGCGCTGCTGAGAGCTTTGCCAATTATGTCATTCGGAACGCAGCGCTGTTCGATGAGTATTTGAAATCTACAAATTCAATTTCAAATTAGCGGAAAGTACATTGGATAGGCCGATTAAAAGTGAGGTGCAAACAGTTTAAATGGTAGTAGCTGTCCAAGCAAAAACTTTCACGCATGAATAAGGTGAGAAACACAAAAATGCGCAAGCAAATATTTGCTTGCGCATTACAAAATGTAAAGATGATAAAGATGTGTGCTAAGCTACATCGTTTCAAGCTGGTATTAAAGTTTGCGCGTCATGCATGCGATTTCGCGTGCATGGGCCGAACCAGCTTGCCCTCTGCATCGGGCACCAGCTTGCCTTCTACAACGTTCTGCTTGGGCGTATAAATGTCGTTGATGTTCCAACAACCCGGCGTAGGCACTGCGATGTTTTCCATGGGCACATCCAGTAGATAGGGCTTGCCGGAAGCAACCGCAGCCGCAAGAGCAGGCTTGAATTGGTCCGCACGCTCAATACGCACGGCTTCGATACCATAGGCTTTTGCAACTTCCGCCCAGTTGGGTGAATAGGATGCCCCATCGGGCGTATGGAAGGTGGTACCAAAGCGGGTTTTATAATTGGCGTATTCCAAGCCAGCAATGGTACCAAAAGCTGAGTTGTTCATTACGATCCAGATGACAGGGATATTCTGCTCCACGGCCGTAGCAATGCAGCTTGGATTGGTACCAAATCCGCCATCGCCTACAAGCGTGAGCACCACCTTATCCGGTGCGGCGAGCTTGCCGCCCAGGATCGCCGATGCGCCAAACCCCATCGTTGCAAGGCCGGAACTGTGATGGATCGAACCGGGCACGGTGATGTCGAATTGCTGCGCAACGCCATTCTTATTCCAGCCCACATCCGTATAGATGAGGGAATCTTCCGGGATCACTTCTTTTACATCCTTGAGAATGCGCTGCGGCGTCATGGGGAAGCGGCCATCCTCCGAAATCGCGCGGTTGGATTCCTTAAATGCAGCTTTTGCTTCTGCAATGCGGCGGCGCAGCTCGGGGTTATGCTTGCCGGCTGGGCAGAGCTTCTTTACTTCTGCGAGGATCTGTGGCAGAGCTTCCTTTAAATCCGCAACGGCGCCTACGGCTACCGGATAGTTGCGGCCGATCTCCGCAGGGTCGATATCGATTTGCAGGAAGGTGGTTTTTTCGGGATCAAAGGTTACGCCTGGATACCAGCTGGAACTGTCCGCCTCCGCAAAGCGCGTGCCAAGACCGAGAACCACATCCGCCTTAGTTGTGAGCGAATGGGTGAAATCAAGGCCCCAGAAACCGGTTTGCCCCACCATAAGCGGATGCAGATCCGAAAGGCAGCCTTGCCCCATCAAGGTGCGGGAAACCGGGATATCAAGAAATTCAGAGAGCGCCGCAAGTTCGCTGGAAGCTTGAGCAAGCAGCACGCCGCCGCCCGCGTGGATGAGCGGATGCTCCGCTTCTACAAGATATTTTGCAATAGCCTGCGCGGCCGCAGGAGCAAGCGCGGGTTTTGCGGTGCAGCTGCTGTCGCGGTAGGTGCGCGCAAACAGGCCTGCATCGATCTCCCGGGAAAAGATGTCCATCGGGATATCGACGAGCACGGGGCCAGGACGCCCGCTCTCTGCAAGGCGAAATGCTTTATCGAGGATTTCCGGCAAGGCTTCCGGATCGTCCACCCGCCAGGCGCGCTTCACGATGGGCCGCAAAATTTCATACTGGGAACCGTCCGCATGCATGTTGACTTCTTGATGCGGGTGCTTACCGAAATAATAACTCGGCACGTCGCCTGCAATTAAAACAAGGGGAATGGAGTCAAACGCGGCGTTGGCAATACCTGTTACGGTGTTGGTGATACCCGGGCCAAGGTGGGAGAGCACTACGGCCGCCTTGTGCGTAACACGGGCATAACCATCCGCAGCGGTTGCGGCAATCTGTTCATGCCGCACGGAAATATAGCGAATCTTTTCGCTTCGGGAAAGCGCTTCGAGAAAACCAATTACGGTATGCCCGCAAAGGCCGAAGATATATTCAACGCCGCGGCGCTCCAGATAATCTACCATCAATTCAGATACGAGCTTTTTCATATCGCGTCTCCTTTTCGAGAAATTCTAACTGCGGCAGGCCGCTATTTTTTTACGAGGTCGCTGGACTTCCCGGCGCGCAGGATATAGCTTTCGTTGCCGTGGCCGGTAAGCGAGGCGGCGAGCCGCGCGGTGGCGATGCATGCATCAAGGTCAATACCGGTTGCAATGCCCATTTCAGAAAACATATGAACTACATCTTCCGACGCAACATTGCCTGCAGCGCCGGGCACGAACGGGCAACCGCCAAGGCCAGCGAACGAACAATCCATCCGCGTGATGCCTGCCTCCATGGCGGCGATGAGATTGGCCATGGCCGTACCGCGGGTATTATGGGAATGGAACCACCAAATAACATTCGGATACGTTTGCACCATATCTGAAAATAAGGTATAAACGCTTGTCGGAACCGCCATGCCGGAGGTATCGGAGAGGGAAATCTCTTCGACCCCTACTGCGAGGTAAGCATCCACGATGGTGCGCACGTCCGCAACCGGCGTAAAACGCTCCCATGGCGAACCAAAGGGCATAGAGATCGAGCCGGAAACGGCAATACCAGCATCCAAAGCGGCTTTTACGCAATCTGCAAACCCGGCAACGCTCTCTTCCGGCGTTTTGTTCAGATTCGCAAGGTTATGGCCACGGCTTGCCGAAACGTTCAGCTTGACCTTCTTGCAGCCGCACGCAGCCGCACGGTCAACGCCGCGCCGGTTTGCAATCAACGCGCGCAGCTCTACGCCCGGCACGTTCCCCAAGGCGCGGTACAATGCATCGGTATCTGCCATTTGTGGCACGGCTTTGGGGCTAACAAAAGAGCCAAGCTCTATTACTGGAAAACCCGATGCTATGATGGAGCGGGCAAGCGCGATTTTATCCGCAAGGGGGAGCAGCGCTTTTTCATTTTGCAGGCCGTCCCGCAGGCCGACCTCGCAAAGGGTGATTTTATCAGCGAATTTCATGGTTTTACTTTCTTTGCTCAGCGAGATTCAAGGCTTTGGACCGCTTTTTACATCGCGCCGTGCAGAATATCGAGCACCTGCTTGAGCTGTGCCACGGGGATCTGGCCGGGGGCAGAGGCCTGGCCAGCCGCGCCGAAGGTCATTGCGGAACCAAACGCCTCGCAGGAAAGGCGGCTGATCACGCCTTTTGCACTCATGGACATCGTTATGATGGGGCGATCCGCATAGGTTTCATGCATCTCTGCCGTTGCTGCAAGCAGGGTAAGCACATCCGCGGTGCTCTGGGGCATCACGGCGATCTTCGGGATGTCTGCGCCCATTTCCTGCATCTTGCGCAGGCGGGATACGATCTCCTCCTTTTGCGGGGTCGCGAAGAAATCATGATTGGAACCTACTACGCGCACGCCTGCCGCATGGATGCCTTCGATGTTCTTTTTTACGACGGCATCGCCGGAGAAGATTTCAACATCGATAAAGTCCACGTTGCCGCTTGCTGCTACTGCAAGGTTGAGCGCGGTATACTGCTCCATGGAAATCGCCTTTTCTCCGCCTTCCTTTTGGGTGCGGAACGTGAACAGCAGCGGGAGCGCGCTGAGCGCGCTGCGCAGCTGCGCCAAGGTTGCAAGCGTTTTTGCAACGTCGAATACGTCTTCATAGAAATCGACGCGCCATTCTACCATGTGAATGGGCATCCGGGCGATCTCTGCGGCTTTTGCGAGGATCGCTTCGCTTGTTTTCCCCACGATGGGAACAATGATTTTGGGCACACCGCTGCCGATTTCGACGTCGCGGATGCGGATGGGTTGAATCATGAGCATTCTCCTTGCAGCTTTTTGATTTAAAACAGGGATGGGCGAACCGGCATCACAGCTCCTGCATGTCGGCCCGCCCGAATTATCAAGTGGGATTATTCTTGATCCAGCGCTGGATCGTAATACGCGCCGAAGAGCTCTGCATCGGAAGGCTTATCTTCCGGGATCACGCGGGACACCCAGGTGGTGTTCATGTAGTGCTTGAGCGCGATGTTTTCCGAAACGATGTTACCGCCCCAGGTACCGCAACCCATGGAGGAGGTCATCGGCATGCCGTTGGTGAACGAGCCTGCATTCGCTTTGTTCTGCGGCTGGCGTACCATGATGCGGCTGACGGGTGCAGCCAGGGCCAGGCGATGGATGTGCTCGTCGTTAAAGGAATAGATGCCGCACGAATGGCCTTTGCCGCCCACATTGTAGATGGCGCGCATCATATCAAGGGCATTTTCAAATTCGCCGTCGTATTTGAATAGGGCGAGCAGCGTGGTAAGCTTTTCGGAGGAGAAGAAGTGCTCCTTGCCGATTTTGTTTTCGCCATCCACCATGATGAACTTGTATTCGGCACCGATGGAGAACCCTGCTGCCTCAGCCAGCTTTTGCGCGGAGATGGCCACAGTGTTGGGCAGGCGGTGGCCATTTTCATCCCACATTACCTTTTTGAGCGCTTCTGCTTCTTCCTTGGAGGCAAGATAGCCGCCTTCATCCTGCAATGCCTTGACCATGGCGTCATAAATCGAGGCATGGATCACAAGGTTGCCATCGCAGGAGCAGCCAGAGCCGAAATCGGAATACTTGCTGATGCGGGTATTCATGGCAGCTTCCTTGACATCCGCAGTTTCATCGATGATCATGGTGGAGTTGCCTGCACCGGAGCCATAGGCGGGGGTGCCAGAGCTATAGGCTGATTTTACCATTGGGCGGCCGCCCGTTGCAATCACCAGGTTTGCGCGGGCCATGAGTTCCTTGGTGAGCGGAATGCTGGGCTTTTCGATGCATTGGAGGATATCTGCCGGCGCGCCTTCGCGCACGAGGGCTTCGCGCATGATTTCAATGGCCTTGCGGGTAACGCCCTTTGCGCGCGGATGGGGCGAGAAGATCACGACATCGCGGGCTTTAATGGCATAGATTGCCTGGCCCACAGGGGTAACGACAGGGTTGGTTGTAGGAACAAGGGAAGCGATGATACCAACAGGCTTCGCATATTTCACGATGCCCTTTTCCGGCAGTTCTTCGATGATGCCAACGCTCTTGGCACGCAGCGCGTCGCGCAGGATTCCCTTTGCCTTGTTGCGCTTTCCAACCTTGCCGATGGGGTCGCCCAGGCGGGTTTCTTCTACCGCTTCATACGCGAGCGGTTTCCAGGTCTGCAGGTTGATGACGGACCATGCAACCGCTTGGATCAGCTTGTCAACACGTTCCTGGTCATAGGTTTCAATGATTGCAGCAGCAGCCTGCGCGCGGGCAAACATGCCGTCCAACATGCTGAGCTCTTCTACCGTGATTTCTCGTTCTGCCATAATGATGATGCTCCTTTGTGTATTGGATTGCGTCTGTTGAATTCTGCGCGTCACAAGGCGTGCATGCTTTCCTTTTGTTAGCCCCATTATATTTCCATAGGTGCGGCGGCGTCCAATACATCTTTTCACACTTTTTTATAGAAAAAATCTATTGAATGATTGCGAAAATAGGGCCGAAATTTTATAATGGAAAAAAGGCTTTTTGCAAGGGAGGGCTACCGATGACCTTGATGCAGTTGCGCTATTTTCAGACGCTTGCCAGTATGCTCAATTATACCAAAGCGGCGGAAGCGCTGCATATTTCCCAGCCCAGCTTGAGCTATGCCATTGCGGAGCTGGAAAAAGACCTGGAGGTCCCCTTGCTTGCGCGGAAAAACCGGCGTGTTGCGCTGACTCCGTATGGGGAATTTTTTCTTACATACGCAACGCGCGTGCTGGCAACGCTCGAGGAAGGCGTGCGCATGACGCGGCAGATGGTGCTTGCTCCAGCTGCAGGCGGCGCAGTGACCCTGGGGTATTTTTACAGCATTTCCTCGGATTTTATCCCATCCATCGTGGAGGGGTTTCAAAAGAAATATGCGGATTCCGGGATCGTGTTTCATTTTGCGCAGCACATGAACAGCGACCTGCTTGCAGAGCTCAAGGCGGGCAGGATTGACCTTGCCTTCTGCGTGACTGCGGATGGGGATGTTGCATGCGAAAAGATCGGCGAGCAGGCGCTTTATGCCGTGGTGCCCAACGGGCACCGGCTTGCCGGGCAGGAAAGCGTTTCGGTGCGCGAACTTGCGGATGAGAAAATGGTGCTGCTGCACAAGAGCAGCGGCTTGCGCGCTACGGTGGAAGAGCTGTTTTCCGAAGAGGGTGTACCGCTGCACATCGCTTATGAGACGCAGGAATGCAACAGCGCGCTGCAATTTGTAAGCATTGGCGGCTGCGTAACGATCATGCCCCAAATCCCGGCGATGCAGCTTCAGCCGGTTACGGTCATCCCAATTTCAGACCGGCGCACCTGCCGTTCCGTCTTTTTGGCGTGGCGCAAAAACGAAGCGCTGCCGCCAGCTGTGCGCAAGGTGCGGGATTTTGTGCTGGAGGAATGGAACGACGAGCGCGCAGGGCTTTTTACGGCGTATTGCTAAGCGCTTGCTTGGAACTTTTATGCTGGACACGGCGTTTTAGTAGTAAAACGGAAACGCTGGAGGTATGCCCTGTGAAAAAGAAAAAAACGTTCTGCCGCGCATGCATGGCGCATTGCCTTGCATGCGCGCTGTTTTTGTGCGGCTGCAATGCGCTTGCACCGGGGGTGGATACGATTGATGACTTGACGGCGAACGTCGCGCCCGCATCGCTGCAGGGCGAGGCTGCGCATGCATCCGCCGTGACAGATTTCAGCGCCCTGCTGGCAGCGGAAGCGATGAAACAAGAAGCGGAAAATCCCGTGTTTTCGCCGATTTCGGCCTATCTTGCGCTTGCAATGGCAGCGGATGGCGCCGCTGGGGAAACGCTCGCCCAATTCGGTGCGCTTTTGGGTGCCTCGGGCACGGAGCTGGACGCGCTTTGCGCCGGACTGATGGAAAACTTGACGCAAACCGAAGGAAGCACGCAGCTTTCCATTGCCAATTCCATATGGATCGATTCCTGTGAGGATTTAGTCGTGGAAGAAGGCTGGCTCAGCAGGGTTAAGGCCGCGATGGATGCGGAGGTATTCTCCGCCGACCTTTCCGAAAAGGAAGCGCTTGATGCAGTCAATGCCTGGGTCGAGGAACACACCCAGGGCCTCATCCCCAACCTGCGCACGGAACCCTATGACGAGAACATGATGCTTGTGCTTCTGAATGCGCTGTATTTCAAAGCACAGTGGGAAAATCCATTTTGCGCCAACCATACGGGTGAGGATGCGTTTACGCGGGCAGATGGGGAGACCGTGCAGGCTGCGTTCATGCGCGCTTGGGGATGCTATCGCGATTTTATCGACTTAGAGGGTGTTCGCGGCACAATCCTGCCCTATGATGATGGCAAAACCGCTTTCGTGGTGCTTCTTCCCGAAGAGGGGATGGACGTGCGCGCCTTTGCGGCGACACTCGATGCACAGCAGCTTAAGGCATATTTTGACGCTGCCATGCCGCAGACCTATATGGACCTGTTTTTACCCAAGTTTATGGTGCAGGCGACATTTCCAATGAAGGATGCGTTGACCTCCATGGGGCTTACGGATGCGTTTGACATGGAAAAGGCCGATCTTTCCGCTATGGGCCATGTGGAAGGCGCGCCGCTTTATATCGGTAGCGTTTTGCAAAAGGCGAAGCTCATCGTGGATGAGGCGGGAACAGAAGGCGCAGCCGTGACGGAGGTTGCAATCCCATCCGGCGCCGCGGAGCCCGCAGAATCCCCGGTGACGCTTCGGTTTGATCGGCCGTTTGCGTATGCAGTGGTGGATCTTGCAAGCGGCGTACCGCTATTCTTGGGTGTGATGGAAAACCCGGTGGCATAAAAGCGCTGAAAAGAGGGAAACGCGTTGCTGCGGAGAAATAACACCCCACGTGTTTGCAATTGTGTGTATATTCCTCGGAGGATGAAAGGGATTTCCAAAAGCCGCTTCAAAAATCATAGAGGGGTTGTGCGGGTTCTCCGCACAGCCTCTTGTTCGTTTGAGACGATTCACGCGCTGGATAAAAGGGCGTAACAGGTGGTTCCCCCGCCACAGGCACGCAAGCTGGCGAGTGTTGTATTTGGAGCTTGCAGGGTTGAAAAGGCAAGGTGCGGTTGAAAAGCTACCGCACCTTGCGTAAAAATCAAAAACATAAGGCGCCGGTTTGCATGTGCAATTTTATATGACTTTGTAACTTAAAAGCATTTGCCGGATGGAACGTTGCGCTCGCAAATTCTAAAAACATTGTGTATCATGGCGCCCTATGCGATCCAAGCTTTGGAGCATTGCAGATTAGAAAGGGCAAAACGAATGAAAATGTTGCATTCCGCATACGAAAAGCCTCCGGAAGCTCTGGAATGAAAGCCCTAAAAAGATGCAATCGAATGGAGTGGCGCAAGATCAACTGTTCCAAAAGCGCAAAGGGGAAAACCTTGCGCAATGTGCGGCAAATCCGAAAAAACCTATGCGCAAGGGATTCCCTGCATGGCCCGCCAGCATAAGGGAACCATGCAAACCTTGAAAAAGTGGTAGCACTTTTTCGATAGCCAAAGGGATCTCCCGCACAGCGGGAGATCCCTTCTATTCTGCACAGATGTTATTTTTCCCAGGCGATCTCGCCATCCACCACGGTCATTTCCACCTTGGTTGCACCGATCTCATCTGGAGCAATGGTGAAAATGTCGCGGGAGAGCACGGCGAAATCCGCAAGCTTGCCTACGCTGAGCGTGCCGCGGTCGTTTTCTTCGAAGGAAGCATATGCCGCTTCCTCTGTGAAGCAGCGCACCGCTTCCTCCACGGTGAGGCACTGCTCCGCATGCCATGGCTGCGCACCCGGAACGGTAGGATCCTTGCGCGTGACGGCGCAGGCCAGGTTGGGAAGAAGGTCGAATGGTTCCACCGGGCAATCCGAGCCACCGCTTGCATGAATGCCCAGCGTTCGCAGCGTTTTCCAGGCATAGCTCGTTTGGGCAAGCGCTGCACCCACGCGGTCTTCGGTGATGTGCTGATCCGCCTTTACAAAGATAGGCTGGATGTAAGCCTGCATGTTGAGCTGTGCGATGCGCGCAAGCTGCGCTTGATCCGTAATTTGGCAATGCACTACGCCATGGCGCGCATCCTTGCGCGGGGCTTCCTTCTGGAGGCGTTCTACCGTATTTAAAAGCATTTCAAGCGCGCCATCCCCAATAGCGTGCGCTGCAATCGGGAACCCTGCCGCATGGGAAATGCGGGTAAGGGCATAGAGGCTATCCTCCGTAAACAATGGAATGCCCTGCGTGCTGGGATCATCCGCATAAGGCTTGCGCATATAGGCTGTGCGCGCGCCGAGCGAGCCGTCCAGCAGCAGCTTATGCTCGCCCAGCCGGTAATGGCCATGCGTTTCGCCATAAAAATGGCCATCGGAAAGGAAACGCTCAAGCTGTTCGGGCGTGAGGAAACGGCATTGCTGCACGATGCGCACAGCGAGCTTACCTGCTTCGGCAAGGCTGCGGTAAGCGTTGTAAACGGGCGCATAATTTCCAGATTCCCCAAAATCATCCGTGTGAGCGCAAACGATCCCCTGTTTTAGCAGGTCGGCACAACCTTCTTGGATCATTGCCATAAGCTCATCTGCGGTGGGTTGCGCTTCAATGGCCGAAAGGCAATTGCCCTCATCCTCGCGCAGGATACCGTCGCAATCCGCGCTGAGCCCGAGCAGCTCGCAGGCACGGCTATTGATGGAAGTTACGTGGTAACATGCGCGGGAAAGGGCGATGGGTACTTCGGTAGAGATCCTGTCCAAATCGTGCTTGTCGGGAATGCGGGGCGTAGGCCAGCCATTCTGATTCCAGCCGCGGCCGATCAGCCAGCCATTTCGGCACTGGCCCGCGGCGAGGGCAGCACGGCAGGTTTCAATGAGGGCTTCAAGAGAGCCTGCGGTGGATAGATCCACCTCGCGCTTGGAGCCGACATAGGAAATCAAGTGCATGTGTGTATCGGAGAATGCAGGGGTCACCGTGCGCCCACCAAGGTCGATCACCTGTGCCTTGGAGGATACCGCTGCACGAACCTGCTCCTGCGTGCCAAGGGCGGCAATACGGCCATTCACTACGGCAAGCGCAGAGACGAGAGGGGAGGTCGCATCCAACGTATGGATGGTTCCGTTGACATAAAGCTTCTCCATAAGGTGGAATTTCCTTTCCAAATAGTGTAAAAGTATAGAAATAGCATACTACGTTTTGCAGCAAAGCACAATCTATGCGAGCATATTCCTCTGCAATGCGCATCGAAAACATGCAGGAAAGCTGGCAGCCTGCGCTTCGCTGGGCGGTCCGGCACCCGCAGAATGCGAAAAAGTGGCATAAAGCCACTTTTTCGATGCGATTGCAGAAAACATTCCATTGGCTTTCACTCATTGCGGATGGCAGCGAGCGGGGAAAGGCGCATTGCGCGGATGGCCGGATAAAGCCCTGAAATGAGCGCCACTAGAATGGAGAACGCAACTGCGCCAAACGCGAGATAGAGCGGAATGGAGCTGTGCATGCCCGACTGGGCCAAAAACTTGTTGAGCACGATGGAAAGCGTATAGCTTACGCCCAAACCAAGCGCGCCGCCAAAGAGACCAATATAGGCGGATTCGGTTAGGAACATCCCGGCAATGTTGGACATCCTGCACCCAAGCACCTTGATGATGCCGATTTCCTTCGTGCGTTCATAGATGCTCATCATCATCGTGTTCATGATGCCGATAGCGGCAACGAGGAGTGAGACGCCACCGATGGCACCTAAAAGATACTGCGTTTGCTTGATGCTCTGCTCCGATTGCTCAATCCATTCCTGCAGACATTGGGTGCCATAGCCCATGTCTTTAATCGTTTTGTTTACGCTTTCAACAGCATCTGTATCCGTGCATTTAACGATGACTTCGTTGTAATTGCTGGTATCAATGTTTACGAAATCCTTATTCTCCTTGGCCAGCTTTTTTAGTGCTTCAATATCCATGAGGCAATAATAGGAGAATTCGTTACCGGATGCCGCAGTTACGCCTGTTGCGTTGAGCCGGTACATTTTGCCGGGCGTTCTCCCTTCCATGCTGTCTCCTGGATTCCCATAGATGTTGCTTGAATCAAACGTAAGCTGGAAGCGGGAATCCCAAGTCACTTTTGGATTCCCATCTTTGTCCACTGCTTGCTTTCCCGTGTTTGGGTCGTAAAAATACCCATATTGGAAGAGGTCCGAGCCAAACACAATGTCGTAAGTGCCACCTGTGGTGCGCGCGCTGGGCATCTCGCCTTCTGCAAGCGTTATGCCGAATTCCGATGCAACGGAGGTATCAATCCCCATAATGCTAATATCTGCAACGTACCGCCCGCTTTTTACCATGCCCCAGGTTGTGATGCGGGGCATGATTACTTCTACACCAGGGATCAGCTTGAACTGCTCCACAGTCTTTTTCGTGAGGTCTTTTTCCGTGGACGTGTAATTGCCATTCGCGTCAACGGAAGAGCTCCAGCGCGTAACGGTGATGTTCGTCATGCTGCCCATCTGGGAATAACTCTCGATCATGGCTTCACGCATCCCAATGCCAAGCGACACCATCACTACAATGGAGCTCGTGCCGATGACCATGCCGAGCACGGTCAAAAATGCGCGCAGCTTGCGCCGCCACAGGTTTAGAAACGCTGTGCGGAGCATGTCGGAGAATTTCATACGTCCTCCAGCTCCTTCGCGCGTTTCTTTTTAAGGAGGATGATTGCAACGGCTGCACCTGCAACTACGACGACGCCAATGCCAACCCACACCCAGGGGAAGTCGCCTGTTTCGCCGCCTATCACTTCTACGCCGGGATCGATCATGCCAGGATCCCCGCCGATGGGAAGGCCGGTTTCGGGATCGATCATGCCAGGATCATCCATGGGGATCTCCTCATTGACAAACAGGTTCAAGGGCAGCCGCTCTTCCATCTGCTCACCGTAAACATCCTCATAAGTAATGACGATTTCGCCCGCAATATCACCGCCTACGGAAGGGATGATTGAAAAGTCTGCGCGCATGGTGCTGCCTGCAGAGACCGTGCCTCCAAAATAAGTTTCTTCCATGGCAAGGCCTTCGCCATCCACATCGACCATGCAGTTATAGATCGGTGCTTTTCCCATGTTATAAAGCGCAAAGTAGATCGCGCAGCTCTGGCCCACCCAGGGGTCATCGTAAATCACCGGGTCGTCAAGCTTAATGCGAATGCGCTGGAGGATGGGGATGGCAATGGTTTCCGTTGCGGTATAAGAGGCGATGTTGGAGGCGCCCTCATAGGAAAAATCAAGCTGCAACGTATAGGCTTTGGCTTCCGTATCGGGTGCGCTTTGCATGGAGATGGTTTCCGTGTGCGTTTCGCCCTTGCCGATCTTTGCGATGTAAAGCGTATTGGAGCCGTTGTTCGCAGGCATCAGCTTGCCGACCTCAGCCGTGTCGCTGATACTGATCTGGATGTTCTGCACAGCCTCTTCTTCCGAGGTGTTCCTAAGCGTGAAGGTTACGTCAAACTGCTCGCCAGCATAGATCTTTTCCGTGCTGATGGAATAGGAATCCAGGATCACCTTGGGCTTGGAAACGGGCTGCGTGCCATCCGGCCCGGTTTCGGCCTCATAACCCTTGATTACATTTACATAGATGCTGATGGTCATGCTCTGGGGGGTGTTGGAAGTGCTCCAATCCTCCGTCCAGGAGATGGTGAAATCCACCTTTTTTACGCCAGCGGTTACTTTTTCGTTGAACTTGAGGTTGCTGTAGCGGAATTCGAAAATCGCACCACGGTAAAGGCTACCGGAAAGGCCCTGCGTGTAATCGAGCGCGGTAATCTCAAAGGGGAAAGCATCGAGCTCCGTAGAAAGCACGGGCGTAATGGTAACGTTTGAAATGTTGCTGCGCAGGCATTGCAGCGGGATGCGCACCACCACGCTTTTGCCCGCGTTGCCGGAGGGCGCGGGAACGAGGTTGCCTTCTGCATCATAGGAAGAAAGGCGGAACGGCGGATCCACGGTTTCCGTGGTGTCGCCGCCGGGAGTATTATTGCCACCCGCATCATCGCCGCCGACGTTAATGCCAAAGTTTACAGATATGTCTTCATATACTTCAAATGTATTAGAAGGTGTTGTAATACTTTTGAATTTTAAACCTAACGTATATGTAGCGGAATCGGGATGGTTTTGCTCATATCTATACATAAGCAAAATTTGCTTCGTACTCTTTGCGGGGATTTCCTTGTTAAACTGATGCGATGAATTTTCGTCTTCGAATAAACTATCCTTCTCTGTGCTATTGCGAACACTATTAAGTTCCACCGCTTCGTCACTATTATTGACTATCGTAAACGGAACATAAATATGTGTAGTGGATAGCGTAGCAGTACCCGGAGTAACCGTTACATTGCTTGCGCTTGCAGGCACGGGCGTGGTGGCTTCGCCGGAATCGGACGGGCCTTCCGCCAATGCGCCTGCGCTGAGTGTGAACGTAAAGAGCAATGCCAGTGCGAGCGCCAGTGCCCGCTTTGCAAAATGATTCATGCTGTTTCTACCCCCTGCTTAACATCTGTTTTTTTCTTGGAATCCGAATGGTCGTTGTATTCAATGCTTACAACCTTCCCATCCAGAATTTGGATTACCTTGTCCGCAAATTCCGCCATGTGTGGATCATGCGTGACCATAACGAGCGTTTTGTTCTGCGCGCGCATAACGTCGCAAATGGAGTTCATCACATCGTCTGAAGTGTTGGAATCCAAATTGCCCGTGGGCTCATCTGCAAACACGATCTCCGGATCCGTCACCAGCGCGCGCGCGATGCCAACGCGCTGCTGTTGACCGCCGCTCATTTGGGACGGTTTGTGTTTCATGTGCGTTGCAAGCCCCATGGTTTTGAGCGCTTCGCGGGCGAGCGCATTCCTTTTGCGCGCGGGCACACCGCGGAAAGACAGCGGGAACGCAACGTTTTCAAGCGCTGTATAATAGGGCATTAAATTGAAAGACTGGAATATAAAACCAACATGCTTTTGCCGAAAAACGATCAGCTCGCTCTGCGTCATCTTATCGAGCCGTTTCCCCGCGATGACGATTTCGCCGCTCGTAACGTGTTCCAACCCAGCCAGCACATTGAGCAATGTTGATTTGCCCGAGCCGCTTCTTCCGATAATGCAGCAGATATCGCCGCGGTTAATCGTAAGATTGATGCCGCGCAACGCATGCACGTCTACACTCCCCACATGGTAGACTTTTGTTACATTTCTTACTTCAATCAGTGGAACCTGCTCCACAGGCAGCACACCCCCTTCCAATATTTCCAGTTTACACCGGGGATTAAAAATATACAATTTAATAATTCATGAACCTTTTATCCCATAAATTGGGCATGGCATACTCCTTTTAAAAAAACGTAACACGCAAGGAAATGGTTCCCGCAAAGCAGTTGATTTCACTTGTTTTTTCGATTACAATAATTTGGGCTTTTGCTCATGGGCAGGGAAAGGAAGGAACATCGCGATAGGCCCTCCGATGAGGAATTTCATGAAAAAACAGAAATACGCCATTCTTTTAAAAACCGCATTCATTAAAACGCTTCCTGTGATGGCAGGTTACCTGGTGCTGGGCATGGGTTTTGGCATTCTGCTGCAGGATAAGGGATATGGCCCGCTTTGGGCTTTTGGCATGAGCGTTACCATGTTTGCCGGTTCCATGCAGTATGTTGCGGTGGATCTCCTTGCAAGCGGCGCATCGCTTATTTCCGCTGCGATCATGACGCTTATGGTGAATGCGCGGCATTTATTTTACGGCATCTCCATGATCGATCGTTATAAGGGGGCGGGTCGCAAGAAACCATATCTGATGTTCGCGCTTACGGATGAAACCTATTCGCTTATCTGTAGCGAAAAGGTGCCGGAAGGCGCAAACCCACATCTCTTTTATTTTATGATTTCGCTGCTGGATCAATGCTATTGGGTAATAGGCTCCACGCTCGGCGCAGTGCTGGGGTCGCTGATCACATTCAGCACAGCAGGCGTGGACTTTGCGATGACGGCGCTTTTTGTGAGCATCTTTACGGAGCAATGGCTTTCAACCCGGCAGCATACGCCGGCGCTTATCGGCGTTCTTGCGACGCTCGCGTGCCTCATACTCTTTGGCGCGGATCGCTTTTTGATCCCTGCAATGCTGGTGATCTTGACCGCGCTTTGCACGCTGCGGCCGCACATCGAGCGTAACGCTGCTGCGGAAACGGAGGAACAACAAGATGGCCGGTAACGCGCTGCATGCAATCCTCCTCATCGCGGTGATGGCAATCGTAACAGCGCTTTTGCGCTGCCTGCCGTTTTTCCTTTTTGGCGGGAAACGCAAAACTTCGCCGTTTATAGCCTATCTTGGAAAATATCTGCCATATGCCATGATGGGCATGCTCCTCATTTATTGCTATAAAGGCGTTTCGCTTACGCATGCGCCGTTTGGCGCACCGGAGCTGCTCGCGGGGCTTCTCGTTGTGCTGCTTCACATCTGGAAGCGCAATTCGCTTTTGAGCATCGGCCTTGGCACGGTCTGCTACATGCTTTTGATCCAGTTCGTGTTCTGATGCAACTGGAGCAACGGATCCCTGGGCGGCGGGTTCCCTTATTATGGCCCTTACAGCAAATGCCAACCACGAGGCAGAAAGAGGGCGAGGCGGCTTTCACGCATGGAAAATGCGGGGGAATACGGGCGCTTTCATAGGTGCAAAGCGCTGAACTACCTTGCTGTAAATAGCTGCAATGCCGCTTATGCTGCCGTTAACGCGGACGCAGGCCTTAAAAGCAGCTCTAAAGCGAGCTGCTTGAGAAAATGCTTACAGCGCAGGGCGCCGCAGAAGCGGTTTCATGCAGCCCAAACCAGCCAGAGATGTAACTCTCAATTTTCCCTGGGCTTTTCATCTGCATATAGCAACGCTTTTTATCCTATCTTGACGTTTTGTAACGGGCACGCGCTTTTTTACATGCTATGCCTTCGGGCACCACTGTAATCCCATGGAGCAGATTGCCTAAAATGGAACAGGTTAGAGGCGGAAATCCGTTTGGGGATACGGAGCCGCTTTTTATTGCCTTCCGGCCATTATGGACAACAAAGCGCCATACAAAGGAGCGGTGACATAGGAAAACGTGGGTCAAGCTCGTCCATACGCCCCGGCACTGTGTTGGCCGGCCTTGGAAGGGGGCACGTTGCCAAGGCGGGGCTGCCTTGCGCCAGAACAAATACGGCCGAACTTGACGCTATGCCCTTGAAGCGGCAGATGTGCGGCGGAGACGCGAAAGAGGCGGGAGGCATACCCGCTGTGGTATTTCTCCCGACGATGCCGATATGCCCTCCTCATGACGATGTGTTCATAGGCCACAGCCCCGAAAATAGGGGGCTTTTTAAACAAAATATAGAAGGCCGCCAATTGGCGGCCTTCCGCATGCGATTTCGCTTATCGTTCCATTTCCGCGAGTACGCCGGTTTTTTCGTTGAATGCCCGAATCAAAGCATCGAGCTCTGCGGCTTGATCGTGGATCGAAGTCCAATAGGTGTCGTCATACCACTGCGCGTTGAGCTCTTCGACCGTCTTGCCCTGCTGTTCTACCCAGGTATAATACTTGAGATTGTGCACGCGCTTGCGCGCAGCATAGGTCAGCTCCTCCATGTTATCTGTGCGAATGCCATGCAGGTGCTCGCTGTAATCGCGCGCGGCAGTCAGAAGGTCATAGGCGCCCTGCTGCTCGTTGAGCTCTGCAATGCGCGAGGTATACATTTCCGCTGAATCCGTGCCCACGGTTGCGACCACGTCGTTTTCCGTCAATTCGTAATACTTGGCGAACTTGATGCAGCAAAGCACATTGGCAATGCCGGAAATGCCAAGGAGGGAAAGCTGGCTGGCCGTTTCTTCCGGCACGCCTACGATCTCGGTGAGGTATTTGCGGCCCTCTTCGGTGTTGAACAGGCGCAGCAGGTTCTGGGAATCCTCATCGTCAATGTCGATGACCATATCCGTGTTTTTCACATTATGTACCCAAGGCACATGCTTGTCGCCGATGCCCTCAATGCGATGGCCGCCGAATCCGTTTTCGAGCAGCGTGGGGCATTGCAGCGCTTCGCCCACAGCGAGCTTTGCATGGGGGTATTGCTCCTTGAGGTAATCGCCCGCGCTCATCGTGCCGGAAGAACCGCTTGTGAAGCAGGCGCCTGCAAAGCGCGTTTTTTCCGTCTTGATGGATTCATAGGCATCTGCAATCGCTTTACCGGTTACCTGGTAATGCCAGAGCACATTGCCCATTTCTTCAAACTGGTTAAAAATGACAACATCCTTGCGCGTGCGGCGCAGCTCCCAGGTTTTATCGAAGATTTCCTTTACGTTGCTTTCGCAACCGGGCGTTGCAATGACTTCCCCCGCAATTTTGGAGAGCCAGTCAAAGCGCTCCTTGCTCATTTCAGCGGGCAGGATTGCGATGGATTCGCAGCCCAAAAGCTTGGAATTATAGGCGCCGCCACGGCAGTAATTGCCGGTGGAGGGCCAAACGGCCTTATGGAATGTAGGGTCAAATTGGCCGGTGACCAGGCGCGGTGCAAGGCAGCCAAACGATGCTCCAACCTTATGACATCCCGTGGGGAACCACTTCCCGCACAGCACGATGATGCGCGCTTTTACGCCGGTGAGCGCGCTTGGAAGCTCAATGAAATTAACATTGCCAAAACCGCCGCCCTGCATGGTGGGCTCGTTGCGCCATGTGATGCGGAACAGGTTGAGCGGGTTTACATCCCAAAGCCCAACATCCTTGAGCTTGTTTTTGATTACCGCAGGGATCTTGGAAGGATCGCGCATCTCTGCAAACGTCGGGATAACAATCCGGTTTTCCCGAGCGCGCTGCACCGCGTGTTCCAATTGTTGCGGGTGTACTGTCAGATCAATCATGATATGCCCCCCCTGTATTTATGTTTAATATTGGAATCCGATGCCTGCTTATACTTACGCCTATAGTTTAGAGTGTTTTCAAGGGTTTGTAAAGGGAAAAACCAAAATTGTTTTTGCAAAACTAAAAGTTTTTTAGGAGAGCCAATACGTACAAAGCAACCTCTGCTTTATACGCATTAGCTCCGCTTAGATTTAAGCATATGTGAGCTGCACAATCGCTCGCAGGATTTCAACCACTTTTTCCATGGATTGTATGGAGATGAATTCCAAAACGCCGTGGAAATTATGCCCGCCTGTGCCAAGGTTGGGGCAGGGGAGGCCCATATAGGAAAGGCGAGCGCCATCCGTACCTCCGCGCACAGGGACGATTTCGGGCAATATTCCAGCCTTTTCTATCGCCGCTTTTGCGGTTTCGATGAGGTGGAAATGTGGCAGGATTTTTTCTTTCATATTATAATAAGAATCCTTCAATGCAAGCACAACCGTACCTGGACCATATTTTTCGCAGAGAAATGCGGTTGCAGCCAGCATCAGCGCTTTTTTGGCTTCAAATTTGCCCGCGTCGTGGTCGCGGATAATATACTGTGCCGTTGCCTGCGTAACGTCGCCCGAAAGCCCGGTTAAGTGGAAAAAGCCTTCATAGCCTTCCGTGTGCTCAGGCCGCTCGGCCGAAGGCAGCATTGCATCGAATTCTTGAGCCATGTGCAGCGCGTTGCGCATGCGGCCTTTTGCGGAGCCGGGATGGATACCGACGCCGTAGAACGTGAGCTTTGCAGAAGCCGCATTGAAGTTTTCATATTCAAGTTCGCCTGCAGCGCCGCCATCCACGGTGTAGGCAAAGTCTGCGCCAAAGCCAGGCACATCGAAAAGGTCTGCCCCGCAGCCTACCTCTTCATCCGGCGTAAAGGCAAAGCAGATGCGCCCCCTTTTTTGCTCTGGATGCGCGAGCAGAGTTTCTGCAAGCGTGAGGATTTCAGCAATACCGGCTTTGTCATCCGCGCCAAGAAGCGTGGTGCCGTCGGTCACGATGATGTCGTTGCCAATGTAGTTGTTAAGGGCAGGGAACAAATGCTCCGCAATGGTGGTTTCCGCATTCAAAGGAATGTCGCCGCCCGGATAGTTGCGCACGATTCGTGGGCGTACGCCGCAGCCCGGTGCATCGGGCGAAGTGTCCATGTGCGCGATAAACCCCAGCGCGGGAAGACCCTCCGCCGTTGCCGGAATGCTGCCATACACATAGCCGTGCGCGTCCACGCGCGCATCCGCAATGCCCATGGCCTGCATCTCCTCTACCAGCAGGCGCGCGAGGGTGAACTGCTTTTTCGTGCTGGGGATTTGTTCTACTCCATCTGCGGATTGGGTATCTATGGCGATATAACGCAAAAATCTCTGTGCAACGTTCTCCATTTGGAAATGCCCTCCTTTTGTTTTATCTGGCTTTCATTTTACCACGTTGCATGTAAAAACGCATCCAGCGGAAAAAAGAGAAAAAACGGCTTAAAATAGCCTGTACAAATGCTTGGGGATATAGTATCATAAATAAAAGAACAAATATTTTCTGCAAATCAAACTTTTTTTGTTAGGCGGCTGGAAGAAAATGATGAAGCATATTTTAGGTTATCGCTGCACGCTGTGTGGTGCTGAACTCCCTTACGATGAACGCATGACTTGCCCCCATTGCGGTGAAAAGGGCATCCTCGATATCGTGTTTGATTACAACTATATTAAAAAGAGTTTTGGCCGCGCGGCGCTTGCAAAGGACCGCACGAACAGCATGTGGCGCTATGCGCCGCTTATGCCGCTTGAACCGCGGGATTTTTCCCCATTCCTGCGCGTTGGCTGGACCCCGCTTTATACTGCGAACCGGCTTTCTGCGGAACTTGGGCTTAAAACGCTTTACCTTAAGGACGATGGCCTCAACCCGACGGCTTCGCTCAAGGACCGCGCTTCCGGCGTGGCGGTAGCCAAAGCGGTGGAGCTCGGATATGACACCATCGCCTGCTCTTCCACGGGCAACGCTGCGTCTTCCTGCGCAGGCAATGCAGCGCGCATGGGGCTGAAAACGGTGATTTTCGTGCCGCAACGCGCGCCGGAGGGGAAAGTAGCGCAGCTGATGATCTTTGGCGCCAAGGTGGTTTCTGTCAAAGGCGATTATAAAGCCACATTTGAGCTTTCCAAGGCCGCGATAGAAAAATATGGCTGGTACAACCGCAATGCCGGGATCAATCCAATTTTAACGGAAGGGAAAAAGACGGTGGCCCTTGAGATTGCAGAGCAGCTCAATTGGGAGCCGACGGATTGGGTGGCTGTTTCCGTGGGCGATGGCTGCACCATTGGCGGCGTATACAACGGCTTCCACGACCTTTATGCGCTCGGCATGATCGAGCGGGTCCCCAAAATCCTCGGCGTGCAGTCCACGGGCTGCTGCCCGTTCGTGGATGCGGCACGGGAGCACAGGCCGCTTGTGCCTGCTGCAGAAAACACCCTCGCGGATTCCATCGCAGTAGGCGTTCCGCGCAATCCCGTAAAGGCCATGCGCGCCGTTTCCGCTTCAAACGGAGCATGGATCGCTGTCCCGGATGAAGAGATCCTGGCAGCAATGCGGTTGGCTGGCGCTAAGGAAGGTGTTTTTGGGGAGCCTGCAGGCGTAACTGCTTTGGCAGGCGTACGCCGTGCGCTACAGGAAGGTATTATCAAATCGGGTGAAACAGTGACCGCAATCAGCACGGGAAGCGGCCTAAAGGATGTGAAAAATGCGCTGCGTGCCGCAGGCACGCCAAAGCTGTGCGAGCCGGATCTTGCAGCGCTGGACAAGAGCGGGATCCTGTGATACAATACATCCCGTTGCACACGCCCAGCCCTGCCCGGGCGTGCGTGCGTTTGTAAGGTGCAGCATGGGTTAAACCTGCTGCGATGCGCGCAGCGGCAAAAGGCATTCGGATCCCCTTCGCTTTTGCCGTGCGGCTGCGGAAGGTGTTCCGCAGCAACGCCTTTGGTTGCAATGCCCGAGATGGGCTTAAAAAAAGCAACAAAAATAAGGAGGATTACAAAATGAGGAAAATCATTGCAATCGTTCTTTGCCTCGTAATGGCGCTCGGCCTTGTTGCATGCAGCGAGCCCGCCGCCAACAACGAGGGGGATGGGGAACAGGAAGTTAAAAAGCTTGCGTTCAAGGATGTGATCGGGACGGAGCTTGGCGCTGTCCATGTGGACACGGAAGGCGTTGACTATTCCGGCATGAAGATCGGGTTCATCCACATTTCGGATCCGTCCGACATGGGCTACACCTACAACCATAACAACGGCACTCTGAAAATGGTTGAAACGCTGGGCCTTGATGCGGACACCCAGATCATCAACAAGTTCAACATCGCAGAAGACAATGCGGAAGTAACCCAGGCGGCTAATGAGCTGATTGCCGAAGGCTGCAACCTCATCTTCGCAACCAGCTTCGGCCATGAACCGGCGCTGCTGGAAGTTGCCAAGGCGAACCCCGATGTGCAGTTCTGCCATGCGACTGGCTATATGGCCAGCACTGCGGGCGTTTCCAATTTCCACAATTACTTTGGCCGCATCTATGAAGCGCGCTATCTTTCCGGCGTCGTAGCTGGCCTTAAGGCCAAGGAAATCGGCAACAACCGGCTCGGCTATGTGGCGGCTGTGCCGTTTGCCGAGGTTATTTCGGGCTTTACATCCTTCTACCTTGGCGCAAAGAGCGTCAATCCGGATGTTACCATGAAGGTTATGTACACCGGCTCTTGGAACGACCCCACCAAGGAAGCACAGAATGCCAACGCTCTGATCGATGCAGGCTGCGGCGTGATTTCCCAGCATTGCGACTCTACCGCTCCGGCGACCGCCGCTGAAGAGAAGGGTGCGTTCCACGTCGGTTACAACTCCGGCATGATCGATGTTGCGCCCAATGCATCGCTCACGAGCACCATTTGGGATTGGTCCCAGTATCTTGTATATGCAACGACCTGCGTTGCTAAGGGCGAGCCGATCGATACCGACTGGATGGGCGGCCTCTATGATGGCGTCTGCCTGCTGTCCGATCTCAATGAGAATCTGCTTGGAGAAGGTACAGCGGATGCAGTAAAGACTGCTTACAACGGCATTCTGGATGGAAGCATTCATGTATTTGCCGGCCCCTATCATGGCGAAGGCGTTGACTTCGATGGCAACACCGTAACCATCGATGTGGCGGAGGGCGAATGGTATGAAGAGAACGAATTCGTTTCTGCACCTTCCTTCAACTACATCATTGACGGCATTGAGGTAGTTGGCGAATAACACTACGCATTATGGCAGGGCTGCCTTCCGGCGGCTCTGCCGTTCTTTACCCGCCGGGCTTATGCTGTTCGGGATATGGCTGCGCACGCTGTGCGCGCGCAGCCATATCCTTGAACGGGAGGCGAATGCATGGAACAAATCCAATACGCAGTCCAGATGCGCAACATCAGAAAAACATTCGGAAAGGTCGTTGCAAATAACAACGTCAGCCTTTCGTTGCGCAAAGGGGAAATTCTTGCGCTTCTGGGCGAAAATGGGAGCGGGAAAACCACGCTTATGAACATGCTCGCCGGCATCTATTATCCAGATCATGGCGAGATTCTCATTGATGGAAAAGAGGTCATAATCCGCTCGCCCAAGGAAGCTTTTGATCTTGGCATCGGCATGATTCACCAGCATTTCAAACTTGTGGATGTGCTGACTGCGGCTGAAAATATCGTGCTGGGGCTTCCGGGCGGCATCCAGCTCAACCGGCGGGAAGCGGCTGGGCATATTCGGGAAATCAGCGCAAAATATGGGTTCCAGATCGATCCGGACAAAAAAATCTATAATATGGCCGTTTCTGAAAAGCAGACGGTTGAAATCGTCAAGGTGCTTTACCGCGGCGCGGATATTTTGATTTTAGATGAACCAACTGCTGTTTTGACCCCGCAGGAGACGCAGAAGCTTTTTGATGTGCTCCGCGCGATGAAGGCCGACGGGAAATCCATTATTATCATTACGCACAAGCTGCACGAAGTGCTGGATGTTTCCGACCGCGTGGCGATTCTGCGCAAGGGAGAATACATCGGCACGGTGGAAACGGCGCAGGCCACGCAGCAATCGCTCACGGAAGCGATGGTGGGCCGCAGCATCAGCCTTGCGATCGAACGGCCAGAGGTGGATGAAAAAGAAGAGCTTTTGCGCGTGCAAGGGCTGACCTGCATCAATGCGGAGGGCGTTGCCGCCGTGCGGGATGTGAGCTTTACTGCCTATGGCGGAGAGATCCTCGGCATTGCGGGCGTTGCGGGTTCGGGCCAGAAGGAGCTTTGTGAAGCCATCGCCGGGCTTTACCACGTTAAGAGCGGCAGCATCGAGTTCAAAACCGGGGCGGGCTTTGAAAACATTGTGGGCGCCAAACCGGATGAAATCTTTAAAAAAGGCATTTCGCTCGCGTTTGTTCCAGAGGATAGGCTCGGCATGGGCCTGGTTGGTTCGCTCGACATGGTGGACAACATGCTCATCCGCAGCTATAAAAACAATAAAGGCCCGCTTGTGGATAGAAAAACGGCGAAAAAGGTATGCGATGAACTGATCGAGTCCCTTGAAATCGTGACCCCGGGCACTTCCACCCCGGTGCGCAGGCTCTCCGGCGGGAACGTGCAAAAGGTGCTGCTCGGGCGTGAAATCCACTATAATCCTAAAGTGCTCATGGTTTCTTACCCGGTGCGCGGGCTTGACATCAACTCTTCTTTTAAAATCTATGATTTGCTCAATGGGCAGAAGAAGAAGGGCGTTGCAGTGATCTTCGTGGGCGAAGACCTTGACGTGCTGATGGAGATTTCTGATCGCATCCTGGTGCTTTGCGGGGGCGTGCTTACGGGCATCGTTGATCCGCGGAATGTAACCAAGGAGGATGTGGGGCTTTTGATGGTTCATACGGGCGGAGAAAAGGAGGCAGGGAAATGAAACAGCGCGCAGAGCAGAAAGACCCTTTTGTGCGTATTGCAAAGCGCGCGTCGATCGCGTCGGGAAAGGCCTGGGGCATCCGGGCTGTAGCCTTTTTGGGCGCCTTGCTGACGGGAGCATTGCTGCTCTTGATCCTTGGCCATAATCCGCTTAACATTTATGGTGAGATGGCGCGTGGCGCATTCGGCGGGGCCATGTATTTAAAAGAAACGGCGCGCACTGCGGTGCCGCTGTTGATCTCCGCGATCGGGATCGCGTTTGCATTTAAAATGCAGTTCTGGAACATTGGGGCTGAGGGCCAAATCCTTGTAGGCGGCATTGCGGCTTCCGCCGTGGCAATCTATTATGACGCTCAGTTTGCAGCGTGGGCAGCCGAAACGGGCAGCGCGCTGCCAAAGATTGCCCTGCTTGTGCTTATGTTCCTTGCGGCCTTTGTGGCAGGCGGGCTCTATGGCGTCATCCCTGCGCTGTTCAAATCCAAATGGGGAACGAATGAAACGCTTTTCACGCTCATGCTTAACTATATTGCATTGCAGTACGTGAAGTTTCTCACCTACCAGCCGGCTTGGAAGATGGCGGGCACTTCGTTCCCAAAGATTCGCATGTTTGACCCCATTGCGACGCTGCCGAAGGTGCTTGGCGTGCATATCGGTTGGATTTTTGCGCTGCTTCTGGTCGTGCTTGCTTATTTTTACCTCACGCGCACCAAACACGGCTATGAGATCGCAGTTGTTGGGGAATCCACCAATACCGCGCGGTATGCGGGGATCAATGTTTCCAAAGTGTATCTGCGCACGATGTTCCTTTCCGGCGCGCTTTCCGGGTTCGCAGGATACTTGATTTGTTCCGGCGCGGATGGAACACTGACGGAAAGCACGGCAGGTGGCATCGGCTTTACGGCGATCACCGTTGCCTGGCTTGCCAAAATGAACCCGTTTGCCATGCTGATCGTGGCAATCTTCATCGCGGCCCTCGATCGCGGGGCAGGGTTCCAATCCGCATCCGGCGTGCCGGAATCCTGTGCGGAAGTGTTGGTGGGCATCATCCTGTTCTTCATGCTCGGCTGCGAGTTCTTCATCAATTATAAGCTTGTGTTCCGTGGGAAGGAGGTTGCCGCATGAGTATTGACTTTATCAGCCTGTTTGTTGCCGCTGTTCTGGCGGGAACGCCGCTTTTACTGGGCACGCTGGGCGAGATCTTAACCGAAAAATCCGGCCATCTAAACCTCGGCGTGGAAGGCATGATGTTCATGGGCGCAATCGCAAGCATTGCGGCGTCCTGGGCCTATGAACAGATGGCCAAAAATGCAGGCTTTGCAGCCTCCGGCTTTCTTTCGGTGCTGATTGCGCTGCTTGCAGCCTTTGGCGCAGGTGCGTTTGGGGCGCTGGTGTATAGCTTCCTAACCGTGACGCTGCGCGCAAACCAAAACGTCACGGGCCTTACGCTCACCATCTTCGGCACGGGGCTTGCCAACTTCTGCGGCGAGCTGCTGGGCAAGAGCGCTGGCGGTTTTGTGACCGTGTCCAAGGTAACAAAGGCAGCGTTTGCGCAGCTCGACTTACTCGGCCTAAAAGAAAGCACATCCCCCGTATTGCAGACGATTTCCAGGCTGTTTTTTCAATATAATTGGATGGTGTATTTTGCCATTGCCATCGCGCTTATTCTTGCCTGGTTTTTCAAACGCACGCGCGTGGGCTTAAACCTTAGAGCCGTGGGTGAAAGCCCTGCCACTGCGGATGCTGCCGGCATTAACGTCACGCGTTATAAATATATCGCAACGGTGATCGGCGGCGGCATTTGCGGCATGGGCGGCATGTACATGAGCATGGTGAACCAATCCGGCGTTTGGGTGCACAACTGCGTGGCAGGCTATGGCTGGCTTGCGGTCGCGCTCGTGATCTTCTCCACCTGGAGCCCGCTGCGCGGCCTCATTTGTGGCCTTATCTTCGGTGCGTTTACGATTATGCGCCTGTATGTGAATATCCCGGGGCTTGCGATGCAGATCTATGATATGCTGCCCTATGCGGCAACGATCCTCGTTCTGATTGTTACGAGCATCCGTCAGTCGCGCGAGCATGCGCAGCCAAAATCCTGCGGCACAAATTATTTCCGCGAAGAACGGTAAAGCGGGTGCAGTGTGCATCTGCGGATAAGAAAAGAGCATTATAGATTGTGCACAGCAAATGCTATGTGAAGAGGCGCCGTTGGCGCCTCTTCGCGCGTTATGCGCTTACGCTGTTTTTGAGGTTGTAGCCGTTGCGCGTGGTCGATTCTGTGGCCCTTTTGTGATGGACGCAAAAGTATGGCGTTTTGTTGATTTTTTAACCGCGCAGAGGAATTGCGGCGCTAAAGCGCATTCCAAATTTCTGCGTGCAGGGCGCCGCAATAAGGTATCTTCCGTGCATGGCAGAAGGCGCGCAGCGCCCGCTCTGTGGAAGCGTCAAAGCATCCAGTCAACCCTCCGTCCGAGGGAAAGCCTTGCACGGCAAGCGCATCCTGCAGGGCAAAAACAAACACGCTGCGTTCGCCTGGAGAGAGCTCTGGGAATGGGCAGCGAGGCGCACAGGGCAGCGCAATGCGCTTTTGCACGCCTACCCAGGTGGGGGCGGCATATTCTGGAAGCACAAATTCGAACAGGCCGCTGCGCAGCGCAAGGCGGCGAAGCCGTTCCCGTTCCGGCGGAGGAAGGTCGGCTCCAACATCCAGCGTTAGGCCAGCGCAGCGTGGAGAGATGCACAGCCGCCTGCCCGGGCGCACGCGGCGAAATCCGCCGCAAACGGTGATAGGCGCGCCAAACTCTGCCGTAAGCGCGCCAAATGCAGTGAGCAGCCGCCGGTCCACCCAGACGGTTTCGCCGAACGTGCTGCCGAGAAAATCATGCAGGCGCACCCGGGCATCGCCGGTATAGGGAAGCAAGGCTGCACGCTGCATGTGAAAAAGCGAGAATCCCTGTAGCAAATGATCGTATACATATAATCGCATAATCCACAATATGCTCCTGGATGCAAAATGGCGCTCCAACTTGAAACGGCTTTTCGGGAAAATTCGCCTAAGCAGCCGGGCGCTTTGCGCTTGACAATCCCCATGCTGCACGATAGAGTATACATATACACCTATGGGTAAGGAGCGGCAAGAATGAAACAATGCATGGATTCAGAAAACCTGCACCGCAGATTAAAAAAAATCATTGGGCAGGTGCAGGCGATCGACCGCATGATCGATGAAGATATCCCCTGCGAGGATATTCTTTCCCAGCTTAACGCTGCAAAATCCGCGCTGCATAAATGCGGCCAGGTTGTGCTGGAAGGGCATATTAAGCATTGCGTGCGCGATGGCATTGAACATGGCGATGCGGAGCGCACCATTGAAAACTTCACAAAAGCGGTGGAGCGGTTTTCCAACATGGGTTGAGCCCGCCGGGCATGGAACCTGCAAGGTTGCAACGAAAACTCCCATCATTGTATTGAAAAGAGGCGTGGTTGGCATGCCTCTTTTGCGTACCGGCCATATGGCGTTCCTATGCTTATGAAGCTGTGGAGCGGGGGCAAGGCACCAAGCAGCTTTGGGGGCTTCCAACGGATGTAACAGCGCAAGGTGCAATATCCCGAAGCGGCAAGGAAGACCGCCTGCCGGGACTGTGTGGCAAATCCGTAAAAGCTGCGTGCGACAAGGAACGCTCCACGTGTTCCAAATTTGCACTCAAGATGCAATGCTTCAAGAAGAACTCAAAAAAAGTTGCAGCTACCACATTTTCCATATGCTGCGTCTTGCAGGCAAGGTTTTATAGACGCATTCAGCTATGCGGCGGAATCCAATGCAACCTTTCTAAGTGGGTGACCTTTTATATTGGACGGGGCTTTCGGCACATGGAGGTGCTGCATAGCACGATGGATGGAATGCAAAGAAGGCAGAAGCGGCGAAAGTATTAGCCAAAGCGCGGATCATGCTCGTGCCGCTCGCAGCGCATCCATTGGAAGGGCGGGATACGGACGGCGTTTATCGGATAAAGCCGCAAAAAGCTGCGTAGTTTGAATTCTGGATGGGAGGATTTATTCGAAAAATTGGCGTGCTTTCCGCTTGACAATATGAAAGGTGTAGGCATAAAATATGGGCATACCCCTATAGGTATAAAGGAGGACGGAATGAAGACGCTGATTGCAAAGCTGGAAGGTTTGCTGGAACTTGGCGGCATAAAAAAAGATGTTGCATTGCTCGCGCTTTCCGGAATCGCACTCATCCTCAGCATTTTGAAGCCCTTTGAACTGGCATTGGATCCAGCTTGGATTGCGATTGTGCTTTGCGGCCTTCCGATTATCCTCGAGGCAATCATAGGGCTGATTACGGCTTTCGACATCAAAGCGGATGTGCTGGTTTCGCTTGCTTTGATTGCATCAGTATGCATTGGCGAGATTTTTGCCGCAGGGGAAGTGGCATTTATTATGCAGCTTGGCGCGCTCCTTGAGGAGGTCACCGTTGCAAAGGCGCGGGCCGGAATCGAAAAACTGGTGCATTTGACGCCGCAAACGGCGCGGCGCATGCAAAATGATGCGGAAGAAATTATCCCAGCACAAGCGGTGCGGGTGGGCGACCGTTTGCGCGTCCTGCCGGGGGAAAGCATCCCGGTGGACGGCGTGATCGTTTCGGGCCAAACCTCGGTGAACCAGGCGGTTATGACGGGGGAATCGCTGCCGGTGGATAAGACCGTGGGGGACGAGGTCTCAAGCGGAACGGTCAACCAGTTCGGCGCGTTTGAGATGAGGGCCACGAAGGTGGGGGAGGATAGCTCCATCCAGCGCATGGTGCGGCTCGTTCAATCCGCCGATGCAGGAAAAGCGAAAATTGTTGGGCTGGCAGACCGCTGGGCCACCTGGATTGTGGTGATCGCTTTGAGCGCTGCAGCGCTCACCTGGGCCATTTCCGGGGAGATCATCCGTGCAGTAACGATTCTTGTGGTATTTTGCCCATGCGCGCTTGTGCTCGCGACACCAACGGCCATTATGGCAGCAATCGGCAACGCAACAAAGCATGGCTTTCTTGTGCGGGAAGGCGATGCGCTGGAGCGTTTGGCAGCTGTAAAGAAGATCGCGTTTGACAAAACGGGAACGTTAACCTATGGCGCCCCAAAGGTCATTGCGGTTAAAAGCGTTTCCGCAAGCTTTACAGAAC
This sequence comes from uncultured Clostridia bacterium, assembly GCA_944366945.1. Classification (GTDB taxonomy): domain Bacteria; phylum Bacillota; class Clostridia; order Christensenellales; family CAG-138; genus UBA1685. The sequence continues at coordinate 49,344 of CALVWJ010000003.1, forward strand.
ATGCGCTTTATGCCATTACCGCAGCGGCAGAACAGCTTTCCGAGCATCCGCTCGGCAAGGCGGTCGTTGCAAGCTACAAGCGGGAACATCAAGCGGGGCTTGCTCCCTCCGATGCCTTTGCAATGCTGCCGGGGCGCGGCGTGTGCGCCAGCATCCAAGGCAGGGAGGTCCTTGCTGGCAACCTGGAAATGCTGGTTGAGCGGGGCATTGCAGTGGATGCAAAAGATGCCGCGCAGTACCTGGAACAGGGATGCACGGTAATTTACGTGGCGATAGACGGCGCCTTTGCGGGCTATCTTGCCCTTTCGGATACCATCCGCCCGGAGAGCGCGGACATGATCGAGCGCCTTGGAAAAACGGGCGTACAGCCCGTGCTATTAACGGGTGATGGAGAAAAGGCTGCAAACACCATCGCGAAACAGCTGAACATAAGCGAGGTGCGCGCGAACTGCTTGCCCGAGGATAAGCTTGCATACATTGACCAGGATCAAGATGCCGGAAATCCGGTTTGTATGATTGGCGATGGAATCAATGATGCGCCTGCGCTGAAAAAAGCGGCGGTTGGCATCGCGATGGGCGGCGTAGGCAGCGACATTGCGGTAGAAGCTGCGGATATCGCGCTTGTGGATGATGAAGTAAAGGAGTTGCCTCACCTTGTTGCGCTTTCCAGACGCATGATGACGACGATCAAGATCAACCTAACGTTTTCAATGGGGCTGAACTTTATTGCCATCTTTCTTGCAATGGATGGAATCCTTAACCCTGTGGTGGGCGCGCTTGTGCATAACGCAGGCTCCGTGCTCGTCATTATCAATTCAGCGCTGCTTTTGAAATGGCGGAAGAAAAGTGATCTTTAACTTGAATGGGCCTTTGCAGGGGAATGGAATTAGCGGAATTCCGTTCCCCGAAGAAAAGAATGTGGATAATGCGTCAGCTCGGTTTTAACGGATGCAAAAACAATTGGATTCGGCTTTTCGATATGCGTGCCGCTCGCACGCGAGTGCGTTGGATAAAAATAAGGCGCAGCGCAGCAAACAGAAGCTTGAAGGTATTTGCGGCCGGCGTCAAATAAAATTATGCAATATGAAAGCGCCTATGTGGCTTAGCCACAAGGCGCTTTTACACGTATGATAGGCGGGCGCAAAACGCAGCTGCGCATCGGAAAAGGGTCGTTTTTCAACTTCCTCCGCCCACGCTGATGCCGCTTCCGCCTCCATTGGGATTATAGACCGTGGCTTCTGGGGAAAGGCCATCCTCCATGCCTGTTGTTGGCGAAGGTGTGCGCGGGGGAAGCGATGGATTGGGGTCGAGAAGCTTTGCCGTCGAAACGGTTTGGTCATCATCGAAGATAAACTGATGGAGCTCCCAGGACATGCCGGGCAGGTCGCAGAAGAATACAAACTTCTTTTCCCATTTTCCATTCTGGTAATAGCCTTCCACTGGCAGGCGGAAATAGATGAGGCCGCCGCTGCTGCTGGTCAGTGCGCTTACCGCCGCATCGATGATTTCGGCGTTGGTCATGTTGGTTTCCACCATCGGCAGAAGGTCATAGAGAATGTCGTACTGCTTGGAAAGGCTCTTGCTGCGGAACATGGAGAGCACGGTGTTGAGCACGGTGTACTGGCGTTCTGTGCGCACGAATTCGCTGTCGATTTTGCGGATGCGCGCATAGCCGAGCGCCTGCTTGCCGGTCAATTTGATCGGGCCGGGGTCAGCAAAGATAAAGCCATCCCAAAGGTATTCTACACCAAGCTGCTTGTTGAGGCCTGCAATGCAATCGTTTGCCGCGCTGATCTCTTCGGCGGTCATGTTGATGGTGATGCCGCCAAGCGCATCGATTACATCCACGAACATATAAAAATCTACAAGCACATATTGCGTAAGCGTAATGTGAAAATTCTCTTCAATGGTGTCAAAAAGGAGCTGGATCCCACCGCGCGCCGCGGCGGAGTTGAGCTTGCCATATCCATAGCCCGGAATGTTCACCAGCATATCGCGCATGAGCGTTGTGAGCTTAAGGGTACCATGGCGCTTATCGATTGTGGCGATCATCATGGTATCGGAATTATAGCTGCCGCTTTTCGAGCGGCGGTCTGCGCCGATGAGAAGCACGTTGATGAATTCATCGCTCGCGTTGTTTTCCGCCATCTGGGCAAGCTGCGCATCCGTAAGATACGTTTGCTCGTAATATTCGGAAACCGGCAGGATTGGCTGCGGCGTCGCGGATGGGTGGGGCGTGGGCGTAAGCGAAGGCGTACGGGTTGGCGTAGGCGTTTGTTCCGGCGCATATTCTTCTTCCGGCTCCAAGGTGCCATCCACGATCAAATTATCCTCTGTGGGGCGCGAAACGCGGTTGAGCAAATCCATCCCAAGCCAAGCGATCACGCCGCCGCATACGAGCACGAGTGCAAGCAGGATGAACAGGATCTTGACTAGAAGCGGGAGCTTCTTTTTTGGTTTTGGCGTTTTGCCACCGTTCGTTTTATTGGTTCGGGCCATGTCGATTCCCCGCAATTCTCCAAATTTATACGCAGATTCTAGCACAACGCCGGGAGGAGTTCAAGCGCGCTTGCCTTCCCAGCATGATTGTTGTACAATTGTTTACAATCCAACGCTATGATTATGCGATAGAATGGGTGAAGTATGCAAAGCTATGGAAAATTCGCTGCGCTGTATGACCGGCTGATGCGGGATGTTGACCGCGATGCGTGGGCGGAATACATTATTTCTTTGCTGGGCAGCCCACCGCGCATGGTGGCAGATTGCGCCTGCGGCACAGGGGAAATCACGCTGCGGCTTGCCCGTGCTGGGTATTGCGTGACCGGCGTGGATCTTTCGGAGGAGATGCTCGCAGTTGCGGCGGAAAAAGCGCGCAAAATGCGGCTGAAAGTGCCGTTTATCTGCCAGGACATGCGCAGGCTTGCGCTGCACCGGCAGGTGGATGCGGTTGTATCCGCTTGCGACGGCGTAAATTATCTTGCTTCCCGCCGGGCACTTTCAGAATTTGCGGCAGCGGCATATGCGGCGCTTAAGCCGGGCGGGGTGCTGCTGTTTGATGTTTCCTCCCGGTACAAGCTTTCGACCATTCTAGGGAACAATACGTTTGCGCTCGATGAAACGGATTCCGCTTATATCTGGCAGAACGCTTATGACCCGGAAACCAAGCTTATTCGCATGGAGCTTACGTTTTTTGCCCGCATAGTGAACGAAACCAAATATGAGCGCTTTACAGAAACGCACCTGCAGCGCGCGCATTCTGAGCGAGAGATCCGCGCGGCGCTTGCAGACGCCGGATTTGAACGGGCGGAAGCATACGAGGCGTTTACGCGCAACCCGCCCAGGGATGAGAGTGAACGGCTGCAATTTATGGCATGGAAAGGAATTTGATATAAAATGGAAGATCTTATAATTCGCGGTTTGCTTGCGGATGAAACGGTAAAGATTATGGCGATTACGGGTGGAGCGCTTGTGGAAAAGGCACGGGAGACGCACGGGCTTTCCCGGGTTTGCACGGCAGCGCTCGGCCGCACGCTGATGATGACCTCTATGATGGGGGCACAGCTGAAAAACGAAGAGGAGCGCGTTACTGCGATGCTCAAGGGCGGCGGCGAAGCGGGCAATATTGTTTGCACTGCGGACTGGACGGGCCGCGTAAAAGGCTATGTGGAAAACCCTGGCGTGGAACTCCCCCCTGCGCCGAATGGCAAGCTCGACGTTGCGCTTGCAGTCGGTTGGTTCGGAGATCTTACCGTCGTGCGGGATATGGGGTTAAAGGAGCCGTATGTCGGGACATGCCCCATTACATCCGGCGAAATCGCAGAGGATTTTGCCCGGTATTTTGCAACTTCCGAGCAACAGCCCTCGCTTGTCTACCTGGGCGTGCATGTGGATGCGCAAAGCGGTGCGGTGCGGGCAGCCGGCGGCCTTTTGGTACAGCCGCTGCCGGATTGCCCGGATGCGGTGATCGATGCGCTTACGGAAAAGGCGAAGGAGATTGAAACGCTTACGTCCATGCTCGAGCGCGGCACATCGCTGCAAGATGCGCTGATGCAGCTTTTTGACGGCATGGGACTCGAAATAACCGCGTGCCAGCATCCAGAATTTCGCTGCGATTGCAGCAGGGAACGGCTGGAGCGCGTGCTGATCTCCCTCGGGGAAGAGGAGCTTTCCGATATGATTGCGCAGGAGCATGGCGCGGAGCTTACTTGCCATTTCTGCAATCAAAAATATCGTTTCGACGAAAATGATCTCCGGCGTTTGCTCGCGGAGGCGAAAGGAAAAGAGAAAGCGTGAGCAAAAGGGAACTGCGTGCTCCGGCTGGACGGGGCAAAATTTTGCCCTTTCAGCAGCCGGGTGAATTTTTCTATAAGCGCGGGCTGGAAAAGCTCGATAAAAACAACCTGCCGGATGCGATGGCGTATTACGGGAAGGCGCTTGAGCGCGATCCCGAAAACGAGGAGATCCGCATCGCAATGGCGCAAGCGCTCACGGGGATGAGCCGCTTTGAGGAATCCAACCGCATCTTGTTTGCGCTTACGCGCGGTGGTTCGGATCCAAAGGCGGATCCGGAGTGCTTTTTCGGCATGGGCTGTAATTTTGTGGGGTTATTCGATTATAGAAACGCGCGCAGCGCCCTTGAACATTATCTTGATTTGGAACCGGAAGGCGAATTTGTGCCGGATGCCTATGATATGCTGGATGCGCTGGACGATGCGGAGCTTTCCGAGCACGGGGAAGGGCTTGTTGCGCTTTCCAAAGAAGATCGCGCCTATGACCTTGCGGATGAAGGACGGGCACTTTTGGAACAAGATCAATATGAAGCTGCGGCAGAAGCGCTTCATCACGCGCTTGCGCTCTGCCCGGAGCTTACATATGCGCGGAATTGCCTGGCTCTTACCTATTTCTGCATGCGGGATAATAAGCGTGCGCTCGCAGAGACGCGCGCTGTGCTGCGGGAGGAGCCAAAGAATGTGCAGGCGATGTGCAATCTTGCCATGATCGAATGTGCGGCGCATAACGATGAAGCTGCGAACCACATGGCGGATCAGATCGTGCAGCAGGATACGGATGAACCGGAAGACCTCAACCGTATTGCGCTTGTGCTTATGGAACTCGGCCGCTTTGAAGAAGCCTATAACGTGATGCAGCGCCTTGTGCGCCACTATCCGTACGAAACCGGCACAGTGCACCGCCTGGCAGTTTGCGCATATGAAACCGGGCGTTACCGGGAAGCAACGGAATGCTATGATAAGCTTCTGAAAATCAATGCGGACGATACAGTTGCGCGCTATTACCGCGGGCTTTGCCGGGCGGCTCAAACAGGGGGATTGCCCCATGGCCGCAAACGGAAATTCCTGTTCAATTATCAAGTGCCGGTAGATGAGATGCTCGCGCGCATGAACCGGCTTAACGCGATCTTGAGTTTGCCGCAGGATGAACTGTCCAAGCGCTGGCGCGAGGATAACGAGCTGAAACGGCTTGTGGAATGGGGGCTGGACATGCCGGAAGAGGGTGTAAAGCGCGCGCTGCTTTCCCTTGTTGCATCGTTTGGCGATGTGCGAGCGGAGGAGATTCTGCGCGATTTTGCGATGCGGATGGATCAGCCGGATGCCCTTAAGCAGGAAACCTTTGCCCTCCTTGCGCAGATGGGCGCAAAGGCCCCGTTTACGGGCTATATCGGCGGCAGGTTGGTGGAAAGCAGCATCAGCTTTGTTAAGGGCTTTCCGGCCGATTTGCCCAAGGCATATGGCGAAGTGGTTAAAATCTGCATGCGGGAAATGCATGGCGGGCGGCCGGAGAAGGTTCTGGTTGAGGCCATGAAGCTGTGGGCGGAATATGCAGCACAGCTTGCGGGAAAGTATCCGCGCTTAAACCGGCACCAGACCGTAGCCATGGCGGCAGCGCTCGACTATCTTGCTTGCCGCGCCTGCGGTGAAAAGACAACCCGAGCGGATGTGTGTGCACAATATGGGATATCTACGTTGCGGCTGAACAACGCTCTTTCCAAATTAGCAAAACAAAAGGAAAAAGTATGAGGTGGATTGCAACCTGCAAGCTGGGCCTGGAGGCTCTCGTGGCGGCAGAACTTAAGCATATCGGCATTGCGCCGGAAACCGTTGCGGATGCGCGCGTGACGTTTCTTGGAGACGAGACCGCGATGGCGCGCGCTTGCCTTTGGTTGCGCACGGCGGAACGCGTGCTTATGGAAGTCGGCACGTTCGAAGCGAAGACATTCGAAGCATTGTTTGAGGGCGTAAAAGCCCTGCCTTGGAAGCAATACCTTGCGCGGGATGCATTCATCCATGTAAATGGCAAAAGCGCGAAAAGCACGCTGTTCTCCGTTTCAGACTGCCAGAGCATCACAAAAAAGGCCATCGTGGAGAACTTGCGTGCAGCTTATCATACGCAGACGTTGCCGGAAACGGGTGGGGAGGTCATCGTCGAGGTCGGCATCCTCCGTGACCAGGTGACACTTGCGCTTGACCCATGCGGCGCAGGGCTTTCGCGGCGCGGTTATCGCACATGGAATGTAGCGGCGCCCATTTCCGAAACCCTTGGCGCAGCGATCGTACTGCTATCGCGTTTTGCACCGGAGGAACCGTTCATTGATCCCATGTGCGGAAGCGGCACAATGCCAATCGAGGCGGCGATGATCGCGCAGAACCGTGCGCCGGGGCTCAACCGCGCCTTTGCAGCGGAAACCTGGCCATTTTTGCCGAAGCATATTTTTGACCGCGCCCGTGAGGAGGCCAGGGACGCCATCCAGCCCATAAAACTTGATATTCTGGGCACCGACATCGATGCGCATTCCATTGCGCTTTGCAAGAAGCATGCAAAAAAGGCAGGCGTAATGATAAACTGGGCGGTTCGCCCGGTGAAGGAGCTCCAAAGCAGCAAACCAAGCGGCGTGCTGGTGTGCAACCCGCCCTATGGCGAGCGAATGCTCAAAAAGAGCGAAGCGGAACGCCTGTATCGCGAGATGCGCACCGCATTCGATGGCCTTACCGACTGGCGCAAAAGCATCATTACGGCGCATCCCGATTTTGAGCGTATCTATGGCCGCCGGGCGGATAGGCGCCGCAAGCTTTCCAATGGCGGAATGCCCTGCACGCTGTATCAGTATTTTCGGCCAACATCCGATGGCAGCGAAGGTTCAAGAGAAAAATGAAATATACGTTTGAGATTACGGTGGCTGGATGCAACGCAAGGTGTCGTCATTGCTATGTAAGCGGCGGCCCGGGCTCGTCTATGCCGCTTTCTGACTATCGCGCATGCCTGGAGAAGCTTGTGCCGGCGCTTACGCGGCTAAAAGGCAGCGTTTCCATCGCGCCCGGGCATGAGCCATTCAACCATGAAGAGGCAGCCGCGCTCATGCGCATGACCCATGCGCTTGCGCCGCAATTTTATCCGGATGCGGGGTACGATTGGCCAACAACGGGGATTGCGCTCAAAAGCAGGAGAGACCGGGCAGATATTTTTGCATTGCTGCACGGGTTTGGCGCGAAACGCCTCATGCTGACACTGCATGGCTTAGAGGAGTGCCATAATGAGATCGTGCGGGCGCCGCATGGCTTTGAGGCGCTGTGCGCATTTGCGGATCTGCTGCATGCGGAAGGGTTTGAGGTTGCTTTCAATTTAATGCTCAATCATAGGATGACGGAGGATTGGGATGCGATCTGCCAGGTGCTGGAAGCAAATCGCTGCGACGCTGCCTATCTTACGATCCCGCTCTATCTGCCGGTTGCTCGGCTGCGCAAGTACGAACCCTATCGGGCCACCTACGCTGATTGCCAGCGATTGCGCGGGCGGCTTGACCGTTTTGGAATCGATGAAGCACAGTTTTTTGCGAAGGTAGAAGCTTTCAATGCGGCTGCCGTGCGTGCGCGCGCATTGCAGAAAGGCTGGGATTATGCGGCGCGCGAACGGGAAAAGCCGGATTGGGCGTTTTTTCATATCACAGAGGAACTGGAGTTTTATTATGGCAACGCCGGAATGCATACAAAACGGCTCGGAAACATCGCTACAATGACGAGCGAAGAGATTTATGAGGCAATTCGAGCGCAGCGCGCGAATTACGATTATTCAGCCTATTATGATCTAAAGCAGCTTCCACCCATTTCTGCGGTGCTTGCGGCAAATCCACCGCAGGAAAATCATGTTTATCCAGATGCAGAAAGTTGCCTGTACCGTTGGCTTGATGCAATGGGAGTGCCGACGATCCTGCTTCCTGGGCCTGGCGCTCTGGCAGGCGCTTAAGAGCTTTCGTTTAGCGCATAAATAGTATGTGCGCCGCACCGCTCCGAAAGAACGTGGCTATGTATTGCCCGCAAATAATGCTTTACAAACGAGGGAAAATAAAGTATAATAACTCCTGCGCGAATGCGTAAGGCCTTCGCCCGGGTTACCGTGCGAGCCGCCAATATAAGAATGGGGCTTTAGCTCAGCTGGCTAGAGCCAATGACCGTAAAACACAGAAACCTTTATGTACCAACGTCGTGGGGCATTAGCTCAGTTGGTAGAGTGCCACACTGGCAGTGTGGATGTCAGCGGTTCGAGTCCGCTATGCTCCACCAGGAAAACCGCCAAACTTCTAGGGTTTGGCGGTTTTCTTTTTGCTTATAATCGCCGAAGAATCGCCCTGCCAGTGTATCGCCTGGCCCGATTTTAACCAAAGTGTGCGAATTCTTTTTCGGGCGTTTCGCCCATGAATTGAGCATAGGATACGTTGAATTTTATATCCAGCGTGTAGTCGCTGGATACCGTTACCCGCGCAATAAGCGCGGAAGCAATCATCTTTTTAACCGGAAGCTCTGCCGTAGCATACAGCGCGCCCCAGCTTTGCAGCTGCTTTAACTGGGCCGCCGTTTCTTCGCAAAGAAGATCCACCCGCTGTACACTCCCGCTGGCTTCCTGGTACTGGGCTGTGGCGGCGGCAACCTTTTCCTCAGCAACCTTGAGCATCTCCGCCAATACGCTTTGGGGCAGTTTGCTTTCGCCCCGGATGATTTTGAAAACCTCGCTTTGCAGCTCCTGCATCTCCGAGGAGGCCGCATCCAGCTCTGCCTTGGCCTGCTGCTGCAAGGCTGCCGCTTCCGCAATCTTCGCCTCGCAACGCATCTTGACCAGCGGCTCCGCTGGCGCATCGGTGAATCTGGAAAAGATGCTGTAAAGCAGCCGGTCGATCACCTCGTCTATCTTTTTCGCCGTATAGCCGCTTTGACCAGTGCAAAGGGCACGGTGCCGTACCTTGTTGTAGCAGGCATAGCGGTGAATGCGGCTTACGGTGGTGCTGCCATCGGCATTTTTGTACTTCTTGGGGTTGGTGGTGGCCACCAGTTTGCCGCCGCAATGGGCGCAGTAGATGTTGCCGGAAAGCAGCGTTCCCCCAAAAGTGTGCCGGGGAACGGCACGCTGTTCCATATAGGCGGCAGAACGGGCTTTTAACAGTTCCTGGGCCCGGGCAAAGGTAACGTCGTCGATGATCTGTAATTCCGGAACAGGCTCGGAAATATATTCCCCGCACTTGATACGGCCCGTATAGGTAACGCGGCCCAGCATATGGCGTATGGTGGTGTTGGTGAATACGCCGCCGCTGCGGCAGGAGACGCCCATGCTGTACAGATGATTGCCAATGGTATGGGTCCCCATGCCCTCGTTGACATATTTATCGAAGATGAGTCGGACGATGGCAGCTTCTTGGGGCAGCACCCGCAGGTCTTTTACCGGCGCGCCGTGCTTGTTCATCCGGCCCAGGAACACGCTTTCGTAGCCATAGGGGGCTGCGCCGCCATGATAATGGCCTTCTTCAGCGATTTGTGCCAGGCGGGTGCGAATGCGGATAGAGGTCTTTTCGCTTTCGCCAGCAGCCTGCCAGAAGCGTATGTAATTGGTGAGCTTGTCCACATGGCTTTCAAACCGCTGTTCGCCTTCTTTTACGCTCCATACCCGGATGCCCTGCTTGACGAACCACTCTACAATAAACGGGGTTTCGCTTTCTATGCGGCCCAGCCTGTCAAACATAAAGACCAGCAAAATATCAAATTCGTGCCGCAGGGCCTTCTGCTGCAAGATCTGAATCGCATCCCGGTCTTTGGCGGAAACCTTGAATCCGGATACCCCTTTTTCAGAAAGTTCGTCTACGAAATTCCAGCCCTGCTGGGCAATGTAGGCATGGCAAGCCTGGCGCTGCATGGGAATATCGTCCCGAAGTTTATCTACCTGGCCCAGGGTGGATACCCGGTATAAACAGAATACGCGGTTTTGCATCTCTGGATGATGGAAGGCTACATTTTGCATGATTTATCCTCGCTTTCTTATATAGCGGCGCTGCGAGCCAATTCATGCTTCAAACCGAAAAACCTAAATATACAGTTTTCAAGGTGCATATGCGCTTCTGCGCGTAACAGTATTATCATGGCAATCTAGGCAAAAGGCAAATGTGCGAGGCTATCTTCTTTGGTTTGCGCATAGTGGTTGAGCAGAATGGTCCGCACGGCGTCTATCACGGCGGGATTAGGTTCTGTGATGAAGGAAAGCGCAACCATCCCTTCGGCAAGTTTGATAACTTTATTCTCCATGAAAAGCCTCCTAAAGTACGATATACTTTATGTGAGGAACCCTGCCGCGCCGCAAAAAGCACAGCAGAATCCGCAGCAAGTAAAAGGAAATGCCTGGACCGGCCGGTTCCGGCCGCGCTGGGATTGCACCACCCCCCTTGCAGCGGGCTGCATTCTGGGACTTAACCTCGACTATGCAGGCGTATCATTATGCCGCTTTACAAGCCGTATCGCTGGCGCCTTGGGTTTTGCCCTACCCGATCCAGCTGCGGAGGCGGTCTTGTAAAGCGGGGTTGTTGTATCCAGGCAATCGGTATGCGGTTTTCAAGGTGCTGTTAAGGACAATGGCGGGGGATACGTCCTGCCTTACACCGGCAAACGCTTCCCCTGTTCACCCAGCAAAATATGTCCCTCTATATATCCATACATTTTTGGGGCAAATTCGAGGGGTCTATCACAAATTTTTTTGCAGGAATTTTCCCATGCTTCTTAGCGCCCGGCGAATGCTCTCTCGTATGGAACGTTCCCTTACGTTTTCTAAGCGGGCAATACGGCTATAGCTCATGCCTAAAAAGAAGTGGGCGTATACCCGCTGCCGCTGCTTGTCTGAAAGGGAGGCCAACGCTTGATATAGCTGTTCCTTTTCATAGTTTGCCGCCAGAAGGGTATAAGGGCCTGCCGCCGTGCTTCCGGGCAGCTCTCCGCGCGCCTCCGCCCACTCCAGGGAATAGTAGGCTTTGTTCCGAAAAACGCGCACCTAATAGGCAACCTCGCCGGTTTTCCCTTCATGCAGCGCAGCCGCGACGGCATCCGGCAAGGGGATTGGATGATCTCGGTGATATATCGTAGGATAGTAATCCCGCAAATTGATGGTTTTCATATGAACCTCCTCGGTCTTTGATTTCATGCTGGGATCACAGAGACCCAGGAGGGGAGCAGGCACGGCCTAGGAAGGCATAAAATAAGCCACGCAATGGCAATCCGCATTGCGTGGTAAAAAAGGAATTTTTGATTGGCCCCTTCAGAGGGACATACGGGCTTGGTTTATTGGAAGATCGGCAGCAAGCCGTGGGGCTATAGACGCTTCTTTTACGTAGGCATATAGGGCGATTTTGCAAAAGAAATCCCGAAACTGGCTTTGGCGTGGCGCTAAAATGGCAAACAAATAAAAGGGCTTGCGAAGGAAGCCTTTTACAAGCCTTATGGATTACTCATACGCTACTACTTTATCCGCATCATCCTTGTAAACCTGGTTACCACGATCACCGCAACTATAATGGCGATCACTGCGAAGGCCACCAGCACGCTGATCCACCATTGGCTGGCAGCCTGCCTGGCTTCCGCCTCCGCAGCCTTTTCCGCTTCGGTCTTTTCCCCCTCGATCACCGGCTGCCGGATCTCGGTGGAGACCTGGGTTTCCTCCGTGTAAGAAATCCCCTGGTCGTCCTGGTAGGAGATGGTGTAGACGCCGGTGGTGGGGCCGTAGCTCTCCGTGTAGCCCTCGGTCATGCTCAGCATCCCTATGAATACCTTCATTTCCCCATAGCCAGCTTCCCCGGGCGGGATGTCCCCCAGGAATACGCTGCTGGTGGGGAACAGCCCTGCGCCAGTCAAGGTCAGCGTCACGTTCCGCAGGGTGCTTTTCCCCAGGTTAAATACGTTGGCCGGCAGGGATACTGTCTCTCCTGCGACGATCTCTTTGGGCAGTGATACCGGATCATATCCCATAACAGCAGGTTGGGTCACTTGGATGAGGAAGGTTCGAGTACTAGTGTAAACGCCCCCATACAGGTCTACATAGTCCAGGGTGATGTAAAAGGGCTGCTGCCCTGCCAGCACATCCTTGGCTGTCTTCATCTGGAAGGTCACCTCTGTGCTGTCCTCGCTGGCGATATTCTCAAGATGCAGGGCGTTGTTGGTCTCCACCGCTACGATTCCTGCCGCCTCGCTGCCGTAGGTCAACCGCACCGACCGGGCCCGGATGGCTCCGAGATTCTCTATGGTAACATTAACGGAGAAGGTCTCCTCACCGCCAACCGTCTCTGGCTCTACCGTACAGGCGGAAATAAATAGTTCCGGCTTTTCTACCTCCTGCCGGGGGGCTTCATTGGGGTCGGGCGGCGTCTTGCCGTCGGTAATGGTTACATATACGGTGAAAGTCTGGCTGGCCGGGTTGCCAGTGACATTTAGGTAATCTGCCCGCAGCTCCACCGGATAGGTGCCGTTGTACCGCTCTGTCAAGAGGGGGATATCCAGGCAAAAGATGTATTTCCCATACCCGGCGGCGGTTTGGCTGTAGTTGCCGTAGACAAAGGGGCTGGACTCTAATTCCCCCAAATTGGCTGTAATGGTCACCCGGCCGTCGTAGGTCTGGCCCAACAGGGGCAACACAATGTATACTCTGCCGTCCAGCACTGTGGGCACATATCCCTCGCCATAGGTGAGGGCCATGCCGGGATACAGGGTATAGCTGTCAATCGTCAGCTGGCCTGCCACTGGCGGGGGCGTGGGGGTAGGCTCCGCCAAGTTGGGGTCCTGGCCGTCTGAGACCACCACCTGCACGGTGAAGGACTGGGCATAGGCCGTACCTCCAGCGTCTGTGTAGGCACATTGGAATTCCACTGGATAGGCGCCGTTCTTTCGATCCGCCTTGAGGGGCAAGTTCAAGGTCACGGGAAAGATCCCTTTATCCGGAGCCCAGTTTACGTTGAATTCGTAATTTCCATAGGCAAAGGGACTGTCCTCTCCGGTGTCGAATACCGGGGTGACCCGCAGGGAAGAGATGCCCTCCTGGGCAGTGGTAAGGGGCAGGACGATATGAGCGGTATTGTTGCCCACTGTAGGCACATAGCCGTTGCCATAGGTCTGCCCCTCAATGTCGTAGTCTGTATCGATAGACAACGCACTGCCCTCTTCCGCCAGGGCGGAATAGGCGAAGCCCAGCAGTAAGGTTAGAAACACAACAAACCCAATGATCATTTTCTTCATCCTTCATACCCCCTTATGGCAGTCATGACCCCGGCGTCCATTTCGCATACCGTGTCGCACAGGGCGTCGATATCTCCTTGATTGTGGCTGGCCAGCAGAATGGTCTTGCCCGCCGCCTGTAGTCCCCTAATCAGTTCCCGCATTTCCCGTACCCCGTGCTTGTCCAGACCGTTCAAGGGCTCATCCAGGATCAAGAGGCTGGGGTCCTCCATAATCGCCTGGGCGATGCCAAGACGCTGACGCATACCTAGGGAATACTTGCCTACGGGCTTTTTCATGTTGGGGTCCAGGCCCACTCGGCGGATGGATGCTGCAATTTCCCTAAGGCCAATCTTCCTGTTTAGGGAAGCCAATATCTCCAGGTTCTTCATCCCGCTATACTGGGGCAAAAACCCCGGCGTTTCGATGATCAGCCCCAGGTTCGGGGGAAAGTCCACATCCACTCCTACCCGTTGGTCGTTTACGGTAACCGTCCCATCAGTGGGGACAAGGAACCCGCAGATGCACTTCATGAGCACCGTTTTGCCGCTTCCGTTGTTGCCCACGATGCCGTGAATTTTTCCACGTTCAAAGTCCCGGGTTACGCTATGGAGCACCCGCTCCTGCCCAAAGTCCTTGGATAGGTTCTCCACTGAAATCGCAACGTCCATTTATCAGTTCTCCGTTCCACTGAATACAAAATTGTAGTTCCGCACCGCCCGAAGCGACAGAACAAAGCACAGGACGATGAGTATTGCAAATATAAGATACGTCTGCCATAGCCGGGGCAGCAGGTCGTAGCCGAAGTTGTGCATATGGTAAGTGGCGTGGTTCAACGGGGACAGCCACCCCACCGCCACATTGGCTTTATACATCAGCTCATCCGGGAGCTGGAAGATAGACTGAATGGTTTGTGGATTCAGCAAAAACCCATACAGGGAAAATCCCACCGCTCCGACCACGCCGCCTAGCTGGCCCTTATGGATGTTGCAGGTCAGCATGACAAAGGAGAGCAGCATGGCGTATAGGAGCATGAGAAGGAAGATGGCGGCCATGCATTGGTAGGGCCGGCTCATCTCCAGGGTTTTGACCAAGGCAGGCAGAGCCACGGCCTGGCCTGCCCCAGAATAGCCCAGGATGGCTGCGGTCTCCGACCACATGTTTCCCACGAAGGATTGACGCATGCAAACAAGAGCTGTGGACACCAGAACGAACAGCAGATAGAGAAAGGTGGAAAGGGTCACGTAGATGGCCTGGCCCAGGAGCCAGGTAGCCCGGTCCATGCGGCACAGGAAGAAAGGGGTGCCGGGGGAGAGGCCTGGCATGTCGGCGAAGAGCAGCAGGAGAAGCAGGGAGGATAGAAGGATAGAATTGCTGTCCCCGAAGGTCCAGACAAAGGCCTCCACGATCTGCATGGTGGTATCATATTCCTTGGCGAACTTCACGGCCTTATCCGAAAGGAGAAAGCACAGCACAAAGGCCAGGGCAAAGGTAAGATAGATGCGGGGATTTCGGCCCCAGCCGCGAAAATGGCTTTGGGCCACGATCCAGGCTTGACGGAATCGTTTCATATCTGACGAAGCCTCCTTTTCGCCGCCCAGGCAAAGAGCAGGGCCATGAGGGCGCTCAATTCCAGCAGCAGCACCGCTACCCCTATCCGGCCGAAGACCCAGCGGCCTGAGGGATTCAACCATTCCCGGGGGTAGAGGATATACAGCTTGTCAAAGTAGCGTTCATATAGGATCACCAGCAGGTAAAAGAGGACGAAGGGGGAGGCGTAGGCCATATACCGGCTGTTGGTGAGGGTGGCGAAGGTGAGGCCCACCAGCGCCCAGAAGGCGCCGGAGGCGAAGAACATGAGGAGCGTTTCCAAGAGCTGGCGAAGGTACCCTGGCGGCTCCAGCAGGTAATCCCGCATGGCTTCCATGGGCAAAAGCAGCAGGGCAGCAAGGCCATATGCGGCCAGGATGCCCAGCGAAAGGGCCAGGCCGCCGGATATGGCGCAGGCCAGGGCCTGGCTTGTGATATATCTTGTAACCGTGGTACGGGGCAAATACGCCTTGATGAAGCCGCTTTTCACATCGTCCAGGAATGCGGCGGTATACGGCAGGGCGCAGAGAATGGGAAGGGCCAGGGCCATGGGCTGGGAGGACAGGGCGGAGAGGATCAAGGAGTGATGATACCCATATGGCAGCAGCTGCTCCGAACGAAATGCGCCAAGAAAACTCTCGAAAGCCGCAAACAGCACCACCAGGGCCGCGCCAAGGAAGGCCAGGAGAAAACCTCGGCCTTGAAGAGAGCGCTTTAGGCTGGCAAGCAAAGCTTTTCTCATGTAGCTCTCCCTTCTTTTACTTTCCACCTATCATTTGCGACAAAGGCGGATGGCGTATATTTTTGTAGATTCGCCCTCGGCGCATTGGGTTGTCCAATTACAACTGTTTTCCATGTTTGGTAAAACTATCAGCATAACTTGCACAGTGCCTAATAACCAAGCACTGGATTGATGATGCTGCCATCGATGGCGTTAATCGTCAAAAAGCTATGCCCATCCAACTGATCATTTTTATATTTGTTTTCATCATCCAGCTCATATCCGCCTTCTACAGGAGCAGGATACGTATAAACTTCATATCCATAGAAATTCCAAGTAGGAACCATCAATAACCCATCATAGGTATCCTTTTCGCGAATCTGCATCATGCCAAGCACGATCCTGGTAATCACGACTTCACGCGCGATGATGCCCGTGTCAGCAGGGTTTGTCCATAACCCTTCTATTGTCATCTGCGTTTCAAAAATCCGCTGTATTGCATCAAACGGGAGCAGTTGCACATTTGTATTCAGTGTTTCGCCCGGCTGTGTGGGCATTTCCCAGCGCACGTACTGTATCCCTGAATCCGTAATTATCATTTCCACATTTTCCTGTGGCCAAAAGGGGGCATATTGTTCCATTATAGCAGCCTTTTCCGCCATGCGCCCATTCATTAAATAGGCATCCATACTTGTGGCACAGTAGGTCGTTTTTACTCCTTCCACAGATCGTGTATAATATATATGGTAACATTGTGGTAACGCTTCTTCCGTTGAGAGGTTTGGATTGTTCATGTCGCGCAAATAGCCACCCAGGATCAAAGATGGAGAAAAATCTTTTTCTCCCAGGTTCTCGAGAAAGCTTAGCCCAAGCGCGCTTGCCTGCTCAGCATTTATCGCAATCCTGTCCAGTTTTTCCAAATCATGGAAAGAATCCATGGGTTCACCCAATTGAGCATCATAGTTGCTGATTGTAACGTACCCGCCTTCTCCCGACCTGCTGACACAAATGTAAGCCGGATTCTCTTTACCCAAGTCCATATTGCAGGAAAACTGCTGCTGCCTTCCTGTACTAGAAAGGCTGTATTGGATCTCCTTTTCCGTTGGTACAAATGTGTCTGGAGCAGTCTTGTAGTATTCTTCCCATGCCTTAATTTCCGCTTCTTTTTCCTTTAACAATTCAGAACGTGTTTCTTCACTCAAATTCGCGCTGTTTAAATCGGAACCTGGATCGGTTAATTGTCTTTTTAAATCGAGGATGATCCGCTCTACTTCGTTTTTTGTATACATGGTTTCATCTTTATGTTCATACACCTTGCTCCCATTCCCCAATTTCAATATGAAATTTTCAAGCCAAGTCTCCGTGAGATCAACTTTTTTCACCCTGGCAACAGGGTAGCATTGTGTGTCTGGCAATTCAATGCTGGCATCTACTACGATCGATATCGTTCCATCCTGGTTGCCAAATTCATGTTGCCATTCTTGCGGCGCGCCTAAAAAATTCTGTTCTACCGGCGCTGCTGCTATTGCATCATCCAATGCACTTTCTCCCTTATTCTGCACCGCATCATACTCTGGCGTCTCCTGGCAGCCAAACAGCAATGTACTGAATAGAACCAGCAACAACCCAAGCAAGCGGTTTTTCATTTTCTACCTCCATGTTAGCTCTCATTATCAAATCCTTTTTGCGCTGCTTGTCCTATTTCCATGGTGCGAATTAGACGGTTCACTGATACCCCAGCATCTCGGCCATTGCGCGCGGCTCGATATAGCTGCCGTCAATCGCATTGAAAATGGTCGTGTTATTGAATTGGTTTTCTACTCCATTTTGCGTATAGGAGGATACATAGTCGACCCACCAGGATGGAATCAACATCCCATAGTCCGGCTTATCCTTAATATTGATTACGGCAAGCCGTAGCGCAATCGAGTTGATTTTTACCGCCTGGTCCGTAACCCCATCCTGCTGAAACGCATGCTGATATACCATCTGCTTTTCAATGCGCTCCAGCAGTGCATCAAACGGCAACAGCGCTACGTTCTCATACAATACTTCCGTCTGCTTCGCAAGGCCACAAACATTGCATGAAAAAACCCCATTCGCGTCTACAAAAATCGCGGCCATTTCTCGATCCCATGGCGCTGCGTACGCCGGCGCAGGGCTGCCTTGCCATGTGTTCCAGCCGCTGAAATCATAGGGGACCTGCAAACCGTTGTTGACCCTCGTAAAAATAAAATACCAGCCATATATATAAGGCATACGGCAATCATATACGATCGCTTTGTCAGCTGAATAAAGCGCCAGTTTGTCAGAAAGCTGAAGCTTGCTCAGCAGTTCTTGCGCAATGGCAACCGCTTCTTCTTGAGAAATCTCCGGCTCCCGTTCAAAATCCGCCAGCATGAAAGAATCTGACTCTGTTACATCTGGCGTTAAGAAATCCTTCCGCGTTACGCTTGCGCCCTCTTTGCGCCTATATTGCCATGACCAGGTATCGCAATTCATGGAAAAGGAAGCATAGCTTCCGTCTTCCAGCGGATGCCATGCAGTCCCTCGTCCCGCAGCATATGCCGCTGCCAGGTCAAACGGAGTTTGTGTTACGCTTTCCGGAGCCAGTTCCAGGTTTTTTTGAAAAATTCTTTCATGCTCCTTTTTCTCGCTCTCCGTATACCGATCTGACGATTGAATCCTATAATTCATTTCGATCAGATCGGATTTTGTCTGCTCCATTCCATTGATCCAGTTTGCATCCGGTGCAAAAAGATCCATAAGGGCGGCGATTTCTTCCTGCGAATACTGTACCTGCTCCAGCTCCACAATGCTGTAAGCGCTTGCTTCCGGCACAATTACTTCCGCGTCAAAAGCAATCGTAAGCCCGCTTTCCGTTTTGCTGTCCTCCACACGCTCGGGCGCTTCGTAAGGCGCAAAGGGAACCTCCTGCAGGTTTTTAAGAAAATCTCCCGTTTGAATTACGGTTTCGCTTTCCGGCGTGGGCTGGCAGGCGGAGACAAACAATAGGGCAGCGAATACTAGCAAAAATCCCTTTAGGTTTTTCATCGTCCTCCTCCTTGCTCACTCAAATCGGCTGATGTTTTCCTTTAGACTGTAGTGAATTGCGGGCTGACGTTCCCCCATACTGTTGATTGCCTTGATATCCAGAGCCAATCCGATACACTCATTGATATCCCAGCATCTCGGCCATCGCGCGCGGCTCGATATAGCTGCCGTCAATCGCGTTGAAAATGGTCGTGTTATTGAATTGGTTTTCTACTCCATTTTGCGTATAGGAGGATACATAGTCGACCCACCAGGATGGAATCAACATCCCATAGTCCGGCTTATCCTTAATATTGATTACGGCAAGCCGTAGCGCAATCGAGTTGATTTTTACCGCCTGGTCCGTAACCCCATCCTGCTGAAACGCATGCTGATATACCATCTGCTTTTCAATGCGCTCCAGCAGTGCATCAAACGGCAACAGCGCTACGTTTTCATACAATACTTCCGTCTGCTCCGCAAGGCCACGAACATTGCATGAAATAACTCCATTTGCATCTACAGAAATCGCGGCCATTTCCCGATCCCATGGCGCTGCATACGCCGGCGCAGGGCTGCCTTGCCATGTATTCCAACTGCTGAAATCATAGGGAACCTGCAAACCGTTGTTGACCCTCGTAAAAATAAAATACCAGCCGTAAGAGAGCGGAATCCGTTCCAATGCATATGTAATCGCTTTTTCGGAAGAATATAGCGCAAACGAATCGCTAAGCCCCAATTTTGCAAGAAGTTGCTGTGCTTCAGCTAACGCATCAGCCTCCGAAAATTCAAATGTCCGCTCAAAATCCGGTAGCAAAAACGCATCCGATTCTGTGCTCTCCGGCTGAAGTGAGCTTTCAAACACGGCGTATTCACTTTCGTTGCGCTCATATGACCAACTCCCCGTCTGGGTATTCATTGCAAATGTAGCATAGCTGCCGTTGGACTGCTTACACCAGGCGATTCCATTGCCAGATTCAACTGCTGCATCGAGGTCAAACGGTGTCTCCTCGACCGTCTCCGGTGCGTCCTCTATATTTCCAGGCGTATATTCCTCATTTGCTTTCTTTTCAGCCTCTGAAAAACGTTCTGATGTTTTTACGATATAATAGCGTTCCGTCCACCAAGCTTTTGTCTTTGGAAGGCTGTTGATCCATTCACCTTCTGGCATAAACAGATCCATCAGCCTCAGATAGTCATTCCGCGTATATTGTACTCGCTCCAGCTCCACAATGCTGTAAGCGCTTGCCTCTGGCACAAGCACTTGCGCATCGAAAGCGATCGTAAGCCCGCTTTCCGTTTTGCTTTCTTTTACATGTTCGGGCGCTTCATAGGGAGTAAGCTCTGTTTCTTGCAGAGCCTCAAGAAAATCCCCCGTTTGAATTACGGTTTCACTTTCCGGCGTGGGCTGGCAGGCAGTGAGCAGCAGAGCGAGCACGGCTGCAAGCCCGGAAGCAAACACATGTCGGAGAATCGATAAGTTTGAGGATTTAGTGAAGGTATTGTGCATAGCAGGAATTCTCCTTTCCAATGGAATCAATGATTTGCGGTTCCGCTGTAGATCACAGCACCATCTATGGCGCTCAAAACAAGCACCACGTTATCCTGTAGCATTTCGTATACAGGGCGATTGGGCGTATATCCATATCCTTCCCGATAGGTGTTCTGAATGCTTCCTTGAAAAGTCCAAGCCGGAATCAGCATATAGCGATCCGCTGCGTTTTGCATTTTCACGCGCATATAGCCCAGGGAGATCCTGTCGATCAAAATATCCGTTGTTGCAATCTCATCTGCACGCCAGGAGAATATGGAGGATAGCTGCGTTTCAAATGCGGTTTGAATCTCGGAAAAGTCACATAACGTTGCGTTGGCAATCAATTCCTCGCCCATTAACCCATACCCCCACCAATGGAAAAAACTGGTTATGCTTTTTCCAACATCGAAGCCCACGCTTAGACGCTCGTCCACCCAGGCAGGGCTGTATTCGCTTTCATAAAGGATTCGTTTATTTACGGATGGGGAGTATGCAATGCCTTTATATGTGCGGCCATAGGATAGCTCATACATTTCATCGCTTCCTGCAATGCTGACCAGCGTATAACTGCCGCTGACTCCAATATCCTCCAGCAGTCGCTCAACGGCTGCAACCGCATTCTCTAAAGAATCGATATGCCCATCCGAAATCGGAACGCTTATTTTTGTAACATAGATAAAGCTCTCCCGCACATCGTCCTGCGCTCTCCCACGCAAGCCGATTTGAGCTTGGGCAGCTCTATTGCCCTCGTTATCGTATATATAACCTTCAACTTGGAACGTATCCTGCAAGCTGCTGTAATCCTTCACGATTTCTGATGGTACCTCTTGGTATGCGGCCAGTTTCTCCGTAAGGCGTTTTCGTTCGCTTTCGAGATCTGCAATGTATGCTACAATTTCTTCGGAATAATTCTTTGAATTTTCCGCAGCAAGCTTTTTGATCGTTTCTGTTATATCCGCGATCCACGCCTCATAGTCCTCCCGTGATGGCAATGCAAGGCCACCTGCATCCTGCGGTGGTATGGCCAGATAAGCATCCTCACCGCCAATAGCACGAACAAGGGCTTCAATCTTCTCCGGTTCGAACGATGCGGGGATGACTTCGACGATTGGTATCGCGCCTACGTTTGGGTATTCAATTTCCGCATCCATAGTAATCTTCACTGTACCATCCCGAAGTATCATCTCCTTTTCCCAGCGCTCTGGTACCCTTGCAAGCATTGCAGGCAGGTCAAAATCGGGATCCATATCAAGAAACACGTTGGGTGCAAGCGCGCCATTCTGGCTGATGATAACCTCTTCATTCGGCGTGGACTGGCAGGCGGAGAACGCTAGAATACATAAGCCGACAAGTAGCAATACTCTTTTCATTTATATATATCCTTATATATCCTTTTAAAATACCAACTCGATTTAAGGGCATGACAAGTAAATGCCATGCCCTCGCGCATAAGGCTTAGCTCAATGTTCGCCAAGTTCCGTAAAGCTGAAGCTGAATACGGTCACCCGAAGTAGATTCGGAAGCGAACCTCAAACCTAAAATTGTCTGCCATCCTTGCTGCACTCCTGTAGAGTTTAAACAAGCATAATTGATAAACATGCTTTGTGATGATGAAGTCATCGAGATTGGTTTAAGATGATCGTAAAGCTTTCCCCAAGTATTAGCACCAACTGAGCCATCGTTATAAACAGCATTGTCAAGCTGGAAGTACTTTACAGCTTCTTTTGTATCACTTCCAAATACCCCATCAATTCCACTATATCCCCCCATCTTTGTATGGCAAGTGCTGTCATAGGCGTAGCACATTTCTTGGATAAATCTGGAATTGTGTGAAACGCTATTTGATGTCATAGATGTAACTGCCAAGCCACGGAAAAAGTCCCTCTTATTAGGATAAGATTGCGCTAACACAGTAATGCTTGAAATCATTATTATAGTTGCTAAAAAAATTATAATGATCTTCTTCATTGCTTCTCCCTTCATATTCCACTGTTGTTTTTTTAGTAGGAATCAGATAAAATCATTTATATCCCCTTGCAAATCAGCATCGCCATTGGGCGATGTGAGCCGCCCGCTCATGAAATGCAGGGGTATTTTCATGTATGGACAATCATAGGCGCCACCTCCATTTCTGTGTTGTGTGTGATACTGTTATTAACACACAAAATTCCCAAAATCTGTCATATAAATTGGAATTTCTCAAAAAGTTGAAAGCAGACGGAAGATTTGTGTGCCATAGCATAATGAATAATTGTACGCCCTCAAATGCCTTTGGGGAGGGTTTTATTCGAAAAGTGCACATTGTATCTTATTTTGCTCCGTATCTTTTGACCGCCAGACAACATTTGCTTCGCTCTGCATAGCTGGTGGAAGATGCGTAACGAAACAATGCCGACCACTATGTATCTTTCTTTGTCATTTCAAATTTGAATAATAGTAACTCGACATTGCATTTCATAAGATGATGCTTTCATATGAAATATACCAGCATAGGAAAAGCTTTTGCACAAAGATTAATTTTTCAGAGTTTTTAAAGTATGCGAAAGATTTTGAGCCGTTAAAGTGTTATAAATAATAACGGCAAAGCTGTAAATACATTCTAGGAGGATGCTCATATGAAAAAAAGGATTACTTGCCTTGTTTTAGCTCTTATCTTTTGTCTACCCATCGGTGCAACAGCATTGGCGATGACGCGGGCAGCTGGTGGAAGATGTATGATCAGTAATACCGGTCGCAATGTCTCCTTTTCTGGCTTTTCTGAGTCTGGACAAACAGAAGATTATATTGGTATTACGGTGACGCTTTGGGAACAGCAAGGTAGCTCATGGGTTCCTGTTAGCAGCAAGAATAATCAACTTAGAAATACCGATTACGTGGAGACAGGAGACGATATAACAGTAGATGGGGGGCATTACTATAAAGTTACCGCTCTTCATACCTCGACGAAAAATGGAGTATCTTATTCGAGCTCGTCAGAGACGGCTAAGAGATGGATCCCTTAAGCAGCAATGCCTTTAAGAAATTAAATGGATCGCCTTGGTTGGTGATCCATTTTTCTGCTTTACTATTTTCCATTTTCTAAATAGGTTAGCCCTTTTACGATATCTTGAAGATCATTCAAGTCAATGGCTGCACTTCTAATACTTATGTTATAGTCTGCTCCGTATATCTCTGCATATACCGTCCCATCCACCATAGTTGATAAATATGCTGTGGCACCGATTCCCGAGCCTACCGTTGTTACTTCTCCCATCGTGTTATTAGAACTGCCCCACGATGCTGCGTCATTATAAAGCGTTTGGCTTACTGTATATTGGCCTCCACTTTCACTGCTGTATTTGCCTCGTATCACAACTGTATTTTCGTCGAGAATATGCACCGTAAACGATGTTAAAATATCTTCGCCGTCGGGAATGACGATCTGCCTTCCAGTAGCTTCGGCTACTGCCTCCAAGCTCTCAAATTTTGAGGGAAGAGTGGAAAAATCAATGGCATCTATGTCATCTGCAATACTTTCGCCTTGCGCTAAAAATGAGTCATCCACTACTCTGACGATAATATGATATATGCTTTCCGCAAATGCCATGCCCGCCTCCGTCATAGTAAAGAAGCTAACCATAAGTAAAAGCACAAATAGGCCAATTGCAACCTTGTACCATAAAGAAGAAACTGGTTTTCGGGGCTTCCACTTTTCTAAGGGAGGCGGCGCAATAATTCCCAATTCCAAGCGTGTTTGCTGAATTACCTCATGCCCATTAGGAATTGTATTGCTGTGTAAAAGGCGCTTTGCCTCTCGCCTAGACAACAAACCGTTTGGCCTAAGGAAAAACGGATGAGAAGCGGCCAGACGCTTCATTTTATGGCATAAAATTCTTTCGCTAATCTCGTTCATCAGATAAACCTCTTTCAAAATAAACTCAGGATTTCAATATGGTGCAGTATATCTGCCCCCTCCTTCGCAATCGCGTCACGCATTCGTTTAAGCCGCAAGGTTACCGCATTGGGCGTAATACCCATCTTGGCGGCAATCTTTTCTACCGGTATCCCATCCAGATAGTGATCGATAAAAATCTGTCGCATCTGGGGACTAAACTTTTGTAGATAGGATTCAATGCTCGTGATCCATTCCACATAGTCGTATGCGACGCTGGATTCTGGATGCTGACACATCTCGGCTAAGACCTCTGGATCATAAGCCTCAGACCTAGATTCCTTGCGTAAATAGTTTAGCGTCGCCCGATAGATACACTTAGTAATATATGCGCTTGGATGTCGCAGATCAGAAAATTGATTTTTCTTTGTGAGCAGGACGACTGCTACATTATGGAGAATATCCTGTGCTTTTTCCACATCCTTGATCATCATGACTGCACATAGCAACAAGCTCCTATAATTCCTTTCAAAATACTGGATGATATCCAAACCGTCCTCCTACCAAACACCGTGAAAATAGGCATAACGTGTCTGCATGCATCCTTGCCATTATAGAATACAGCAAATAAGGAAAATCTTTCTTTAGTTCTTCGCGCGCAATACGACAATTTTCCCTATAACTTATTATGACACACAAGAGTAAGAAAATCTGTCATAAAAATAAAATATTGAGATCAAAGAGCAGTAGAGTTATAAATCCTGCTGATCTTTATCCTTTCATGCGATCTCTTCCTTTATCATCAATAAACGTTTCAAAGGGCTTGGGCTAGAGTTTGCTCTGCGTCAGTTAATGATGCAGTGGTATGACCTTCTAGCGCCTGTAATAATTCTGCGATCCGCTTTTCTCAAGCATCCAATCATCCTCCGTTATCTATATCCATATAAGAAATAATGTTTAACAATTCAAAAAGATTAGCTTATAGAGATGTTTTAAATACTTTTAGCTAATTTTCAACCTTGAATAGGTACGCTAAGTTAATGAATATAGGAGCTGTGCTATGAGATGCGAACAGGAAATGGCGGCGTTGAGGGAAACCATTTGCAGCATGTTGCAGCATGCGCAAGAATAAACGGATCACCCAGGAAGAGCTAGCTGAGCTGTTAGACGTTACCCCTACGCATGTGAAGCATATAGAAAGCGGACACCGCAAACCTTCAATAGAAATCCTTTTGGACCTGGCAAAAATACTGAATTTCTCTTTGGATAGTATGGTGGATCCGTATATTAAATGGAATGGATGAAACGTCGCTGGTGTTCGTTTTGCGGGTTCTGGAGGCGATGTGCGAAAAGGAGCAAAATACAACACATAATACACTTTGCGACTAAGCATTCCCCAAAATGGGAATAAGAGACAACTGGCGATTCCATAGGGTTTTTAGACAAATATAGAAAAGAGACTGCTAGAGGCCAGTCCCTTCAATTGGTTACAGATTATAGAGGAGAACCCAAAGGTGGCAAGGACGTTTCAACTTTTCCTGTCACCACATACTTCCCCGGTGCGTTCCCGCTATAAGTGAAACGGATAGCAGGTGACCAGCACTTGGGTGTTTCTGCCTGGGGTTGGGGAGCCGCCAGTCCGCCGTGTCTTCATATATCACGATTTCAGAAACCGTATAGGTATATTCCTGGCCGTCGCGATACAGGAAGCATATGTTGTCCCCAATTTTTACATCCTGGAGGGGGCGCAGATGCTTCCGATTTCTGTGCCCCAGGATGACGCTCATCCCTGCATGGCTCGGCAGGGCGCTGTCTGGCATCCAGACCGGGCCATCCGCCAGCGTGGCTTCGTCTACGCCTATGGCCACGGGAATTTCCTTTTTCCCAATGCGCAAAATGCCCAAGCCGGGCCCATCAAAGGAAGCGTCCGGCTGGCCTTGGGCTACATATGGAGCCACCGGGGAAGGGCTGGGAACGAAGAGCGTAGCTTCGCCTTCATTCTCCACCAAGGCCACCGCCTGGGAAGACGGGGGAGCGGAGAGCATTTCTTTCTCCTCCCGGCCAAACCCTACACTCTGCAACCCCGTGCGAAGCAGCCGGGGCAGAAACAAAAGGCTGCCCCCCGTCAACAGCGCCAGGCAGATCAACATTCGGCCGATCCGCCGCTTTTCCAGTTTTTCTTGTTTTGACATGGGAGCATTCCTTGTTCATCTATACAAGGGGCGGGCATATAGGACGATTTTCCAGGCGCTGTCGTTTTTTCTAAAGGATGCGCAACACCATTTGGCCTTCGCTGGAGCTGGCGTCTACCATCCTTCCATCCCTAATATCAACGCCGGTGTGGCGGATCTCGTTCCAGCAGCCACAGGTACAGACTTTGGACTAGGCGTTCGGGCATGTTGCGTGCAACAAGCGGGAATTTGTGCATGCAACCGAATGCGCCGGAAACGTTCCTTAAAGCAAAAAAACGTTGACACCATGGGCGCTTGGTGATAAGATATGCCCAATCATTCAAATGCGTAGAAGAAACCAAGTAGGCGGAGCGCTGCTCCTAAGAGAGCTGCCGGGTGGTGCAAGGCAGTGGAGCAACTTGCGCTGAATACCTTTCGGAGCGGCTTGCTGAACGAATGAGTAGGCAATGACGGGACGCGCCCGTTACAGCGCGAGGATATGCCAGTATCCGAATGAGGCTGCCAAATGGCAGTAAATTGAGGTGGTACCACGGGTATGCTCGTCCTCTGCATTGTGCAGAGGACTTTTTTTATTTAGGCATGATCCGTGCACTTCGTGCACAGGAAAGAGAAGAAGGAGAAAACAATGATCATCACGGAACTGTTGGAAAAGAACGCGCGCTTGTATGGCGGAGAGACCAGCATCGTGGAAATCAATCCCTCCGAGGAACGGGATAAGGCGGTTACCTGGAGGGATTATAGCCTTATCGAGCATTCCATGGATGCACCTTACCGAAGGGAGATGAGTTGGTCCTCGTTTAACCGCCGTGCAAACCGTTTTGCGAACCTCCTTTTGAGCAGAGGCGTTCAGCGGGGGGCAAAGGTGGGCATTTTGATGATGAACTGCCTGGAATGGTTGCCCATCTATTTCGGCATTTTGAAAGCAGGCTGCATCGCAGTGCCGTTGAATTTCCGCTATTCCAGCGAGGAAATCGAGTACTGCTTGGACCTTGCCGATGTGGAGACCCTGGTGTTTGGCCCCGAGTTTATCACCCGCCTGGAGCCCATTGTAGGTCGGCTCAAAAAGGTTAAGATCCTGCTTTTTGTTGGGAGGGACACGCCTTCCTTCGCAGAATCCTACAAGGATCTTGCGGGGTATTATTCCTGGGAGGCACCTGCGGTTGATTTAACGGAGGAAGACCCGGCAGCGATTTACTTTTCTTCCGGCACCACGGGCTTCCCCAAAGCGATTCTTCACAACCACCGGGCTCTGATCAGCTCCTGCCTTACGGAGCAAAACCATCATGGCCAGACCCATGAGGATGTGTTCCTCTGCATCCCGCCGCTTTACCATACGGGGGCGAAGATGCACTGGTTCGGAAGCCTTTTGACGGGCGGCAAGGCAGTACTTTTAAGGGGCGTGAAGCCCGAATGGATTTTCCGGGTGATTTCGGAGGAAAAATGCACCATCGTATGGCTGTTGGTGCCGTGGGCGCAGGATATCCTGGATGCGATCGATGCTGGACGGATCAAGCTTGACCATTGCATGCTGGATCAATGGCGGCTCATGCATATTGGTGCACAGCCTGTGCCACCAAGTTTAATCCGCCGCTGGAAAGCGGTATTCCCACAGCATCAATATGATACCAACTATGGCCTCAGCGAATCCACTGGCCCGGGCTGCGTGCACCTTGGCGTAGAAAACATTGAAAAGGTTGGTGCGATTGGAAAGCCGGGTTATCTTTGGAAGGCACGCATTGTGGATGAGAAAGGGCAGGATGTGCCGCAAGGCAAGGTGGGCGAGCTTGCCGTGCAGGGCCCGGGCGTGATGCAGTGCTATTATAAAAACCCGGAAGCAACAGCGGAAATCCTCAAGGATGGCTGGCTGTTTACCGGCGATATGGCGCAGATGGATGAAGATGGGTTCATTTACCTGGTGGATCGAAAGAAGGATGTCATCATCTCAGGGGGCGAAAACCTCTATCCCGTGCAGATCGAAGATTTCCTTAGGCAATATGGGAAGATCAAGGATGTTGCCGTCATCGGCCTGCCGGATAAGCGCTTGGGCGAGATCGCGGCAGCGATCATCGAGTGCAAGGAAGGGGAAACCTGCACCGAAGAGGAGATCAACCAGTTCTGCAAGGAGCTGCCCCGCTATAAACGGCCGAGGAAGATCATCTTTGCGCAAGTGCCAAGAAACCCAACGGGCAAGATTGAAAAGCCAGTTCTGCGGGAACGGTACGGCCGCACACGCCTGGTAGAGGCGCAAACAACTAACTAAAGCGGCAGATATAGTTGCTCCCGCGCGGGATTTGTATTATTATAGATAGAAAAGCCTTGGCCTGCCGCAGCATGTGGCACAAAAAGAAATGGGCGGCTTTGCAGGCTTTTTGGTTTGACAGCACAAGGAGGAGGATCATGAAGACACTCATGCTTGGCAACGAAGCGGTTGCCAGGGGGCTATACGAGGCTGGTTGTGCGTTCCTTTCCAGCTATCCTGGAACGCCCAGCACGGAAATCAGCGAAGCGGCGGCCAAATATCCGGAGATCTATGCGGAATGGGCGCCGAATGAAAAAGTTGCCATGGAGGCCGCGTTTGGTGCGGCTCTTGCAGGAAAGCGCAGCTTCTGCGGCATGAAGCATGTGGGGCTCAACGTCGCGGCAGACCCGCTGTTCACCATCTCCTATACCGGCATAAACGCCGGCATGGTGATTGGCGTGGCGGATGATGCGGGCATGCATAGCTCGCAGAATGAGCAGGATTCGCGGCATTATGCGAAAGCGGCCAAACTTCCCATGCTGGAGCCTGCAGACAGCGCGGAGGCGCTTGCGTTTGCAAAGCTGGCCTATACGATCTCCGAGCAGTTCGACACCCCCGTTCTCCTTAAAATGTGTACGCGTGTAGCGCATTCCCAAAGCATCGTGGAGCCCGGGGAACGGCAGGAGCCTGCCCCTAAGCCCTACGAAAAGAATCCTCAAAAGTATATTATGATGCCGGGCTATGCAAAGCTGCGCCACCCAGTTGTGGAAGAGCGCACCAAGGCGCTTGCCGCATATGCGGAGACTGCGCCCTGCAATCGGGTTGAGGCAGGGGAAGATCATTCCATCGGCATCATTACCCATAGCACGAGTTATCAATATGTAAAGGAAGTCTGTGGTGATCGCTTCCCCGTGCTGAAGCTGGGCATGGCGTGGCCCATGCCGGAGAAGCTTATCCGTGATTTTGCGGCTTCTGTATCCCTGCTTGTTGTGGTGGAAGAACTGGATGGCTTCATTGAAGACTATTGCAGAAGCCTTGGCCTTGCGCTTTCCGGAAAGGATTTCTTCTCCCCGATTGGCGAGCTTTCGCAAAACATTGTGGCGGAAAAACTGGGGCTTAAGGCGGAGCATGGGTCTGCGCTGGAAGCGAAGATCCCTGCGCGTCCGCCTGTGATGTGCGCGGGCTGCCCGCATCGCGGCCTGTTCTACACGCTGGCCAAAGGAAACTATACGGTCATCGGCGATATCGGCTGTTATACCCTTGGCGCGGTCGCCCCGCTCAATGCCATTGATTCTGTTGTCTGCATGGGCGCTTCGATTTCGGGCATCCATGGGTTCAACAAAGCGGGCGGAGCAGAAGGAAAGAAGACCGTTGCCGTCATTGGAGATTCCACTTTTATGCACTCGGGCATGACGGGGCTTGTGAACGTTGCCTATAACGCTTCGAACAGCACCGTGATCATTCTGGATAATTCCATCACCGGCATGACGGGGCACCAGCAAAATCCTACCACGGGTTATAACCTAAAGGGCGACCCGGCATCCAAAGTGGATCTTACGGCACTGTGCCACGCAGTTGGCATCGCGCGCGTGCGGGTGGTGGATCCTTACGACCTTGCTGCCTGCGAGGCGGCCATCAAGGAGGAAACGGAAGCAAACGAGCCTTCCGTTATCATCTCGCGGCGTCCCTGCGCTTTGCTCAAATATGTGAAGCATAAGGCTCCGCTCAATGTGGATCCCGCAGCATGCAAGGGCTGCAAAATGTGCATGAAGATCGGCTGCCCGGCCATCAGCATGGAAGGCGGCAAGGCAAAGATCGATGCCACGCTTTGCACCGGCTGCGGCGTTTGCTCCCAGCTTTGCAAATTCGGCGCGCTCTGCGCTCGGGAGGAGGCCTGAACATGAAGACGAAGAACATCATGATCGTGGGAGTTGGCGGCCAGGGTTCCCTGCTTGCCAGCAAGCTGCTCGGCCGGCTCCTGTTGGGCCGGGGCTATGATGTTAAGGTATCCGAAGTGCATGGCATGAGCCAGCGCGGCGGTTCCGTTGTGACCTATGTGCGCTTCGGCGAAAAGGTGTATTCGCCGATCATTGATAAAGGGGAAGCGGACTATATCCTTTCCTTTGAACTGCTCGAAGCTGCCCGCTGGACGGAATATTTAAAGCCGGGCGGCAAGATCATCACCAACACCCAGCGGATCAATCCGATGCCCGTCATAACCGGCGCTGCGGTGTACCCGGAAGGCCTGGTGGAGGAGATGCAGCAAAAGGGAATGGATGTGGATGCGTTTGACGCGCTTTCTTTGGCCGAACAAGCAGGATCCCCCAAGGCGGTAAACCTGGTGCTTCTTGGCCGGCTTTCCAAGACTGCGGATTTCACTGAGGCAGAATGGATGCAGGCGATTGAAGCGAGCGTGCCGCCCAAATTCCTTGCGCTTAACCGGGAAGCCTTTGCACTGGGCCGGAACTCCTAAGCTTTGCGCAGAATGGCGTTGCTAAGAACCACAGGTTCATGACATAAGAAAGGGATATTATGGAACAGCGTTACTATCAGAAAGAAATCGAATGCGCCAGCAGGGAGCAGATCCTGGCCTGGCAGAACGAACGCCTGGTGCGCCAGGTGAAAAACGTATGGGACAACGTGCCGTACTATCGCAAAAAAATGGAGGAAAAGGGGCTTACACCGGCGGATATCAAAGGGCTTGAAGACCTTTACAAGCTGCCTTTCCTCACGAAGAACGACCTGCGCGAAGCATATCCCTATGGCCTGCTCGCCCGGCCACTGAAGGACTGCGTGCGCATCCAGTCCACCTCGGGCACAACGGGGAAGCGGGTGATCGCGTTTTATACGCAGCATGACCTGGATCTTTGGGAAGACTGCTGCGCGCGTGCAATCGTGGCTGCAGGCGGATCGAATGAGGATGTTTGCCATGTGAGCTATGGCTACGGCCTCTTCACGGGTGGGCCGGGGTTGAACGGCGGCAGCCATAAGGTCGGCTGCTTGACGCTGCCCATGTCTTCCGGCAACACGGACAGGCAGCTCCAGTTCATGGTGGATCTTGGCTCCACGATCCTCTGCTGCACGCCTTCCTATGCTGCATACCTTGCGGAATCTGCAGCGGAACGGGGCATCCGCGATCAGCTTAAACTGCGCGCCGGTATCTTCGGGGCAGAGGCTTGGAGCGAACAGATGCGCCATGAAATCGAAAAAGGGCTTGGCATCAAAGCATATGATATTTATGGCTTGACGGAAATCAGCGGCCCCGGTGTGAGCTTTGAATGCTCGGAGCAGACGGGCATGCACATCAATGAGGATCACTTCATTGCGGAGGTTATCGACCCGAACACGGGCGAAGTGTTGCCGGAAGGAGAAAAAGGAGAGCTGGTGTTCACTTCCATCACCAAAGAGGCGTTCCCGCTTTTACGTTACCGTACGCGGGATATCTGCGTGCTTAGCCGCAAACCCTGTTCCTGCGGGCGCACCCATGTGAAGATGTCGCGGCCCATGGGCAGGAGCGATGACATGCTCATCATCAAAGGCGTGAACGTGTTCCCCTCCCAGATCGAGACTGTCCTTCTGGAACAGGGATACCCGGTCAATTATCAAATCATCGTGGACCGCGTGAACAATTCCGATACATTGGAAGTCCAGGTAGAGATGAGCCCGGAGATGTTCTCCGATCAGCTTAGCCAGGTGGCCGAGCAGGAGAAACAGCTTGTAAACGCTTTGAAGGCTATGCTTGGCATTTACGCCAAAGTGCGCCTTGTGGCACCCAAGTCGATCCAGCGCAGCGAAGGCAAGGCTGTCCGCTTGATCGACAAACGAAAGATTTAAGAAGGAGGGAAGCAGCATGACGATTCATCAAATCTCCGTGTTCCTCGAGAACCGGGCAGGGCAATTGGCTGAGATTACAGGCCTTCTGTCGGAAAACCATATTGACCTGCGTGCGCTGAACATTGCGGAAACCGCAGATTATGGCGTTTTGCGCATCATTGTGGATCAGCCGGAAGCCGCAGCGTCGCTTCTGTTGAGCAACGGCGTAATCCTTTCCATGACGCCTGTTGTGGCCGTGAGCGTGCCGGATCGTCCCGGCGGCCTGGCCGAGGTGCTGCATTTCATCTCGGAGGCCGGCATCGATGTGGAATACATGTATTCCGTCTTCGGAAACAGTGCGGGGAAGGCGTATATGATTTTCCGCGTTGCGGATGCGAAAAAGCTTGTTGAAGTTCTGAAATCCCACGGCATTGCGCCCGCGACGGGGGAGGAGCTGGGCATCCACTAAGTCGCGCCTGGCACGGGAGCCAATTTAGATTAGGAAGAAAGGATATACCATGCAAGGAGTCAGCAGAAAAACACAGATGTTTACCGATTCCGTCATTCGGCGGATGACCCGCATTTCCTTGGATTGCGGCGCAATCAACCTCGCCCAGGGGTTCCCTGATTTTGACCCGCCCAAGGAATTGACGGATCGCTTAGAAGAAATCAGCGCCCGCGGTCCGCACCAATATCCCATCACCATGGGTGCTCCCAACTTCCGCCAAGCGCTTGCGCGCAAGTGCGGGCGGTTTATGGGCCGCACGCTGAATCCGGATACGGAAATCGTAGTTACCATTGGCTCAACGGAAGCGATGGTGGATACCATTTTTGCCCTAACGAACCCGGGGGATAAGATCGTGATGTTCTCGCCTTATTTTGAGAATTATCGGGCGCAGGCCATCATGGCGGACTGCGAACCGATCTTCGTGCCCCTGGTGCCGCCAACGTTCAACTTCGACCCGAACGTGCTGGAAGAGGCATTCAAACAGCATCCCAAGGCCATTTTGATCTGCAATCCGTCGAACCCGAGCGGTAAGGTGTTCACCGAAGAAGAACTCAAGCTCATTGCAGGGCTTGCGGTAAAGTATGACGTTTATGTCATTATGGATGAGGTGTATGAGCACATCGTATATGCGCCACACCATCATATCTATATGAATAGCCTGCCCGGCATGTGGGAACGGACGATCTCCTGCAGCTCCCTTTCCAAAACGTATTCCATCACGGGTTGGCGTCTGGGGTATGCCATTGCGCCTCAGCATTTAATGGATCGCATCAAGCAGTTCCATGATTTCAACACGGTGGGAGCGCCTTCTGTGCTGATGGAAGCTGCCATTGCCGGCTTGGATATGCCGGACAGCTACTATGCGGAATTCGGAGCGCACTATACGCACATGAAGGAGCTTTTCACAAAAGGGCTCGACCAGATCGGCATTCCCTATACCGATCCGCAGGGCGCTTATTTCGTGCTCGCAAACATTGGCCAATTCCTTAAAAAAGGCCAGACGGATGTGGAATTCTGCGAGGAGATGGCTCGCAAGGTTGGCGTTGCGTGTGTGCCCGGCACCTCCTTCTTCATGGAGGATGTGAACGACATCGTGCGCGTGCATTTCGCAAAGAAGGATGAAACGCTGCTTGAGGCGCTCAATCGCTTGTCGGACATCAAAGCCAAGATGGCTTAAAAAGAACCGAAACGATTGCAGGTTGTGCTGAACATCCTCAAAGGAAATCATAAAAAGTGGCGAAAGCCACTTTTTTGTATTTGGAAGGAAACGGCGTAGGGAAAGGGAAACAAAATCATCGCAGACAGAAACGCTCTGCACGATATCCGCTTGGTGCCCAATTCGCAAAACGCAAAAGCTCGGTTTTACAATATGACCGCATGGGGCTAAAGGGAAAATGCATGGCACCGTTTCGCCTGCGCAAGCAAAAAGCTCCAAACTGTGTTCCAAGGTTTTCACTGTACTCCATCACTGAATGCCTCCTAAAAAAGCAAGGCGCTGTCTGCAACATAACGGAGTTGCGCATGGCGTTGCCTGCGGAATTGGTGTGCGGCCAATCGGCAGCATGCAAAGCTTTTTTGCAGCGCTTAGAATCCAGCATAAAAATGAATCGCAGAAAAGGCAGCAGCCGAAAACGCTGCTGCCTTAGATTGAAAGGAAAGGTGTGCTAGGCTTGCGTGCAGAGCCCACGCTGCAATTACCGCTTGCGCGTGGGATCCGGCTTAATCACGCCGCTGCGGTATGCATCGAGGAGTTTACGAAGGTCAGCAATACGCCCTTCAAGTTCGACGCCCGTGTCGATATCGGATACCATGACGCGCTTGGGGAACTCCTCTACGATGTGCGTGTGGGAAGTGATGTCTCGGTCATGGCGTACGGCGTCTTCAATGCTGGTGAACGGCTCATGCGCGGCAATGCGCATGCCCCAGGAATTGAAGAACATCGTGTAACCGGCAATGCCGGTCTGCCCTTGATAGGCGCGGCAGAACCCGCCATCGATTACAACGAGGCGGCCATGCGCTTTGCATGGATTCTCCCCCTCTTTGGCGCGCACGGGGATGTGGCCGTTTACAATGCGGCTCCAGGGTTTATCCAGATCAAACGAGGCCAGCACATTGCGGCAGAAATCCTCATCGTCATAGTATTCATAGTAGGCGTTCTTCGGCTCCTTCCAGGTAGCCTTATCCTCAATGAGCGTCCGCTCGAACGTGGTAATATGGCTGCGCCCGAAAATCGGGGAATTCCGCCCACACCAGAGAAACCAGAGAAAATCCCGCCCGTTCTGGCGCTCGGCGGAACCCTCTGTGGAAAAATATCCCTGCCTTGCTACCTTGTCGCAATAATCGAGGAAATCGCGTCCGCTCAAACGGTTGCGCCCAAGCTCAAATTCCATGAAGCTGCCGTCCCGGTTGCAGGGGATGCAGCCATGATAGAGCAGATTGCCGTTATAGCAGCGGTAAACGGAGCCCACGGAATAAAGGAAGCGCGCGTGCTGCTGCAGGCGTTCGCTGTGCATGAAAGCGGAGGTCAGCTGGCCCATGAGCGCTTCTTCCTCCGGGCTGAGCTTTGTAGGATTTGCAGGGTCTATGGTGGGGAAATCCGTGTCACGGAGTGGATATTCCTTGCCATCTACGGTGAGGGTACCCTTTGCCCAATCCACGCGGGAGAGCATATCGCGGTCTTCCATTTTATATTCCGGGTGGCGGCGGATTACCTGCCCTTCCAGTTTGAACAGGATAACGCTGATCGCCTTATGCATGCGGGCATAAAGGTTTAAATCGCGCGGCTTGAAAGGCTCTTCGGGCAACTTGCGGGGCTTGAATACGGAAGCATCACCCGCGCCATACTGCTCTGCAGAAAATACCGCGAGCGGCAGAAGGTTGATGCCGTAACCGTTTTCCAGCATGTCGAGGTTGTCATATTGCACGCAGTTGCGCACAGCAGTCGCGATGCAAACATCGCTGCCTGCAGCGGCTCCCATCCACATCACATCGTGATTGCCCCACTGGATATCCACGTTATGGTGCTGCATCAAGTGATCCAGGATCACATCCGCATGCGGGCCACGGTCGAAAATATCGCCGACGATGTGCAGCACATCTACCGTCATGCGTTTGATGAGCGTTGCCATTTCGATAATAAAAGTGTCTGCGCTGCCGGTATCGATAATAGCGCGGATGATATTGTCATAGTAACGGTCGCGGTTGGAATTGGGCGCAGTGTTGAGCAGCTCTTCCATAATGTAGGCAAATTCTTTGGGAAGCGCTTTGCGCACCTTGGAACGGGAATACTTGGAAGCCGAAAGCCGGCAAACGGCGATGAGCCGCCGAAGCATCACGCAATACCAATCGTAAAGATCCGTTATGGTGGCTTTGGCTTCGATGAGCTTTTCGCGGGGGTAATAGATCAACGCCGCAAGCGCGCGCCGCTCTGCGATTACAAGAGAGCCTTCAAACGCCTGGTCGATCTTGTCGGCAACAGCGCCGGAACCGTTGTTGAGAATGTGCAGGAACGCTTCATGCTCTCCGTGGATATCACTCATGAAGTGTTCCGTGCCCTTGGGCAGATTTAAAATTGCCGTTAAGTTGATGATTTCCGCGCTGGCAGCTTGTGGGGAAGGGTATTCCCGGGCAAGAAGCTTCAGATAACGGGTGTCGCGAGCGTTCATGGGAGCCTCCATTTTAGATGATATTGCATGCATGGAAAGGGAACAGTCTATTTTATTAACTCTATTATATATATAGTATCATGTTTTATGGAACCTGAACAGATGCAAAAACATGGGGCAGAGAAGCCGTAGATAAAGTAGCGGAATTGCGTAACGGGTGGTATACTGCAAAAAGAAATGATACAAAAGGAGAGACACATGCCTCAAATAGGATGCCACCTTTCCTGCGCGAAAGGCTTTTTGCACATGGGGAACGAAGCGCTGTCCATCGGTGCGGGCACATTTCAGTTTTTTACGCGCAACCCGCGGGGCGGCGCAGCAAAGCCGCTGGATGAAGCGGATATTGCAGCATACCGCGCGCTTGCTGCGGAGCGGGGCATCGGCCCTGTGATCGCCCATGCGCCATATACGCTGAACGCCTGCGCGGCAGAGGAAAGCCTGCGCACCTTTGCGCGCGATACTATGCGGGACGACTTAAGAAGGCTTACCAAACTGCCGGGCAATTTTTA
This sequence comes from uncultured Clostridia bacterium, assembly GCA_944366945.1. Lineage (GTDB taxonomy): Bacteria > Bacillota > Clostridia > Christensenellales > CAG-138 > UBA1685. The sequence goes on from CALVWJ010000003.1 coordinate 86,542, forward strand.
TAATTTCCATCCAGGCAGCCATGTAAAGCAGGGGGTGGAGACGGGGATCTTGCGGATTGCAGAAACGCTCAATGCCGTTTTGCCGGAAGCGGGTGAAACCACTGTGCTGCTTGAAACCATGGCAGGAAAAGGGAGCGAGGTGGGCGGCAGATTTGAGGAGCTGCGCGCGATCATCGACCGGGTAGAACAGCCGGAACGCCTGGGCGTATGCTTTGATACCTGCCATGTGTTTGATGCAGGGTATGATATTGTAAACGACCTCGACGGCGTGCTTGCGGCGTTTGACCGCACCATCGGCCTTGCGCGCTTGCGCGCTGTGCATTTAAACGATAGCATGAACCCGCTAGGCTCGCATAAGGACCGCCATGCCTGCCTCGGGGCAGGGCATATTGGGCTTGAGGCGCTGTTGCGGATTGTGCGGCACCCGGCGTTTGACGGCCTGCCGTTTGCACTTGAAACGCCCAACGACCTTGCGGGCTATGCGCGGGAGATTGCGCTCGTGCGGCAGGCGCTTCAAGGTGGAACAAGCATCGAATAAAAAACGCACCCAGCGGGAAACTCCGCTGGGTGCGTTTTATGGATTTATAAGTGGTCAATCTCAAGCAAGGGAAACGGGATCACTGGCTGCGGAACCGGAGGGTGCGCGCAGAGCGCTTTCTCCATCCAGATCATGTCCTTCCAGGCGCCGAACTTATAGCCGCACCGGGTGAAGTGCGCAACGGTTTGATAGCCAAATTTGCGATGAAAGGCCTCGCTCTTCGGATTGGGATAGGTGATGCAGGCATTGAGGTTTATGATGTTTTGCTGGCGCAGGCAACGCTCGAGCGCTTCATAGAGCAGCGTCCCGATTCCCTGCCCGGAATGGCCAAGCTTTACATATACGCTCACTTCGACCGACCAATCATAAGCAGGCCTCCCTTTGAACGTGCCCGCATAAGCATAGCCGAAAAGCATGCCGCTGTCCTCCGCAACAAGGAAAGGGTAGCGCGCGCATGTTTTTTCCATGCGCGCAGCAAATTCTTCAGCAGAAGGCGCATCGTATTCGAATGTAATATCCGTAGTTTCTACATAAGGTTTGTAAAGCGCCGCAAGCGCGGGCGCATCTGCAAGCGTTGCAATGCGAATGGTTACCATGCGTTCCTCCGAAACTCAATCCTCCGCCCATGTGGCAGTTCCCGCGCTGTAGCGCACGCCATCGGCAACAACGGAAACCGCATATTCTCCTGCAAGGCCTTCCGGGAGCGTGAGGGAAAAGCCGCGCGCGCCGTCCATACCATCGGCAAGGGATTCCGCCTGTGCTTCCAAAATGGGGAAGGCTTCAAAACTATGCGTTTCCCCTTCCCGTTCCAACAGGATAAAGATGCGATCCGGCTGTACTGCTGCTGGGAAGCATCCGGCAAGCTGGGTATAGCCGCTGCGGCGGTACTGCACAAGGCGCGCAGCGCTCCCTTCGGATGCAATGCTAGGCGCTTCCGTTTCCAGTGCGGGCATAAGCGGTGCTGCGGAAAGCAGATTGGCGATGTTGCGCTCCACTAACTCGATCAATACCGCATCGGGCGTTTCTGCGTCCAAAAGCGTGTAATTATAGGGAAACTCTGCGCTGTATTTCACACGCCCCAGGTTTGTGGAAAGCAGCGGCAGCAGCGCATTGGCAAACGAATCGCGGAACAAATGGAGTGAAACAGCATTAGCGCCGCTCGTGGTGCCAAAGGTGGTATCCTGCGCAGGGCGCACGCCTGCATCATAGGAGAAATCTGTTTCTATGCCATAATCCGGGCGCGGCCTTGTGCCCGGCAGGGCAGGGAGCACGAAATTGTGCAGATCACCGGCATCGTCATACACGGTTTCGGGCTCGCTGGAAGCATAGGTTTCATAGGATACATCCGCTGCGATGCGCGCCATGATGGCATTGTAAGCAAGGAGCGCGCCGCGCTCGTTCCAGTGCGTATCGCGGTCATGGTAAAGCTGGCCGTCTTCCTTGTGGGATAGAAGAAGCGCAGCAAAGTCCACGGTTTCTACGCCTGCGTCCGCAAGCGCGGCATAAAGGCGATCCCGGTTTCCGGCCTCATCCGTAGGAGCATAGCGGGAAGGCATGTTTTCCGGGTAGATGGTATTTTTGTTTGGGGCGATGGCAAACGTAAAGGAAATGCCCTGCGCTTGGCAATAGGCCTGCTGAATGCGCAGGCATGCTGCAATGCGGCCGATCTCTTCATCCGTAAGCAAATTGATGCCAAGATAATCGTCGAGCGTTTCGCTGTAAAACAGCATGTTGTTTTTGCCAACGATGACTTTTTCGTTGAGCGTATCCCCAAGAAGCGACATCGTAAGCCCGTGGAATGCGGTTACCATCTCTTCGCGAAACCCGAAATGGTCTTCAAAATAATCGTCAAACTCGGCGGGAAAGGAGAGGTTCAGCCCATCGCGTCCCCAGAGGGAGGTGAGCCTTGCAAGTGGCCTGTTTTCGCGGTTTTCCGCTTCGTAGCCGCATAGAAGGGCCACACTTGGCAGAAGGCAGAGCGCGAGGAACGCCGCAATAAAAGCGATGTAGAATGGTTTTTTCATAAAAGCGCCCCTCCTTTAAAAACGGAAATAGATGAATGGGTTGTAGGCCGCCGTGGAAAGGCAGAGCGCGCTGAGCGCCACAAGCAGGAATGCAGCGCCATAAATAAAGCCTTCCAAAGCAGGACGATGAGCGCATATGCGCTCCCCAAAGCGGTGCGCAGCAGGCGTGCAGGCAAAAACCGATGCGGCAAGCGCCGCAATGCAAAGCGGCGTGATAAGCGCCGAAAACTCTGCGCGCGCGACGGCGGAAATTTCCCAACCGCAAAACATGCGCGCGATAAGGGAAAGAGCCTGCCCCATGGTTTCCGCACGGAAGAACACAAAGCCTACCGTTACGGCAAGAAGAACATATGCATGCCGAAGCAGGCGCGGCCATTTTGCTGGCTTGAGGGCGCCATAGGATTCAAGCATCAAAAAGCCGCCATGGTAAAGCCCCCAAACGGCAAAATTCCAGCTTGCGCCATGCCAGAGGCCGGTCAAAAAGAACACGGCAAGCTTGTTGAGCCCCGTGCGCAGTTTGCCTTTGCGGTTTCCACCCAAGGGGATGTAGACATATTCGCGGAACCAGGTGGAAAGCGAAATATGCCACCGCCGCCAAAATTCCTGCATGGTGCCGGCGACATAGGGATAATGAAAGTTTTCCTTGAATTCAAATCCAAATGCGAGCCCGAGGCCGATGGCCATATCCGAATAGCCGGAAAAATCGAAATAAATCTGAAACAGGTAGCACACTGCGCCAAGCCAGGCTGCAGGCGCTGCAACGGATTCAAGCGGCAGCGCATAAACCGCATCTGCCGTCATGGCGAGCGTGTTGGCGATGAGCACCTTCTTTGCAAGACCAAAGCAGAAACGCCGGAAGCCCGATGCGGTTTTTTCCACGGTGATGACGCGCTGGCGCAACTGCTCATCCACATCGTGGTATTTTACGATGGGGCCTGCGATAAGCTGCGGGAAAAGCGCAATGTAGAGAAGGACATCAAAATAATTGCGGGAAAGACGTGCTTCGCCGCGGTAAACATCCAGCACGTAGCTCATGGCCTGGAAGGTAAAAAACGAAATGCCGATGGGCAACGCGATATGGGGGAGCGGCAAAGAAAGGCCGAAGAGGCCGTTTAAGTTTTCGATGAGAAAATCCGTATATTTGAAGAAAACGAGCGTGCCGATGCTCCAAACCACCGCTAAACCGCACCAGAAGCGCCGTTTCGCAGGGAAACGCGCCATGGCGCGTGCCGCGAGGTAGTTTACCAGCGTGGTGAAGAGCATCAGCAGCACGCACACGGGTTCGCCCCAAGCGTAAAAGAGAAGCGAAGCGAGGAGTAGGAAAGCATTGCTCCAACGGACGCTACGCCGAAACAGCAGGTTCACAAGGAAAGCTGCTGGAAGAAACAGAAACAAAAATGTGGGGGAACTGAAAACCATGGCGCAACTCCGCTTGCGCTCAATAGCTGGGGGAATAAATGTAGATTTTCCCGATCGTATCGCCGGAGGGCTCAAACTGGATGCGTTCCGCCTGGATATCGGAAGGATCGTTGGTGATGGAATAGGTGATATAGCCATCATCAAAACAATCCGTGCCATAAAGCTCGGAAAGCGTGGAGAGCGCATCGCCCACCTTTGCGCCGCGCAGCGTTTCATAGGTAGCGTCGGTGAGCGTGATCATCTCGATCACGTCCTTACCATCCACCGGGACCGTGTTGATAATGATGCCGGAATATGTATAGGTTTTATCCTTGCCATCATAAACGCAGCTGACCATTTCGGAATACTCGAATTCATTACCCAGCGCGGCAAGCAACGGCGCGCTGTCCTCACGCAGGTAATATACCTCCCCATCCAGCGCAATGCCAAGATCCTGTTCCGAGAATGCACCTGTTGGCGCCTTAGGGGCAGTTTGGCCGGAGCAGGCTGCAACGATGCAGAGCATCAGCAGCACGGCAATGGAAAGGGAAAGGTTATTCTTCAGCTTCATTTTTGGGGAACCTCCAAACTTATTCATTCTAACTAAGGGGCTCAGCGCCCATCTTCGGGAAGCTGGTCAAGCGGCAGCATCGTAACGCGCGCGAGATCCAGGTCCGTGGTCATATACTTCTTGCTGTCGGTGTCAGAAAAATGCCACCATTCGCTCGTGATCGAGTTAAAACCGCATTCCGCCATGACGTTGGTCATGTATTCTACGTTAGCGGTTTGCTCTTCGCTCCAGGTTTTGCAGGTGCGCGCAGATTCATCGGTAAATGTATGCATGGGGGTGGGGAAGGCAAGCTCTTCGCCCGTTGCATCGTCGATGAGGGAAATATCCACAGCGCAGCCGCGGTTATGGTTGGAAGCCGTAGTATCCGGATTGGCAATCCAATGCTTGTTCTGAACGATCTCGTAAAGCCGGCGCTGCGCGGAAACCGGGCGGTAGGCATCGTAGATTTTAAGCGTATAGCCATCCGCCTTGAACTGGTTGTAAGCCTCTACGAGCTTTTTTGCCGTGTTCCGCTGCAAAAGCGCGATGGAACGGCCGTAAAGCGGCTCCCCGGCCACGTTGTTTTCCGTGTTGAACAGCTGCTCATACTGCGCATCCGGCAGATAGAGCTTAAGATCAATCAGCTCGTTTTTCACCATCACCGGCGTTACGCCATCTTCCTCGTAAACGGGGAGGCCGGTGGGAATATCGATTTTCTGCCCCGTTTCCGGCGGAACATAAGCATAAAGCACCGTCTCTTCTGGAACGATGTATTCCGCATAGCAGTAGGCCTCTGTGCCATCCATGAGCTGTACGCGGCAAAACGATGCATCCTCCGCTTTCCCGAGATAATATACGGTATCCTCATAGAAAAGCTGGCACAGGATGTTGGTGCTTTCCTCCGTGGAGGGGGAAGAGCGCACGTTCAGCTCGCTTACCCGAACCTTGTAAAGCGGCCCGGGTGGCGGCGTGGGCGTAGGGATGAGCGTTGGTGTGGGAGAGGGCGTTGCAGTCGGCGCAGGCGTTTCCACCGGCGTGGCCGTAAGATCAACTGCATCGGTCGTGCCGGGATTGTCGGGCACTTCGGCTGCCGGCGCACAGGCCGTGCAAAGCAGCAGAAGCGCGAGAAGCAAACAGGGAAAACGCATGGTAGAGCCTCCTTTCACGCTGGCTTAAAGGGAGCGGGATCAATCTCCCGCTTCGATGTCCGTTGGATCGTAGCGTTTGCCATTTCGGCTCGGGATGTCATCGCTCGTGGTGCCTTTGGGCGAACCATTTACGATTTCAAGCACCGTGCCTTCCGGGCAATTTTCGTAGATAAAGCGCGCAGCTTCCGTGACCATCCGCAAGCATCCGCCAGTGGATTCCTTCCCGATCCCAAGCTCGCCGTCGTAATATTTGGGCCACATATAGCCGTTATCCTCCTCACCATAAAGCGGAGAATGGAGATAGAGACGGTTATGGTAGCGCGTAGCAAACTGCACGAAGCCGCCATCGGGGAATTCATGCCAGCGTTCGCGGTCCCCACCTAGGGTAAAAGTGCCGGCAGGCGTTTTATTGCCGCCGTGGGCGATGCGGTAGGTCTTGTACACATCAGAATACGTGCCATCCGCGCCTTTTTGGTAGATGGTCAAGGTAAAGGAACCTTTTTCCACATAAAGGTAATAGGGCAGGTCATCCCCAGAGGAAGGGATGGGCGTTGCAGAAGTCGCGGGCGTTTCTGCGGGCGTTTCAGTCTCAGCCGGAGATTCGGTTTCAGCCGGCACAGGCGTTTGAGCGGGCGTTTGCTCTGCGGATGCGCCTGCGGGGGTTTCCGTTGGCATGGGAACCGTTGGGTTTGCGCCGGAAGGCGTACCGAGGATCAGCGGATCAAGCGTGCTCGAGGGGGAGACCGTGGGGGCGGCGTCTGCCACGCCGGCCGTTTCATCCGGGCCTGCAACATCGATTACGCGATCGCCTTCGGCGGTGGTTGCGCGCGGCGCGCATGCGCTTAAGGAAAACAGCATAAGGCATGCGAGCAGCGCAGAGAGCATGCGAAGGGATTTCAAAATGAGAGCCTCCTTGAACAATAGGGTACACAGTGTCTTGTAACAGTTTACTACAATGCGGCAGGGCTTGTCATCCGCCGCAAACAAAAATAGTCGTTTCCGCACAGAATGTTTACAAACAGCGGAATGCATCAATAAAATGTTGCCACTTCTTCTTCGGGCTTTTCAGCAGGTTCCACCGAGACTGCGGTCAGCACGGGCCCTTTCGTGCCATAGGCTTTGTGGTACGCAATGGAGATCGTTGCGGTAAGGAAAACCCAGTCCCGTTTGTGCAGCGAGCTTGCCTCCGGCCATTGACAAACCAGGGCGGCATATTTAATATCGTCCACACAGCAGGTCATCACATGGCGCCCCACGATGAATACATCCTTGCCCAGCTTGGGCGAGAGTGCAACAGTGCCCTTAAAACGCACGGTTTTCCCGGAATACTTGCCTGCATCCTCGGTAATATCCCGATACCAAAGGGCGTAATCCGCATCCGCAATTTCGATGACCGGCGCATTCAAATCAAACGGCAGGGGATCCTCGATCTCGTCGTATTCCACTTTTCCATTGGGATATTCAAAGGCAATATTTGCCCGGCGCGATGTTGCGCGCACGATCTTGTGGAACATGAGCTTGTCCGTTTCGTCGCTCGTGCGGTTGAATACCACAAGCTCACAGCTTTTGAGCTTGTCCACAACAAGCGGGCGCATGTTGGCGTTATAGTTTAAAAACGTGCGCGCATCCACGAACAGGAACTCTTGATAGATGCTCCATTCCTCCGGCATATGCCGGTAGAGGGAATCGAGCATCCACATGCCGTTGTATTCCACCAGCACGCGCGTGGCGCGATGCTTTTTCTGCAGCGCCGCAAGGCGCGTTGCGGCAAGATCGTTTTCCTCCTCAATGGTTTCGATGAACACATTCTGACCTGCAAAGGTATCGGGCGCATATTCTTCTTCGCCCTCCTCGCACAGCAGAAGCAGCGTACGCTCGCCTGCATTGAATCTCTTATCCTCGAGCGTCTCCTGGATAAAACGCGTTTTTCCCGCCTCCAGGAAACCGGTAAACAGATACACCGGGATTTCCATTGCCGTATCCCCTCCGCCTCAGCGCGCTGGGAAAAGCGTTGCAAGCGCCGCTTCGTTGAGCTTCGAACCGATCACGCAAAGCCTACCGGTAATCGGGGCAGAGCCTTCACGCAGCTCGGTTTCGCCGGGCACGAGGTCGAAATGAAGCCAGCTTCCACAAGTACAGGCTACCATACCTTTTGCGCGCAGCACGGTGCCATATTTTTCCGCATCCCCGAGCGCATCCAGCGCGCTTTGCAATTCTTCGTGGCTGAATTGATGCGTGGTTTCAATCCCCCAGCTCACGAACACCTCGTCCGCATCATGGCCATGATGGTGATGATGGTGCGCATGTTCATGGCCGTGTTCATGTTCGTGCTCATGCTCATGCTCGTGTGCGTGCTCATGTTCATGTTCGTGTGCGCCATGGCAGCCGCAAACCGGGCATACATCGTCTTCCGCTTCGGATTCCGCCGCAAGCTGTGCCAGCGCGGAAGCGAGCGTGTCCTTGCGCTCCATAGCGGCCAGAATCTGCGCGCCGTCAAGCTGGCTCCATGGCGTGGTTACGATCACGGCTGAGGGGTTATGCTCCCGCAGTAAAGCTACGGTAGAGGCCAGCTTCTCTTCGGAGATAGAATCCGTTCTCGAAAGCACGATTGCGCCGGCATGCTCTACTTGATCGTTGAAGAATTCGCCGAAATTCTTCATGTACATTTTGCACTTGTTTGCATCCACCACAGCGGTAAAACTGTTGAGCGCAAGGTCGTGGGAATCCACGCCCTGCACGGCGCGGATCACGTCGCTAAGCTTGCCAACGCCGGAGGGCTCGATCAAGATGCGATCGGGTGCGAACTGCGCGAGCACCTTCTTGAGCGCATCCGCAAAATCGCCCACGAGGCTGCAGCAGATGCAGCCGGAGTTCATTTCGGTGATCTCTACGCCGGAATCCTGCAAAAAGCCGCCGTCCACGGCGATCTCGCCAAACTCGTTTTCGATGAGAACGAGCTTCTCGCCAGCGTATGCTTCGCGGATCAGCTTTTTGATGAGCGTGGTTTTGCCAGCGCCCAGAAATCCAGAGAAAATGTCAATCTTCGTCATTGCGTTTCTTCTTTCCGCAGCCCCTGCTGCATGGTTTTTCTAACTCTGGATTATAACGCTGCAATGCAAAAAATACAAGCGATGCACAGGCAAGGAGGCGTTCTATATACCACATGCAGCTGCACTTTTCAAGTATGGGAAACTGCATAAAAACAATAACACTTCCATCCCGAACACGAAATGGCGCTTATTGTAAAGAAACGGAATATAAACTGTGTTTGAAAAGAAAAATAAACGCTTTGAAATTTTGCGTTGGCAGTGCTAAAATCAAAATGCAGCGTAAGTCTGGCGGAAACGCCTTGCGAAAATCCACTGCCTTTATAAATTCTAAAATAAGCAAACATACAAAGCGTGTTGCCAAGTGGGCGTAAATCCAGCTTGGCGGTGCGCTTTTGTTTTGTTTGCAGAAAGAGGTTTAATCGAAAATGGAACAGAATCATAATTCCAACGCGTTCCTTGGAACAGAACCCATTGGAACGCTCATGCGCAAATATGCCGTGCCGTGCGTAATATCGTGGATCAGATATTTATTGCCAATGCAAGCGAGCTCGGCTCTTATGGCAACACTGCGAATACCGTGGTATTTCCGCTAACCGTTATCAAGCTCGCCATCGCCGTAATGATCGGGGAAGGCTGCTGCGCATTCGTGAGACTTTGCCTTGGCGCAAAAGAGCCGGAAAAGGCACACCGAAGCATTGGAAATGCGGTTGTAGTTTCACTTGGCAGCAGCATTGTGCTCACGGCGCTTTATTTCGTCTTCCAGGAACAGCTGTTGACCGCCTTTGGCGGAAAAGTGAACGAAGCAACATTCCGCTATTCGAGGGAATACTTCACCTATATTTCTATCGGCATTCCTTTTTATATGTTTGGGCAAGCGATGAACCCAATCATCCGTTCGGATGGAAGCCCCAAATTTGCCATGGCTGCAACCCTCGCAGGTGCGGTAACAAACTTGATCCTTGACCCAATATTCATTTTTCTATTCCACTGGGGTATGATGGGCGCGGCGGTAGCGACCGTGCTTGGCCAAGCACTTACCGCAGGCCTTTCCGCTTGGTACCTTTTTCACACCAAAGCCATTCGGCTGGAGAAGAGCAGTTTCCGCCTGGATCACAAATTGCTCAGCAAGGTGCTTTCTCTTGGCGGTTGCAGTTACCTGGCGCAGATCTCGCTTGTTGCAGCAATGGCCGCCATTCAGAATATGGTGGTCAAATATGGCGCACAGGATGCGGTGTTTGGCCAGAGCCAATATGCGCAAATCCCGATGACGGTATTGGGCATTGTAATGAAGGTGTTTCAGATCGTGATTTCCATTGTGATCGGCATGGCAGCAGGCTGCATCCCGATTGTGGGCTATAACATGGGGGCTGGCCACAAAGACAGGGCGCGGCGGCTCTTCTTTCACTTGCTCATTGCAGAAGCAGTGGTAGGCGCTGTAGCGTTCGTTCTTGTAGAAGGGTTTCCACAGCAGCGCATCACGATTTTCGGCGCAAAAAACGAAAGCGCATATTATACGGAATTCGCCGTGCGCTCATTTCGTGTTTATCTCTGCATGATGGTATTTGCTTGCGTGAACAAGGCAACGTTCATCTACCTGCAATCGCTGGGAAAGGCCTTCCTATCAACCCTGCTTTCCATGGTTCGAGAAGTGGTATTCGGCGTGGGATTCGCTTTGCTGTTGCCCATACTTTTCGGACTCGATGGCGTGCTTTATTCAATGCCGGTTTCGGATATCCTCACGTTTGTGCTTTCCTGCTTTGTGGTCCGCTCCACCTGCAAAGCGCTCCGTGCAGCATAACGATGGCATTTAAGCGCCGGGTGCGCTGACGATTGCAATGCCGGCGCTTGCACCGATGCGGTTTGCCCCCGCCTGGATCATCCGCAGTGCGTCTGCACGCGTGCGGATGCCACCGGAAGCCTTTACGCCCATTTCCTGCCCAACGGTTGCGCGCATGAGCGCAACGTCGTGTTCCGTTGCGCCGCCTGTAGAAAAGCCGGTGCTGGTTTTCACAAAATCCGCCCCTGCACGTTTTGCAGCAAGGCATGCGGCAACTTTCTGCTCATCCGTAAGGAGGCAGCATTCGAGAATCACCTTGAGCTTTGCACGCTTTGCGATGGCGGAAACTACGGCTCGGATATCGGCTTCCACGCGGGAAAAATCGCCTTCCCGGGCGGCGCCAATATCCATTACCATGTCAATCTCCTTGGCACCGAGCGCGCAGGCGCGCGCAGCTTCTCCGGCTTTTGCTGCGGATTCCATGGCGCCCAGTGGAAAACCAACGACGCAGCATGGCGCAACGTCTGTGCCTGCAAGCGCAGCGGCGACCTGCGCGATGTGCACGCTGTTGACGCAAACGCTCGCAAAGCGGTACTCGATTGCTTCTGCGCAAAGCCGGTCGATGTCCGCACGGGTTGCATCCGCTTTAAGCAGGGTATGGTCAATATATTGGTTCAACATCATGGTTATGCCTCCTTGGGTCGGCTTCGAATTAGGGAAAGCGGCCGTGCTTTCATGCAAAAATCAGCGTTTCCCATAAGGGGTATCTGCAAGCGGCAGTCGGGAGCGCGCTTTTCCATCCAAGCGGTAGTATGCGTCCGCAATGGCGGGAGCGGTGGGGATGGCGGTGATTTCCCCGATGCCGATTGCGCCATAGGCAACCTGCAAGCCAGCCTTTTCCACAATGATGGGCTCAATTTCCGGGATCTCATTTGCGCGCAGCAAACCCAATGTGCCGAATTTTGCCGTGGGCTTGCAATCCGTTAGCGGGTAGCGCTCAGTGAGCGCATAGCCCATGCTCATTACGACGCCGCCTTCGATCTGCCCTTCCACGGAAAGCGGGTTTACCGCACGGCCAACATCGTGGGCCGCGATGATCTTGCGCAGCTTGCCATCCTCGCCCAAAATGGCCACCTGGGTCGCGTAACCGTAAGCTACATGGCTGACCGGGTTGGGCTTGGGCGAGCCAAGTGGGTCTGTTTTGGCGAGATACTCAGCGTAATAGATTTCACCTTCTAAATCGGCAAGCGAGCTGTTTGCCATCGCCGCGTTGAGCAATTCGCAGGCGCGGCGCGCGGCTTCCCCTGTGATGAGCGTTTGGCGCGAGCCCGAAGTTGTGCCGGAATCGGGAGAGTTGCCGGTATTGGGCGGCGCGTAGACGACGGCTTCGCGGGGCAGCCCCGTGGTTTCGCATACGATCTGCACGAGCACAGTCCCAAGCCCCTGGCCTATGCAGGATGCCCCCGTATGGATGTGCACTTTTGCATCTTTTACAACTAGGCGTACCCGTCCAGTATCCGGGAGCCCTACGCCCACGCCGGCGTTTTTCATCGCGCAGGCGATGCCTGCATAGCTTGCGGCTTCATATTGTTCGCGCACAGCCTCGAGCGTTTCCGCAAGGCCGGTGGAGGCATCCACGATCTGCCCGTTGGGCAGCGTTTGCCCCGGGCGGATGGCATTGCGGTAGCGGATTTCCCAGTGGCTGATGCCAACCATGTCCGCAGCCCGGTTGAGGAGCGTTTCAATCGCAAAACAGGTCTGCGTTACGCCGAACCCGCGAAATGCGCCGGCAGGCGGGTTGTTGGTATACCAGGCATAGCCGTCGATCTCGAAATTTTGGTAGTTATACGGCCCTGCGGCATGCGTGCAGGCGCGCTCCAGCACGGGGCCGCCCAACGAGGCGTAAGCGCCCGTATCGGCAACGACCGTGGCCTTTACGCCTTGGATGATGCCGTTTTCATCCACGCCAAGCGTAAAATCCATCTCCATCGGGTGCCGCTTGGGGTGAATCAAGATGCTCTCCTCGCGCGTGAGCTTTACCTTTACGGGGCGCTGGGCCAAGTAGGCAAGAAGCGCCGCGTGATGCTGCACGGTCACATCTTCCTTGCCCCCGAAGCCGCCACCCACCAGCTTGTTTTCTACCCATACCTTTTCGTTGGGCAAGCCGAGCATGGGCGCGGTTTCGTGCTGTGTATCATAAACGCTTTGGTCGGAGGAGTAGATCATCACGCCGTCTTCCTTGGGAAAGGCCACTGCACATTCCGGCTCAAGGAATGCGTGTTCGGTAAACGGCGTGGAAAAATGATCCTGCAGCACATAGTGTGCATTGCGGATGGCCTCCGCCGCATCGCCGCGCGAAACGTGCTTATGGGCGAGAAGGTTGCCATCCCGGTGCACGAGCGGCGCGCCTTCGGCCATGGCCTCTGCCGGCGAACGCACGGGCGTGAGCGGCTCATACTCTACGCGCACGAGCGCTTTTGCCGCCGCAAGGATCTCCGGCGTTTCGGCGGCGATCAAGGCAATGGCATCCCCAAGGTAATGCGTGATTCCGCCTACGGGGATCATGGTATCCCAATCCTTTTTTAAATGGCCTACTTTGTTCTCTCCGGGCACATCTGCGGCGGTGAGCACGAGCGCTACGCCGGGGAGAGCGCGGGCCTCTTCCGTATGGATTTTAAGCACGCGCGCGCGGGGATAAGCCGCGCGCACGGCACTGCCATAGAGCATGCCTTCCATGTAAAGATCATCGCAATATTCGCCCGTGCCGAGAACCTTTTCGCGCACATCCAGCCGGTGCACGCGTGCGCCGAGCCGCCACGCCCCGGAATCCTCCGGCAAGCGCCCTGCGCGCAGATATTCCGCTGCGCGCCGCACGGCGTCTTTGATCTTTACATACCCCGTACAGCGGCAGATGTTGTTGCGCAGCGCGTAAGCGATTTCTTCCTCCGTAGGGGTGGGGTTCACATCGAGCAGCGCCTTTGCGCAGAGCACCATGCCCGGAATGCAAAAACCGCATTGCACGGCGCCTGCTTCGCCAAAGGCAAAGGCATAAACATCCTTTTCAAAATCCGAAAGCCCTTCCACGGTCAACACCGCTTTCCCTGCAAGCCGATCCGTTTGCTGGATGCAGGCGCGCGCGGGCTTTCCGTCGATGAGCACGGTGCAGGTTCCGCATGCGCCCTCGCTGCATCCATCCTTTACGGAGGTGAGGCGCAGGGTATCACGCAGATAACGCAGCAGTTTTTGGTTCTGTTCTACGGTTACGGTTTGCCCGTTTACAGTAAAGGTTGCCATTGCGATCCCTCCGCTCGGTAAGCATAATCAAAGCATGTAAGCATATTTGTGCACGATGGCGAGGATGAGCGCCCGGATTTCGGGGTCGAGCCCATTGCTGCTGGAAAGGTCATAATCGGAGACGGTGCCGCGCAAACGTACGCGCACCTTCGGGCATTTCGGGCAGAGCACGAAGAAACCATCGTTTTCGCTATCGAGAAAATCGCGCTCGTTTGCAAAGAGCGTAAACTTTTCCTTATAAGGTTTGCTGTCATAAGGGCAGAAGGTAGCGCAATTCCCACATTCGTTGCAAAGGAAATCCACATGAACGATCTGCCGCATCGCATGGCCCGGCACTTCAACCGCTACATTCGCACGGTTGGGGCATACCGTAACGCAGGTTTCGCACACGGTATCGCAGGCAAGGCAACGCGCTGCATCACAGCCATCGGCGCATGGGTAAGCGAGTTTGCCTTTTTTCATCAGTGCTGCGCCATAGCCCGGGCGTGCACCTGCCGGGCGCTCTTCTTTGCGGCAAGCGCCGGTGATGGCGTCTGCTGCAGCGCGGGCATCCGCGATGGCCTCTACCACTGTGGAAGGGCCGCGCAGGGCATCGCCCGCAACGTAGATCCCGTTCGGATAAGAAGCTTGTGCACGGCCGCGCGCATCGAGCGTTACGCCATAGGCGGCAAAGGCCTCCGGGTTCGGCGCCTCGCCCACCGCTGCAATGACCGTATCCGCCGGGATGCAAACCGTTTCGCCGGTTGGAACGGGGGACTGGCGGCCGCTTGCATCCGGCGCGCCAAGCGCCATGCGCGCGCATGTGAGCATGCCGTCTGCATGTGCTTTCGGGGCAAGCAGCTCTGCAAATTCCACGCCGTCCGCAAGGGCGAGCGCGAGCTCTTCCGCGTCCGCAGGCATATATTGCTTCGTGCGGCGGTAGACGATCGTTACCCTGCTTGCGCCCATGCGTTTTGCGGCGCGCGCGGCATCCATCGCCGTATTGCCGCCGCCGATTACCGCTACGCTTCCTCCGAGCGCGAGCGTTTCCGGCGCAGATTTCGCGCGCTTTAGGAAATCAATCACATTGAGCACGTTGCCTTCGAGCGCAAGCGTGCCGGGCTTTTCGGCGCCAAATGCGAGCAGAATGTTCTGATATCCTTGAGCGCGCAGCTGTTCGCACGCAGGCGCGGGCTTGCCGCAGACAAATTGCGCGCCCATGGCCTTTGCGAGCGCAACATCCTTTTCAATGGCCTCCTGCGGGATGCGAAACGCGGGAATAACGTGCTGCACGATGCCGCCGGGCGTTTCCTCCCGCTCGAATACGGTAGCAGGATATCCTGCGCGGGCAAGGAAATAGGCAGCCGCAATGCCCGCCGGGCCGCCGCCGATGATGGCGGTTTTCGGAGCGCCTGGCTTTGGCGCAGGCGGCTTTAGCCCCGCCATGAGCGCGTCATAGCCGCGCTGTGCCGCTTCGAGCTTCACGCGGCGGATCTCAACGGGCGCTTCATAGAAGTTGCGCGTGCATTTTTCCATGCAGCGGTGCGCGCAGATCGTGCCTGTAATGAACGGAAGCGGGTTCTTTTCGGTAATGCAACGAAGCGCCGCTTCATATTCCCCCTTTTCGCAGAGCGCCATATATTCGGGAACGTCTTGCCCAATGGGGCAGCCGCCCTTGCAGGGGGCGGTGAAACAGTCGATCAAAGGTACCTTTTTGGGCAGCTTGCGCGGCGGCAGGGGCTTTTCCGGCTTGCGGTAATGCGCATCCGTGCGCGCAGCGCGCGCAAGTGCGGCGGCAGCTGCGACGTCCACGCCCACAAAGGGTTTATAGACAAGGCCGGATAGCGTTTCGGCAATTTGCGCCATGCGGGCATAGCCACCCGGCTTTAGGATGGTCGTCGCCATCGTAATGGGCCAGATGCCTGCCTCAAAAAGCGCTTGCACATTGTAAAAATCCGCGCCGCCGGAATAGGAGAGGCGCAGCCTGCCATCGAATTCCTCCGCCATACGGCGCGCCATTTCGATGGTGAGCGGAAATAGAGCACGGCCGGACATGTACATTTCTGCGCTCGGCAATTCGCCCGCTTTCACGTCCACCGGGAACGTGTTGGAAAGCTTCAAGCCAAATTCGAGCCCAAGGCCAGCAGCAAGCGCGCTGAGGCGGCGGAACATGGGCACCGCATCCTCATATTGCAGGTCCTCTTTAAAATGGTGATCGTCAAAAGCAATGTACCCATATCCCAGGGCGTCAAGCGTTGCGCGCGCAAAATCATAGCCAAGGAGCGTAGGGTTGCACTTGACGAAGGTGTTGAGCCGCTTTTCTTGAATAAGATAGGAAGCGATGGCTTCGATTTCATCCGGCGGGCAGCCATGGAGCGTGGATACGGTTACGCCCGTGCAAATGTGCGGGGTGATGGTTGCAAGAAAATCCGCATCCTCGGGGAACGCAGAAAGCGCATATTCCATGCATTCCTTCCAGATGGGTGTAGCCGATGCATCCTTCATGCCTTCGATGAAACGATCCATCTTTTCCGTTTGGATCCCGGCAAGGTCATAGCCTACGCTCATGTTGAAGGCGAAGCCGCACGGATCGCCCAGGTTCCATTTGCGGCTGATGATTTTGAGGGCAAACCAGGCCTTAACGTATTCCTCAAACGCTTGCTCCACGGTGAGCTCCGTAGACCATTCGCAATTATAACCCTCATCCTCCGCGCGGATGCACGGGCGGCCGATGCACGCTGCAAGCTCGGCACCATCCATTTTTTGTACGGTTTTAAGCTCAAAAAAGCGTGCGCCCGCATAATAGGCTGCGATGATATTTTCTGCAAGCTGCGTATTTGGGCCAGCGGCAGGGCCAAACGGCGTTTCGATTGTTTCGCGGAACAATGGGAGCATTTTTTCATCCCGCTTCATGAAGGGCTTCTGCACACCAAAGACCGCGCCGTGCGCGTCCCGCTCGCAGAAAAGCCAATCCATCAGTTTCGAAAAAGGCATAGGGGTCATGCGTTCGCTCATAGGTACCTCCTTGCTGCAAGAATAGGGGGGATTAACAGCCCAGCCGCTTCCAGAGCCTGCTGCTGACTTCGCGCGTGTGCGCATGGACTGCTTCTTCATCCGCGCAGATGAGCACGCGGTCGCGCATGAGGATCTGCCCTGCGCACATGGTGGTTTCGCATTGGCGGCCCGCCATGCCGAAAAGAATGTGTCCATCAATGTTGTCGGCGGAAAATGGGGTGAAGGGTTTGTAATCCATCACGATCACATCGGCCGCAGCGCCGGGCTTGAGCACGCCAAGCGCATCGTGGAAATAGCGCGCGGCAATCTTTGCGTTGTTGTAAAACAGCATGGCGACCGCTTCGCCCCAGCCAACATTGGGTAAACATGCGTTGTGGCGCTGAATGGTGAGCGCAGCCTTGAGGCTTTCGGTCATGTCGAAGGTATAGGCGTCCGTGCCGAGGCCCACGAGCACCCCCTTCTTAAAGAATTGCAGTACGGGTGAACAGCCCACTGCATTCCCCATATTGGATTGCGGGTTGTTTACAACCATCGTATCCGTTTCCTTTATAAGATCCATTTCCGCGGGGTTTACATGGATGCAGTGGCCCAGGATCGTCTTTTCTCCCAGAATGCCCTGGTTGAGCAGGCGGTTCACCGGGCGCGTGCCATAATTGCGCAGGGTATCGTAAACATCGTTCATGCCTTCGGAAACATGAATGTGGAACCCGGTGCGGCCATTGTTTGCGGCAACGCATTGCTCCATGGTGCGATCGGAGATGGTAAAGAGCGCGTGCATGCCGAACATGGCCTTGATAAGCGGATCCTGCTCCCGCTCGCAGTGGGTGATGAAAGACTCGTTTTCACGTATGGCGGCATCGCATTTTTCCTGCCCGTCGCGCTCGCTCACCTCATAGCAAAGCACAGTGCGCACGCCCAGCTCCTTTGCGACTTCCGCAATGGTAAACAGGCTTCCTTCGATCTCGCAATAGCTTGCATGGTGGTCAAACACCGTTGTGCAGCCTGTTTTGATGGAATCGATGTAGGTAATGTATGCGCTCTGCCGCGTATCCTCCAACGTGAGGTTGCGGTCCAGCCGCCACCACATACCGTCGAGCACCTCGTAGAAATTGGTTGGGTTATAGTTCGGCATTGTCAAGCCGCGGGCAAGGGCGCTGTAGATGTGGGAATGCGCGTTGATGAACGCCGGCATGATCACGCCGCCCTTTGCATCCACGAATTCCGCATCTGGATACTTTGCGCAAAGCGCCGCTGTTTCTCCAACTTCAACGATCTTTGTGCCGGAAACCGCTACGCCGCCGTTTTCGATGTAAGGGGCGGCGTCATCCCGGGTGATGAGCCTTCCGTTTGCAATCAGAATCATTGGGGTTCCTCCTTATTCGCTTTTGATCTTGCGCGGCTGTGCAGAAACAAAAAAGCGCGCCCAAACAAATCCATGTTCGTAGCCCGCGCGCGAAGCACTCCCTTGCAGCTATACAATCCATATTAACACTACTGATAAGAATAATTTTTTTTATCATAACACAGCAAAGGGAAAAACACAAGGCACGCTGGAAATACAAAATTTTTTTGAAAGCAAAAAAATATTTTGATTCAACCTTGCAATTTTGCGGGGATATGATATATTGTTTTTAACGATGATCATGAGGAGGAAGCCTATGCAGGAGACGACGCTCGACCTGCTCAAGCGGCTGGCAAAAGCGCTTTCCGCCCAGTTTGGGGAGAATTGCGAAATCGTTGTGCACGACATTTCTTCGGGCAACCCGGAAAACACCATCGCTGTAATCGAAAACGGGCATGTATCCCGCCGCAATGCGGATGCAGGCCCTTCCCATATTGCGCTCGAGGCCATGAAAGAGGGGCGGCGGAATATTCGGGATCAATATAACTACTTAACCCAGACGGCTGACGGCCGCATCCTGCGTTCGAGCACGGTCTATGTGAACGATGACGAGGGCCGGCCCATCGGCATTTTCTGCATCAATTACGACCTTACAGCCCTCATGATGGCGAAAGCTACCGTGGATGCGCTGGTGCAGGCGCCGCGCGCCGAGGGTGAGCCGGAACGCATCCCAACCAATGTGAACGATCTGCTTGACGAGCTGCTTGAGCAATCCGTGCGCATCGTCGGCAAGCCCGTTGCGATGATGAACAAGGACGACAAGGTCAAGGCCATCGGCTATCTCAACGACGCCGGGGCAATGCTCATCACCAAGAGCGGGGATAAAATCGCCAAATATTTTGGAATCAGCAAATATACGCTGTATTCCTATCTGGATACCAGCAATACTTCCACCCAGCAATCCTAGCATTTGTAAGCTTCCGAATAATTCATAGAAAGGATGGAAAACACCGTGAATTTCGACGAGATCAAAAAAGCTTCCGAAGGGTATCTCCCGCAAATGACGAAATTCCTGCGCGACCTCATCCGCATCCCGAGTGAAAGCTGCGGGGAGGAGGGCGTAATCCGGCGCACCATTCAAGAGATGGAGGCGCTTGGCTTTGACAAAGCGGAGATTGATCCAGAAGGCAATGCGCTTGGCTGGATGGGCACGGGCGATAAGATCATCGCCTTTGATGGGCATATTGACACCGTTGGCATCGGCAACCGCAGCAACTGGGAGCATGACCCTTACGAAGGCTATGAGACGGACGAAATCATCTATGGCCGCGGGGGCTCCGACCAGGAAGGCGGCGTGGTCAGCGCGGTCTACGGCGCAAAAATCATGAAGGAGCTTGGGTTGATTCCGAAAGGATACAAAATCCTTGTTACGGCAACCGTGCAGGAAGAGGATTGCGACGGCCTGTGCTGGCAGTATATCCACAATGAGGATAAGATCACCCCGGAATTCGTGGTTTCCACGGAACCCACAGATGGTGGCATCTACCGCGGGCATCGCGGCAGGATGGAGATCCGCGTGGATGTTAAGGGCATTTCCTGCCATGGCAGCGCGCCGGAGCGCGGGGACAACGCGATTTACAAAATGGCGGATATCCTCCAGGAGGTGCGCGCGCTGAACGAAAATGGCTGCGGGCCGGAAACGGAAATCAAGGGCCTTGTTAAGATGCTTGAGCCGGAGTTTAACCCGGAGCACTATGAGGATGCGCGCTTCCTTGGCCGCGGCACGATCACGGTATCCGAAATCTTTTATACCTCGCCAAGCCGCTGCGCAGTTGCGGATTCCTGCGCCGTATCGCTCGACCGCCGCATGACCGCAGGCGAAACCTGGGATTCCTGCCTGGAAGAGATTCGCAACCTTCCGGCATGTAAAAAGTATGGCAGCGACGTGAAGGTATCCATGTATATGTACGACCGCCCTGCGTGGACCGGCCTTACCTATGAAACGGAATGCTACTTCCCGACCTGGATCAACAAGGAAAACGCAGCGCATGTGCAGGCCGTTGCGGATGCCCACAAGGCGCTCTATGGCGATAAACGCGTGGGCGCGCCCTCTGCGATGGATAAGCGCAACCGCCCCTTGATCGATAAGTGGACTTTCTCCACCAACGGCGTTTCCATCCAGGGACGCTACGGCATCCCCTGCGTGGGCTTTGGGCCGGGCGCAGAATCGCAGGCGCATGCGCCCAACGAGATCACCTGGAAGCAGGACCTTGTTGTATGCGCAGCCGTTTACGCTGCAACGCCGCTTTTCTATAAGGAAGAAAACAAAACAGAGGATGTAGTGCAGTTCCGCGCTGGGAAAACAAACAACAACATTCAATAAACGGAGGCCAAAATGAGCAATATCAAGCAGTTTACCGACAAACTCGACAAGCTGGATTTTAAAAACATGTACGAAGGCGATTTTTTCCTTACCTGGGAAAAAACGCGCGATGAGCTCGAAGCGGTGTTTACCGTTGCGGACGCGCTGCGGCATCTGCGCGAGAACAACATTTCCGCAAAGATCTTTGATAGCGGCCTTGGCATCAGCCTTTTCCGCGACAATTCCACCCGCACGCGCTTTTCGTTCGCTTCGGCCTGCAACCTGCTTGGCCTCGAGGTGCAGGACCTTGATGAAGGCAAGAGCCAGATCGCCCATGGCGAAACCGTGCGTGAAACGGCAAACATGATCTCCTTCATGGCGGACGTCATCGGCATTCGGGATGATATGTACATCGGCAAGGGCAATACCTACATGCACAACGTTGTAGATGCGGTAACCGAAGGACATAAGGCAGGCGTGCTCGAGCAGAAGCCTACGCTTGTGAACCTTCAATGCGATATCGACCACCCGACCCAGTGCATGGCCGACATGCTGCACCTCATCCATGAATTCGGCGGCGTAGAAAACTTGAAGGGCAAAAAGATCGCCATGACATGGGCGTATTCCCCGAGCTATGGCAAGCCGCTTTCCGTGCCGCAGGGCGTGATCGGCCTCATGACCCGCATGGGCATGGATGTAACGCTCGCCTACCCCGAAGGGTATGAAGTGATGGATGAAGTCGTGGAAGTGGCGAAGAAAAACGCTGCGGAGTTCGGCGGCAAATTTGAAATCACCAACGATATGAAGCAAGCGTTCCAAGATGCGGATGTGGTGTATCCGAAATCCTGGGCGCCGTTTAAAGCCATGGAAGAGCGCACGGAGCTTTATGGAAACGGCGATTTTGATGGCATCAAGGCGCTTGAGAAGCGGCTGCTGGCGCAGAACGCGGAGCACATGGACTGGGAGTGCACCGAGGAGATGATGCAGCTCACCAAGGATGGCAAAGCGCTCTATCTGCACTGCCTGCCCGCGGACATTACGGATGTTTCCTGCGAGCACGGCGAGGTCGCTGCAAGCGTGTTTGATCGTTACCGCGATCCGCTGTATAAGCAGGCATCCTTCAAGCCATACATCATTGCGGCGATGATCTTCCTCGCCAAGGTGCAGGATCCTTCCGCCAAGCTCAAGGAGCTGGAGGAACAGGGGACGAAGCGGCATAACGGGTAAATACGGAGAGAAAGAATTGCGGAGGGCTTTGCACATGCAAAGCCCTCCGCTTGCTGAAGCGGGAGCACAGGCCATTGGTAAGCGGCAGGGCCTCTTTGCTGCCCGGCATCTTTGGGGATTTATTTAGGTTTGATGCAAACCAAGCAAGGCTGCAATTTGCGATTCGCGAGCGGGAGTATTTGGGGCTTTGCGGTATGCAAAGCCCTTTCCATTGCAAAACCAACTGCAACGCATAAAAAAGGGTATATCTTGACAGAATGGCCTCACATTATATAATGAAATGAATAGAAGTTACTTTGTTGCAGATCCGTTCAAGTTTCGCTCTCTGTAAACACGTTTTTTATAAACCGCAATAGGAATATTATAGCAAGGAGTGCAGGCGATATGGCACGAAAACTCAAAGCTGGATGGGATAAATTCCTTCGTTTTTCGCAGGTGCGCGGCATGGGCATGATCGGCCTCGCCTTTGTTTTGACCTTCCTTTCCAGAAATCATCTGTTTGCACTCTTTGTGCGTGGCTTTATGTTGCTGGAACTTTTCATCCTGTGGCAGGTGAATGAGCAATGGTCTGCCCGGATCATTTATATCATTCTTGGACTCTATTGCGCTTTTTCGATTTTTTGCATTCTATTTTATCGGTTAACGGGAACCTATTTTATGGGTTGAAACACGAGCGATGATTTCAGAAAAACAAAAGCAAAGCATGGCGTTTCCGTTGCCCTGCTCTTAACAATGTGCCTTTTGGCTGGAGCTTGCGATCCATGCTGGCTGGCTCTGCTTGCACCAATTTCGCGCCCTTCCCGGCCTGCTGCGCTGGGTGAGCAGTTCTATGAAAGCTCTGGGATATATTCATAGAAAACATACGGTAGCCCATTCCCAAAAGAGATTAAAGACATTTTGCAACAATGCGCCCAAAACTTGGCGTGAATGGAATCTGCACGTTGCTGTAGCCGCCTAACCCTGCATCATCGCAAGTTCTGCCTGTGGCGAAGGGACGCTTTTCTCGGAGAAGTAAACCTTATCTATAAGCAAAAACGACGGATCGAGCAGTACAAATTGCAAAACGGAGAATCTGCCGCAGAACGAATGTTTAAGAATGCCTAAATGGAACAAAGAAAAACAAAGCTTATGGCTTGAAAATAATTGCAAGTTGACAGACGTGGTTTTTCATAGTATGCTTTTAAAAAAAGAAGCCATGCTTCTCTCTGATTGGATTTCTGTTGTATACTTCTTCTCATGCGGACCGACAATCGTTTCCCATTGCATGCAGTTGCTTTTTGTTCGGAGTAAGTCTGTTGCCGCTCGCAAGCGGTTGCCCTTTGCGAACCCGCATAATGGGCAGCGCGGACGATAAAATAAAATTGAATGAAATAATGGGGGGAAGGTGCCAACAATGAAACGTTTTTTCATTTTCATTATGGCAACATGCTTTTGCCTGGCTTGCATTGCCTGCACGGACGGCGTGGCCGCTACGGAATCGGAGCAGTCCGAATGGCTGGCGGAGGACGCCCTTGCAAGTACGGTGCAAGGATTTGAGGTAGCATATCAAACGGATGGGGCGATGGGTATGGTTACCTATTACGCTGTGCCGGAAGGCGGGGCAATGACGCTGTATTCCTACGCGCCGGAGCAGGAGCTGCAGCAGAGCGCCGCTGCGGAACGCCCGCAGAAAGAAACCGCATTGACCGTAGAAAAACTGCCCGAACTTGCCGAAGCGCTCAAGGCTTGGGCCATTGAAAACCATCCGGATAAGGAGGAATACCGCTTTGCGTATCTCCTTCCCGAATATAGCTTCCTCGCAGATGCGGAATATCCTGCGAATGCGCTTTCTGTTTCGCTTGCAAGCGGTGCCGTGCAGGAGCTCGCAGGGGAATATGAAGGTTCCAAGGAATATGGTTCCATCAGCATTGCCTTTGACAACTCCATTCAGTATACGGTTTATATCGACGATTAAACGCACCTCGTTGCAAGCGCAAATGAAATGCTAGAAAAGCGGCGGCATGCATAAGCAAAGCGAAATTGCATGCTGCCGGGCTCTGTTAAAATCGGGTGCGCAAGGCGCCTCAGCGCACAGTTAAGGGGACGCAGGCCTTTGCTGCGCGGCGCGCTTGCGCCGTTTTGATTTAAACGCATGGCGCTCCCTTAAAAGAAGCCTTGCAGGGAGGCTAAATCGTAAAGCTGAATTCCACGCCGCTTTTTGTGTTGCGCGCAGCACACCTGCCGCCGTGCAGCACAATGATGTTTTTTGCGATGGCAAGCCCGAGGCCTGTGCCGCTGCTGGAGCGGGATGCATCGGCCCGGTAGAACGTATCCCACACTTTGCGCAGCGCTTCCGCGGATAAAGGCGTGCTCTCATTTTCGATGGAAAACAGGGCCCCATCGCGCCTGCGCTCGATTTTCACTACGATGTGGCCGCCTGCGGGCGTGTATTTGATGGCGTTTGTGGCAAAGTTTTCGATCACCTGTGCGATGCGGCTTTCATCCGCCGTAATCGTAAAATCCTCCGGGAAACGGAATTCGATCTGCAGATCCTTCGCCCGCGCAGCCATTTCCAGCTTTTCAAAGATGGTGCGCGTGAGCGCAATCAGCGAAAATACGTCGCGGGATAGCTTTACTTTTCCCGCCTCCAGGCGGGATAGATCCAGCATTTCCAGCACCATGCTATCCAGCCGCTCGGTTTCGGAAAGGATGACGTTGATATATTTATCTCGCTTATCCTCAGCGATATGTTCCTTCAAGCCTTCCGCATAGCTGTGGATGATGGCGAGGGGCGTTTTCAGCTCATGGGCGATGCTGGAGGTCATTTGCCGCCGGTTCTGCTCTGCCGTTTCAGCATATTCGAGCGCCGTGCTTAAGCGGGCAATCTCGTTTTTGCCTGTGCGCAGGGCGTCCTGCGTGTCGGCATAATGGGAAGCAAGCGCGTAGGGTTCCTCCCATTTGGGTGGCTTCTCCCGAAACTGCAGAAGATGGACCCAGCCTTCTGCTATGCCTTGATTGACGGCCTGCACAGGCGCAATCAAATGCTTTTTGGCGCTGCGGCGCACGAGCAGGAAGCCAAAAGCTGCAAGGGCAAACGTGGCGGGATAAACGTTTTTTAAAAAGTGCATGGCGATCTTGAGGGGACTTGCCCGGAGGGCAGTAAGGATGGTATATTCCCGCTCCGGGACGGGGTCGCCCGATGCAGCGTCATATTCCGAAAAATCCCTAATTCCCCAGCTGCTGAACACCACAAGATCCCAAAGATCGAATTTGGAGGCGCCGGAATAGACCGAATTCCTCCCGCTGTTGCTGTAGGCCCCCATGGTGCCAAGAAGCGCGAGGAGATTTTCGTGCTGTTCAACGCCTTTATAAGAAACCATGCCTTTTGGCTCATAAAGCGCCATACCGGGATGGGTGGCATAGATGGTCGCAAGCTCCCGCCCGGCGGAAGCCGTGTGATCAAACCCTGCTTCCCATGCAAGAAGCCCCATGGCATCGAGCTCGCTTATGGTATAGGCCGGGCTTTCACCGCCACCGGAGCCGGAGGTGGTGGCGGAATCACTGAGATCGGGTGTTTGGGGTGCAACGGCATTTTCTTCGGTGGAATCGGAATCGCTGCCCTGCGGGCTTGCTGATTCCAGAGCATCATAGTAAGCGCCCTGCGTTAAAATATCCATAGCCAGAGGCTCAAAGCGGGAACCCTCAAAATAGCCTGTTAGGCGCAGAGCAGAGAGATCCCAAAGGCTTTTATCCTCCGCATACATGGCGCGCAGGCCGCCGTACCTGGAATCATCCTCCGCGCCGAGATCGATCCAGCCATAGGCCGTGCCAACATCGCTGCCGGCGTCCCATTCCGCCTCCGTTACATAGCCGAAGTATAGAAAATCTCCGCTCTCGCGGATGATGTTGCCATCGCGGTCCATAAAGAGAACAGCTGTTTCGCAGGCATCGCTTCCTTGAAGGATATTCAGCCAATCCGGAAAGTATGGCTCCGGATAGAAATCATAGCTTGGCGCTGAGATCCCCGCGCTGGATTGTGCGATGGCTTCGTTCATGAAATATTCCACCACACCCGGCATCTGCCGCCGCTGCTCTATCCAGGCATCGCTGGGATATTCCCCATAAAGGTATCCGAATCGCCCCACCATATAGACATATTCGGCAAAATCGAGCCCTGTTGTGGTGAGTTCACCGAAAACATATTGGGTTACCCCCAGCGTGATGAGCGCCATACACATAAGCCACAGGGCTAAGAGCAGAGCGCCAAAGCGCACCATGAGCGCAGGGAGGGCTTGCGGCCGCCGCTTTTCCTTTTTCATGTTATCCCTCCAACCTGTATCCGGCCTTGATTACGGTTTGAATGCAGCTGGCGCAATCGCCCAGCTTTTCGCGCAGCCGCTTGATATGGGTATCCACGGCCCGGCTTTCGCCTTCGTAATCATAGCCCCAGCATTTGACCAAAAGCTGTTCCCGGCTCAGCACCCTGTTTTTGTTTTGCATGAGGCAGAGCAAAAGCGCGTATTCTTTCGGCGTCAAGGCAATATCCTGCTTGCCTGCAAAAACCTTCCTGGTGGAGCGCACAAGGGTGATGCCGCCCGCTTCGATGCGGTCGCCGGCAAGGACGCTGCGCTCATTGCGCTTGATGAGCGCCATGGTTTTAGCGTAGAGCACGGAGAGGGAAAACGGCTTGGTGATATAATCGTCCGCGCCGAGCTCATACCCCAGGAGTTTATCCTCCTCATCGGAAAGGGCGGTGAGAAAAAGGATGGGTACATCGTTGGTTTTGCGCACTGCGCGGCACACCGAAAGCCCATCGAGCCCCGGCATCATAATATCGAGCAGGACTGCATCGAATTCGCACTCTTCCATGCGCGCAAGCGCCTCGAATCCATCGCAAGCTTGAATGGGGCGCTCACCCCTGCTGGCGAAATAATCGCACAAAACTTCCCGCAGCTTGGCTTCATCCTCTACGATTAGAATTTTATGGTTCATCCGGCGTTCCCCCTTTCGCCCTTATCATACAAAAGCGATTTGTATTCTCTGTGTCGATCGGGCATATACTGAGGATTTCATAGACCGGGCCGGATCATACCTGCCTAGCCTTGGACAAAAAACAACGGGTATCCGGCTTTTGCACCGAATATCCGCTGCGTTGCTCGAATGCGGTACGCTTTGATCGCTTGCCGCTGGAATCTGCGCCATTCCCGGCTTGAATTCGGATGGCATCGGGTCCTGCTGTGCATCAAAAATAATCTGAAAAGTAGGGTTTATCGTTTGGAATGAGGCGCTCAAGAACATCCACAAGGTAGTATTCCATCGTGAGCCGCTCGTTTTCATAAAGATACCCGGGCCGCTTATAGCCCATCAGCATGGTGGTGAGCGTTTGGATGTCCAGCTCGATCAAATTCTGGAATGGGCCTTCTTCTGCAACCTCGCAAATGGTTTCATCTTCTTTCCAATGCACCAGGAAGGTATTGTCGTTCCAAGGGGCCAGCGGATCATGCACGCGCAGATGCAGCCGGAGCTTTTCGGGCGCTTCCTGGAACCTGTATTTTGAGAGGAACGCCGGAACATCCACAATGCGCGCCATATAATAGGGCGCAATGGTTTCTGTGATTTCGCTATCTTCCAGCAGGAACGCCATCGGCTCGCCGGTATAATTATCCCCGCGCACTTCGGTAATCATGGAAAAATGCGCGCTGATGTAATTCCAAAGCCCGTGGTAGGCCTCTTTGTTAAGGTAGATCATCTCCTTGATGTAGAAGATCTCGTTTTCCACGTGGTAAACGAGCGAGCCAAGCGGCTTGTGCGCGCTGTCATAATACACGGCCGCGATCACATCGTCCACTTCCCAGCGCCAGTATTCATCCCATGCCAGATGATCGCGGATAAGCGCGCCATGATGCTGGTAGGCAAAATATTCATATACGTTTTTAAGGTCTTCATGCTCCGTGTCCACCCGTTCCACCATGCCGGGCACCGGATGGTGCCTGGGAAGCTGCGTATCCTTGATGCTGAAGGCGAGCTTGTCGGAAATCAGCTCCCAGCCTTTTTTGCGGTAAAAGGGGATGGAATACGGGTAAAGGTATGAGATGCTCTGCCCATGCGCGCGCATGGCTGCGAGGATCTTGACCACGAGCGCATGGATGAGGCCGCGGCCGGAATATTCCGGGTAGGTCGTTACGCCGGTTACGCCGCCCATGTCATAGATCTCGCCTTGAATGTTGACGCGCATGGGGTAAACGACAATTTGCGAAGCGAGCCGGTCCTTGTGAAACCAGCCCAGCACGTAAGCGCCATCCAGGATCGGTGCCTTGGCGTGGTTGAATTCATCCGATTTCCAGCCGCTGCGCACCAGGTCGTTGGATGTGACCTGGAAAGCATAGCGCAGCAGGGCATTGAATTGCTCCAAATCGCTCTGTGTGAGTTCGCGCATATGAAACATGCTGTTATCCATTGCTATCGCCGCTTTTGCGGCTCCTCCTTTTCTATTGCGGAGCGGGTTTGCATTGCTTGAACGTGCACCCCGAAAGGAATACTATCTTTCCTTTATTATACCGCGCAATGGCAAGCACTGCCAGCGGTGTTTTCGGCGAAATGGCCGCAAACCGGTGATTTTCAATATTGACATAAAACGCTGTTATGTTACACTATCGTTGGTAAGAGGCGCGGCGCATTTGCGAGATGCCGCCCAAACGGCGCTTTTTAGAGGTGGAGCATGGATTTCTGGTTCGCCATGTTGGTGTTTATCGGCGCAATGGTTGCCTGTCTCTGCGCGGATGTGTCAATGAGCTTGGCGCTGGTTGCGGGCTTCCTCTGTTTTTGGGTGGTGGGCCTTCGGCGCGGATATGGCGCGCGTGCCTTGATGAAAATGGCGTTGCGGGGCGGAAAAGATGCGCTTGGCGTCGTGCGTGTCCTTGCGCTCATCGGGCTCATTACGGCTGCCTGGCGTGCAAGCGGCACCATCGCGTTTTTCATCGTGAAAGGCGTTTCGCTGATTACGCCTTCTTTATTTATTTTGATTGCATTTGCGCTTTCCGCAGTGCTTTCCTACGCGCTTGGCACATGTTTCGGCGTTGTTGGGACGGTGGGGGTAATCTTCATGGCGCTTGCGCGCAGCGGCGGCGTGAATGAACTCATTGCCGCGGGCGCAATCCTTTCCGGCGCGTTTTTCGGCGATCGCTGCGCGCCGATTTCTTCGAGCGCAAATCTGATTGCAGGCGTAACCTGCACCCCTATTTATGACAACGTGAAATATATGCATCTCACGGCGCTGCTTCCGCTTGCGATCTGCACCGTGGCCTATGGCGTGCTTTCCGTGTTCAACCCTATCGGATCCGTGGACACAAGCGAGTTGACGCTCCTTACGGAGCATTTTACCCTTTCGTGGTGGACGCTTCTCCCTGCTGGAATTATCCTCATTCTGCCGCTTTGTAAAGTCCCGGTACGCTATGCAATCCCCGCAAGCGTACTCGCAGCCGCCGTGCTGGCGCTCGGCGTGCAGCATATGCCGGTTTGGGACTTCCTGCGCTGCCTTGTTTTAGGCTATACTGCGCCCGACCCTTCGCTCAACCATGTGCTTGGCGGCGGCGGGCTCATCTCCATGCTGAACGTCTGCTGCATCGTCCTGCTTTCCGGTATGCTTTCCGGCGTGTTTAACGGGACGGGCATGCTGGGCGGCCTGCAGGGGATCATCCGGCCCATGGAAGCGCGCATCGGCGGTTTTCCGGCGATGATCCTAACGAGCTTTGTGATCTGCGCCGCATTTTGCAACCAGACCATTGCCATCACCATGAACGACCAAATCTGGGAGGATATTTATGAAAAGGAACATGCCTCCCCTCGGGAGCTGGCACTTGATATGGAAAATTCCGCCGTGTTGATTTCCGGGCTTGTGCCGTGGGCGATTTCCTGCTCCGTCCCGCTTGAAATGCTGGGCGTGGATGCGCGCGCGTTGCCGTATGGGTTTTTGCTGTATCTTGTGCCGCTGTGCTACATTTTCACCAAGAAAATCTGGTTTCCTCCGCGCCGGCGCAAATCGGCGGAAGCTGCACAGCAGGAATAACGAAAGAGGCTGGCTCTGCGTGTAATGCATCAAAACAAAGGCCTACAATCCAAGCGGAGTGGACTTGGCGCCTTCTGGTTGAAATACCGCCAAATTGGTTTATAGCGCTTGAAAGGGCGGCCTTATGCGGTCGGCGGTACTGGCATGCTGCTTGAAAAAACGGCATGCAGCCTTTATCATGGCGTGGGAGAAAACGATGAAGCAATATTGCGATTACCATGTGCACAGCCACCATTCACTTGATGCGGCCTGCTCCATCCGCGAAATGGCGGAAGCCGCTGTGCAAGCAGGCCTTTCGGAGATCTGTTTTACAGACCACGTTGAATTTGAGGACCCGGAGTGCCGGGATAATCCTGCGGATCTTGCTGCCCAGCGCGCAGAGGTGGAGCAGGAGCAACCGGCTTTGCCTGTGCGCCTGCTGCGCGGGGCGGAGATCGGCATTACGCCGGATGCCTCGTTTGCAGAGCAGGCAATGGCATATATAGCCCCGGCACAGGTGGACTTCATTATAGGTTCTGTGCACCGCGTTGGAGAGGAAAACGCCTACCGGCCGGGTTATTTTATGGAGCGGGACCGGCAGGCGGCCTACTGCGGCTATTTGGAACAGCTCGCGGCCTCCGTGCGCACCCTGCCGCAGCTTTCCGTGCTGGGCCATTATGATTATGTGGCAAAGCGGGCACCTTATGCGCAGCGCGCTGTGCGCTATGCGGATCTGCCGGAAGCGTTTGACGATATCCTGCGCTATCTGGCGCAGCAGGGCAAGGGCTTGGAGGTGAACACGGCATCCTGGCGGGATGATGTGCCATGGGGAATAGATGTGCTCGCCCGTTTTGTGGAGCTGGGCGGCGAATTTGTGACGTTTGGCTCGGATGCGCATGTTCCAGGGCAAGTGGGCAAGCGGCTTAAGGAGGCGCGCGCGCTCGCACTTGCAGCGGGCGTGCGGTATACGGCAACATTTCGCGGGCTTGTGCCGCACTTTTTTCCCATTGAAGTATGAAGTATAAAAATTGAACGTAAAGATAGAGAGGTATACTATGTCCATTGAAAAAGTTCGCGCAGAATTTGAACGGTGGGGGATCGCAGAGCGCATGCTGGAGTTTCCGGTTTCAAGCGCTACGGTGGAGCTTGCTGCCAAGGCGCTTGGCACGGAAGGGGCGCGCATTGCAAAAACGCTTTCCTTCTATGCCGGCGAAGGCTGCATGCTCGTTGTTACGGCAGGCGACACCAAGATCGATAACGCGAAATTCAAGGCCCGCTTTGGCATGAAAGCAAAAATGCTTTCCGCCGATGATGCGCTCGCGATGACCGGACACGCTGTGGGCGGCGTTTGCCCATTTGCGCTGCCAGAAGGCGTGAAGGTGTATTTGGATGTTTCCATGCAGCGCTTTCCAACCGTTTTCCCGGCAGTCGGCAGCGCAAACAGCGCCATCGAATTAACCTGCGAGGAGCTTGCACGCTATTCCGGCGGCGAGTGGGTGGATGTATGTAAGCCCATCGCTCCGGTAGAAGCCTAGCGGCGGCAGAATGGAAATGCTTGCTGGAAACGGCTTTTGTGCCATGCGCATTTTCCGTGTACG
Organism: uncultured Clostridia bacterium; assembly: GCA_944366945.1. Lineage (GTDB taxonomy): Bacteria > Bacillota > Clostridia > Christensenellales > CAG-138 > UBA1685. Next base: position 117,867 of record CALVWJ010000003.1, read on the forward strand.
GCGGCAGCTTAAAATTGAGGGAGCCCATGAATACGCCCAGGATCGAAACGGAACGGCTCATCCTAAGGAAGTTTACGCAAGGGGATATCGAAGCGCTGTATTCCATTTTAAAGGATAAGGAAGTGAATACGTTTCTGCCGTGGTTTCCGCTCAAGAGCCTGGCGGAAGCACGCGCGTTTTTCGAAGCGCGCTATGCGCCGAAATACCGGCAAGCACGCGGGTATCAATATGCCATTTGCTTCAAAGATTTGGATGTTCCCATCGGCTATCTTGGAATTTCCATGGAAGAAGGCCATGACCTAGGCTATGGCCTAATGCAGGAATTCTGGCACCGCGGCATTGTGACAGAAGCGGGCAGCGCGGTGCTTGCCCAGGCAAAGCGGGATGGCCTTCCCTATGTTACGGCAACGCATGATGTGAACAACCCCAATAGCGGCGGCGTAATGCGAAAGCTGGGCATGAAGTATCGGTATTCGTATCAAGAGCAATGGCAGCCTAAGGATATTCTCGTTACATTTCGCATGTATCAGAAAAACCTTCATACGGATGATGCCATGGTGTATCAAAAATACTGGAATGAATCCCAGGTACACTTCGTGGAACCGGGATTGTAACAGCGAACCAAAGTGAGCTGAAAACGGAACGACATTCGGAAGCTCGCGTTTCATTGCATTTCTGAGAGAAAGCCGGGCGGGTACAACTGCTTTTGCAGCAAAGGAAGCTGTTTCTGGGGGATATTTACCCCAAGGGCCATCCGGAAAATAAAACAGGACCATCGCGGCAGGAAACACCCCGGTGGCCCTAAGAAGCATGCGCACTTGGCGCGATAAAACATAGGCGCGCTGCCCGCTTTAAAGCAGCCGTTGGCCGTTGATGACGAGGCGGAAGGTGATCCCAAGCCGTTCTGCTGCTTTGCGGCAAAGGAGCATGCGGCCCAGGAAAATCTCAAAGTAATCCATTACGGAGCAGTACTGCGTATCAACGGTCATTTCCAGCGTAACGGATTCACAGGCATCGTCAATATAGGTGCGCGCATTGCGCACGGCAAAGTTTACACGATCGTGAATGTCGAATTTAGCAGGGTCGGTTTCACGCACGCGGGTATAGCGCACGTCCGTTTTATCCGCGAGGATCAGCGCCGCGGCGACCGGGTTCACCGGCTCGGCGGTATGCTCATCGTGATTGCCGATGGCGGTGATGATGGTTGCAATATCCTCAGCATCCGCGCCAAGGCGATCGAGGATGCGGAAAGCCATTACCGCACCGCTTTGCGCATGGTCGATGCGGTTGACAACATTGCCGATATCATGCAGATATCCGGCGATCTGCGCAAGCTCAGCTTCCCGCTCACTGTAGCCGAGTGAGAGCAGGATATAGCGAGCCGTTTCCGCTACGCGCCCAACATGCGCGAAGCTGTGTTCCGTAAACCCCATATAGATGAGGGACTCATCTGCCCGCTGGATATAGGTGCGGATGGAAGGGTCGGCTTTAATCTGTTCAAATGTAATCATAATGCAGTGTAATCCTTTATCTGAAATTTCTTAGCATCAGTCTTTTGTTGCACACCCGCGCACGAGTGGCACAGCGTATTGTTCCACCTCGTAGATGGCTTTTTCCACATCGATGGTGGTAAATTGCCCATTTTCATAGAGGATCTTCCCCTGGACCATCGTTAGGCAGACATCCTCACCGCTGGCGCTGTATACCGTGGTGGAGATTGGATCATATACGGGGCGGAGGGTAGGGGTATTGGTGTCGATGAGGATGAGATCCGCATCAAACCCTTCTTGGATCTTCCCAATTTCGTTTTCGCGTCCTTGCGCTTTTGCGCCGCCTACGGTTGCCATCTTGAGGGCGTCGTATGCACTCAAGCACGTTGGGTCGCCCGAAACGCCCTTTTGCAGCAGCGCCGCGAGCTTGATCTCCTCAAACAGGTTATGCGTGTTGTTGGAGCAGCAGCCATCCGTGCCCAGCGCTACGTTGACGCCGAGGCGCTTCATTTCCGCAACGCGCGCAATGCCGCTGCCAAGTTTGAGGTTGGAAACCGGGCAGTGCGCAACGCTGGCATGAGATTGCGCGAAAAGCTCCATATCTTCCTCTGTGAGCCATACGCCGTGGGCGGCAAGCACACGCGCCTCAAACACGCCCGCATCATAGAGCGCGCGCGTGGGCGTAACCCCCCGACGGGCAAGGCACTCTTCGTGTTCGCGCTTGGTTTCGGAAACATGCACATGCATCACGAGGCCGTGCGCAAGCGCAAGATCCGTTACATAGCGCCAAACGGGAGAATTGCTGGTATATTCGGCATGAATGGCAGCATCTGCCCGGATGCGCCCGTTTCCTGCGCCATGAAAATCGCGGATAAGCGCGCGTGTCTCTGCAATGGCACGGTCCTTTTCCGGGTCATAGGAAGCCGGATCCAGGGCGAGGACCGCGTTGGAAAGGGAAACGCGCATGCCGCATTCGAGCGCGAGAGCAGCAACGGCAGGCTCGCGGAAATACATATCGCTTGCTGAAGTGGTGCCTGTACGCAACATTTCCGCAAAACCAAGCTGTGCTCCGGCAACGATCGCTTGCTCGTCCAGCCTGGCTTCCACGGGGAACACTTTTTCATAAAGCCAGGTTTGCAGGGTATAATCGTCTGCATAGCCGCGCATAACGCACATGGCTGTATGCGCATGCGCATTCACGAGGCCGGGCAGCAGGAATTTTCCCTCGCAGTTGAGCGTGCGTGTTGCAGGCTCCTGCGGGGCAGCCTCCCCCACAAAAACGATCTTTCCGCCCGTTACGCCAACAAATCCGTTTTGCAACACAGGGCGTTCATCGCACATGGTAAGCACGGTTGCGTTTTGAAACAGATAATCCATGCATGCTCTCCTTTCCAAGTGCAGAGATGGCATCATCCTGCTTATTGCTTGTGTCATTAATAATACCGCATTTACTGCCATTTGACTAGAGGCGCGCGCAACGTCTATAATGATAAAAGAACAGCAGAAATTACGGGGCCGCCCAAAGAAAGGAAGGTGCGCCATGCAGCTTAAGCGCCTTGGCCTTGGCATTCGGTTTGATTTTCTGTCTCCCGCTTCTGAGGAAGAACATGCGCGGCAGGCATTTGAGGAGATATTTTCCGTTTTAACGGTTTCGGAGCTCGATGGGCTTTTGATTTATGGGGGGCAGGATCCGCTTACAGACCCTGCCGAAAACATATTCCTAGCCGTGATTATGGGCGGATCGCTCTCTACGATGCGCCGCATCTATGAAAAGATCAGCGCGGATGCTGCGATCGGCATGTATCTTGCGCACACGCATCCATTCATTGAAAACAACCGCCTCATGCAGTGGCAGGAGCCTTCTTTTTATGGCGAAGTGCAGAAAGATGGAACGCTGCGCGGCGGGAATGGCACGCTGGATGGCTTGACCGTGCCGAAAAAGCACGGTCGGCACCGGCCGGTTGGGAAAGGGATTAAAGTGCTCCTGGCGCCGGACTGCTATGGGCCGATTTCCTCTACGGAAGCGATCAAACGGCTGAGCGTAGCGGCGCGCAGGCATTTCCAAGGCGTAAAGCTCGTGCCGGTGCCCATTACATATGGTGGGCAGGGCATGGTGCATGCGTTGGTAACGGCAGCGGAAGGCGCATACCGGACGGCGAAGATCACGCCGCTTGCGCCCTTGCAGCGCAACAGCGCCCCATATGGCGTGCTTTATGGAAAAACGGCGGTGCTTTCGCTTGCCGATGTGTTGCCCTGCGATGCGGAGATTGCATCCTCGTTTAACGCGGGCGAGCTGATCCGCCGCGCTCTCGATGAAGGCTTGCGCGAAATCCTGCTCGGCACGGCGGAGAGCATGGTGCGCGATTGCGGGATGGGGTGCCTGCGGGCGCTGGGCGTGAAGTTTTATGATGCGGCCGGCGTGGAGCTCAGAGGCGCTCCGGAGGATCTGCCTCGCGTTGCGGCCGTGGATACGGAGTACCTGCACCCGGGCCTGCGCGAAGCCAAGATTACGGTGATCAGCGGAGGCCATACGGAAACGCCCGAAACATATGCAGAAGCAGCGATGCATTTCCGCGGATGCATTGCCAAGGCGGCAAACGCTGCCATGGGCGATTGCATCGGGATCGGCGGGCTTTTATGCGTGCTGGGCGGTGCAAAACGCGTAAGCGGCGTGGACGCTTTGCTGGATGCTGTGGAATTCGGAAAACTTTTGCAGGGCGTTGCGCTCGTGGTGACGGGGGAGATGCTGCTCGAAGAACCATCTTTTTCCAATGGAAGGGCGGTTGGAAGCGTGCTTGCGCGCTGCGCAGCACGCGGTGTGCCGGCGGCAGTGCTTGCCGGCGGCGTGAGCGAATCGCTGGATGAAGCGCGCCTGGGCAATGCGGGAGTCGCAGCGCTGATTAATGCGCCAATGAGCAGGGAAGAAGCAGACAGGCGCGTGGAAGAACTGTTTGATGCGGCAGCGGATCGCATGTTCCGCCTCATCCGTATCGGGCGGGATGTTGAGAAAATTGGAGCGCCCAAGCCACCCCGCCAACGGGATTTTACGAAGATGTACCGTGAAAGCTTGAAAAGGATAAAGGAATGAGTTGAGCGCCTTTGCCGCGTGGGATGCTATGCTTCGGTGATATTTTCGATGCGCCCGTCTTCTGCGAATTCGAATTCATAGAGCCTGGCGCAGCTGAGGTTCCCATCCTCAACTGCAATGAGCCCAAGAAAACAGCCGCTCCCATCCGAAATGGGAGGGCGCGCTGCGGTAAAGGTTCCAAGGAAATCTCTAAGCGCATCAAAACTGATAGAGGCTGCAAGGTCATCCGAAAGATAGGATACTGCTTCAGCTTCAAACCCTTCCCGTACCGCTTCTGCAAACGCAATGGCGCGTTCCAGCGTGCCGCGCGGTGCGCGCGGAGAGCAGGTGAAAAACCCTGTTTCAGCGGGCAATGCCAGGAAACCTTCGCCACTTTCATAACGGTAGCAGATACGGCGTTCGTGGCCCAACAGCGTGCCAAGCGGGTCTATGGCTTCCACTACGCCATTTTCAATGCGCACCGATTTCGCCGATAGATCGAGCGCTTCCTCCATCGCGTCATTGAGCAGCAGCAGGCGCTCACCGCGTTTGCTGCGAATCCGTGCGGCGATATAGTTCGCTCCACCAAGTTCTACCACGGCAAGCGATCCGCCTTCGCCTTCCCCAAGCGCGTAGCCGCCCAGGGCACGGCCTTCCTCCTCAATGGAAAGCTTGATGCCGTTTTCGTAATATAGCGTGAGTTGGAAACTGCGTCCATTAAGCCGCGGTTCGATCCGGTCGATCCTATAAGGCACGCGGCAGGCAGAATCGCAGCGGAGCCGGCCAGCATGCATCATGAGCTCAAATACGCCGCCCGGCCATGCGCATACGCCTACGTCCGGTGCGGGTCGGGCGCTGATGGAGCCATGCTCGAAGCTGATTTTGCGCGTAACCGGATAAAGGCGCGCGTCTGCGCTGTCGGCAAGGGGAAGAAGGGCAACATAATAATCCCCGCTGTCGGAAAGCGGCAGTGCAATGTGTGTATCCGAGCCGCATTCTCCAGCAGGATGGCCGTTGACTTCAACCAGTGCGGGCGTATCCGCACGGATGACGAGCAGGGGAACAGGGGAATAATACATAGCGGCACCTCGCAGATTTCTTGTTAAAAATGGAATGGGTCAAGATAAAATCTATGCGCGGCGCTTGCATAACATGACGTTGTAGGCTAAAATGTAAAAATTAACTGATATGAATTTGGAGGGCTATTATGGTTAGGCTATGCGAATTGGTTCGCTGCCCGGAAAAGTACGCAGGCACCGTATCGGTTGCCGGCTGGATTAAGACCGCGCGTGCGAGCAAGACCATCGGTTTCATTGAACTGATGGACGGCACCTGCTTTAAAACCGTTCAAGTAGTGTATGAGCAGGATCAAATTGAAGATGCACTTAAGCGCGCGTTCAATACCGGCTGTGCAATTTCCGTTAAAGGCGAACTCGTGCTTACCCCGGATGCACCGCAGCCCTTTGAGATTAAAGCGGAAACCATTGCGATTGAAGGCGAATGCCCAAGTGATTATCCGCTCCAAAAAAAGCGTCATTCTCTTGAATATCTGCGCACCATTCAACATTTGCGTCCCCGCACAAACACGTTCCAGGCAGTATTCCGGGTACGTTCGGTTGTAGCGCAGGCGATTCACCAGTTTTTTGATGCGCGCGGCTTCCTCTATGTGCATACGCCCATTCTTACCGCAAGTGACTGCGAAGGCGCGGGCGAAATGTTCCGCGTAACGACCCTGGATCCCCTCGATCCGCCTCGCACGGAAGATGGCGCCGTGGATTTCACCAAGGATTTCTTTGGCACTGCCGCGAACCTTACCGTAAGCGGCCAGCTCTATGGCGAAGCGTTTGCATTGGCATTCCGGGATATTTATACTTTTGGCCCCACCTTCCGCGCGGAGTATTCGTTTACTGCGCGCCACGCGGCAGAGTTCTGGATGATCGAACCGGAGATGGCGTTCTGCGATCTGGCAGGCGATATGGATGTTGCGGAGGCGATGGTGAAACACATCATCCGCACGGTGATGGAGCGCTGCCCAGATGAACTGAAGTTTTTCAACCAGTATGTGGATAAAGGGCTGATTGAGCGGCTTGAGAATGTAGTGAACAGCGAATTTGCCCGCATAACCTATACTGAGGCCGTAGAATTGCTCAAGAAGGCGGACGTTGCGTTCAAGTATCCCGTTGAATGGGGCTGCGATCTGCAAACCGAGCATGAACGCTACATCGCGGAGCAGGTATACAAAAAGCCCGTATTTGTGACGGATTATCCCAAGGACATCAAAGCGTTTTATATGCGCATGAACGATGATGGGAAAACCGTTGCGGCCGCGGATTTGCTCGTGCCCGGCGTGGGGGAAATCATCGGCGGCAGCCAGCGTGAAGAGCGGCTGGATGTGCTCCAGAAGCGCATTGAAGAACTTAACATGGATCTTTCGGATTATGGATGGTATCTGGAGCTGCGTAAGTTTGGCGGTGTACAGCATGCGGGATATGGCTTGGGCTTTGAACGTATGGTAATGTATGTAACCGGCATGGCGAACATTCGGGACGTTTTACCCTTCCCGCGCACCACTGGAAGCCTTGAAATGTAAGAAACGGGGAGCAGTGAAACGGCGTGAAAACAAGATGCCTTCGAGCATGAAAGAAGTGGCGAAAGCCACTTCTTTGCGTTTTGGAAAAAAACATTGCGCCTGCGGCATATCCGACTACACACAAGGGTCATTTAATGAATGCTTTCAAGAACCGCGCTGCTGGCTCCTTGAGGCAATCCGCCTTGCAAGGCTAAACTCGATGCAAGAAGGCAGGAATGTTACACGCAATTGCCAAGGGAGCTTTTGATGCACTGAACAGCGTGGAAGTAGGCCGCCTTTTTTGCGTTGTTGTTTTTTCTGCCCCTTGCGATGAATAGGTATATTATTGAAATACTGGGAAATAATAGAATCAAAATTCATCTCAAGGGGGATCGATATGAATCTGGATACAGGTTTGACCGCCGCGCTGCCTGCAGGCATGCCATCTTCCAGTGCGGCGGGCCGTACAGGCTGGCAGAGTGGCGAGGAAACGCTGCTTTTTAACGAAGTAGCAAACGGGCGTGCAGAAGGACTTCCGCTCAAAGCCGTATTTGAACGCGTTGCAGAAAAAACGGGGAGAAAGCCGAACAGCATACGCAATTATTATTATGCACGCGTAAAAGAAGGTGGAGCTGCCGCCTCTGGCGCATTCCATAGCGCAGCTTTTGTACCATTCAGCGAAGAAGAGATGCGCGCCCTGCTGCGCACAGTGCTCACCGAACAGGCAAAAGGCACTTCCGTGCGCGCCTGTACGCTCTGCATGGGGCAGGGAGATACCAAAACAATGCTGCGCTATCAAAACAAATACCGTTCTTTGATCCGTACCAATCCGAATCTCGTGCGCCAGGTGCTCGAAGAGCTTTCAGAGGAAGGCGTCCCTGCCTTTGATCCATATTCTGCAAAGCCCTCACGCAGGGGACAAAGGGGAAAGCGTGGAGCAAGCGGCATAGCAAACCTTGCAAGCGAGGCTGCCGAGGCGCTTGCCCATGTAAAAGGGGTAGACGCAGCAGCATTTTTTGAGATGCTCCTTGCGGTTGCATCCGCGGCTGAAAGCAAAGAATCGGATGAGGCGGAGCAACTTTCTGCGCAATGCGATGAATTGCGGGAGCGGCTTGCTTTGCAGGATCACGCACTGGCGGCGCAGCGGGAACGGTTCGGAAAGCTCATCGCTTTGTTCCGGCAAATGATGGAGGTTAACCGCGCATTTCTCGTTGAATCAAACGTAGCCAAATCGCCTGCACTTGGCGCTTATGTGCGAGATCTTACACGCAGCGTAGAGGATTGCGAACGCATCCTTAGCATGATTTCCTAACGAGAAGCAGAGCGGAAAAGCATATATGCAGGAATTCTAAAACAAGCGCGCAAAAGGGCATTTCCTTGCGCGCTTGCGCTTTTCAAGAACTGTGTAGCACGTTGGGCTTTTGGAAGGCGACTGCGATCCGACAAAAAATTCTCTTAAAACGTGTCCCATCACAGATTGCAGCGCATAAAGAAAGATTTTTACTGCTACGCAAAAGCACTTTTTCGTGCGGTGCTTTGTACAGTTAAGTTACTGGCGCATATGGCTAATTCAATTCAATTCAATTGTGTGCCCCCTGTAGACGAGAAGACGCTAAATATCAAGTGGCCTACGCTGCATTTGCTGCGCAAAAGCATACTTGTGTGGGTAAGACAGTACTGCCCGTCTTTACAGGCTTGCACAAAGAGGTCGAGAGCAGATGCTTTTCCTGCGGTACAGCTGAAATGCGGAAACCACAAAACATTTCCTGTATGATTCAGATGAAATTGCCCGGGAAATGGTAAAATATCCCTTTATGAGCATTTGCTAAAGGGGGCCATCCCTTTTATTAGAGATGCTGCAAGGTGTAGGGGAAGTTGGTGATGCCGCAAGAGAAAACCTGCAAAAACGGAGGGTTCCATGGAAACCCTCCTCTTTTTGAAAGAATGCTTTGCTTAGAATACGCGCTTTGCAAATAGGAAATTCTCATCTGACCAGCTGGACCAGGTGGTGGTTACAACGGAGCTTCGGCTGGATGAGGCATGCACGAGCTTGTTGCTGCCAAGCCAAATTGCAACGTGGGTGATCGTAGTATCGCTGGTGCCGCTGCTCTTATAGAATAGCAGGTCGCCCGGGATGAGGTTTTCCTTGCCGTAAATGGTTTCCCATTCTTCTACCTTAGCATAATTGCGCGCACTGTAACGGCCGATTTCCACCCCTGCAGAGCGCAGTGCATAATACACGAGGCCGGAACAGTCGAATTCATCCGGGCCGCGGCCACCCAGGACATAAGGTTTGCCCTGCTGCGCCAAAGCTGCTTGAATAAAGGCGGAAACACCGCTCCCTATCTGCTCGATGCCTTGAGAGGGGGAGGCAGTGCGCTGCGGGGTAGGCGTCGGGTCATCCTGCTCCGCATCCGGGTTCCACCAGGCGTTTTGCGTGGCGGTTGGCGCAGGTGTATCAGCAGGCTTGGGCGTGCTGGAAGGTTTCTGCGTATCAGCAGGCTTGGGCGTATTAGATGGTTTTGGCGTTGTTTTTTCCGGTTCTGGTGTGGGCGTAGGCGTAGGGTCGACTGCCGGGCGCGCATCCGGAGAATAGAGCAGATCACGCGTGTCGTAATCCGCCTCCCCGTTTGCGGAGATGCCGTTTTTCGTCTGAAATGCGGTGAGCGCGCGCGTAGTTGCCACGCCAAAATAGCCGTTGGTTTTATCGAAATAATAGCCAAGCTCCGCGAGGCGATACTGCATGTCCGTTACATCTTGCCCCGAATACCCCTGCGTGATCACATAGGCCTTTGCGCTTTCAGAAAAGAGGATCTGCTGCGTGAGTGGATCAGCAATGCCCGTTTCCTTCATGAAATGAGAACGCTGGAATCGCTTGAGCGCATCTACGATTGCAGTGCCAAAGGTGTTGGAGGGTTCGTCCGAGTCAAGGTAATAAAGCTCTGTAAGGCGAACCTGGATCTTTGCAACCATGGGGTCTTCATCCCCAGCCTGCAGCGTGGTATATGCGGAAAGATCCGGGGTTTGCTCCGGTACCGAAGAAACGGTGGATTCCGCATCCTCTGGGGATTGGGCGGGTTCTTCCTCCGGCAGGATCTGCTCTATTGCAAGCGGCTGCCCCTCCGTGGGAAGCGGGAGCGGCGTTGCCGAAGGAACACCGATTGGGAACTCTGCCGAAAGGGCTTCGCTGGTAACGCTGTTAAGAAGAAGCGGGAACCCCACAAGCGCCACAAAAAAAGCCCCCAGAACCGTTAAAAGCGGGATGCGGATGCGGCGCAGCGTAACCTTCCATTTTGTTTCGCGATCGCGTTTTTTCTGCCATTTACTTTCCATGCCATAAATTATACAGAACATGGCAGAATTTGTCGAGCAGTTGCGGATTTTGTTTACAAATCTGCCCGAAATTAAGGCAGCACATTGCCCTTTTTCATGCAAAACGGTATACTGATAACAGAAAGATGCGTTTTTCGGCAGTGCCGTGAAAGCACATAGCATAGATGAAATCCATGCGCAGGCTAGGCCGTTGCATGTGCCTGCACATGGGAAGAGGAGAGGAACATGCCTGTACTGGCAGCACATCATATTAAAAAATCCTTTGTGGAGCGGCTGCTCTTTGAGGATGTTAGCTTTGAGATCAACGAAAGGGACAGGGTTGGCCTCATCGGCGTAAACGGATGCGGCAAAACCACCCTTTTCCGGATTCTGCTTGGGCAGGAACAGGCGGACGAAGGAAACATTTATAAAAGCAAAGGAATGCGTGTCGTAGCGATGGCGCAATCCATTGAAGATACGGAACAGTCCGTTTATGATGCGACGCTTGCAGCTTTCGCGCCGCTCATGGAATTGGAAACGGCGATGGAAGAAGTAAACGCGGCGCTGGAGCATGCGGCGGAGAGCGAGCTGGCTGCGCTGATTAAGCGGCAGCAGGCTTTGCGCGAACGCTACGAGGAAGGCGGGGGACTCACCTACCGAAGCCGTACGCGCGCAGCGCTCCTGGGGCTGGGCTTTGCGGAAGCAGAGCTGCAGAAGCCGCTTTCAATGATGAGCGGAGGAGAACGCAACAAGGCGCAGCTCGCGCGGGTTCTGCTTTCCGGCGCGAATCTGCTCCTGCTCGATGAGCCTACCAACCATCTGGATATCGATGCGATTGCCTGGCTGGAGGAATACCTGCGTGGATATGCGGGTGCATGCATCGTGATCTCGCATGATCGCTATTTCCTCGATGCGGTCACAAACCGCACCATGGAGATCAAAAATACCCGTTTTTTCCTTTCCGAAGGCAATTATACACGGCATATGGAGCTGATGGCGGATGAGCAGGAGGCGATCCGCCGCAAATACGTAAACACGCAAAAGGAAATCCGCCGCATTGAACGCATCATAGAGCAGCAAAGACGGTGGGGGCAGGAGCGGAATTTCATTACCGCCGCCTCCAAACAGAAGCAGGTGGATCGCTTGCGCGAAACGCTTGTTGCGCCGGAGCGGGAAACGGAAGGGATTCACTTCCGTTTCCATGCGGATGATGTGGGCGGGAATGACGTCTTAATTGCACAAGGCCTTTCAAAATCCTATGGAACGCCTGTTTTCCAAGGCGTGGACCTGCATGTGCGAAAAGGGGAGCGGGTTTTCCTGCTCGGCCCGAATGGGTGTGGGAAGACCACGCTGCTGCGCATCTTGATGCGGCAGGAACAGCCCGATGCGGGGAGCTTCCACTTTGGTGCGAAGGTACGCCCTGGCTATTATGAGCAGCATATGACCAGCCTCAACGATGCATGGACGGCACTTGAAGAGGTGCGCGAAGCATACCCGCGCATGAGCGACACCGCAATTCGCACGGCGCTTGCTGCGTTCCTGTTCCGTGGGGATGATGTGCAGAAAAAGCTCGGCTTGCTTTCTGGCGGTGAGCGGGCGCGCGTCCAGCTTTTGAAGCTGATGCTTTCCGGGGCGAATTTTCTGTTGCTGGATGAACCGACGAACCACCTCGACATCGCTTCGCGCGAAGCGCTTGAGCGCGCGCTGGAGGAATACGATGGAACGCTGTGCATCGTTACGCATGACCGTTATTTGGTGGACCGCCTTGCAGATCGCGTGCTGTATCTGCAGAAAGATGGATTAGAGGAATACATTGGCGGATACACCGAGTTTGTAGCGGAGCGCGCGCGGCGCGCAATGCTGCGCCATGCAGGTGTTGCCATGCCGGAAAACGAGGAGCTTGCCGCTGAGGCTACGCCAAAGCAAAACGATTACCGTGCCAAAAAAGAGCGCCAAAGCGCCCTCAACCGTATGGCCGGGGAGGTGCGCCGCGCGGAGGAACGCATTGCGGAAGCCGAAGCGGAAATTGCCGCGCTGGAAGCGGAGCTTGCCCTGCCCAATGTTGCATCGGATTACAAAAAAGCGGGGGAGCTTGCGCACGCCGTAGAAGAGAAGCGCGCGGCGCTTGAGTTGCGCTATGCGGAGTGGGAAACAGCGCAAACGCGGCTGGAGGAGATGGAAAAGAACGCGCAATAAACGAATTGTGCCATGGGAAAACGCGGGTCAATTTCGCCTATTCGCCCCGGCGTTGTGTCGGTCGGCCTTGGAAGGGGTTCCACCTTGCCTGCGGCCGGCCGCCTTGCGCCAGAACAAAAGGGGATGAAATGGGTACTGCGCCTCTAAAACAGGCAAAGCTGCGGCAGATGCGCAAAAGAGAAGGGAGGCATGCCCGCTGCGGTATTTCTTCCGGCGATGGCAATGCAGCGGCCCGAATAAGCCCCCTTCATGGCGATGTTTCCCCGGGTCACCACCCTAAAAGGGGCGCGCCCTTTGGCGCGCCCCAAATGCATTCTGCTTAAGGGTTGTGCTTGAGACGTCCGATGTTCCAGGTATCCCGCCCCGAAGCGCGGGTAAACAATAGGAAATAGACGCCGCAAAGCAGGATTTGCACAAGCGAGGAGCAGGGCGTTGCAAGGCCAATGCGGAACAGGGACACGGGTTGAAGCCTGCTCATGAAGAATGAAACCGGCACGCGCACGCAAAATGCGCCGATGATCCCCTGCGCCATCACGAAAGTGGTTTTCCCGCAACCGTTGAAAAAGCCGATCATGCAAAACAGGAAGGAGACAAACAGGCAGTCGATCGCGTATGCCTTTAAGTATTCCGCTGCGGCTGCGATGACCTCAAGATCCTTGCCGGAAACGAAAAGCCCCGCAAGCAGGTCCCCATGGAAAAAGGTGAAATAAGCCATCACGATGCCGACAACAAAGGAGGCTACGATGCCATAGATGAGCCCACGCCGCGCGCGCATGGGCTCATTTGCGCCCATGTTTTGCGCTACAAAGGCGGACATGGCCTGGCTGAACGCGGAGGGGACGAGCATGATGAAGCCGCAAAGCTTTTCCGCAACGCCCACGCCTGCGGAGATCACCACGCCAAGCGTGTTTACGATTGCCGTGATTGCAAGGAAGGAAATGCTTACGAGCACATCCTGCAACGCGATCGGGAAGCCAAGCTTGAGCACGGCGAACATGCGGGCCGGGTTGGCCTGGATATCGCCCTTATGCAGGGAGAAGGGGAGCTTCTGCTTGCGGATGATGAGAAAAGAGAGCAACACGCTGAGCGCCTGCGCGGCGACGGTTGCGATCGCGGCGCCCGAAGCGGCCATGTTGAACACGCCCACAAGCAGATAATCGCCTGCGATGTTGAATACGCAGGCAAAGGCAACCGCCATCAGCGGCACCCTGGAGTTTCCGATGCCGCGGAATACGCTGCCAAGCACGTTATAGGCAACGATGAAGATCGTCCCGGCAGAGCAGATGCGCATATAGCTGACCGCTGCATCCACAGCTTCGGGCGGGGTTTGCATGACCCGAACCAATGGAACGGCCAGCAACTCCATGATGACTGTGAGCGCAACGCCCAAAATAGCGAAAAGCGCAATGCTTGCGCCGACGATTTTGCCGGATTCCTCCACATTGCCTTCGCCAAGCTTGCGGCCAAGCAACACCGTTGTTCCAACTGCAATGCCCACCACAAGTGCGGTTACAAGCTGCATCAGCCAGCTCGCCGTTGAAACAGCAGAAACATCTGCGGCCGTTGCAAACTGGCCTACCACCATCATGTCTACCGCGCCATACATGGTCTGCAAAAACAGCGCGAACAGGATGGGAAGCGCAAAGCGCACGAGCGGCCCAAAGATCGGCCCTTTTGAAAAATTCTGTTCTCGAATCATCTTATTCCTCCTCCGTCGAAAGCAAAAAAACGGATAAGAGCAGGCATTCCAGCCAGCATCTTATCCGGTTCCCATTTCCAGGCGAATGGTTCACCCTCCGATGAACAGCATGTATTATAGCGTATGGAAGCTTAGATTGTCAATCAGAAGGGTGTTGCATGCCGCTGGGTATCGCATTCTTGAAAGATGCACTGCCGGGTGCCATGCGCGTTCGGCAGAGAAAGTTAGGGGAGATAGCGTTTTAGTTCTTCCTCTGAAAACTGTTCTCCGCAGCGGCGAAGCTCACCGAGCACGCGCCGGATGCCCGCTTCGGAGAGGAACCAGTTCTCGCGGCTGATGCCGGAGACATCGTGCGGAGTCACGCGGAAGTCCGTGTGCGGAAATGCAGCTTGATAATACATCAAACAGCGCCGCGCATGAAAGGATTTGCAAACGAGCAGCGCCCGCTTGATGCAAAGGCCGTGCGCATCCGCCGCTTCTCTAGCAAACAGGGCGTTTTGCTTGGTATACCCGGAGCGGTTTTCGCCGATGATGGCCTGCTCCGGCACGCCCGCAAGCAACAGCACGTCCCGGTAAAACGCATATTCGGTTTCATAGTGCCCACGATAGCGCTCCGGCTTACTGTGGGGGCCGGGAAAATAGCCGAGCTTTATGCTGACGCCGCCGCCGATGAAAATGCGCGGGGCATAGCCGGCCTTCCAGAGCGCTGCGGCGTATTCCGGGAGCTCTGGATATGAACCGCCGGCCACCATGATCGCGTCCGCCTGTTCCGGGGGATCTGAAACGAAGATGAAATTCCTGATATCGGCCAAAATATCGTGCACGTTCAAGCGCCTCCTAAAAAATGCCTGGGAATGCACATGCATCCCCAGGCATAGGGCCTTATTGCTCAAAATTGAATTCGTCCTTATTGCGTTCCATGAACAGGGAGAATACGGCATCCAGGGTTTCTGCATCCTCTACGCCCTGGAGCATATCCTCCTCGGCATCTTCGGCGGAGGGAAGCACTTCAAGGATCACGGCGTCCACTACATCGGAAGCATCGTCCACCGGAAGGAGCACCGCATATTCGCTGCCGTTATAGGGCACGATGTCAAGGATTTCAAAATCGATCTCAACACCGTCTTCATCGGTTAGGGTCACAACGTTTTCGTATTCGTTCATGCGCAGCCCTCGTTTATGCCTTGCCGTCGCAGCCCAGCACATCCACGATCTTGTGGGCCACCATCTGCTTGATGGCTTCGCGCGCAGGCTTTAAATATTGGCGCGGGTCAAAGTGGCTCGGGTTTTCCGCAAGATACTTGCGGATGGTGCCGGTCATCGCAAGGCGGAGGTCGGAATCGATGTTGATCTTGCATACCGCCATGGAGGCGGCCTTGCGGAGCATATCCTCGGGAACGCCGATCGCATCCGGCATGTTGCCGCCATAGGTGTTGATCATTTCCACAAATTCGGGGATCACGCTGCTTGCGCCGTGAAGCACGATGGGGAAGCCGGGCAGGCGGCGCTGCACTTCTTCAAGGATGTCAAAGCGAAGCTGGGGCTTCGTTCCGGGCTTGAACTTGTAAGCGCCATGGCTTGTGCCAATGGCGATCGCAAGCGAATCCACGCCCGTTCGCGTAACGAAATCATAAACCTGGTCGGGATCGGTATAGCTGCCTTCGCCGGCTGCAACCTTAACTTCATCCTCAACGCCCTCAAGCCGCCCGAGCTCGCCTTCTACAACCGCGCCGCGCGCATGCGCATATTCCACAACCTGCCGGGTCAGCGCAACGTTTTCTTCATAGGGGCGGTGGCTTCCATCGATCATGACGGAAGTAAAACCGCCGTCGATGCAGCTCTTGCAGATGTCAAACCCGTCGCCATGATCCAGATGCAGGCAGATGGGGAGGCCCGTTTCGATCACAGCCGCTTCAACGAGCTTCATGAGGTAAGTGTGGTTTGCATACTTGCGCGCGCCCGCGGAAACCTGGAGGATGAGCGGGGCGTTCAACTCCTTCGCCGCTTCGGTGATGCCCTGCACGATCTCCATGTTGTTAACGTTGAATGCGCCGATGGCGTAGCCGCCTGCATAGGCCTTTTGAAACATTTCGGTGCTGGTGACAAGTGGCATATCAAATCTCCTTTTACAGTAAAAATCTGCGCAGCCGCACGCGCATCTAACCTTATTATACCGCGTTTCGTTCGGGTTTCAACACCGGGACGGCATATTTTTCCGCACCGATTGTGATGCGGACAAAAAACGGGTATAATTACCTGTAGAATAAGCGGGAAACCCCGCCGAAAGGATGATTACGCAATGAAAAAGCTTCTTTCTCTGATCGTTCCCGTTTTCAACGAAGAAGACGTAATCGATGTTTCCTTTGCCCGCATGGACGAGGCGATGCGCGCGCTTCCCTATGAATATGAAATCCTCTATGTAAACGATGGCAGCCGGGATGGGACCATGGCGCATTTGCGTAAGATCGCCGCGGAGAATCCACAAGTCCGCGTGCTTTCGTTTTCCCGTAATTTTGGTCATCAGCTTGCCGTGACCGCAGGCATGGATGCGGCGCGCGGCGATGCACTCGTGATCATTGATGTGGATTTGCAGGATCCGCCGGAGGTGATTGCAGAGCTTGTAAAGGCGTGGGAAAATGGTGCGGATATTGCCTATGGCAAGCGGATGAAGCGCGAAGGGGAAACCTTCTTCAAGAAGTTTACAGCCTTTTGCTATTACCGTTTGCTGCGGGCTATGAGCGCATACCCCATCCCGCTGGATACGGGCGATTTCCGCCTGCTGGACCGCAAAGTGGCAGATGTATTCCTGCGCATGCGTGAGCATAACCGCTTTTTGCGCGGGATGAGCGGCTGGATGGGATTTACCGCGGTACCCGTAGAATATGTGCGGCATGAACGGTATGCAGGCAAAACGAAATATACGCTCAAGAAGATGCTCAAGCTGGCTTTCGATGGCATCATCGGCTTTTCGGACCGGCCTCTTACGCTCATCGGCTGGCTTGGCGGCGCGATTGCCGGGCTTTCACTTCTCGGTTTGATTGCCTTGATCGTGTGCGCGGCAACAGTTGGGTGTGCGCCATGGCTTTGGGCCGTTTGCGGCCTCGCGCTGCTCAATGGCATCGTTATGATCGCCCTTGGCGTACAGGGGGCTTACATGAACCGCATATATGATGAGGCGAAAGGACGCCCCCTTTATATTCTTGCTGAAAGCATCAACCTGGAGAAGGAACGGGAAGCGCAATAATGCGCGTTCACCAAAATCCAAGCAAGCAAACAATGTGCCCGCCTGGAACCCTCTGTTTCAGACGGGCACTGTTATTGGGGCAAAAAAGAAGAAAAAGCTTGTTTTTTATATAACGATCACTTATATGCGGATGGCTGCATATAGAAAAAATGCAGGATGGCGAAAAATGCGTTGCATATTTCTGCCATTCTGTTTAATATTAGGAATGATAATGCGAAAACAGAGCCTGCCGCTTAGCGCGGGCTGTGCATAGAGTTTATCAGTTTTATCACATGGAGGAGGAATGAAGTATGGCAATTAAAGTAGGCATCAATGGTTTTGGCCGCATTGGCCGGCTGGTGCTGCGCGCAGCCGCTGAAAACCCGGAAATCGAGATCGTAGGCATCAATGATCCTTTTATCGGTCTGGATTATATGGTTTATATGACCAAGTACGATACGGTGCATGGTGCCTTCCAGGGCACGGTTGAAGCGAGGAATGGCAAGCTTGTGGTCAACGGCAAAGAGATCGCGGTTTATGCGATCATGAATGCGTGCGATATCCCGTGGGCTGAATGCGGGGCGGAATACATTGTAGAATCAACGGGCATCAATACGACCACGGAGAAAGCTTCCCAGCACTTTAAGGGCGGCGCCAAGAAGGTGGTAATTTCGGCTCCTTCTTCCGATGCGCCGATGTTCGTAATGGGCGTAAACCATAACACTTATAAAAAGGAAATGAACGTGGTTTCCAATGCAAGCTGCACCACCAACTGCCTTGCGCCGCTTGCCAAGGTCATTCATGATCAATTTGGCATTGTAGAAGGCTTGATGACCACAGTGCACTCCATCACCGCTACGCAGAAAACCGTGGACGGCCCTTCAAAAAAGGATTGGCGTGGCGGTCGCGCGGCAGCGCATAACATCATTCCGAGTTCGACCGGGGCAGCAAAGGCTGTGGGCAAGGTAATCCCATCGCTGAGCGGGAAGCTTACGGGCATGAGCCTGCGCGTTCCTACGCCGGATGTTTCCGTTGTGGATCTCACCTGCCGCCTGGAAAAAGGCGCAACGTACGATGAGATCAAGGCTGCCATGAAAGCCGCTTCGGAAGCCCCGGAATGGAAAGGGATCATTGGGTATACGGAAGACGCTGTCGTATCTTCCGACTTTTACACCGACCCGCGCATCTGCATTTTTGATGCGGGCGCTGGCATCAGCTTGAACGACCATTTTGTGAAGCTTGTGGCCTGGTATGATAATGAGTGGGGCTACTCCAACAAGGTGGTTGACCTCATCGCCCATATGGCGAAAGTGGATGCGGAATAATCGGGAACAAAATATAGGATGCAAAGCGGGAGCCTGCAACATGCAGGCTCCCGCTTCATGCTGAGAAAAGGCGTGAGCTTTCTTCCAACGCTTCATTTCAAAGACAGAAAGTTCCCCAATGGTGCGCGGGATTTTGCACCTTTTCGACGCCGCCCCACAATTGCACTTCGGGGATCTTGCGTCTCCCAAGATTTGCAAATTTACTTTAAATGCTTGGCTTTTTGCAGGCACTTGATGGTTACAATGCAACGCATACACGGGCATTGCACGAGAAAACATGTTAAAAAAATAACATAAGTAACTATTTTGGAAAACAGGCTTGAAATAATAATATGTTATGATATAATCCCGATTTGGGAGGGACGGAGCAGTCCCCCAAAACGTGCGCAAAGCGCAATCATCATTCAGCTTGGGAGGAGAATTAGGCATGGCGGTCAAGGTTGGCATCAACGGTTTTGGGCGTATCGGGAGAACGGTTTTGCGCATTGCGGCAGAACGGCCGGATGCAGTTGAGGTTTGTGGAATCAACCTGCGCAAGGCGGATCCGAATTATATGGAATACCTTATGAAATACGATTCCGTTTTTGGCCGTTTTCCGGGCCAAGTAGAGGAGCGTGAGAATGGCATCTGCATCAATGGGCACGAGATCCCCGTGTTCAGCGAAAATGATGTGCATAATATACCATGGGATCGCTGTGGGGCGGAATATATTGTGGAGTCCACCGGCCAATTCAATACCACGGAGCTTGCCAGTGGGCATTTGGCGCATGGCGCAAAAAAAGTTGTGCTGACTGCTCCTGCCAAGGATACTGCAACTCCGACTTATGTGATCGGCGTAAACCACACCAGCTATGACCCAAAATACAACGTGGTTTCCAACGCGAGCTGCACTACGAACTGCCTTGCACCGCTCGCCAAGATCATCCATGATAACTTTGGCATTGAGCAGGGGCTTATGTCTACCATCCATTCCGCAACATCCAAGCAGAAGCCCGTTGATAACCGGGCAGGGCGCGATTACCGCACCGGGCGTTCCGTGTTCAACAACATCATCCCTTCCACAACTGGCGCTGCAAAAGCGGTGGGCCTCGTGATGCCGGAACTCAAGGGCAAGCTCACCGGCATGAGCTTCCGCGTGCCCACAAACGATGTTTCCGTGGTTGACCTCACCGCGCGCCTCGGCCGTGCTACAACATATGCTGAGATTTGCGCAACAATAGAGGAAGCATCCCGCACTACCATGAAAGGGATCGTAACATATACGAAGGACGAAGTCGTTTCTACGGACATGAAAGGCGAAAGCCATACCTGCATTTTTGATGAAAACGCAGGCATTATGCTGGATAGCAATTTTGTAAAGCTGATTGCCTGGTACGATAATGAATGGGGCTACTCCTGCAAGGTGCTGGATCTTATCGAGCATATGGCACAGGTGGATAGAAACTGATTTAAAAGATAAGCGGTGCCGCTTAGAACCGAGCGGCACCCTTTTTTCTATGTTTTTAGGTAAAGCAAGCGCCAAGTATGGTAAAATTAAAAAACAAAACATAAATGGGAGCGGTTTATTCAAATGAAGATAGCGATTCTCGATGGATTCCTTGTAAACCCCGGGGATATTTCCTGGGATCCGATCGCAAAACAGGGAGAATTAACAGTGCATGCTTCAACAGCGCCTGCAGAGACGGTGGCGCATATTGGAGATGCCGAGGTGGTTTATACCAACCGCTGCGTGATCGGCGCGGCGGAAATGGCAGCTTGCCCAGGGTTGCGCTTTATTAATACGTTCGGAACAGGGTTTAATATGATTGATCTTACGGCGGCAAAAGAGCACGGGATTACGGTTTGCAATGTGCCGGCTTACAGCACGCATGCTGTGGCGCAGATGGCAGCGGCGCTGCTTTTGCAGATCGCCTGCAATACGGCGGTGTTTGATCATTATATCAAGGCGCATGGTTGGGAGACGCTGGAAGATTCCGAGATGACCGCCATCCCGCAGATGGAACTCGCGGGGAAAACCATCGGCATCATCGGCTTGGGGGATATTGGCGGCAACATGGCCAAGATCGCCCAGGCGCTTGGCATGGAGGTGCTGGCCTACCGGCGGCACCCGAATGCAGCGCTTGAAAGCGAACATCTGCATTTTGTAACGCTGGATGAACTTTATTCCGGTTCGGATGTGATCAGCATCCACTGCCCGCTGAACGAGGAGAGCCGGGGGATGATTAACGCGGCGGCAATCGCCAAAATGCGCGATGGGGCAATCCTTATCAATACGGCGCGCGGCGCTGTGCTTGACGATGATGCCGTGGTGGAAGCGCTCGATTCCGGCAAGCTTTATGCCGTGGGCGCGGACGTCTTTGCGCCGGAGCCCTGCGGGAAAACGCACCCCCTTGCAACGCATCCGCGCTGTGTTGCAACGCCTCATGTGGGGTGGGCGCCTCGTGAAACGCGGGAGCGCGTAATCCGTTACTGCGCGGAAAACCTTGCTGCCTGGCGCGCAGGGAAAACGCAGAACCGGGTGGTATAGGCGGTTGATGCTGAAACTATATGGGATATGCAAATGAAGAAGTGGTATTTGCCACTTCTTCAATCATAATTAAGGATATAGGAAATCAAGCGATTTCATTCGATAGGAATATGGCGGAAGCTTGGAAACCGCATGCCCCATGCTTCCTTGGCGATGTGTAGCGACTATCCCTAAACCGAAGCTTGCTTTTGCTTAAACAACTGCAAGTGCTTTTCTTGATGGCTTAGGATGGCTTATGGATCGCTTTTGCCACCGCTTTCCCGGCTCAACTTCTGTATGCAAGGGATTTTAAGAAGCCTTTCCGTGTGCAGAACCCTGGAAAATCGGTTTTTCAAGGCCTAGGGAGCCCGTTCTCTGCGCGGCCGCCGCATCGACGCCGAAGAACGGATGAAAACCGTACTTAATCCTGGTGAAAACGCATGGAAACTTCATAAGTATCCTACCTTTTGCAAGGCGACACCTCGCTCGCAATGCTTGGTGGAACCTACCTTATCATTCAGGAAGCGATTCCCAAGTAGTAAAAGAATAGGCTCCCCGCATTCATCCAAAGTACGAGGAGCCTAAAACATAATAATATAATTATTGTGGCATGGCCTGCCACATACCGCCCACAGCGTAACACAACCGTAGGCAAATCCAATAAGCCGGAGGGTGCCCATTTAAAATCCAGTTCTGTTAAATCCGAATAGGAATGGAGCCTAAAAGGATGGCGGAAGCCATCCAAAGCAGCCGTTGGCACAGCGCATATCGCATATCCTCGGGCCATCTAAATTTCCTGGCATCCGAGTGCGCACACAGGCTCAAGGCTCATATTTTAAAAGTTCGACGCCGGCGAGATCGAATATTTTGAGCGCAAATGCATCGGGGTACCCCTCGCCATAGATCACGCGGGAAATACCGGAATTCACAATCATTTTTGCGCAGATCACGCAGGGCTGGTGCGTGCAGTACAGCGTGGCTCCCTCGATAGAAATGCCGAGTTTTGCCGCCTGGATGATCGCGTTTTGCTCTGCGTGAATGGCGTAGCAGAGCTCGTGCTGCGTGCCGGAAGGAATGTTGAGCTTGCGCCGAAGGCATTCGCCCCGTTCCACGCAGCTTTTCACGCCTGCGGGCGCCCCATTGTAACCGGTTGTGATGATGCGCTTATTGCGCACGATTACTGCGCCGATCTGGCGGTTTTGCTGAAAACAGCTGGACCAGCTTCCGACCATTTTTGCCATGTCCATAAAACGCTGATCCCACTTGGTCCATTCGCTCATGCGCTTGCCTCCCAATCCATGATTTGCTTAAAAGTATAACACGGCGAAGTGTTGCCGTACACCCCCACATGCAAGGCCACAGAATGCTAAAAAGATAACGACGATGCCGCCTTTACAAAGCGCGAAAGAGAGCGTATAATAGCGTACGTAAAGGTAATACCTTTAAGGTAATACCTATTTTCATTCGGAGGAAACGGAGCGTGGATCAGCAAATGCCGGCGCAGAACAACCCCATCCGCACGCGGTTGCTTGCCGCTATGCAGGATGGGATCTTTGCGCACTGTGAGCGCCTGCCGCGCGAAAGCGTGCTAGCGGAGCAGCTTGGCATCAGCCGCACGCAGCTTCGGGATAGCCTTGCTACACTGGAACGGGAAGGCTTTATCACCCGCAGGCACGGCGTCGGCACCATGATCAACCGCCATGTGCTTTCCGTGCAGACGCGCATGGACATCGAAGTGGAATTCATGGATATGATCCGCCAGGCGGGAAAGGAGCCCGGCCTGGGATTCGCAAAAGCTGAACCCATCGCCTGCAGCGGGGAGGTCGCTGCACGCTTGAAGATTCAACAGGGAGAAATGGTTCTCAAGGTATGCCGGCTTGTAACCGCAGATGGAAAGCCGGCGATCTATTGTGAGGATCATTTGCCTTACGGCTTGGTAAAACGCCCGCTGGAGGAGGCGGACTTTGCCCGGCCGATTTTTGATTTTTTGCAAGAATTCTGTTTGGTAGAACCCTATATGGACTTAACGGAGATCCGCCCTACTGTTGCGGATGCGCGGCTTGCGAAGCTTCTTTGCGTTGCAAAAGGGGCGCCGCTGCTTTATATGGATGAGGTGGATTACGATATTGCGGGCACGCCCGTTCTGGCCTGCGCGGAATACTATGTGGACGGGGTCGTAAAACACACGGTGATGCGCAAGCGGCTTTGATGCGCAGCGCGATGAAAATGCAACAATTTGCAGAAGATAAAGGAGACAACATGAAAAAGATTGCGGTTTTAATGGGGAGCGATAGCGATCTTCCCGTCATCAAGGCGGCGTTTGCAATATTGCGTGAATATGGCGTTCCGTTTGAAGCGCATGTGATGAGCGCGCACCGCTCGCCGGAGGCTGTGCAGGCGTTTGCCTCAGCGGCACGGGAACGCGGTTTTGGCGCGATCCTTGCAGCGGCGGGCAAGGCGGCGCATCTTGCGGGTGCGGTTGCGGCTAACACGACGCTGCCTGTTATCGGCATCCCGGTGAAATCCTCTACGCTCGATGGGCTAGACGCGCTGCTTGCAACGGTGCAGATGCCTTCGGGTATGCCGGTTGCAACCGTGGCAATCGATGGGGCAGCAAACGCAGCATTGCTTGCGGTGCAAATGCTTGCCGTGGAGGATGATGTGCTTGCAACCAAGCTCGCTGCAAAGCGTGCGGCCATGCGGGAGCAGATCGCGGAAAAGGACGCCCGCCTGCAAAAGGAACTGGATACCCTATGAGTTTATAATTTAAAAATTTTTACCGGAGGAGACTGTTTATGAAGAAGCTGGAACAGGTATATGAAGGCAAGGCGAAGAAGGTCTTCAGAACGGACGATGAAGGGCTTTTCATCGTGGATTACAAAGACGATGCAACGGCGTTCAATGGACTTAAAAAGGGCACCATTGCCGGAAAAGGCGCCATTAATAATCGCATGACCAACAGCATCATGCAGCTGCTGGAGCAGCACGGTATTTCGACGCATTTTGTAAAAGAGCTTTCTGAGCGCGAAACGCTGGTCAAGCGCGTGCAGATCGTCCCTATCGAGGTGATCGTGCGCAACGTTGCCGCAGGTTCGCTTGCAAAACGCCTGGGCCTTGCCGAAGGCACGCGCCTCAAGAGCACGGTGCTGGAGTATTGCTATAAAAACGATGAGCTGGGCGATCCCATGATCAATGATTACCATATCTTTGCAATGGGGCTTGCCTCCAAAGAGCAGCTTGAAAAAATTGCAGCATATTCGCTTAAGATCAACGAGATCCTCGTTGCCTTCTTTAAGGAGATCGGTGTCGACCTCATCGATTTCAAGCTTGAATATGGCGTTACAAACGATGGCACGCTCGTTCTTGCGGATGAAATTTCGCCCGACACCTGCCGCTTCTGGGATAGCAAGACGGGGGAAAAGCTCGATAAGGACCGTTTCCGCCGCGATCTTGGCGGCGTGGAAGAAGCATATCAAGAAATGATGAAGCGCTTGAATGCGCATGGCGTGGGCGAACGGAAATGAGCATGCATGAGATCCATGAAGAGTGCGGCGTGTTCGGCGTATATGCGCAGGAGCGGGCAGATGTAGCTTCCCTTGCTTATTATGCGCTTTATGCGCTGCAGCATCGCGGGCAGGAGAGCTGCGGCATCGTTGTAAACGATGACGGGCTGTTCAGCTATCATAAGGACAACGGACTTGTCAACGAGGTGTTCCACGCGGATACACTTGCGCGGCTCGGGCATGGCAACATCGCGGTAGGCCATGTGCGCTATGGCACTACGGGCGGGCGCGAGCGCAGCAACGCGCAACCCATTGTGGTAAACCATCGCAAGGGGCGCATGGCGATCGCGCACAACGGCAACCTGGTAAATTCCCAGGAGCTGCGGGAGGAGCTGGAGCTTGGCGGCGCCATTTTCCAAACCACCAGCGACACGGAGGCTATCGCCTATGTGATCGTGCAGGAGCGGCTCAAGACGGCGTCCATCGAAGAGGCGGTGAGCCAAGCGATGGACAAGCTTGAGGGCGCATATTCCCTGGTGCTCACTTCGCCCACCAAGCTCATCGGCGTGCGCGACCCGCACGGATTCCGCCCGCTCTGCATCGGAAAAACGCGCAGCGGCGCATATGTGCTTGCATCGGAAAGCTGCGCCCTTGACGCGGTTGGTGCGGATTTCCTGCGCGATGTTGAACCGGGCGAGATCGTCGTAATCGATAAAAACGGCATAAGCACGCGCACGGAGCATTGCAACCAGTGTGATTCGGCGCTCTGCGTGTTTGAGTTTATCTATTTCTCGCGTCCCGATTCCGTTGTGGATGGCAGCTCTGTGCACGTTGCCCGCCAGCGCGCGGGCGCATTCCTTGCGCTCGAACACCCTGTGCAGGCGGATATCGTGATCGGCGCGCCGGATTCCGGCCTCGATGCTGCGCTCGGATTCGCACGCCAATCCGGAATTCCCTATGATATTGGGCTGTTGAAGAATAAGTACATTGGGCGCACGTTCATTTCCCCCACACAGGAAATGCGGGAGAATGAAGTCAAGATCAAATTGAATGCGATCCGCTCCGTGGTGGAAGGAAAGCGCGTTGTGCTGGTAGATGATTCCATCGTTCGCGGCACGACCAGCCTTCGCACGGTGCGCCTGCTGCGCCAAGCGGGGGCAACAGAGGTACATATGCGCATTTCAGCGCCGCCCTTTGTGAACCCTTGCTACTATGGAACTGATATCAGCTCCAAGGAAAACTTGATTGCAACCAACCATACGGTTCCCGAAATCGCCAAGATCATCGAGGCGGACAGCCTTGGGTTCCTCAGCATGGAGAACGTAACCAAGCTGGCCGTTGGATGCAAATGCGGCTTCTGCACGGCCTGCTTCGGCGGGAAATACCCGACGCGGGAGCCTTCCAACACCAAAAAGGACCGTTTTGCCTATAAAATCAGTGAAAGCGAGGAACGCGGGTATGGAAAATAAGCAAAGCCACAGCGCGAGCTACCGCGCTGCGGGCGTGGATATTGAAGCCGGCTATAAGGCCGTGGAGCTGATGAAGCAGCACGTGGCGCGCACGATGATCCCGGGCGTTGTTTCGGATATCGGTGGCTTTGGCGGCCTGTTCGCGCCGGATCTTTCCGGCATCTGCGAACCGGTTCTGGTAAGCGGCACGGACGGCGTTGGAACAAAGCTTAAAATCGCTTTCAAGATGGATAAGCACGACACGGTGGGGATCGACTGCGTTGCCATGTGTGTCAACGATGTGGCCTGCGCAGGTGCAAAGCCGCTGTTCTTCCTCGATTATGTCGCCGTGGGCAAAAACGAGCCCGAGCGCGTTGCGGCGATCGTTTCGGGCGTAGCGGAAGGCTGCGTGCAGGCGGGCTGCGCACTCATCGGCGGAGAAACCGCGGAGATGCCGGGCTTTTATGGGGAAAAGGAATACGACCTTGCGGGCTTTTCCGTGGGCCTTGGCGATAAATCCAAGCTTTTGACAGGGGAAACCGTGCAGGCGGGAGATGCCATCCTCGCTCTTGCATCCAGCGGCGTGCATTCCAATGGCTTTTCGCTGGTGCGCCGGGTGTTTGCTGTGGAGCACCGGGATCTTTCCGTATATTCGGAAGAACTTGGGGCCACGATCGGCGAAGCGCTTCTTACCCCGACGCGCATCTACGTCAAACCGCTGTCCGCACTCATGCAGGCGGTTCAAGTTAAAGCAGCAGCGCATATTACCGGCGGCGGCTTTTATGAAAACATCCCGCGCTGCCTGCCCAAGGGGCTTTCGGCGAAAATCGAGCGCCGCGCGGTGGAGGTACTGCCGGTATTCCATATGATTCAGCGCCTTGGCGATATCCCGGAACGCGATATGTTTAACACCTTCAATATGGGCGTTGGTATGTGCGTGGTCGTCCCGCAGGCGGAGGCTGACGCCGCTGTGCGCTCTTTGGAAGCAAGCGGTGTGCATGCATATGCGCTGGGCGAGGTCGTGCCGGGCGAGGGCGTTGCGATATGCTGAAGCAGCGCATTGCCGTGCTGGTTTCGGGCGGCGGGACGAACCTTGAGGCGCTGCTGCAAGCGGAGCGCGCAGGTGCGATCCCGCATGGCGAGATCGTGCTTGTGGTTGCCTCCAACCCGGAGGCATATGCGCTCAAACGGGCGGAAAACCATGGCGTAGCACATGCGGCTGTAAACAGAAAAGAATTGGGAGCAGAAGCGTTTGAAGCCGAGATTGCGGCACTCCTTGGCGAATATGCCATCGACGTGGTGGTGCTTGCGGGATTCTTGAGCATTTTGAGCGCGCAATTCGTGCGGCGCTGGCCGAACCGCATCTTGAATGTGCACCCATCGTTGATCCCGTCGTTTTGCGGGAAGGGATGCTATGGGCTGCATGTGCATGAGAAGGCGCTCGCCTATGGCGTAAAGGTAACGGGCGCAACGGTGCACCTGGTCAACGAGGTGCCCGATGGCGGGAAAATCCTGCTGCAAAAGGCAGTGGAGGTTCAGCCGGGGGATACGCCGGAAACGCTGCAGCGCCGCGTGATGGAGGAAGCGGAATGGCAGCTCCTGCCGCGCGCAGTGGAGCTGGTTTGCTGCGCGCTTTCTGAGGGAAGGGAGATTTAACGTGCAAACGCAGGAAATACAGAAAATCTTACAGGAAAACGGCTATGTTGGCCGCGGTGTGCTTATGGGCCTGTGCCCATCCGGCCGCCGCGCCGCGATGGCATATTTCATCATGGGGCGCAGCGAGAACAGCCAGAACCGCGTCTTCGTTGCGGATGGAGAAGGGCTTACCATCCATCCTTTCGATGCGGCGAAGGTTGCGGATCCGCGCCTTATCATCTATTCCCCGGTGCGCGTGCTGGGGCAGACTACCATCGTCACAAACGGCGATCAGACGGATACGGTCTATGACTTCCTCGCTGCGGGGAAAACGTTTGAAGAGGCGCTGCGCACGCGCTGCTTTGAGCCGGATGCACCGAACTTCACCCCGCGCATCAGCGGCATGATGACCGTTGCAGATGGCGGATGCGCATATCGGCTCTCTATTTTAAAAAGCGCGGACGCCGCAGGCAGCGCCTGCCTGCGCCAAACGTTTGAATATGCGGAGCCTCTTGCAGGGATCGGGCACTTGATCCATACTTACCGCAAGGATGGGAATCCGCTTCCTTCCTTTGCAGGGGAACCGGAACAGGTGGCGATTCCGGAAGATGCGGATGCGTTTGCGGATTGCCTGTGGGAAAGCCTGGATGCGCGCTATAAGGTTGCCCTTTTCGTGCGCACGATCGACCTTGCAAGCGGCGCTGCGCAAACGCGCATCATCAACAAGCATGTGAAGTAAGGAGGACGGCATGAAGGAATTGGAACTTAAGTATGGCTGCAACCCCAACCAGAAGCCTGCGCGCATTTTTATGGAGCAAGGCGAGCTGCCCATCAAAGTGCAGAACGGGCGGCCCGGGTATATCAACCTGCTGGATGCGTTCAACGGCTGGCAGCTTGTGCGGGAGCTTAAAGCAGCGCTTAATATGCCGGCGGCAACCTCGTTTAAGCATGTGAGCCCGGCGGGCGCGGCAGTGGGCGTGCCGCTCAATGAAACGCTCCGCCGGATCTATTTTGCAGATGAGATCCCGGGGCTTGCGGATTCGCCGCTTGCAACCGCCTATGTGCGCGCGCGCGGTGCGGACAGGATGTCCTCTTTCGGCGACTTTGTTGCCCTTTCGGATGTGTGCGATGTCGCAACGGCGCGCGCCTTGCAGCACGAGGTCTCCGATGGCGTAATTGCGCCGGGATATGCCCCCGAGGCGCTTGCAATCCTCAAAACAAAGAAAAAGGGAAACTATGTGGTTCTTGAAATCGACCCGACTTATGAGCCTGCGCCCATCGAGCGCAAGCAGGTGTTCGGCATTACGTTTGAACAGGGGCGCAATACGGCCACCTTCGACGAAAACACATTTGCAAACATCGTTACAAAGAGCAAAACGCTTCCGGAATCTGCAAAACGGGATTTGATCGTAGCGCTCATTGCGCTTAAGTATACGCAGTCCAACTCCGTGTGCTTTGCAAAGGATGGACAGACCATCGGCGTGGGCGCGGGGCAGCAATCCCGCATCCACTGCACGCGCATCGCCGGCAGCAAGGCCGACCTTTGGCACCTGCGCCAGCATGAAAAAACGCTTTCCCTGCCGTTCCGCGCGGATGTAAAGCGGCCGGACCGGGACAACGCGATCGACGTTTATCTTTCTGATGAGCCGGAAGAGGTCCTCGCAGACGGCTGCTGGCAGCGCCTGTTTACTGAGCGGCCCGCGCCGTTTACGAAGGAAGAAAAGCGCGCCTATCTCGATGCGATTTCGGATGTTGCATTGGGAAGCGATGCGTTTTTCCCGTTTTCGGACAATATCGAGCGGGCAAAGCGCAGCGGCGTGCGCTATATTGCGCAGCCCGGCGGCTCCGTGCGGGATGATCTCGTGATCGAAGCCTGCGACGCACACGGCATTGTTATGGCCTTTACGGGCCTTAGGCTGTTCCATCATTGATAATAAGGAGGTAACGGCATTGAAGGTCATGGTAATCGGCGGCGGCGGACGCGAGCACGCCATCATCAAGGCGATAAAGAAAAACCCGGATGTTGAAACCATTTACGCGCTTCCGGGAAACGGCGGCATTGCGGCAGATGCGGTATGCGTGCCCATCGGCGCCAAGGAGATTGACAGGATTGCGGCCTTTGCAGAGGAGCAGGCGGTGGATTTTGCAATCGTTGCGCCGGATGACCCGCTGGCCCTTGGCGCAGTGGACCGGCTCCACGCACTCGGCATCCCCTGCTTTGGGCCTGATGCAAAGGCGGCTGAAATCGAAAGCAGCAAGGTATTTGCCAAAAATCTGATGCGCAAATACAATATCCCGACCGCAGCGTATGCCGTGTTCGAGGATCCGGAGACCGCGCTTGCGTATCTTCGGGGCGCGCGGTACCCTTCCGTCATCAAGGCGGATGGGCTTGCCCTCGGCAAGGGCGTAATCATCGCGCAGAATTATGTGGAAGCGCAAGCGGCGATCGAAACGATTATGCGCGAAAAGAAGTTTGGCGCGAGCGGTAGCCGCGTGGTGATAGAGGAATTCCTAACGGGCCCGGAGGTATCTGTTCTGGCATTTACGGATGGGGAAACGCTTGTGCCGATGGTCTCTTCCATGGACCACAAGCGCGCGCTGGATGGCGACCTTGGCCCGAACACGGGCGGCATGGGTACCGTTGCACCAAACCCATATTATACGAAAAGAATCGCGGATACGTGTATGCAGACGATCTTCTTGCCCACGATCCGCGCCATGGCGGCGGAAGGCAGGCCATTCCGCGGCTGCCTCTATTTCGGGCTGATGCTCACCGCAGATGGCCCGAAGGTGATCGAATACAACTGCCGCTTTGGCGATCCGGAAACCCAAGTGGTTCTGCCGCTTCTCAAAAGCGACCTTTTAACCGTGATGATGGCGGTGGAAGAGGGACGCCTTGCGGAAACCCCTGTGGAATTCTTGGAGGATGCGGCATGCTGCGTGGTCGTCGCTTCGGGTGGATACCCGGGGGCATATGAAAGCGGGAAGCCGATCTCCTTCGCGGATACGCCTGCACTTCGTGAAGCAGTGGTGTATCATGCGGGCACCAAACGGGATGAAAGTGGCGCGCTTGTAACCGCGGGTGGCCGCGTGCTGGGGGTTACCGCCATAGCGGGCACGCTTGCGGAAGCTCGGGAAAAGGCCTACCATGCGGTGGAGGCAATCTCATTTGAAAACGCGTTCTATCGCAAAGACATCGGCGCACGCGCGCTCGCGGCAAACGCCAAATAAAGGAGCTTGTATGGTTTATCGTGTTTTTGTAGAAAAAAAACCAGCGCAGGCAAATGAAGCCAAGGCGCTCCTCAATGAGTTGCAGGCGCTGCTTGGCCTTTCCATGATTTCGGGCCTCCGGCTGTTTTACCGCTATGATGTGGAAGGGATTAGCGAGGCGCTGTTTCGCCAATGCATAACCACCGTATTCTCCGAGCCACCGGTGGATGATGTATATGAAGCGCTGCCGGCGGCAAACAGCGCCGCCGTATTTGCGGTGGAATCCCTGCCGGGCCAGTTTGATCAGCGCGCAGACTCCGCGAGCCAGTGCATCCAGTTGATCTCCCAGGGGGAGCGCCCGCTCGTGCGCACGGCAAAGGTCTACATGCTCTTTGGCGCGGTGGATGAAGCTGCGCTTGCCGCTGTGAAGCATTATGTGATTAACCCCGTGGAATGCCGGGAAGCTTCGCTTGCGCCGGTTGAAACGCTGCAGGCTGCGCTGGAAGCGCCCGATAGCGTGGAGACGCTTGCGGGCTTTTTGGAGCTGGATCGGGAAGGGCTTGTTGCGCTCCATAAACGCCTTGGCCTAGCGATGGACCTTGACGATCTTCTTTGCTGCCAGCGCTATTTCCAAAGCGAAGGGCGCGCGCCCACGATCACCGAAGTGCGCGTGCTCGATACGTACTGGTCGGATCATTGCAGGCATACCACGTTTGGCACACGCCTTACGAACCTTACATTTGCGCATCCGCGTGCAGCGCAGACCTATGCCCGTTATGAGGAGATCCGCCGGGAGATGGGCGCGGAAAAACCCGTGACGCTCATGGATCTTGCAACGCGCGCAGCAAAATATTTGAAACAGACGGGGGCACTCAAACGCCTGGATGAATCGGATGAGATCAATGCCTGCACGGTGAAGATCGATGTAAAAACCGATGCGGGGTGCGAACCTTATCTGCTGCTTTTTAAAAACGAAACCCACAACCACCCCACGGAAATCGAGCCGTTTGGCGGCGCTGCAACCTGCATTGGCGGCGCCATCCGCGATCCGCTTTCCGGGCGGGCATATGTTTATCAAGCTATGCGCTTGACCGGCGCAGCGGACCCGCTTTGCCCCGTTTCCGAAACGCTGCCTGGCAAGCTGCCGCAGCGCAAGATCGTAACCACGGCCGCGGCCGGGTATAGCTCCTATGGCAACCAGATTGGCCTTGCAACCGGGCTTGTGGACGAGCTTTACCACCCAGGCTATGCAGCAAAACGCATGGAGATCGGCGCGGTAGTGGGCGCGGCTCCTGCCAAGAACGTGCGGAGGGAAACGCCTGCGCCGGGCGATGTGGTCATCCTGCTTGGTGGGCGCACGGGGCGTGACGGATGCGGCGGCGCAACAGGCTCTTCCAAATCGCACAATACCAGTTCAATCGAAACCTGCGGCGCAGAGGTGCAAAAAGGCAATGCACCCGAAGAACGCAAACTTCAGCGCCTGTTCCGCAATCCGGAAGCCGCACGCCTCATCAAACGCTGCAACGATTTTGGAGCCGGTGGCGTGAGCGTTGCCGTAGGTGAGCTTGCGGACAGCCTTTGCATTGAGCTTGACGCAGTTCCCAAAAAATACGAGGGGCTCGATGGGACCGAGCTTGCGATCAGCGAATCCCAAGAGCGCATGGCGGTCGTGGTTGCAAGCGCGGACGCGGCGCGCTTCTGTGCGCTTGCGGCAACGGAGAACCTGGAGGCGACGATCGTTGCCACCGTGACCGATGACGGCCGCATGACCATGGATTGGAAGGGCAAGCGCATTGTGAATCTTTCCCGCGCGTTCCTTAACACCAACGGCGCGCCCAAAGAAGCGAAAGCGCATGTGGTTGCGCCTAAACCGCCCCAAAGGCGCGAGGAAAGCGGGTTTGCTGAAACGTACCGCGCCATGGCGAACGAACTCAACGTTTGCTCCAAACGCGGCCTTGCGGAGCGCTTTGATGCTACCATCGGCGCGGGCAGCGTGCTCATGCCGTTTGGCGGAAAACGGCAGCGCACGCCGGCGCAGGCCATGGCAGCGAAGATCCCCATGCTGCATGGGGACACAACGACCTGCTCCGTGATGGCCTGGGGGTTTGACCCGTTTGAAAGCGAATGCGATCCCTATCGTGGCGCCTATACGGCTGTTGCGCAGTCCGTTGCCAAGATAGTTGCAGCGGGCGCGCCGATTGCCAACTGCTATTTGACGTTCCAGGAATACTTTGAGAAGCTGGGCGAGAAACCGGAACGCTGGGGCAAGCCCGTGGCAGCGCTCCTTGGTGCGTTTGCGGCGCAGCTGGATCTTAAGATCGGCGCCATTGGGGGTAAGGACTCCATGAGCGGCTCCTTCAATGAAATTGATGTGCCGCCGACGCTCGTTTCCTTTGCGATTTCTACAGGCGATGTCAAGAACATCATCTCGCCGGAATTCAAGCGCGCGGGCGCTCCGGTTTACCGCATTGCGGCGGATGTTGACGCCGATGGCATGCTTATCCCCGAAAGCCTCTGCGCCTGCCTTGCAAGTGTGGAACGGTTGATTCAAGAAGGTAAAGTTGTAAGCGCGTACGTATGCGCGCAAGGCGGTGCTGCGGAAGCCGTGCTCAAAATGTGCGTGGGTAACGGCTTTGGATTTGTGTTCGATGCGGGCGTTTCCCAAAATGTGCTGTTTGAAAAGCACCCGGCTTGCTTCGTGGTGGAGGCGGCAGGGGATGCGCTTGCAGAAGGGGAACTTCTCGGCCATGTCAGCGCGGAATCCACGCTGTGCTTTGGCGGCGAATCCATTGGCCTTGCTCTGCTGGAAGATGCATATGAAGGCAAGCTTGAGAGCGTGTTCCCCTGCAATATTGCCATGGAGGAAGAAGCGCTGCCCGCACCTTATTGGCGCGCAGAACGCTGGCCTGCGCCGCGGATCCGCAAAGAAGCGGCGCGCGCGCTCATCCCCGTGTTCCCAGGCACAAACTGCGAATACGATACGGCCCGGGCGTTCGAACGCGCGGGAATCGCCGCGGATGTGCTGGTGCTGCGCAATCTGAGCGCAGCAGACGTTGCACAGGCGGCGGAGGAATTCGCGCGCCGTGCGCAGCAGGCGGAGATCATCTTCATCCCGGGCGGCTTCTCCGGCGGCGATGAGCCAGATGGTTCCGGCAAGCTTATTACGGCATTTTTCCGCAACCCGCGCATCAAGGAGAGCGTGAACCAATTGCTCAACAACCGCGATGGGCTGATGTGCGGCGTATGCAATGGGTTCCAAGCGCTCATTAAGCTTGGGTTGCTCCCCTATGGAGAGATCCGCGATGCAGATGCGCAAAGCCCAACCCTAACCTACAATGTAATCGGGCGGCATCAATCGAAAATTGTGCGCACGCGCGTATGCTCCAACAAATCGCCCTGGTTGATGCGCACCCAGCCGGATGAAATCTATTCCGTTCCGATTTCCCATGGCGAAGGGCGCCTGCTCTGCAACGAAGCACAGCTGGTTGCGCTTGCAGAATCCGGTCAGATCGCCACGCAATACGTTGACCTTTCCGGGACACCTACGATGCAGGTGCAGTTCAATCCAAACGGATCGGCCTGGGCCATTGAGGGCCTCACTTCGCCGGATGGCCGCATCCTAGGCAAGATGGGGCATTCCGAGCGCATCGGAGAAGGCTTGTATAAAAATGTAGAAGGTCGCTATGATATGCAGATCTTTGCATCGGCGGCAGACTACTTTAAACTTTGATCCAGAAAGGCGGTTGAAACGATATGGCGACCATCATCAGAGGAAAAGAGGTGGCCGAGCAGGTACTTTCGCAGGTAAAGGCGGATGTGGCGGCGCTCCTTGCGCGCGGCGTTACGCCGTGCCTTGCGGTGATCCTGGTGGGGGATGATCCCGCTTCGCGCATTTATGTTGGCAAGAAAAAAGAGAAATGCGCGGAACTTGGCATGCGTTCGCTGGAATTTACGTTACCGGCAGAAACCCAGGAGGAAGAGCTGCTTGCGCTCATTGCAAAACTCAACGCGGATGAAAGCGTGCATGGGATCCTCTGCCAGCTGCCGCTTCCCAAGCACCTTGACGAACAGACCATCGTGCGCGCAGTCGCGCCAAAAAAGGATGTGGATGGCTTTACCTGCCGCATTTCAGCGGATGCGCGGCGGGATCTTATGCCCTGCACGCCGGCAGGCGTTATGGAGATGTTAGCCTATGCGAATGTTTCCATCGCCGGAAAGCACTGTGTCGTCGTAGGCCGCAGCAACATCGTGGGCAAACCCATGGCGGCGCTGCTCCTGCAGGCGGATGGCACGGTCACGATCTGCCATTCAAAAACGCGCGATTTGGCAAACATTACCCGGCAGGCAGACATCCTTGTTGCTGCGGTGGGGAAACCGCATTTTATCACGGCGGATATGGTTAAGGAAGGCGCAGTGGTGATCGATGTCGGCGTAAACCGCGGCGCAGACAGGAAGGTAATCGGGGATGTTGATTTTGAAGCCGTGGAAAAGAAGGCTTCCATGATCACGCCCGTTCCAGGCGGCGTGGGCTTGATGACCATCGCCATGCTGATGAAGAACACCGTGCGCGCTGCGGCGCAGCAAAACCCATAACAGGAGGAAAAGAAAACCCATGGCTTATTTTTACGAAGAACCTTCCCATACGTTTAGCGAATACCTTCTGATCCCCGGCTATTCCTCGGCGGAGTGCATTCCTTCGAATGTAACGCTCAAAACGCCGGTCGTGCGGTTTAAGAAAGGGGAAAAAAGCGCGGTTACGATGAATATCCCGCTGGTTTCTGCTGTGATGCAGGCTGTATCGGATGATAAGATGGCCATTGCGCTTGCAAAAGAAGGCGGCATCGCGTTCATCTATGGCTCGCAGACCGTGGAACGGCAGGCGGAGATGGTACGGCGTGCGAAAAACTACAAAGCGGGCTTTGTTGTGAGCGATTCCAACATTCGGCCCGATCAGACCCTTGCAGATGTGCTCGAACTCAAGGAACGCCTGGGTCACTCCACCATGGCCGTTACGGATGATGGCACGGGAACGGGGAAATTCCTTGGCATCGTTACAAGCCGGGATTACCGCGTAAGCCGCATGGATAAGGCAACCCGCGTTGCGGAATTCATGACACCCGTAGAAAAGACCATTTTTGCCCCGGAGGGGACTAGCCTTAAGGAAGCAAATGATATCATTTGGGATCATAAACTCAACGCGCTCCCGATTCTGGATCAAAAAGGTCACCTGGTCGCATTTGTATTCCGCAAGGATTACGACATCCACAAGGGCAATCCGGATGAACTGCTCGATGCGCAGAAACGCTATGTAGTGGGTGCTGGCGTAAACACCCGCGATTATGAAACCCGCATCCCAGCGCTTGTGGAAGCGGGCGTGGATGTGCTCTGTATTGATTCTTCCGAAGGATTTTCCGAATGGCAGAAGCGCACGCTTTCCTGGGTGCGCGAACGCTATGGGGATTCAGTGAAGATCGGTGCCGGAAACGTCGTAGACGGCGACGGTTTCCGCTTCCTTGCCGAGGCAGGTGCAGATTTTGTGAAGGTTGGCATCGGCGGCGGTTCCATTTGCATCACACGCGAAACCAAGGGCATTGGCCGCGGGCAAGCCACCGCGGTGATCGAGGTGGCCAAAGCGCGGGATGCCTATTTTGAAGAAACGGGCATTTATGTGCCGATCTGTTCGGATGGCGGCATCGTGCAGGACTACCATATTACGCTTGCCCTTGCAATGGGCGCGGATTTCTGCATGCTTGGCAGGTATTTCGCCCGCTTTGATGAAAGCCCCACGAGCCGTGTGCTGATCAACGGCAATTACATGAAAGAATACTGGGGTGAGGGCTCTGCGCGCGCGCGCAACTGGCAGCGTTATGATATGGGTGGCGCGGCAAAGCTTTCGTTTGAAGAAGGCGTGGATTCCTATGTTCCATATGCTGGAAGCCTCCGGGATAACGTATCCCTCACGCTTTCCAAGGTGCGTTCTACGATGTGCAATTGCGGCGTGCTTTCCATCACGGAATTGCGCGAGAAAGCGCGGCTTACGCTCGTGTCCTCGGTGAGCATCGTAGAAGGCGGCGCACACGATGTGCTGCTGAAGGACAGGACAGGTACGCCATCGAAATAAACCTTTTGCCATGCCAATTATCCCGTTTGGCATGGCAAAACGCAATTCTTGCCCAACGTTTTCGACAGAGCTTGCGCTTTTCTGCCATTTCGTAGTAAAATAAATTGAAGTATTGCGCAAAGTCCCATTGATAGCAATCATTGGGACTTTGCTCGATACACGAAATACCATGCGCCGCAAAGGCGTTGCAGGGGATAGAATGGCGAATTATACATACGATCCGGGACCGCAGCTCCCAAACTATATGAAAAAAAGGGCGGAAGCCAATGCTTCTGCGCGCGTGGTGCGCGAAAAAACGCCTGTGCGCACCGCCCAAGGTAAGGCTACACGTACAAAACCTTCGGCAAGCGCAACGCGCAGCAAAAAGCCCACTGCCAGGAAGGAAGCTGGCAGCAACCGTGCGGCATCTTCCAAGGCGCAGCCAAATAAACGCAGCGCAGGCAGCGTGGCGCGAGCTGGGAACAGCGCAGCAACAGCAAAGCGGAACAACAGCACGGCGGCCAAGCACA
Source organism: uncultured Clostridia bacterium (assembly GCA_944366945.1). Lineage (GTDB taxonomy): Bacteria > Bacillota > Clostridia > Christensenellales > CAG-138 > UBA1685. The sequence goes on from CALVWJ010000003.1 coordinate 155,680, forward strand.
ACCGGCAGAAGGAAACGCAAAAAAAACGCAAACGAGCGCTGCATATGCTTATAGGCACGGCAGCGGGGCTCGCTTGCCTAATTGGCGTAATCTGGTTTGCAACCCGCGCGGATGCGGATAATATTCCAACGGATATTGAAGGGATCATGAACACCAAGCAGACCTTCCGCGATGGCGTGAAGCTCATTGGTGTAGACGTGAGCGGCATGACGCCCGAGGAAGCAACCGGGCTTGTTGCCTATGCGGCGGAGAAAAAGCTCGAAACGGTTGCCATTACGGTAACGCTCGCGGATGGAAGCTGGGTTTTTGGTGCGGATGATCTTGGCATGAGCTATGACCTCACCGAAATGTTTGCTGAAGGCCTTGCCTATGGCCGTAGCGATGAGGAAGAGGTGCAGGATGTCCTTGCTGCGGGCGCTGGGGAATTTGATGCGAAATACACCTGGGACAGGGATGCGATTCTGCGTGCGCTTGCCCAGCTTGCTCCTTCCATAAACACGGAAGCAACGCAGCCCTATGCTGAACCCATTACCGACTGGGAAAGCGAAGAACGCTTCAACTATATCGCAGGCGAGGAAGGCCGTACGCTCAATGAGGAGGCCACTGCGGATCAAATTGAATATGCGCTGCGCACCGGCACATTTGAGACTACGATTGAACCGGTTGTGAATGCGGTGCTGCCGACGATGACAATTGATGACATAAGGGCGCACACGCAGTATGTTGCAGAATACACCACCACTTTCTCTGCCGCGCGGGATGATGAAGTGAAACAAAATCGCCTTTATAACATTAGAAAGGCTGCGGACATCATCAACGGGAACCGCATTGAGCCTGGCGCGGACTGGAGTTTTAACACGGTTGTAGGTCCACGCACGTATGAATTGGGCTGGAAGGGCGCAAATGGAATCAGCGGCGGCAAGGAATATACCGTGCAGGCGGGCGGTGGAATCTGCCAGCCGAGCACCACTCTGTTCAACGCGCTTCTGTGCGCAGGCGCCTGCTTTGATGAAGGCGCACCGATTGAAATTGTAGACCGCCGGGCGCATACGATTCCATCCGATTATGTGGATGTTGGGCTGGATGCAACGGTGGATACACGCGGTATTGATTTCGTATTCAGAAACAACACCGAATACCCGCTGTTCATCTTTGCGGAAGTCAAAAACGTGGAAGGGCGCAGCAGCCGTTATCAGATCACCATTTACGTATATGGTGAGCCGCTCCCAGAGGGCGTCACCTATAAATCACGCAGTGAGATTCAAGAGGTTACTTCGCGCGAAAGCGAAACGATCTATACCGAGGATGCAAGCATTCCAACCGGGTATCAAAAAGAGACGATCGTGCAGCGAGAAGGGTATGTCGCAGAAGCATATCTGGACAAATATGTAAACGGTGAGCTGGAAGACAGCAAGCTACTGTATACAGACAAATACAAGGGGAACCCTGCGGAAATTTCAATTGGAACAGGGCCCGCCCTACAGGAAGGAGAAGCCGTGCCGGAAGGGCTCGTGCCAGTGGGCACGCCGCCTACCCCTGCGGATTCAAGGGCATAAGGGCTTGTAAAAAGGAAGTAGCAGATGCTAAAAGCGGGCGCCATCTTTTGCAGATGGCGCCCGCTTTGCGTTTCTTTTATTTGCAGGCGTTTTGAATCGCCTCTACCATGTCGAGCTTTTCCCAGGGCATAGCGGGATCACCGAAATGGCCAAAGGTAGCCGTGCGCCGGTAGATAGGCTTGCGAAGGTCAAGCCGGCCGATGATCGCTTCCGGCCTAAGGTCGAAGGTCGCTTTTACGGCTTCGGTGAGTTTCCCGTCGGAAACCTTTCCTGTGCCGAACGTGTCTACCATCACGGAAACGGGCTGTGCTACGCCGATTGCGTAGGCGAGCTGGATTTCACAGCGTTCAGCAAGCCCGGCTGCTACAATGTTCTTTGCAATGTGCCGCGCCGCATAGGCAGCGCTGCGGTCCACCTTGGTGGGATCCTTGCCCGAGAAGGCCCCGCCGCCATGCCGCGCATAGCCGCCATAGGTATCCACGATGATCTTGCGCCCGGTAAGGCCTGAATCGCCGTGCGGCCCGCCGATCACAAAGCGCCCTGTGGGATTAACGAGGATGCGCGTATTCGCATCGAGCAGCGCCGCCGGGATTACCGGGCGGATCACATGCGCGATAATGGCTTCGCGGATCTCTTCCTGGGTCACATCGGGATCATGCTGCGTGCTGACGACAACGGTATCCACGCGCACCGGTTTATCGCCTTGGTATTCAACGCTCACCTGCGCTTTACCATCCGGCCTAAGGAAGGTGAGTTCGCCGCTTTTACGCACCGCGCTGAGCCTGCGCGTAAGCCCATGGGCGAGATAAATCGGGAGGGGCATATATTCGGACGTTTCGTTGCAAGCATAGCCGAACATCATGCCCTGGTCGCCGGCACCGGTAGCAAAATCCGTGGTTTCCCCGGCTTTTGCTTCCAGGGAACGGTCTACGCCCATGGCGATGTCTGAAGATTGTTTGCCAAGCGCCACGAGCACGGAGCAGGTTTTGCCGTCAAAGCCATATGCCGCATCGTCATATCCGATATCGCAGATGACACCGCGCACGAGCGCGGGGATATCCAGCACGGCATTTGTGGTCACTTCGCCCATGATGAGCGCTAGGCCGGTTGTTACGCAGCATTCGCATGCTACGCGGGATTGTGGGTCTGCTGCAAGGCAGGCATCAAGCACTGCATCGGAAAGCTGGTCGCAGATTTTGTCCGGATGCCCATCCGTGACGGACTCGGAGGTGAAAAGACGTTTTTCCATAATCAAACTCCTTTTTTCTGCCTTTGGGTGTGTGGGTTTTCGCATCTGGGAAAAATAAAAACGCCCCGCGAAAAACGAGACGATTGTATGATTCGCTCATCTTTCGGCTATTGCCGCGGGAATTGGCACCTTGCATCGCTGCAGGTTGCCGGGTTTCACAGGGCCCGTCCCTCAACCACTCTTGATAAGGCATATTCAATTAAAATAAGCATAGCATAAATATAGCAAGCTGTCAACACAAAGCGCGAATTATAATGATTTAAGGGGACTTGCGGAAATCATAAAGCCGACCTGTCCGGGAAACGATAAACACCAAAGTTCCAAACGGATTTAGGAGGGAAAGCATGGCTTCGATTTGGCGCGAAAAAAACGTCGGGATAGTGCCCCGCGCGCAACTCCAAGGGGAATTTGAAACAGAAGCGGCTGTTATTGGTGGCGGATTGACAGGCATTTTAACAGCTTATCGGCTACAGGAGCAGGGAATCAAAACATGCGTCCTGGAAGCAGATGCGGTTGGAAGCGGCACAACAGGGGGCTCCACTGGAAAAATAACAGCGCAACACGGATTGATCTACGCAAAACTGATTCACGATTTTGGGCGTGCGCAGGCGAGGGAATATGCTCGGCAGAATAGCGCGGCTGTCGAGGCATATGCGCGTTTAATCGAGAAAGAGGGGATTGCATGTGATTTTGCGCGTTGTTCGGCGTACGTCTATTCACGAGACGGGATGGCAGCATTGCGGGAAGAGGCGGAAGCTGCAAAACGCCTTGGAATTGATGCTGTGCTTGCTGAGGTTACAAAGCTGCCATTCCAGGTAGACGGAGCGCTCTGCTTCCCGGAACAAGCGCGGTTTGACCCGCTGGCCTTTACCCGGGCGCTTGCAGCGTGCGCGGAACGAATGGGCGCAACGATATTTGAAAAAACGCGTGTAACAGGTTTAGAGGATATGCGCATTTTTGCGGCGCAGGGTACGGTAAAGGCCAAGCATATTGTGTTTGCATGCCATTACCCCATCGTAAATATCCCAGGCTATTATTTTCTGCGCATGAGCCAGCAGCGTTCTTTTGCTGTTGCTCTGCGCGGCGTCCCATCGCTTTCCGGCGTTTATATTGACCAGCAGCAGGGCGGGCTTTCTTTTCGCAGTGCGCGGTTTGGAGAGGAGGATGTGCTCATCCTTGCAGCTTACGACGTGCGCAGCGGAAAAAACACAGTTGGTGGGAAATATCGTGAGCTGCTTTCGGCAGCGCGCAAACTATATCCGGATTGTGAATTGGTTGCGCAATGGTCCGAGCAGGATTGCCGCACCGTAGATGAAGTGCCTTACATCGGCCGCTATAGTGCAGAGACGCCAAATTGGTACGTTGCAACCGGCTTTAATAAATGGGGTATTACCAATGCCATGGTGGCAGCCGGGCGCCTTTCATCGCTCATCATGGGCGAAGCGGCTGAAGAAGAGGAAAGCATTTATAACCCTGCGCGGTTTAAATTGCTGCCAAGCATGAAGAACCTTGCGGGGGATGCCGGCAACGCGCTGGCGGGTTTTGCAAAGGCTGCATTTTCTATCCCGGCGGAAAAGCTGACTACCCTGCCGCGCGGCGAAGGATCCATCGTAGAACATGCAGGTGAAAAATATGCCGTTTACCGCGATGAGGCGGGAGAGACGCATGTGCTGCCATCCCGCTGCCCACATCTGGGCTGCCGATTGGAATGGAACCCGGATGATCGCACCTGGGAATGCCCGTGCCACGGCTCGCGTTTTGGCATAGATGGGGAAATCCTAAGCGAACCTGCGGTGCATGGGCTTGCACAGGAAAAGGATAACGCATGTGCAGATCAGCTTATAAAATAAATATTACACAGGAAACAGAAGACGCTGTGCAAATTTACAACATATGGCATTGCACTTCAAAGCGAATTACCATGCACATGGTAGAACAAGATGCAAACTGCAAAATGATTTAAAACGGAAATGTGGAATCTTTCAGCCACTGCATTTCCATAAAAAAGCCGATGCCAATGAGCGCAATTTAGGCACAAAGGGCATCGGCTTTCTATGTGCATTTGCTAACTTTGATGGGTTACTGCAACCGCATCCTTGCATTGCGGATGCTTATGCGTCAAACCCCATCGCATGGTACGCCTTTGCAAGCGTAACAGAAGCTGCGGCGCGCGCCTGCTCCGCGCCTTCCTCCATGACCTTGCGGATGAAGGCCTCATCTGCTGCAAGGCGCTTAAACTCGTTTTGCACAGGCGTAAGCTCTGCGATTACAGCGTCCGCTACCGCAGTCTTGAGGTGGCCATAGCCTTTGCCCTCAAATTCCGCTTCGGCTTCTGGCATGGTTTTTCCGGTAAAAGTGGTATAGATCGCAAGCAGGTTTGATACGCCGGGCTTGTTGGCAGGGTCAAACTTGATGATGCCATCGCTATCTGTGACCGCGCGCTTGAACTTTTTGAGGATCACAGCGGGATCATCCATAATTGCGATATAACCGTTGGGGTTCGGGTCGGATTTGCTCATCTTCTGGGTGGGATCCTGCAGGCTCATCAGCCGTGCTCCCACCTTGGGGATATATCCTTCCGGGATGCGGAAGGTTTCACCGTGCACTTTATTGAAGCGGATGGCGATATCCCGCGTGATTTCGATGTGCTGTTTTTGGTCATCGCCCACGGGCACAAGGTCACTCTGATAGAGAAGAATATCCGCCGCCATCAAGACGGGATAGGTGTAAAGCCCGGCATTGATGTTATCCGCATGCTTCTGCGCTTTATCCTTGAATTGCGTCATGCGGTTCAGCTCGCCGATATAGGTGCTGCACGCGAGTACCCAATTAAGCTCCGCATGCTCTTTTACATGGGATTGCACGAATACCACGGAGCGTTTTGGGTCTACGCCGCAGGCGAGCAGCAGCGCAACCGTGTCAAATGCGCGCTTGCGCAATGCGTCGGGATCCTGTTTCACGGTTGCTGCATGAAGGTTCGCCACGCAATAGTAGCAGAAATGGTCTTCCGTTTGCAAAAGCGCCCAATTGCGCAAAGCGCCCACATAGTTTCCAAGCGTTGGGGAACCTGAGGGTTGAATGCCGCTTAACACGATCTTTTTGCGTTGCTGTTCCATGATGATGGTCTCCTTAAAACTTGCGTTTCAATCCGCTTAATACCGAGACATTATACTGCATTTTTAAAACTATGGCAATGCAATGCATGAAATGATACAATAAAAAAGAACGGAGGAGAGCTATGGCATACCAGGCGTTATACCGCAAATATCGCCCGAAACGCTTTCAAGACGTAATCGGGCAGGAACATATCACAACCATATTGAAAAACCAGCTCGTGGAAGGGCACGTGGCGCACGCTTACTTGTTCACAGGCACGCGCGGCACGGGCAAAACCAGCACGGCGAAGATTTTCGCCAAAGCGCTCAACTGCGAACACTTGGAAAACGGAGAACCTTGCGGCACATGCGCAAGCTGCCGCATTGCGGAAGCGGGTGGCGTGGACATTATTGAGCTGGACGCTGCTTCCAACACCGGCGTGGAGGATATGCGCGCTCTCATCGACAAGGCGCGCTTTGCGCCGCTTGATCTTAAGGTGAAGGTGTATATTATCGATGAAGCGCATATGCTTTCCAAGAGCGCCTTCAACGCCTTGCTTAAAACGCTGGAAGAGCCGCCCGCACATGTGGTTTTCATCCTTGCGACCACCGAGCCGCAAAGCATTCCTGCAACCATCGTCTCCCGCTGCCAGCGGTTTGATTTTCACCGCTTGCGCGTAAACGATATCGTTTCCTGCATGGAGGGCGTGCTTGCAAGCGCCGGCGCATCGATTGCGCCGGAGGGCATGCGGGCTATTGCGCGCGCAGCAGAAGGCGGCATGCGCGATGC